>JAYTFM010000041.1:0-32392 GCA_043734425.1 Alphaproteobacteria bacterium
CGCCTCCGGGATCGCCATCTGCCCCGTGTAGCGCAGCCGCGAGCCCGCCCAGTTCTGCGGCTCGCCATAGGGGCCGTAGGCGTAGGGCGTGACCACGCCCGCCGCGTCCGACACCGCAATCACCGAGCCCTGGCGGTCCTGGTGCAGCCAGCGAAGGCTGCCGGCGCCGGAGGGTCCCTCCATCCATAGCATCCACTGGTCCGCGCCCTCGCCCGAGGCATAGCTGCGCAGCAGGGTCGTGCCGTTGTACTCCTGTGACAGGTTGGGGCCGGCGTAGCGGAAGCTGGTGGTCGCGCCGGACGCCGTGTAGCTGCCCAGCCGACCGAAGGGGTCGTAGGCCAGGGTGACGGGGGCAGAGCCGCCGGTGACGCCGGTCAGGCGGTTCAGGGCGTCATAGGTGAAGCTGCGCACCCCGTCCGAGATCATATTGCCGTTGGCATCCCCCGGGTCTGGCTTCGCCAGCCCGAGGGCAGGCTCCCCCCGCCGCCACCGCCACCGCCGCGTCGCGGTTCAGCTGGTCGGTTGGTGGTGGTGGTCGGCTGGCCTGTCCAGACGTACTGATCGCCGGTCTGCGACTGGCCGGTGACCTGGCCCGAGGGGCTGTAGCTGAAGGTCTGGTTAGAGCTGGAGGGCCCAGACGGCGCATTGTGTGCCAAGCCGACCAGCCGGCCGGCGAGGTCGTAGCTGTAGGTGCTGTTGACGCCGTTCGGTCGCGTGACGCCGATGACGCGGTTCAGCGGGCCGTAGGTCAGGGTCTGGAAGGGGCTATGGGTATCGTGTCGACGGATTCTTCGGGATTCTTCGGACTAGGGGTTAAGTAAAGTGTCACCCACCATCTGTCTTGACATTGTCGGGCGCTCAGCGCTGGATGGCCGACGAGGAGCCTCGCCATGCCTGTCGCCACGCGTTCGGAGAAGTTGGACCTGCGGCTCACGGCTGCGGACAAGCGCGCGTTGCAGGCCGCCGCCAGCGCCGCGCGGCGCAGCGTGAGCGAGTTCGTTCTGGAAAGCGCGCTGGCGCGGGCGGAGGAGGCGCTTCCCGACCGGCGCGTCTTTGGCCTCGATGCGGCGGCATGGGCGGCGTTTCAAGCCGCGCTGGAGGCGCCCGTCCGAGCGGCCCCGCGGATGGCGCGGCTGATGGATGAACGCAGCGTTCTGGAATGACCGCCGGCCTGCGTGTCGAGAAGCTGCGGCGCGATCACGATCTGGAGGGCTTTGACTGTGGCGAGGCGGCGCTTGATCGCTTCCTGACCCGCCACGCCCTGCAAAGCCAGCAGATGGGCGCCTCGCAGACCTGCCTCGCGCTCAACGGCGATACGGTTGTCGGCTACCACACGCTGGTGTTCGGCGAGGTCGCGTTTGCTGACGCACCCGAGCGATTGCAGAAGGGCGCCGCGCGCCACCCTGTGCCCCTGATGGTGCTCGCCCGCCTGGCGGTGGCGCGCGCCGGCCACGGGCAGGGCCTGGGCGCGGCGTTGCTGAAGGACGCCATGCTGCGCACCTTGCAGGCGGCGGAGATCGGAGGGCTGCGCGCCCTGGCCGTCCACGCCAAGAACGAGGCGGCGCGGGCCTTCTATGCTCACTTCGACTTCGTGGCCTCGCCGAGCGATCCGGCGCACATGCTGTTCCTGCTGAAGGACATCCGGCGGTTGCTGGGCCGCGCGGAATAGGTGCGCGAAGCCGGCTTCGGTGTTCGATGCGCTCTGGAGGAAACCCCTCCCGCCTTCGCCCCTTCTTCGCCGAAGCTTCGAAGGGCTACGGCGGGCAAGCCTACCCTTCAGGCCACCTCCCCCTGATCGCGCGCGTCGCGCGCTGGGGGAGGCACTGGGTGTGCTCAGCTTGACCCCTGCGCAAACCGCTGCGCGCCGGCGATGGGGGCGACCCAGGCGGCGGCGTGGTCGGTGTAGACTTCGATGCCGGGCGTCAGGCCGGACATGTCGTCCAGGGTGCCGGCCTTGACCAGCGCCAGGCCGGGCATCACCTCGACCTTGGAGAGGATCGGCGAGCCGCAATTGCCGCAGAAGTGCCGCCACACCGCCTTGCCGCTGTCGCCCTTGTCGGTGAAGACCTTGGTCTCGCCGGTCTGGACATAGGCGGCGTCGGGGATCGCCAGGTTGGTGGAGAACACCCCGCCGCTCTGGCGCTGGCAGTGGGTGCAGTGGCAGACGGCGGTCATCAGCGGCTCGGCCTTCAGCACATAGCGCACGGCGCCGCAGAGGCAGCCGCCTTCACGATCAGTCATTTGAGGGGGTCCTTGGGGTTGGGGTGGATGGGTCGGCAGTGTGGCATGGGACGAGCATTGCACACCATGGCGGTGCGCGAAGGCGGCGGGGGGAAATGGCGCCTATGCTCCCCCACAGGGGGAGCTCCCGCAAAGCGGGTGAGGGGGTTGAAGCCCCCGGCATTTCGGAAGAGTTGAAACTTGCAACCCTCAAGCGCTCGGGATGCAACCCCCTCCGGCGCTTCGCGCCACCTCCCCCTGAACGCGCGCAACGCGCGCTGGGGGAGGACCTGAGCTACTTCCCCGGCCGGAGCGTCATCACCAGCTCCGCGTCGCGCTCCACGGCGTCGCGGCTGAAGCGGAGGGGGATGTAGCTGCCGGCCGCCCAGAGGGGGAAGAGGTCGCGGTAGTGGGGGCTTAGGGGATCGCCGGACTGGCCGGGGGTGTTGATGGCCATGGAATTGTCCCAGGCGCCGACGTCCATGACCATGCGGACCGAGGCGCCGGCAATCTGTTCGAAGGTGTCGGGCCGCCAGGTGGCCGCGCGGGGGGTTGAGGCGCCACCGGGGATCTGCAGTGGGCCGAGGGTCATCTGGGCGGCGAGGCCGGGGTCAGCGAGCACGGCGATGGGCGGCACGAAGTGAGCCGTGTGCAGCGCGCCCCAAGTCCAGGTGGCCATGTCGGGGCCGAGGCGGGTCTTGAGTTCGCCGAGCGCGGCGGTGAGGCTGGCCAGCAGGATGGGATCCCGGGCGGCGGGGGCCGTGGTTTCCAGGATCGTCAGGATCGGATCCGGACTGCTGGCGCCGATCAGGGCCTGTACGCTGGCCGGACCGAGGGCGGCGACAGCGGCGGGGCCGAGGTGCTTGTTGGCCCAGACCTCATAGAGGGCGGCGGCGGCGCTGTCGGTGCGCTCATTGCTGTCCCAGGCGGCCAGGAGGGCCAGAGCGCGGGCAGTGTCAGGATCGGCTGAGGTCAGCGGCTTCAGCAGGGCCAGACCGCGCCGCGACTGGGCGCTGACAGCGTCGGTCTGCAGGGCCATGGAGTCGGCCAGGGTGACCTTGGGCGTGGCGGCGAGCACCTCCTTGATGCGGATGGCGCGGGTGGGGTCGGCCCATTCATAGCCGGTCATGCCCTTCCAGCCGGCCGGCAGGTTCATCTCATTGGCGGTGGCGAAGAAGCCCTGGGCGGGGTTGCGGCTGGCCGGCAGGCCGCCGTCGGCCATGAAGCCCTTCCACTCATAGCGGCCATCGCCAGGCACCGGCAGCAGGCCATCCCAGTTGGGACGCAGCGGCGTGCGGCCGGCGGCGGACCAGCCGGTGTCGCCTTTGGTGTCGGCATAGACCAGGTTGAGCGGCGGGGCGCCCCAGCGGTTGCGGGCCAGCTGGAAGTCGTCCCAGCCCTTGGCGCGCCACATGCGCGAGGAGCCGAAATAGCCGGAGAGGCCGGGCTCGGACCAGATGGTGCGCAGGGCGAAGGCCTGGGCTTTGGCGGCGTCTTCTTTCAGCACCGGGCCGTGGCGAGTGAAGTGGAGAGTGACCTGGCGCGGGGCCTGGCCCTTGACCTCGAGGGTCTCGCGGACCTCGGTCATCGGCTCCCAGCGACCCTGGTATCGGTAGGCGTTCCCCCGGGTCTGGTAGACGTAGAGATCCTCCTGATCGATGTAGAAGATGGTGATCCCGAAGGCGGCGACATCATTGTGGCCGAGCGAAATGCCGGGCAGGGCGGGCTCGCCGGCCCCGATGATATCGAGGCCGGGCGCGCTCAAATGGGCGATGTAGCGCAGCGAGGGCACGCCGACCGGGCGGTGTGGATCGTTGGCCAGTATCGGGCGGCCGGTGGCGGTGTGTGAGGCGGCGATTGTCCAGTTGTTGGAGCCCTCGGCAGCGCGTTCCTCGATGACCTGAGCGAGCTTTTTGGGGGCCGCCATCGGCGTGAAGCTGACCGGTTCGGTGGCGCGGATGTAGTCGTCCAGCACGTCGGCGGGGATGTCACAGGGGTTGAGGCCCTTGGGGATGGTCAGGGTGTGGGCCGGCTCCAGCTTGCGGCGCAGGGCGTCGGCCGCGACGCCGCCGGCGCAGATCACCTGGGCGCGGGCGACCTCGGAGGTGACGTTGGAGACCAGGGCGTGGCTGCGGATGCGCAGCACGTCTTCCGGGTTCCAGGCTTCAGGCTGGCTGTCGGTGAGCTTGAATTCGACCGGCAGCGGCCGGCCGCCGGCCCGGACCTCGGCGACATAGGCGTTGACGCCGGCGGTGAACGCCTCAACGGCGCCCCTGGCCTCAGGATCGTAGGCCGCCCACTCCGCCGCCATATCGCCGCGATATAGGAACAGGCGCGCCGCCCGATCCTGAGTCACATAGGCCGGGCCCAGGCTGGCCGAGAGCCGGCCGAGGCCCCGTTTGCGCCACAGATCGATCTGCCAGAGCCGGTCGCGGGCGGCGTTGTAGCCTTGCAGGAAGAAGGCGTCGCGGGCGCTCTGGGCGTAGATATGCGGGATACCCCAGCGGTCGAGGATGATCTCGGCGGGTTGGCTAAGGCCCTGGATGGTGCGGGCCTCCTGGCGCACGGCGGTCGAGACCTCAGCGTGGGCTAGGGTGGCGGTGAGGGCCAGGGCGGCGCCTGCCAGCAATTGTCGTTGCATCATGGTGTCCGTCCCCCAGCGCTGATCTTGCCTTCTCCCGCCAGGGGAGAAGGGCCCAGAGGGATTGTGCGATCAACCCTTGCGCTTCCACGATCATCATCAGCTAGGCTGTGGACCTCAGCAAGGGGAACCCGCATGATCGGCTACACCACACTCGGCGTGACCGACCTCGAACGCGCCAAGGCGTTCTATGACGCGGTGCTGGCCCCGCTGGGCGGCCGCAGGACGATGACCTGGGAACGCTCGCAATACTATGGCGGGCCGGACCGGGGCGCGATGCTGGGGGTGGTGCTGCCGCATGACGGCCAGGCGCAGAGCGTCGGCAACGGGGTGATGGTGGCCCTGAGCGCCAAGTCGCCGGAGGTGGTGGACCAGGTCTACGCCGCCGCCCTGGCCGCAGGCGGGACGTGCGAAGGGCCGCCGGGGGATCGCGGGGGCGGGTACTACTTCGCCTACTTCCGGGATCTGGATGGCAACAAGCTGTGTGCGTACATCATCGGGGGGTAACGCCACGGCGCCATTGCGCGGCGGCGGCAAAGCGGGTGCAGTGGCCGGGTTGATTTACCCCGAGGCCGCCGATGGATCTGACGCTTACGCCTGAGCTTGCCGCGTTCCGTGATGAGGTGCGTGGGTTTCTGGAGGCCCATGCCGCCGAGCATGAGGCCGGCGCGCCGAAAGATCCGCGTGGCTGGCAGCGGCTGATGATCGACAACGGCTTTGCGGCGCGGACGATCCCCAAGCAATACGGGGGGTTCGGCGCCGAGCCGGATATCCTCAAGAGCCGGATCATCGCCGAAGAGTTCATCGCCGTGGGCGCGCCGCGCGGGATGTCGGGGCAGGGTATTGCGATGCTGGTGCCCACCTTGCTGGAGGTGGGGTCGGAGGAACAGAAACGGCGCTGGATCGCGCCGACGCTGTCGGGCGAGATTATCTGGTGTCAGGGCTATTCCGAGCCAGGGGCCGGATCGGACCTCGCCAGCCTGCAGACCAAGGCGGTCGAAGACGGTGAGGATTTCCTGATAAGCGGTTCAAAGATTTGGACAAGCACGGCGGCCCAGGCGCAGATGATGTTTTGTCTGGTGCGCACTGAGCCGACCGCGCCCAAGCATGAGGGCATCTCCTACATCCTGTTTCCGATGTCGACGCCGGGCATCGAGGTCCGGCCGCTGAAGACCATGACCGGCTCGGCGGAGTTCAATGAGGTGTTCTTCACCGACGTGCGCGTGCCGAAGGTCAATGTGGTCGGCGGTCGCGGGCGCGGCTGGTTCGTGGCCAACACCACGCTGAAGCACGAGCGCGGCATGCTGGGCGATCCCAACGCCACAGAAGCCCGCCTGAAAGCCTTGATCGAGCTGATGAAATCTGAAGTGGTCGACGGCCAGCGGGTGATCGACAACCCGCTGTTCCGCGACCGGCTGATCCAACTTCAGGCCCGCGTACTGTCAATGAAGTTCAACGGCCTGCGCACCTTGACCGACGAGACAGCCGGGCTGGCGCGGCTGGTGGTCAAGCTGCAGGGCTGTGAGCTGAACCATCAGGTGGCGGCGCTGGCCATCGACGCGCTGGGCGAGCTGGGCATCCTCTATCACGACGGCCCACACCTGCGGGCCAAGGGCAATTGGCAGCGCAATTACATGTTCGACTTGGGCCTGATCATCGGCGGCGGCACCGCCCAGATCCAGAAGAACATCATCTCCGAACGTGGCCTGGGCATGCCACGCGAGCCCAAGGCGGTGGGGGCATGAGGTTCGCGCTCTCCGAAGACCAGACGCTGTTGCAGGACAGTCTGGTGCGTACGCTGGCCGACCTTTCACCGCTGGATCGGGTGCGGCGGTTCGCCGATGGCGGCGAGACCAGCGCGCCGGACATCTGGCAGGGGCTGTCCGATCTGGGCCTGCCGGGCCTGATGATCGGGGCCGAGCACGGCGGTCTGGACCTGGGGCTGGTGGAGGCGATGCTGGCGGCCGAGGCGCTGGGCGGGGTGGTGGCGCCGACGCCGTTCCTCGGCTCGGCGGTGCTGGCGCCGTTGGCGCTAAAGCTGGCGGGATCATCTGAGCAGAAGGCGCGCTGGCTGCCGAAGCTGGCGGCGGGCGAGGTGACGGCCGGTGTGGCGATCTCCGAGCCTATCGCGGGCGCGCGCGACGGGGCGGGCGTTACAGCCAGCGGCGGACGGCTGACCGGCAAGGCGATGTTCGCGCTGGACGCGGCGGGCGCGGGCCTGCTGATCGTGGCGGACCGGCAGGGCGGCCTGCATCTGGCGGAGCGGGCGTCTGCGATGGCGGGCCTGCCGTCCATCGACGCGACGCGGCCGCTGACCGAGCTGACCTTTGCCGACACGCCGGCTGAGCCGCTGGTTTCCAACGGGGCATTGGACCGGCTGCGCGACGCGGCCTGGGTGATGCTGGCGGCCGATACCCTGGGTGCGGCGCAGACCATGCTGGACAAGGCGGTGGCCTACGCCAAGGAACGACGGCAGTTCGGGCGGGTAATCGGCTCGTTCCAGGCGGTCAAGCACCTCTGCGCCGAGATGGCGGCCGAACTGGAGCCGGCCCGGGCGCTGGTCTGGTATGCCGCCTATGCCTTTGACCATGCGCCGGACGAGGCGCCGCTGATGGCCGCCCACGCCAAGGCGCACCTTTCGGAAATCGGCCGCTTCATCGCGCGCACCTCGACCGAGGTGCACGGCGGCATGGGCATGACTGACCTCTTGGGCCTGCACTACTGGTTCAAGCGCATCGGCCAGAACCGCCAGCTGCTGGGCGGGCCGGAGCGGGTGCGCGAGTGGGCCGCGCGGATGCAGGGGCTGGCGGCGTAGGGCGCGTTTTCCCCCTACGCCCGCACCCCCGGCGCCCGTTGCGCCCAGGGCTGGGCGGCTTCCAGCTGGTAGGCGAGTTGGAACAGCAGCCCCTCTTCACCAACGCGGGCGGCGAATTGGGATCCGACCGGCAGGCCGGCCTCGGTCCAGTTCAGCGGCACGCTCATGGCCGGCGCGCCGACCACGTTGTGATAGGTCGTGTAGCCGACATATTCGGTCAGGCGCTGGACCAGGGTGTCGAAGGGTACGTTGGGCCCGACGTAGCCCAGGAGCGGGGCCGGGGTGTTGAGCACCGGTGAGAGGATCACGTCGAAGCGGCTCTTTTCGAACCAGGCATTATAGGCCAGGGCTGCGCTCTGGAGCCGCTGGAGCGCGGCGGGCAGGTCGGCCTGCTGTCTGGCGTACATCTGGGCCATGCCGAGACTGAAGGCTTCGAGCGTCTCGGGGCCAACGGGGTGGCCCATGGCCTTGCTGATGGCGTCGGCCATGCCGGCGGCGCCTGAGGCCCAAAGCAGCAGGAAGTCATTGATGAACGCCTTGCCCATCGGCCAGGTGGTGGGGATGACGTGATGGCCGAGGCTTTCCATCAGCTTGGCGGCGCTGTTTGTGGCGGCGCTGACTTCAGGCGAGGGGGCGTAACCGGCATAGCCTTCGGTGATCAGCCCGACGCGCAGGCGGCGCCTGAGCGGGCGGGTGACCAGGCCGACCGGCGGAAGCTGGGCGCCTTCGCCGCCGTCCTCGGTGAGCGCGAACATGGTGGCCGAGTCGCGGATCGAGCGGGTGAGGATGTGATCGACGCCCAGGTCGGTGATCTGGCGCAAGGCCCGGGCGCCGATCATCCGGCCGCGCGAGGGCTTGAGGCCGAACAGGCCGCAGCATGAGGCGGGAATGCGGATCGAGCCGCCGCCGTCATTGGCGTGGGCGAAGGGCACGACGCCGGACGCGGCCGCCGCTGCTGCACCGCCCGACGAGCCGCCGGACGAGCGCGACAGGTCCCAGGGATTGTGCGTCGCGCCGAAAGCCACCGGCTCGGTGGTCGGCAGGAAGCCGGCTTCCGGCGTCGCCGACTTGCCGATCACATTGACGCCGGAGCGGTCGAAAGCGTCGATATAGGCGTCCTGGGCGACGGCCGGCGGCAGGCCCAGGTTGACGCGCGAACCCTGGCGGGTGGGCAGGCCCTGGTAGTCGTTGAGGTCCTTGACCAGGAACGGCACGCCCGCGAACGGGCCCGTCGCGCCGCCTGCCTTGGCTCTGGCCAAGGCCCGGTCGAAGTCGGAGGCGACCAGGAAGTTCAGCCGGGGCTGCAGTTTCAGCGCGCGGTCGATGGCGGCCTGGGCGGCCTCCAGGGCCGACATCTTGCCGCTGCGGATCATCGCGGCGGTCTCGGTGGCGTCGGGCCAGGCCGAGGGCGTCGCCGTCGGGGCTTCGGCGTGGGCCTTGGCGTGGGCCTGGGCGGCGAGGCCTGCTGTGGCCAGGGCGCCGAAGGCTCTGCGGGTGATTTCAGCCATGTCGTCTTCCTCAAACACAAGGGGTCTTCTACGGCCCCGTTCATGACGAGATTGGACGTCCGCGCCCGCACACGGCAAGTACGGTCTGCAACATTTCGATGCAAATGCGCTGCTATTGTAACACTCGGAGATCGGCGCCGGCCGATTTGGGGAGGGCTGGGCCTTGCGAACAGGTGCGATGATGGCCGCAATGCCGGCTCTGGCGGCGGCCCTGGCGATGGCGCTGTTCGGCGCGGCGGTTTCGGCGCAGGCGACGACGCCAGCCCCCGCCACCGTCGACAATTTCCAGCTCACCGATCACACGCGGCTGGCCCACAGCCTCTACTACTACAGCTATGCGCCGGCGATTGTGCTGATGAGCCAGACCAACGGCGGGCGGGCGTCTCGCGAAGCCGCCGTACGGCTTGAAGCCCTGGCGGTCAGCCACAAGGCCAGCGGCGCGCTGTTCTTCCTCATCAACTCTAACCTTGGCGATACCCGCGAGGCGGCGGCGGCAGAGGCCAAGAAACTGGGACTGACCATCCCGATCCTGATGGATGAGCAGCAGCTGGTCGGCGAGCAGTTGGGCGTGCAGCGCGAGGGCGAGGTTTTCGTCGTTGACCCCAAGACCTGGGCTATCGCCTACCATGGTCCCATCGCGGGGGCTGGCCAGGCGCTCGACGCGCTGCTGGCGCGCCGGCGGGTGGCGAACCCCCGCGTGGCGGTGGAGAGCGGCGCCAAGGTGGCCTTTCCGGAGCGCGCTCGCGCCGCCGACTTTGCGAACATCTCCTATGCGAACGAGATCGCGCCAATCCTGCAGTCCAAATGCGTCAGCTGTCACCTGAAGGGTGGCATCGGGCCGTTTGCCATGGACAGCTATGAGGTGATCAAGGGCTTTTCGCCGATGATCCGTGAGACCGTGCGCACCCGCCGCATGCCGCCTTATTTCGCCGATCCGCACATCGGGGTGTTCAAGAACGACCAGGGCCTGACACCGGACCAGACCAAGACCCTGGTCCATTGGATCGAGGCGGGCGCGCTGCGCGGGGCAGGGGCGGACCCCTTGCTGGCCAACGTCAACCGAGTTGCGCCGGCGTGGCCAGAGGGGCTGGGCAAGCCGGACGTGGTGGTCTCACTGCCGGCCTTCAAAGTGCCGGCCAGCGGCCTCGTCGAATACCAGAACGTGATGATCGACAACCCGTTCAAGGCGAACACCTGGCTTCGCGCCATCGCCATGCGGCCGGGCGACCGGCGGGTGCTGCACCATGTGATCTCGGACCACCGTCCCGATCCCGGCCTGCCGCGCGCCGAGATCCCTGGCGGCTCGGTGGGGTCCTACACCCCCGGCGCACAGCCGCAGGTGATGGCCGACGGCTCCGGCGCGCCCGTGCCCGGCGGCGGCAAGCTGCACTTCCAGATGCACTATACGACCATGGGCGCGGAAACGACGGACCAGACCGAGGTCGGCTTCTATCTGGCCAAGGCCGAGCCGACATACATCAAGCGTTCGGTGGTGATCGGCGACTTCACCCTGTCGATCCCGGCCGGCGAGGCGCGGCACCAGGAGATCGCCTATCTGACCTTCCCGGCCGACGCCTATCTGTACACGCTGTATCCGCACTCCCACTATCGCGGCTATCACGTCGAGCTGAAGGCCAGGACGCCGGATGGCAAGGAGGCGATGCTGCTGTCGCTGCCACGCTACGACTTCAACTGGCAGCGCGACTACGACCCGGTGACGCCGATCCTGGTCAAGGCCGGCACCAAGCTGATCGCCACCTGGGTCTATGACAATTCCGAGCACAATCCGGCCAATCCGGATCCCAAGCGCACCGTCACCTGGGGCGAGCAGACGCCGGATGAGATGATGTATTTCCGGGTCAACTATCGTTGGGCGGACGAGACCGTCCACCATGTGCGGGGCGATCTGCAGACCGCGCTCTACGGCTCAATGATGCTGGGCGCGCTGGACGACAACGCCGACGATCGGGTGACACCGGACGAACTGCGGGGCCGGCTTGCGGCGCTGAAGCCTCGGTTCGCCGCCCTGGACAAGAACGGCGACGGCGGGCTGGACCTCTCGGAGATGCAAGCGATCAGCGGCCGACGGAACATGGCGCGCGAGCGGGACGAGACGCCGGATCTGTAGACTTGGCGCCCTCTACCTGTCCCGAGGCGAGACATTTGCCCTGGCGTCTCAATTGCATGTTGACGATTCCACGGCATACCCGCACCGCGTAGGGCTGGCATGGCGCGTGCTTGGTTGGGTGGGGTGAGTTTGATGGCGTTGACGACCGATGTTCTGGTGATCGGGGCTGGGCCGGCAGGTCTGACCTCGGGGTATCTGCTGCGCAAGGCGGGCCGTGAGACGATCATCGTCGAGCGTGATCCTCAGTACGTCGGCGGCATCAGTCGGACCGTCAGCTATCAGAGCGCGGCCGTGGGCGGCGCGGCGTTCCATTTCGACATCGGCGGCCACCGGTTCTTCTCCAAGTCCAGGGAGGTCGTGGCGCTGTGGGACGAGATCCTGCCGGACGACTTCATCGACCGCCCGCGCCTGTCGCGCATCTATTACGGCGGCAAGTTCTACAGCTATCCGCTGCGCGCCTTCGAGGCGCTGGGCAATCTGGGGATCATCCGCAGTGCGGTCTGCGTGGCGTCCTATGGCTGGGCCATGTTGACGCCGGTCAAGTCGCCCAAGACCTTCCACGAATGGGTGCGCAATCAGTTCGGCGAGAAGCTGTTCTCGATCTTCTTCAAGACCTACACCGAGAAGGTGTGGGGCATGTCGTGCGATGAGATTTCGTCCGACTGGGCGGCCCAGCGGATCAAGGGTCTGGACCTGGGCGCGGCGATTTTCGACGCCCTGAAGCGCTCGTTCGGGATCCGGAGCCAGGGCGCGGCCCTGGGTGAATCCGGCGGCGTGAAGACCCTGCTGGAAAACTTCCGCTATCCGAGCCATGGCCCCGGCATGATGTGGGACGCCGCTGCGGCCAAGTTCCGCGGCATGGGCGGCGAGATCCGCATGGATCGCAATCTGAAGTCCCTGGCCTGGGACAAGACAGCCAAGGTCTGGACCGCGACCATCGTCAGCGGGGCCGGCGCCCAAGAGACCATCACCGCCAATCACGTGATCTCCTCGGCCCCGATCACCGAACTTTCCGCCGCGATCACGCCGACACCGCGCAGCCAAAACGCGGCCCAGTCGCTGCGCTATCGCGACTTCATCACCGTGGCGCTGATCGCCAAGTCGAACGCAACTTTCGCGGATAACTGGGTCTATATCCACGACCCTTCGGTGCGGGTTGGCCGGGTGCAGAACTTCCTGTCCTGGTCGCCGCACATGGCGCCGGAAGGCTATGCTTGCGTCGGTCTGGAGTATTTCTGTTTTGAGGGCGATGGCCTGTGGACCTCCAAGGACGAGGACCTGATCGCCCTGGCAAAGGACGAGATCGGCAAGGTCGGCCTGATCGATCCGGCCGCTGTGATCGACGCCTGCGTGGTGCGCCAGCACAAGGCCTATCCGATCTATGACGAGGCCTATGAGGGCCACGTTGACGCTGTGCGCGCCGACTATGCCGAGACCTATCCGACCCTGCACCTGGTCGGGCGCAACGGCATGCACAAGTACAACAACCAGGACCACGCGATGATGACGGCGATGCTGACCGTCGAGAACATCCTGGCCGGCGCGGCCAAGTTCGACGTCTGGGCGGTCAACGAGGACGCCGAATACACCGAAAGCGGCTATTCCGGCGCCGAAGAGGCCCTGAAGAGCGAACGCATGGTGCCGCGCAAGGTGAAGGCGGCGGCGTAGGGGCTGCCTCCCAGCTCGTCATCGTTCGGACAAGCCGGACGACGACGAACAGGTAGGGGGGAAGGCTTCGCATTCAACGCGCGGCAAATTTCGGTGACAGTGCATTTAATTCGATCTGCGGTTCCGGCCAGCGCATCGCGTCGCTCGAATTAAATGCACTGTCACCGAAATTTGCCGAAATTCCGAAATTCCCATCTCCCTTTCGCTCGTCATTCCCGCCCTTGTGGCGGGAACCCATCCCTCGGCGCTACAGGCGGTGGTAGGGGCCGCGTTGCGCGGCCCTTCGTTCGGTCTCGGTGCAGCGGAAACATGGGTTCCCGCCACAAGGGCGGGAATGACGTGCGTAGAGGGGAGGGGCCTTGTTCGGCGCGAAAAACGCCGGCCCGCCGGTGACGCCTTGCACAGTGCGAAGCCCTAGCTCGCCTTGTGGAACATCCGCACTTCCGCCCAGCACCAGACGAAGGTGGTGGAGCTGTAGAGGTAGTAGACCTGGTGGAAGGCCAGCCCTGCCGCCGCGAACAACGCGCCGCGCGCCTTGGCGAACAGCCGGAACAGGTGCCAGTTGCCGGTGACGGTGGTGAGCAGCACCGGCGCCAGCCACCAGACCGGCAGGATGCCGACCGCCGCCGCCGCCAGCGCCAGGACCGTAATCCCGGCCAGCACGGCGCGCAGGCGCTCGGCGGTGCCGACGTTGAGATCGTCCAGCACCCCTTCGCCGGTCAGCATCATTCGCGCCCAGGGGATGGCGCGCTTGAAGATATCGGTCTTCACCAACTCGGGCACCGACCAGACTTTCAGATGGGTTGAGAGCAGACGGCGATCCAGGCGGATATGGCCGCCGGCGGCGCGCAGGCGATAGCCCATGTCGACATCCTCGACCGACGGCTGGCCGAACTTGGCCTGATCGAAGCCGCCAATGTCGAGGAACGCCTGTTTGCGCACCGCGCCGCATCCGGACCAGAAGGTCGAAGCCTCAGGATCGGCGTGCTGATGATAGTGGTGGTGGACCAGGTTCTTGTACTGAGAGCCGAAATTCTGGCCGGGCGGCTTGTCGTCATATGAGCCGAACACCGCCACCAGGTCTTCATGGTGAAACGCGGCCTGGACGTACTGGGCCGCCTCGGGATGCACCACGACATCGGCGTCGACGAACCAGAGGATCTCGCCCTTGGCCATCTTGGCGGCTTCGTTGCGAGCGCCGCCCGGGCCTTTGCGGCCGCCGGAGGACATCAGCGTCGCGCCCTGCGCGCGGGCGAATTCGGCCGTCGCGTCGGTTGAGCCGTCGTCGACGACGATGACTTCGGTGATCTCGCCGCACTTCAGCAGGTCCATCAGCGGCGGCAGGCTGCGTTTCAGATAGTCGAGGCCATTGTACACCGGCATCACCACGCTGACGCTGGCCTTGGGGGCGCTGACCGGCGGATCGAGACTGAGGTCGAACACGCGCGAGCCGCGCCGGATGCTGAGGATGTCGGTCTTGCGGATCGGGATGGTCCACACGAACGCCAGGAACGCGCCGACGCCGGCGGCGATCGGCAGCGCGATCCAGCTGACCAGGAGGCCGACCAACCAACCCACGCTCTGGATCAGGTAAACGCCCGTGGCCAGCGGCAGCAGGCTGGCGCCGGCCAGGATGGCGACGTCGGCAGCGCCCAGCTTGGGCAGGTGGATTGCCGGCGCGCCCGCGTCAGGAATCACGCTCTCACCTGCCGAGCCCAGCCCCGCCATACGCACGTACTCCGTCACTGCCTTGCGGCGCACCATTTTGGTCACATTTTCGCCAGCAACAATTGCGAAACTTGGTTTATCGCACGAAGAATGCCGCATTCTTACACGCCCTAGCCGCGCCAGCGGCGCCATTCGCCATATGAGGGTGATTGCGACCAAGCGGCGCGACCCCAACCCAGGTTCATGCAAGGGCTGCGCCGTTTCAGAATGGCGCCGTTTGGCGGTGAGCGCGCTGCGCCAAAGGGGTCCATTTCCCAATCCTTAAGGGAAACACGGCTAATGGCGGGTTGATCGCCGACCCCAGCCCGAGAGTCCCAACATGCACAGTTCCAGACGCGTCCTGGTCACGGGCGGCGCCGGTTTCATCGGCTCCTTCCTCTGCGCGCGGCTGCTGGAACAGGGCTGTGAAGTGCTGTGCGTCGACAATTTCTTCACCGGACGTCGATTGAACGTCCAGCCGCTGCTGGACAATCCGGCCTTTGAGCTGATGCGACACGACGTGTGCTTCCCGCTCTATGTCGAGGTGGACGAGATCTACAATCTGGCCTGTCCGGCCTCGCCGGTGCACTACCAATACGATCCTGTGCAGACCACCAAGGTCAGCGTCCACGGCGCTATCAACATGCTGGGGCTGGCCAAGCGGGTCGGCGCCAAGATTCTGCAGGCCTCAACCTCGGAGGTCTATGGCGACCCGCTGATCCATCCTCAGACCGAGGACTACTGGGGCCACGTCAATCCGATCGGTCCCCGGTCCTGTTACGACGAGGGCAAGCGCTGCGCGGAGACGTTGTTCTTCGACTATCGCCGCCAGCACAACCTGCCGATCAAGGTGGCGCGGATCTTCAACACCTATGGCCCGCGAATGCACCCCAACGACGGCCGGGTGGTGTCCAATTTCGTGGTCCAGGCGCTGAAGGGCGAGCCCATCACTCTCTATGGCGACGGCGCTCAGACCCGGTCGTTCTGCTACGTCGAGGACCTGGTGGACGGGTTGATGCGGCTGATGGGCACTCCGCCCGAGGTGACGGGGCCGATCAACCTGGGCAATCCCAACGAATTTACCATCCGCCAATTGGCCGAGAAGGTCATCGCCATGGTGGGCAGCCGCTCGACGATTGAATTCCAACCGCTGCCTCAGGATGATCCGCGCCAGCGCCAGCCCGACATCAGCCTTGCGAAAACGGCCCTGGGCTGGGCGCCCAGGACCGAACTCGATGAGGGTCTGAAGAAGACCATTGCCTATTTTGATCAACTGCTGACGGCGGACGCCGCCAGGGCTTAGCGCCTAAAGGACGAAGTCGTTCGACTGCAGATTGCTGGTCCCGGGCAGGTGCAGCTGGAAATCCGCCAGACCATCGCCGTTGACGTCGCCGGACAGCACCGGCACCCCGTTCACGATCGTCACGTGCAGCTGACCCGCCACTTTGGTGAAGGCGCCCGCGCCGATGAACTTGAACGCCTGATCGCCGGCCTTGGTGGTGTCAGCGTCGATCAGCGACAGATCGATCTTGTCGCCATCGACCTTGCTGAAGTCGGTGATCCGGTCGCCGGTCATCGACAGGTCGCCAGCCTTGAAGACGAACAGGTCCTGACCGGCCCCACCCGACATCGTGTCGTCGCCGCCGCCTCCGGTGATGGTGTCATTGCCCGCCCCGCCGCTCAGGCTGTCGGCGCCCGCGTCGCCGAACAGGATGTCATTACCATTGTCACCGGTCAGGCTGTCGTTGCCGATCCCACCGTCCAGGCTGTCGGCGCCGTCGCCGCCGCTGATCGTGTCGTCGCCGGCCAGGCCTTGGAGGGTATCGTTGCCGGCCAGCCCGAGGAGCTTGTTGTTGCCGACGGTTCCGGTGATCTGGTTGTCCAGCGCGTTGCCGGTCCCATTGAGGGCCGCGCCCGAGAGCTTGAGCCGCTCAACGTTGGCGCTCAGCGTGTAGTCCAGCGTCGAGGTCACCGTATCGATCCCGCCGCCGGCGGCCTCGACCACCACATCGAAGCCGGAGTTGACGGCGTAGCTGTCGTCGCCCAGGCCGCCGGTCATAGTGTTATGGCCAATGCCGGTGCTGGTCAGGGTGTCGTTGCCGTCCAGGCCGTTCATGATCGAGTCGTGAAGGGTGTTGGCCGTGAGCTTGTCGGCGGCTGTCGTGCCGTTGATCGTGACCGCCTTGATCCGCTCGGCGTCGATCTTGGCCTGCGCGGCGTCGGCAATTGCGTCCAGCATGCTGACGGTCTCCGCAGCACCGGCCGACGTCACCGCGCTGAAGGTGAAGCTCGAGGCCGCCGTCGCCGCCTTGACCGCCGTGTTGTGGCTGGAGAGCCAGTTCTGCTGGAGCAGCTTGCCGGCGTCCATCGGGGTTCCGATCGAGGCGTCGTTGGTCTGCACCAGATTGGTGACGCTGGCGTTGTTGTACTTGGTCGCCGTATTGTTCGACATGGCGACATTGGTCGACCACTGCACCGCGATCCAGGACTGCTGATCGACCAGGCCGGCCACCGTATTGCCGGTCACCACGACGTCCTTGGCATTGCTGACCGCGATGCCGTTGTAGAGGCCGCCGACCACCACGTTGTCGGTCACCGTGACGCGCTGATAGTTCATGCCGCCGATCTCGTCGCGCATGAACAGGCCCTGCATCGGACTGCCGCCGCCGCGTGCAATGATGTTGCCGGTGACCAGGATGTCGGTTCCCGGCCGGGTGGTGTTGGTGGTCCAGAATTGGATCGCGTCAGGATGATCGCCAACTGCGGGGGTGAAGTCATGGAAGAAGTTGTTGGCGACAGTCACCTGTTGCGAGCCGCCGCCCCGAACCCCGTCCGAGCGCAGGTCGTGGAAATTGTTGTTTGAGACCGTGACATTCGCGGCGTGGTCGTGAGAGACGCCATACTTGAGTTGCTGAAACTCAGAGTTGGTCACCGAGACGTTGGTGCTGTAGCGGAAGATGACCCCCGCCGCATCGTTCTGCGAGTTGCCGTCCAGGCTGCCATGCACGCTGAGTTGGTCGAACGCGATGTTCTGCGAACTCATAGTGCTGAACTGGGAGTCGCCGCCCGTCGGATTCACGGCGAATTCCAGGCCGCGGAACGTCAGGTTAGAGGAGCTCTGGACATTGAGCCCCTGCATGACCGCCAGGTGCGTGGGGTCTGCGGAGGTGACCGTGACCGTGCCGGAGAAGTTCAAGCCGGTGATCTTAATCGGGGCGTAGGTCCCTGCGGCCAGCTGAATGACGTCGCCAGCATGAGCCGCGTTCAGCGCGCTCGTCAGTCCCAGCGAATTGGTCACGATTGTGGTCGTCACGCGAGCCTCCAGTTCGTTCAGGGGCTTGCCGAGCGGTCTGCGCCGCCGGTCGTCTGCTGCCCCACCATCGAACATCAAAATGGCCGGGCGGACTTTCGATCTGGTTTCGGGGGGCGGTTAATTGCTTTGGAACGCAGTTCGTTATCAGGAATTAACTACGCCGATACCTGTGTGCCGATCCGGTACACTTGGAGTTGCTCCAATGAGAGCGGACGACGGGCGTGTCGTGAAGGGTCGCACCCGGCATGGCCCCGCGCGTCGAACGGCGCTATCGGGCATGCTGTAACAATCGGCTGGTAGTGAGGATCGAAGGGCGTGTCGCAGTTTCGCGGTTTGGGCTGGGCCGTCGCTTACCTGAGTGTGGCGTGTGCTCTGCTTTGGCCGGCGGCGATAAATGGCCGCCCCGCCTATTTCTATGACTCGGCTGGCTATCACGCCAATGGCCAGGCTGTGGCCGCCGCGATCGGGACCAAGCTGCAGCCATTTGGCCTGTCAGCGGCCGCTTCGCCGCAAGGTGCAACACCGGCTGAGGCGGGTGCGCAATCGGGCAGCGTGGTCGCCATTCGGGCCGTGGCCTATGCCGTGTTCGCCTATCTGGGCGATTGGCCGGGCGGACGCATGGTGGCGGCGATCATCGTGCAGGCGCTGCTGGTTTCGGCGGTTCTGATGATCTGGTGGCGGCGCGTGGCGCCCGACGTGGGCTGGCGAACGGCGGCGGCAGCGGGCCTCTTAACGGCGGCTGTCACGAGCGCGTCCTGGTTCACGTCCTTTGTCATGCCCGACATTTTTGCAGGTCTGGGCCTGCTGGCCTTCCTGATCCTGGCCTTCCCATCGGAGAAGCCCCCATCGGAGAGACCTTTGGGTCTCAGGGCAAAGATCTTTCTCTGCGTGCTGACCGGCTTCGCGTTCGCCGCACACGTCAGCCATGTGCCGCTGATCGTGGGCCTTAGCGGCTTTGCGATCGGCCAGGCGACCTGGACCGCACTGCGCCACCGGACCTTGCCGAAACTGGGCGTGATCCTGTTGTTGGTCGCGCCGGTCGGGATTGGCGTTGCGGCGGTGCTGGCGACCTCGGTGGTTGGGTTCTCGCAGGTCAGCCTGGCGCCCAAGCGGATGCCGCTGGTGTTGGCCAGGTCCATCGCGGATGGTCCGGCCCGCTGGTACCTGCAGGAACACTGCGCGACCGAAAAATATGTGATCTGCGAGCTGTTCCCGGTGATCCCGACCACCATCGAGGAGGTGCTGTTCGGCCCGAACGGGCTTCGCGCGCGGGCCACGCCCGAACAGATGGAGGCGATCCGTAACGAGGAGCCGATCATCGTTGCTCGCGCCGCCCGGGCCTATCCGTTCCGTCAGGCGGCCAAGGCCGCCGCCGCCTTTGGGCGCCAACTGCTGCGCTTCGACCTGACAGACACCACCTTCACCCGTCAGGTGATGCGCGCGGCAGATGGCGGGATTTCGCTGGCGCCGGCGGTGGAACGGACGCGCGTGCGCGACGTCGCCAATCTCGTCACCTACGCTGGCGTTGCGGCGGCGCTGATCTACCTCGCTCTGATCGCCCGCCGGCTGCGGCGCGGGGAGGGGGCGGTGTTGCTGCTGTTGGCGGCCGGCCTGCTGGGCAATGCGGCGGTGACCGGGGTCCTCTCCGGCGTCGCGCACCGCTACCAGGGCCGGATCATCTGGGTGGTTCCGGTGGTGGCGATCGGGCTCTGGCTGGCGCGTCGGGGATGTCGCATGGCAGAGATCAGCCTGCAGTTCACCGGCGCGCTACCCGCCCCCCCCGGCACGCTGAAAGCTCTCGACCAGACTGCCCGCGACTAGCCGCCAGCCATCGACCAGCACGAAGAAGATCAGCTTGAAGGGCAGGCTGACCACCACCGGGGGCAGCATCATCATGCCCATGCTCATCAGCACGCTGGCCACCACCAGGTCGATCACCAGGAAGGGCACAAACAACAGGAAGCCGATCTCGAAAGCGCGCTTCAGCTCCGAGATCATGAACGCCGGCGTAACGATGCGGATCGGGATGTCCTGGATGGTCGGCGGGCGCGGTATTTTCGATAGCCGCACGAACAGGGCCAGGTCTTCGCGGTCGACCTGGGACAGCATGAAGGTCTTGACCGGCCCGCCTGCCGCATCGAACGCCGCCGGCAGCTCCATCTGCTGGTCCAGCAGCGGCTTGATCCCCTCGGCGTAGGACTTCTCGAAGGTCGGACCCATGACGATGGCGGTCAGGAACAACGACAGCGAGATGATCACCGCGTTGGGCGGGCTCTGCTGCAGGCCGAGCGCCGTGCGCAGCAGCGACAGCACCACCACGATCCGCACGAACGAGGTGGTCATGATGACGATGGAGGGCGCCAGCGACAGCACGGTCAGCAGGCCGACCAGCTGAACGACGCGCTCGGTCAGGCCAGCGCCGGAGCCCAGATTGACGTTGAGCGCCTGGGCCATGGCGGCGGCCGGCAGGATCATGGCCGCGAAGGTGGTCACGGCTGCCAACAACGCCGCGCGGCGCCATTCCTCGGCCGGCAGGGTGCGGATGGCGTCCAGCAGCGCCTTCATGGCGTGAGGTCCATGCCGGGGGTGTCGCCCAGCATCCGGCCCTCTCCGAGCAGGATGAGCCGCTCGCGGCCATCGCAGCTGACGATCACCACCCGGCGGGCGGGGTCGAGGATCAGGGTCTCCACCAGCCGCAGCCGCCGGTCCTTCCGCTGGATTGTCAGGCGCGCCATGGCGTCCGGCCCGTAGCGGCGCAGGCCGACCGCCGCCAGGCCGATCAGGCCCAGGGTCAACATCAGCGCGAAGCTGGCTCGGATGAGGGTGGGGAAGTCCATGTCGGCGCTTCTGCGGCAGGGGTGCGAGGCCGCATCAGTCCGGCGAGTCTCTTAAGGCGTGATTAACCCTGTTTCTTCACCTTCGGCCTATGAACCTCTCCGAGATTCCGCTGTTCGCGATGCTGCGCGGCCGTCTCGGCTATCTGTCCGAGCGCCAGAAGGTGATCGCCCAGAACGTCGCCAACGCCGACACCGCCCGCTATGTGCCCGATGACCTGAAGGCGTTCAGTTTCGACGCCAAGGTCAAGGCGGCTACGGCGGGCGCGATGGCCGTGACCCACGCCGGGCATCTCCAGCCGCCGGGCGCGGCGCGGGGGGCGGGGACGGCCTTCAAGTCGGTCAAGACTCCAGACTCTGAGACCACGCTCAACGGCAACGCCGTGGTGTTGGAGGAGGAGATGATGAAGATGAGCGATGCGCGGATGAACTACGACGCCGCCATCGGTTTCTACCAGAAGTCGCTGAACCTGCTGCGCATGGCCGCCCGTGCGCCGGGCCGAGGCTAGGAGCCGCTAAATGCCCGAGATGCTAGATGCCTGACATCAGATCCGTGTCCGGAACCGCCCAGGCCATCGCCGCCTCGGCCTTGCGCGCCCAGCAGGGCCGCATGCGGATCATCGCCGAGAACCTGGCCAATGCGAACTCTACCTCGTCGACGCCGGGGGGCGACCCTTACCGGCGCCAGGCCCCGGTGTTCGAGCCGACCCGGGTGGCCGGCGGGCGGGGCGTCAAGCTGGCCAAGGTTCTGCCGGACAAGACCGAGTTCCGCCAGGAGTACGAGCCGGGCCATCCCTCGGCCAATGCCCAGGGCTATGTGAAACTGCCCAACGTCAACGCCATGGTCGAGGCGCTGGACATGCGTGAGGCTCAGCGTGCGTACGAGGCCAACCTCAACGTCATCGAGACCGCGCGGGCCATGGACATGCGCACCCTGGACCTGCTGAAGAAGTGAGGATCTGAGGCATGATCACCGCCCTATCCGCCGCCAAAGCCTATGCCGCCACCCAGAAGGCTTTGGGCGTCGATCCCAACTTCGGCCAGTCGTCGGGACCGTCTTCGGCGGCCGGCGGGGGATTTGCAGACCTGGTCAAATCGGCGATGACCGACGCGGTCCACGCCTCCAAACACGCCGAACAGCAGATGGCCGCCCAGGTGGCCGGCAAGACCGGACTGGTCGACGTGGTCACCGCGATCTCCGCCGCCGAGGCCAGCCTGGAGACCGTCATGGCGGTCCGCGACCAGGTGATCAGCGCCTATCAGGAAATCATGCGGATGCCGATCTGAGCGCGCAGCGACTCATCCTCGCGACTGCGGGGATCCAGGTCGGCCTACTTCTTCATCCAGGGCTTCGACTTTGAGGACGAGGTCGCCGCAGCCGCCCGCTCGCGCTGGAAGCGGCCGCCGCGGGGCGGCTGAGCCTTGGCGGCGATGGCGGCCTGTTTCTGGCGCAGGGCCCGCTGGATCGGGGTTTCCCCCTGAGGTCCTTGGGGCGGGCCTTCGGGTGGATCGGCGTCGGCCATGGCGGGGCTCCTGAACGCTGTGATCCTAGCGGAGAGCGCCGTCCGGGTCGCGGCAATTTAGACCCGAATTTGGACTGTCTATATGGGGCGTATTTAGTCTGATTTCGCGTGTTTGGGTCTAGATTTCCGAGCGCTCTCTGGGGAGCCAAGTTTCGGATTTCAAAGATCAATCTTTGTATGTTCGTTGTTTGTACAGTGTCTCATATATGGGGTGAAAAGGCAAATCTGATCGGCGCCGCGGGATCCTCCCCCAGGGCGAAGCCCGGCAGGGGGAGGTGGACGCGAAGCGGACGGAGGGGGTTTCATCCCCGGCGGCTCAGCGGGCGGCCCCGGCGTCGCCAAGGGGGTCCACGAACGACACGAACCACACGAACGGGGTCGCTCAGCCCGCGCCCTATCCCACCTTCGCCCGCAACGCCGCCAGCCGCGCCCGGGTGATCCGCAGGTCGCTCTGGAACCCGGCATGGGTCGGCGCCAGCGCCGCCAAACCTGCCGCGATCGGCTCGCTCAACGCATAGAGCCGCACCGCCTCGGCCACATCCCCCGCCGCCTCGCAGACATCGCCCACGCGCTCATAGCTGACGGAGAGATCGCGCCGCCAATCGGTGTTGTTCGGGTCCTGCGCGGCCAGGGCCTTGGCGATGGTGAGGCTGTCCTCATAGGCGGTGCGGGCGGCGGGCAGGTCGCCGCGTGTCCGCAGGCAATCGCCCAGGTCGTCGAGCGCACAACTCCTGTCGCGCAAATCCGTCGCCGCAGTCACGGCGGCACGGGCGGATTGGATCGCCGCATCGCCGTCGCCGCGACTGGCGTAGAGCCGGCTGAGGAAGATGTGGTCCCAGACGTCGGCGGGTTCGAGGCGGACGGCCTCGCGGAAGGCGTGGATCGCCGTCTCGGCGTCGCGGCCGTAGGCGAACAGGCCGGCGGAACGGTAGTTGCGCGCGGCGGATCGGGCGTCGTGCGCGGCGGCGTCCAACAGGGCGGCGATGGTTTGGGACAGGTCGCCGCGGTCGATGGCGCGGCGGGCGGGTTCGTCGACGGGGTCGTTGCTGGCGACGATCTGGTTGGCGGCGGCCAGCTGGGCGGCCTGGACCTGGGGGTCGGGGACGGCGCCGGCGGGGGAGGTCTGGGTGGCTGCGAGGAGGAGGGCTTCGATCCTGCCTAAACTGGCAACCATTTCACCGTGATTGCCGTCCAGCTTCGAGGTGATGCGGCCCTCGCTGGCCGCGAGCGCGGTCTGGAAGGCCTGAACGGCGTGCTTGCCGGCCGAGGAAAAGAACACCTGGAAGATCGACAATCCCAGGCCTGCCGCCGTTCCGACACCGGTCAAGGCCAGCAGACCAGCGCCCTGGGGATCGCTCTGGAACCAGCTTTGGAGCCCGTCCAGACTCAGCCAATCCTCGGGCGCCTTTTCGTTAGTGAGGACCTCAGCGGCGCCCACGGCGCCGGAGATCGCTGTCACCAACAGGCCGATGAACGCACGGACCACCGCAGCGGTCAGGAAGCGCAGGACGGCCAGCAGCTTTCCCAAGTCCGTCCCCTCCGATGAGCGCGACCACTGTATCGCCGGGGTTGCGCTTGTCCACGGCGCGCGTTGGGACGGTGTGTCGGATGGTGTGGAGTGGCCCCATCTGGGTTCCCGCCTTCGCGGGAATGAGCAAGGGAGGGGATGAGCAGGGGTGGGCAATGCGCGGTTGGGGGTGGGTTGTCATCTCGGTTCGAGGGTTTCGTAGAGGTCGCGCCAGTCTGGATTGACGCTTTCGATCAGCCGCAGCTTCCAGGCGCGGTTCCATTTCTTCATGGCGCGCTCGCGGGCGAAGGCGCCCTGGCGGGTTTCGAAGTACTCGTAGTAGACGAGGTGTTTGACGCCGTAAGTGGCGGTGAACCCTGGGACCTCGCCGGCGCGATGTTCGAAGGCGCGGCGGTTCAGGTTCTCGGTCTGGCCGATGTAGAGCGTGCCGTTGCGTTGGCTGGCGAGGATGTAGACGGCGTACATGCGCGGCGCTCCTTTTCCCGACGATCACCCAACTATTGCTCATCCCCGCGAAGGCGGGGACCCAGACCTGCTTTCTTGGGAGCGCGGCGGCGTCAAGCGACCTTCAACGGCACGCGAAGAAGAAAGAACTGGGTCCCCGCCTTCGCGGGGATGAGCAGCGTGGGGGGGATGAGCAGGGCGGGGGCGCAGTCGGCGGGCTCTGATGTGTTAGGGTCGCTCCTATGGCTGAGATGATCGAGCTTTTGGGGGTGTCCAAGCACTATGGCGGGCGGGCCGCCTTGGCAGATGTCAGCCTGTCGGTTCGCGCGGGCGAGTTCGTGGCCCTGGTCGGGGGGTCCGGTTCCGGCAAGACCACGCTGCTGAAGCTGATCAACCGGCTGCTGAGCCCGGACGCCGGGCGGGTGGTGGTAGACGGCCGGGATGTGGCCGCAGTTGAGCCGCATCTGCTGCGGCGGGGGATTGGGTATGTGTTTCAGGAGGTGGGGCTGTTTCCGCACCTGAGCGTGGCCGAGAATATTGCGGTGACGCCGAAGCTGCTGGGTTGGGATGCAGGCCGGCGTGCGGCGCGGGTGGCGAGTCTGCTGGCGCTGGTCGGGTTGCCGGGCGAGGTCGCGGCGCGGTCGCCGCAGGCGCTTTCGGGCGGGCAGCGGCAGCGGGTGGGCGTGGCGCGGGCGTTGGCGGCGGAGCCCAGGCTGATGCTGATGGATGAGCCGTTCGGGGCGCTGGATCCGCTGACCCGCGATGCGCTGGGGTCGGATTACCGGGCGCTGCATGAGCGGCTGGGGCTGACCACGGTGATGGTGACCCATGACATGGCCGAGGCGGTGCTGCTGGCCGACCGGATCGTGGTGCTGGGCGAGGGGTGGGTGCTGGCCGACGGGCCGCCCGCCGAGCTGGTCGCGAGCGCGACAAACCCGCAGGTGCGCGCCTTGCTGGAGGCGCCGCGCCGGCAAGCGGAGCGGCTGCGCGAGAGGTTGGCCCCGATGAGCGCGACCTCATGAGCCCGGCGCTAACCTCGGCCTTTGAGCGGCTGCCGGAATATCTGGGCTGGCATGTGCTGCTGAGCGTTTCGGCGCTGGGGCTGGGGCTGGCGATCAGCCTGCCGCTGGCGATTGCGGCGGCCCGCAGCCCGCGTCTGCGCTGGCCGGTGCTGGCGTTTGCGAGCCTGATCCAGACGATCCCCAGCCTGGCGCTGCTGGCGCTGTTCTATCCGCTGCTGCTGGCGCTGTCGGCGCTGAGCAAGGGCGCATTTGGACACGGGTTCTCAGCGCTGGGATTCCTGCCCTCGCTGCTGGCGCTGACGCTGTATTCGATGCTGCCGATCCTGCGGAACACCGTGGCGGGCATCACCGGGGTCGATCCGGCGATCCGCGAGGCGGCGGACGGGGTCGGCATGACCAGCCGTCAGAAGCTGATCCAGGTCGAGCTGCCATTGGCCGCGCCGGTGATCATGGCTGGCGTGCGCACCGCGGCGGTCTGGACCCTGGGCGCGGCGACCCTGTCGACCCCGGTCGGGCAGACCAGCCTGGGGAACTATATCTTCGCCGGGCTGCAGACTGAGAACTGGGTATTTGTGCTGTTCGGCTGCGCGGCCTCGGCGCTGCTGGCGATGGCGGCGGATCAACTGTTGGGTCTTGTGGAAGCCGGGGCGCGGCTGCGGCGGCGCGGGTTGGTGGTCGGCGGACTGGTCGGCCTCGTGGCCGGGGCGGCCGTGGCGATGGCGCCGCTGGCGGGGCTGGGCAAGCCCGGCGCTTACGTGATTGGGGCCAAGAACTTCTCCGAGCAGTACATCCTGGCCGAACTGATGGCGGCGCGGCTGGAGGCGCGCGGAGCCCGCGTGTCGCGCAAGGAGGACCTGGGCTCGGCGGTGGCCTATCGGGCGCTGGCGGCCGGCGAGATCGACGCCTATGTCGACTATTCTGGCACGCTGTGGACCAATGTCCTGGGGCGCACGGACAATCCGGGCCGGGCGGCGGTGGTGGCGGGTCTTACGAGTGAGCTGAAGCGCCGCGACGGGGTGCTGGTGCTGGGCTCGCTGGGCTTTGAGAACGCCTATGCTTTCGTGATGCGGCCGGACCGGGCGCGGGCGCTGGGCGTGGCGAGCCTCAGCGATCTGGCGCGGGCCGCGCCGGGTCTGATCCTGGGCTCGGACCTGGAGTTCCTCTCGCGGCCGGAGTGGAAGGCGGTGGACGGGGCCTATGGCCTGAAGTTCCGCAAGCAGACCTCGTTCCAGCCGACCTTCATGTACCGCGCGCTGAGTGGCGGCGAGGCCGACGTGATCTCGGCGTTCTCTTCCGATGGGCGGATTTCGGCCGACAAGCTGGTGGTGCTGAGCGATCCCAAGGCTGCCCTGCCGCCCTATGACGCGGTGATCCTGATCTCGCCCAAGCGAGCCAACGATCGCCGGCTGCTGGAGGCGCTGGAGCCCTTGATCGGGGCGGTGTCGGTGGAGGCGATGCGGGCGGCCAATTACAGCGTCGATCGGGATGCGGGGAAGCTGTCGCCGGGCCAGGCGGCGAGGGGGTTGGAGACGGGGTTGAGGCGGGATCCATGAACCTGCCCCCCCAAACGCTGCTCATCCCCGCGAAGGCGGGGACCCAGATGGAAGATCGAGTCGCCGCCTCGTTGAACTCTGAGACCCTCCAGCCAGCCAAAGCGGTCGCGATCTGGGTCCCCGCCTTCGTGGGGATGAGCAAGAAAAGGGGGGTGGATTGGTCGCAGTTGAGCGTGCGAAGACCTCGGCAGTAACCCTTCACTAACCATAACCGCCGAGGCTGGCGCGATCTGGGGAAGGGACTTCGATGAGCGGCGCCGAGGTTCTGGACGTGGGGCGGGACGCCATCTGGCTGACCATCCAGCTCTGCGCGCCGGTGCTGCTGGTGGGCCTGATCGTCGGGGTCGGCATCGGCCTGTTGCAGGCGCTCACGCAGATCCAGGAACAGACCCTGGTCTATGCGCCCAAGATTGTGGCGATCTTCATCTCGCTGCTGGTCTTCCTGCCGCTGATGGGCGGGCTGATGAACGCCTTCATGCAGAACATCGCCGCCCGCATCGCGGCGATGTAAGGCGACAGAAGGCAAGGGGGCGCCGGGCATGGAATCCTACGCCACAGCCCAACAGGTCTTTGCTGGCGGCCTGGTGTTTGCGCGCCTGGGGGCGATCATCATGCTGATCCCCGGGCTGGGGGAGGGGTTCATCCCGCCGCGCATCCGCCTGTCGTTCGCCCTGGCGCTGTCGCTGATGATGTTCCCGCTGGTGGCGGCCAGCGCGCCGCCGATCCCGGGCGACGCGGGGGGCCTGGGGCTGGCGGTGATCAAGGAGGTGCTGATCGGCCTGATGATCGGCGGGGTGCTGCGGCTGTTCATGACCTCGCTGGCAGCCGCAGGCGAGATCGTCTCGCTGGCGACGACCCTGTCGTTCGCCCAGACCACCAACCCGACCCAGGCCCAGCCGACCACGACGCTGGGCACGTTCCTGGGCCTGATGGGCATTGTGCTGATCTTCGCCACCAACCTGCATCACCTGTTCATCGGCGCCATCGTCAGCTCGTTCCAGATCTTCCCGTTCAGCCGCGATGTGCCGGTCGCCGACGCCGGGCAACTGGCGGTGCAGACCCTAAGCCGCTCGTTCGGCCTGGGCCTGCAACTGGCCGCGCCAGTGGTGGTGTTCTCGTTGATCTTTAATATCGCCACCGGCCTGGTGGGCCGGGTGATGCCGCAATTCCAGGTGTTCTTTGTGGCCACGCCGCTGATCGTGCTGATGGGCCTGTCAGTGTTTGCGCTGAGCCTGGGGGTGATCGGGGTGGTGTGGATCGACCACTATCGTGAGCTGATCGCGGTGTTCACCCGATGAGCGAGAGCAATGACGCGGCCTCACGCACAGAAGAGCCGACACCGCGCAAACTCCAGCAGGCGCGCGAGAAGGGCGATGTCGTCAAGTCGATGGACCTGGGCGCCTTCGCCAGCCTGGCGGCGGCGGCCGGGGTGATTGTCGCGGCCGGCGGCTGGCTGGCGCGCAACCTGGCGGCCGGGCTGACGCCATTCTTCGCGCACCCCGACTCCATGGCGCTGCAGGACGGCGGGGCGGTGATGGTGCTGCGGCATGCGCTGCTGGCGGGGGCGCCGGCGGTGGTGCTGGTGTTGCTGGCGGCGTCGGCCGGCGGGGCGGCGGCCAGCCTGCTGCAGACCGGGCTGTTGTTCACGCCGGACAAGCTGAAGTTCGACGTCAAGAAGATCTCGCCGGCTGAGGGCTTCAAGCGGATCTATGGCCCGGACGGGCTGATGCAGTTCGTCAAATCGGTGATCAAGGTACTGGTCACCGCCGCCATCGCCTGGTGGATCCTGAAGCCGTTTCTGCCCAAGCTGGCCAGCCTGTCGGCGCTGGATCCGATGGCGATGCTGCCGCTGTCGATGGATGTGCTGAAGCGGCTGGTGTTTGCGGTGGCGGCCTTGACCCTGGCGGTGGCCGGCGCCGACTGGCTGTGGCAGCGCCAGCGGTTCATGGCGCGCATGCGGATGAGCCGCGAGGAGCTGAAGGAGGACTTCAAACAGTCCGAAGGCGATCCGCACGTCCGCGCCCGCCAGAAGCAGATCCGCAATGAGCGCGCGCGCCGGCGGATGATGTCGGCGGTGCCCGGCGCGACGGTGGTGGTGATGAACCCGACCCACTATGCGGTGGCGCTGAAGTACGATCAGGGCGAATCCGCCGCGCCGACCTGCGTGGCCAAGGGGCTGGACAGTCTGGCGCTGAAGATCCGCGAAGTGGCCGAGGCGGCCGGCGTGCCGGTGATCGAAGACGCGCCGCTGGCCCGTTCGCTGTATGCCGCCGTGGAGATCGACGACATGATTCCGGCCGCCCACTATGAGGCCGTGGCCAAGATCATCGGCTTCATCCTGAACCGCAAACGGCCGGCCGCTGCGAGACCTCGGTAGCGGGCGGGGTCTGTGACACAATGCCAACGCCCGAATCGCCCACACCCGAATCGCTGGAGGCGCTGACGCTGGCCATGGCCGAGCCGACGCCCAAGACCCGTACGACCCTCTCGCTCACTGCGCTGGCCGTGGTGTTCTTCCTGCTGGCGATTGTGCTGGCGGCGGCGCCGGTGCTGAATTTCGGGCCTGAGACGCGGGCGGGCTTGCTGTTGCTGATCGGGCTGGCTGGCGTGGGCTGCCTGGGATTGTTCGTGCTGGGCGGGTCGCTGGAGGCGCCGCCAGAGGCCGACCTGGGCGCCGAGACATTCCTGGCGGCGCTGGACGAGCCGGCCGCCGTGGCCGCGCCGGACGGGCGACTGGTCAGCGCCAACCCCGCCTGGCGCGAGACGGTGGGCCCAGCCAGGCGGCTGCCAAAGACGGGCGCTGGGGCCAGCAACCTGTTTGCAGCCCTGATCGCGGCGCGACGCGGAGAGATGGGCCGGGCGAATATGAAGTTCGGCGGCCAGGACCGCGCGGTTCTGGTCTCATCGGTCGGGCCTGGACGGTTTCTGGTGCGGGTGACGGGCAGGACCGGCGCGCTGGCCCTGCCGTCCGCCGCCCTGGAGGTGCTGAGCGCCTTTTCCAGCGCCAGGGCGCCGCCGCCTAAGGTGCTGGACGCCTTCGCTGCGGCCTCGCCGTTCGGTGCTGCGCTGCTGGACGGACTGGATCCGTTCGACGCCAGGATCGTCGAGGCCAATCCGGCGCTGGCGGCGGTGGCGCATGGGGGCGAGGCGGGCCAGACGTTCGGCGACCTGATCGAGCCGGCCAGCCGCCGCGAGGCCGCAGCGCGCCTGGCGACTGAGGGCCTGGGTCACGCGCCGCTGGAGGTGCGACTGGCGCATGATCCGGCGCGGGTCGCCCACCTCTATCTGGCGCAGACCGAGACCCGGTGGGTGGCCTATCTGGTGGATGTCTCCGAGCAGAAGCAGATCGAGCTGCAGCTGTCGCAGAGCCAGAAGATGCAGGCCATCGGCCAGTTGGCCGGCGGCGTGGCGCACGACTTCAACAATCTGTTGATGGCCATCTTCATGCAGCTGGACGTGCTGGCGAGCCGGCACCCGCTGGGCGATCCCTCGTATGAGGGGCTGAACGAGATCAAACAGACGTCGATGCGGGCGGCGGACCTGGTGCGCAAGCTGCTGGCGTTCTCGCGCAAACAGACCGTGCAGCGGGCGATCCTCGATCTTGGCGAGATTATCTCGGAGTCGGAGGTGCTGCTGCGCCGCCTGCTCTACGAGGACGTCAAGCTGGTCACCGAGTATGGCCGCAACCTGCCGGCCGTGCGCGCCGACCGCAGCCAGCTGGAAACTGCGGTGATGAACCTGGCGGTCAATGCCGGCGACGCTGTACGAAGCTCCGGCGGCGGCATCGTCCGCATCCGCACCGCCCGGTTGACCCAGGAGGAGGCGCGCCACCTCGGCTATCCGACCGCCGAGGGCGAACAGGCGCTGGTCGAGGTGTCGGACAACGGGCCCGGCATCCCAGCCGACGTGATCGACAAGATCTTCGATCCGTTCTTCACCACCAAGCCGGTGGGCGAGGGGACGGGCCTGGGCCTGGCCACGGTCTATGGGATCGTCAAGCAGTCGGACGGCTGGATCACGGTTGTCTCAAAGCCGGGCGAGGGGGCGGCGTTCCGGATCTTCCTGCCCGTGCACATCGCCGCGCCGGGCGCCGTGCCTGCCCCTGTGATCGCTGCGCCCAAGCGGCCGGCGGCGCGCGACTTGTCCGGGGCCGGCCGGATCCTGTTTGTCGAGGACGAGGACGCGGTGCGCGGCGTCGCGGCCAAGCTGCTGCGGGCGCGGGGCTATGAGGTGATCGAGGCGGCCAGCGGCGAGGAAGCGCTGGAGATCGCCGAACGGCACGCCGGATCCATCGACCTGATGATCTCCGACGTGGTGATGCCGGGCATGCAGGGGCCAGACCTGTTGAAACAGGCGCGCCAGTACCTGGGCGCGGCGCCGGTGATGTTCATCTCCGGCTATGCGGAAAGCGAGTTCTCCGACCTGCTGGAAGGCGAGGCCAACATCTCTTTCCTGGCCAAGCCCATCGACATCAAGACCCTGGCCGAACGCGTGAAGCAGGAACTGCAGAAAGCGGCGTAGGGGTGATCCCCTCTTGCGCTGATCCGCCGGGCGGGCGAGCGTGTTCCCAAGCCGAAGACACGGTATGGGAGACGAAGATGGCGCGGGTCAATCCGAACGGAACGCTGAAGGGCAAGACGGCGCTGGTCACCGGCGCCAGTCGCGGCATCGGCGAGGCGATCGCGGTGCGGCTGGCCATGGAGGGCGCCAGGGTCGTCGTTTCGGCGCGCACCGCCGAGCCTGGCGACAGCAAGCTTCCCGGAACCCTGCACGCCACGGTCGACCGCATCCGGGCTGCTGGCGGCGAGGCCACGGCGATCAAGGCCGACCTGTCGCTGCAGGCCGACCGCGAGCGGCTGGTGGCGGAGGCGGTGGCGGCCTATGGCCCGGTCGACATCCTGGTCAATGATGCGGCGGTGACCTTCTTCATTCCGGTGGAGACCTTCCCGAAGAAGCGCTTTGATCTGATGATGGAGGTGCAGGTCTGGGCGCCGTTCCATTTGTCGCAGCTGGTGCTGGGGTCGATGCGTGAGCGCAAACAGGGCTGGATCGTCAACATCTCGTCCGGGGCCGGCATCCACCCGAAGCAGCCCTATGTGCGGCGCAGCGGCGGCACGGTCTATGGCATGTGCAAGGCGGCGCTGGAGCGGCTGACCACGGGTCTGGCGTCGGAGGTCTATGACGACAATGTCGCGGTGAATGTGATCTCGCCGGGGCTGGTGGATACCCCCGGCGTGGCGGTCCACGGCCTGATCACCGAAGCGACCAAAGACCGGGTCCAGCCCATCGAATTCATCGCCGAGGGGGTCTATCAGCTGTGCGTGGGCGATCCAAAGGTGATGACCGGACGGATTGACTACGCTGAGCCGTTGCTGACGGAGTTGGGCTTGAAGCCATCGGAGCTGGTGTGAGCCCCCTCCACCATGCTGCGCATGGTCCCCCTCCCCCGATGGGGGAGGACCAAGCTGCGACTTCTTCTGGTCCTCCC
>JAYTFM010000042.1:0-6353 GCA_043734425.1 Alphaproteobacteria bacterium
GCGGCCAGCGGGGTTTCACCCCCTTCGGCGTCGAAACCGCCAAGGGCGAGGCCCACCACGACCTCAAGGAATTCTGGCACGTCGGCCGCGACCTGCCGCCAGGCCATCCGTACCGCGGCCACATGGCCGACAATGTCTGGCCGGACGCGGAGGTCGCCGAGTTTCACGCCGCCGTGGGTTGGCTCTACGGCGCGCTGGACGTCATGGGCCTGAAACTTCTGGAGGCGATCGCCAACTACCTGGGCCTCGACCGGCATTTTTTCGAGCCGACCGTCGATTTCGGCAACTCGATCCTGCGGCTGCTGCACTACCCGCCGGTTGCTGCTGAACAAAGCGGGCCGGCGGACGGCCCGCACATCCGCGCCGCGGCGCATGAGGATATCAACGTCATCACCCTGCTGCTCGGGGCCGAGGAGGCCGGACTGGAGGTCAAGGATCACGACGGCCGCTGGATCGCCATCAACCCGCCGCCCGGCGCGCTGGTCTGCAACATCGGCGACATGCTGCAGCGGCTTACCAACCACCGGCTGCCGTCCACCACCCATCGGGTGGTCAACCCGGCGCCGGAGCGGCGCGGCTTTGCCCGCTACTCCACGCCGTTCTTCCTGCACTTCAATTCGGACTACGAGATCAGGACCCTGCCGGCCTGCATCGACGCGCGGCATCCCGACCGCGACCCGACCCCGATCACCGCCGACGCCTTCCTGCAGGAACGCCTGCGCGAGATCAGGCTCGCCTGACGGATCAGTGCGAGATCCGCAGGTTCGAGATCGAGCCGGCGATGGCGTCGAACGCCGCGCCCAGGGTGGAAACATCGGTGACGTCGTAGAAGTCCGTTGGGTGGCTCGCGCACCCCTGCAGCAGCGCCGATGAGCCGGAGATCACCTCCACCCGGACCGTATAGATCTGGATGTTGCGGGCCTTCATGTTGTTGCACAGCTGGGTCAGCCGCGCGTCCATCGCCGCCGTCCGCTGGGTGTCGCTGGAGCTTTCGGTCGCGCCGGTCAACAGGCGCTGCCAGATATAGCCCAGCCCGTCATACATCGATTTGTTGAGGTTGCTGGACCCCGGCGCGGTGAAGGTATTCTCACCGTCGGTCATGACGATGACCACCTTTTTCAGGTGCGGCGTGGCATAGGGCGATCCGTCGGCGAAGGGGCCCTGGGGCGACAGGGTTTGCCAGCCCCAGATCAGCCCGATGGGGATATTGGTCTCGCCGACCGCGTTCATGCCATCGATGGCGGTCTTGACGGCGTTGGCGTCGGTGGTCAGGCGCATCAGCGGCTGCAGGCCGCAGCCGGCGTTGGGACCATAGCCGTAGCCGCTGGCGAAGGATCCGCCGCGCACGGTGGCGCCCACGGCGTATTTGCTGTGCGCCTGCTCCAACTGCTTCCAGCCGCTGCCGGTCGTGTCGGCGAGGTAGCTGTTGTAGTAGGTGTTGGAGGTCTTGGAGCCGGGCTCGTCGGGCCAGAAATAGGGCACATACATCGTCGCCGGCGTTCCGGGGTTCGGCGCGTCCTCCTGGATGTCATAGGGCGCGGGCCGGGCCTCGACGCAGCCGGCCCAGGACTGGTTGATGTTGCGCATCATGGTCAGCCGGTCGGTCTGCACGTCGAAGGTGTCGAACGCCACGCCGGCCGCCGCACGGGCCTTGCCCTGCGGGTCGATCCAGGCGGGAATGGCCGGCCCCGTATGGCTGACCGTATTGTAGTTGGTTCCGCTGAGCGGGGTCGTCCCCTGCACCCGCACGGTCTGCGAGAAAGGCACCAGGGCGATCTTCAGCGGATAGGGGTCTGAGCTGCGGGCCGCGGCCACCACCAGCTTGTCGATCAGGATCTTCGCCTGGGTCTTCAGGGTGGCGATCTTGGTGCCGGACATCGAGCCTGTGTTGTCGAGCACCAGGGCCACCTCCAGCCGGTCCAGCGACCGCTGCACCTCGGCGTTGACAGTCACCGGCGTATGCGTGAACTCGGCGGGGGCGAAGGCCGGCAGGTCCACCGAGGCGCTGGCCACCACCTTGGTCCCGACCAGGGCGAAGGCCGACGAACGCAGGCTGGCCCCATGGATCATCTGCAGGTTGGCCGCCAGCGCCTTGTCACCGGCGGCGGCGATGTCGGCGGTGGTCACCGCCGGGGACCGCGCGGCGTAGAGGGTCGCCGCATCCAGGGCGTCCTGCAGTTTCCCCCGCTGTTCGGTGGAGGTGTAGACGTCGAAAATACCCAGCGTCATCGGCGCCAGGACCGCGAAGGAGATGGCGAACGCCACGGCGCTGACCCCGCGCCGGTCGCCTGCGAAGCGCCGGAACAGGCCTCTGCGGGTCCTTGAAGCCAAGCCACGCCGCTGGGGATGGATCCGCATCTGGACACCCGATTTCCGAAAGCTGGGCGTCCAGTCTGGCCGGTCAGCGTAAAGGAATGGGCGCCAAAGCTGGTAAAACTTGATTCAGCACGCTGGCTGCAAAGCCTCAGTCCAGAGCCGCCAGGTCATCAGGGCCCGCGATGGTCACGTTGAGATCGTTCACCAGGCCGTCGCGCAGCGAATAGACCCAGCCGTGGACGCAGACCGGCTGGCCGCGCGCCCAGGCGTCCTGGACGAACAGGTCGGACGCTACGTTGCGGACCTGGCGGATCACGTTCAGCTCGCAAAGTCGGTTCAGCCGGGCGCGCTCTTCGGGGATCGCGTCGAGCTCGTGGCGGTGCTCGTGATGGACCTCTCGGATCGGGTGCAGCCAGTGATCCACCAGGCCGCGGCGCTTGCCATCGATCGCCGCGGCGATGCCGCCGCAGCCGTAGTGGCCGACCACCATCACGTGCTTGACCTTGATCACGTCGATAGCGAACTGCAGCACGCTCAGATAGTTGGCGTCTTGCGGCGGGGCCAGGTTGGCGACGTTGCGGTGGACGAACAGCTCGCCGGGATCCAGATCGACGATCTCGTTGGCGGGCACCCGGCTGTCGGAACAGCCGATCCACAGATACTCCGGCGCCTGCTGGCCCTCCAGTCGCTTGAAAAAGCCGGGATCGCCGGCGACTTTGCGCTGCGCCCAGGCGCGATTGTTGGCTTTCAGGTCGTCGAGCATGTCAGGCCAATACCGCGTCGGGCTGCTTGTTGGGATGGGCCGCCTGGAACGCCGGATGCGCCAGGGCGGTTTCGTTTGCTGCCCGGATCGCCGGCCAGGGCGTCAGGTCCAGTTCATAGCGGTTGGCGGAATAGACCTGCGGGATCAGGCAGCAGTCGGCGAGGGTCGGCGTCTCGCCGAATGCGAACCCCCGGCCGTACTTCACCACCATCGGCTCCAGGGTGTCGAACCCGTCTGATATCCAGCGATGCACCCAGGCCAGGTTGTCGTCCTTGCTGACCCCCAGCCGGTTCAGCGCGCGCCCGATCCGGGTGTTGTTCAGCGGATGAATGTCGCAGGCGATGATCAGCGCCATGGTCCGCACCCTCTGCCGGGCCAGCGCGTCCTTCGGCAGGATCGCTGGCTCAGGGTGCGTCTCCTCCAGCCACTCCAGGATCGCCACGCTCTGGGTGAGGATATCGCCGTCGCCCAAATCCAGCGCCGGCGTCAGCCCCTGCGGATTGACCGCCTTGTAGGCCGGTTCCCGCTGCTCGCCCTTTATCAGGTCGATCGGCGCGTAGTCGTAGCTCAGGCCCTTCAGGTGCAGGCCGATGCGCACCCGATAGGGCGCCGTCGCGCGCCAGGCGGAATAGAGCGTCAGGCCCATGCTCAGACGACCGTGAACCGAAGCGAGCCCACGCCTTCGACCTCACCTTCAACCACGTCACCGCGGACCAGCAGCCCGACGCCCTCCGGCGTGCCGGTGTAGATCAGGTCGCCGGCCGCCAGTGTCCACAGCTTCGACGCCTCGGAGACGATCTCGGCGACATTCCAGATCATGTCGGCGACGCTCGCGTCCTGGCGCTGCTGGCCATTGACGCTGAGTGCGATGCGGCCCTGCGGCGCCGGCCCCGTCCAGGGCCGGATCGCCGAGATCGGCGCGGAGGCGTCGAAGCCCTTGGCGCTGTCCCAGGGCTGGCCCTTGTCCTTGGCGGCGTTCTGAAGGTCGCGCCGGGTCATGTCGACGCCGACCGCATAGCCGAACACCAGGTCGAGCGCGGCTTCGACGGCGATGTCGCTGCCGCCGGCCTTCAGCGCCACCACCAGTTCGATCTCGTGGTGCAGGTTGGTGGTCTTCGGCGGATAGGCCACGTCCTTGCCCACCGGATCGCCATCAGCGATCCGGCCCCCTTCGCCTTGCGAAGCCCCCCCAGCGGGGGGGCATGCCACGATGGCATCAGCGGGTTTGGCGAAGAAGAACGGCGGATCGCGGTCGTCGCCGCCCATCTCGCGCCGGTGGGCGGCATAGTTGCGCCCGACGCAGAGGATGCGGCGAACCGGAAAGGTCTCGGCCTGGCCGTCGATGGGCACGGCGACAACGGCGGGCGGATCGAACAGATATGCGCTCATGCCCGCCCGCTTACGCCGGACCCGCGCGCAAGTGAAGCCCGTCAGCGCACGACCAGCGATACCCCGCGCGCCCGGGGATCTGACGCCGCCCTGGGCGCCGCGCCGACAATCTGGATCGCCTCGATGTCGCCGTTGAAGCCCTGGTCCTCCAGCCGGTAGCCGCGCGCCGCCATCGCCGCCGCCAGGATTTTCGGAAACGGCGCGTAGGGCTCGGAGAAGATCGTGTTCTCCGGCAACAGCTGGTGATGAAAACGTATCGCCGCCAGCGCCTTGGGCAGCGTCAGGCCAAAGTCGTAGACGTCCGCCAGCACCTGGAACACGGAGGTGAAGATCCGTGATCCGCCCGGCGTGCCGATCACCATGGCCAGCCTGCCGTCCCGGGTCAGGATCGTCGGCGTCATCGATGACAGGGGTCGCTTGCCGGGTGCGATGGCGTTTGCCGCGCCACCCACCACGCCGAACTGGTTGGGCGCGCCGGGCTTGATCGAGAAATCGTCCATCTCGTCGTTCAGCAGGAAGCCCGCGCCCTCGACCACCACGCCGGCCCCGAACGAGCCGTTCAGCGTATAGGTGTTGGAAACCGCGTTGCCCCAGCGATCAACCACCGAGAAGTGGGTGGTCTGCGGCTTCTCCAACCCCCCCTTTGCAACGCCCCCCTTCTCCGGGCTCCCCTTCACCAAGCCGGGTCGCACCGTCGCCAGCTTGGAGGGACTGGTCGGATCGACTTCGCGTGCGCGGCGCGCCAAGTAGGCTGGGTCGGTCAGCGCCGCGACCGGGACCGCCCCGAAGTCCGGGTCGCCAAGATATTCCGCCCGGTCGGCGAACACCCGTTTCTCGACCTCGGCGACCAAGTGGAGGTACTGCGGTGTGTTCAGGCCGACGCCCGCAAACAGCACCGCATCGTCGGCCTTCATCGCCAGCAGTTGCATCAGCGCGATACCGCCGGAGCTGGGCGGCGGAGCGGTGATCACGTGGAAGCCGCGCCAGTCGCCCTCTACCGGCGCGCGCCAGGCGACCTTGTAGCCGGCCAGGTCCGCAGGGCTGATCAGGCCCCCGCCCGACCCCCGCTTCATCTGGTCGACGATCAACCCGGCGGTGCGGCCCTCGTAGAACTCCTTCGCGCCCGCCTTGGCGATGCGTTGCAGGGTGGCGGCGAGTTCGGGCTGTCGGAGCCGCCGCCCGGTCTTGAGCCCGGAGAAATAGCGATCAAAGTTGGTCCCGGCAAAAGCCACGCGAGCGGCGTCCCGCTCCGTCGCCCCGCCTTTGGTGACGATGAAGCCCTCGCGCGCCAGCCGGATCGCCGGCGCCATGTCCCGCGCCCAGGATAGCCTGCCGAACCGCGCGTGCGCCGCCTCCAGTCCGCGCACCGTGCCGGGAACCCCCGCCGCCAGCGGCCCCACCAGGCTGGCCTCGACGATCGGATCACCCTTGGCGTCCAGGTACATGCCGGCGCTGGCCCGGGCCGGCGCGGTCTCCCGGTAGTCGAGAAAATAGGGCTTGCCGTCCACATAGAGGGTCATGAACCCGCCGCCGCCCAGGTTGCCGGCCTCTGGATAGGTCACCGCCAGCACAAAGGCGGTGGCTACGGCGGCGTCCACCGCATTGCCCCCGGCCCTCAGCACCTCACCCGCCGCCAACGCCCCATATCGGTCGGGCGAGGCCACCGCGCCGGCGGACAGCGCGCGGGGCGCGGCAGCGGCCGGCGCGGCGGCCAGCAACAGTGACACGGCGACGGTCAGCAGGGTGTTGGGGAATCGCAAGGGCATGGCTCCAAGGCGGCCTCAGCAGATGCGCAAGCCACCCCGCGATTGACAAGCCCCGCCTCTCCCGGCTCTGCCTCGCGGCCTACGCCCAATGACTCCGGAGCCGCCATGACCGTCACCGC
>JAYTFM010000043.1:0-25266 GCA_043734425.1 Alphaproteobacteria bacterium
CGACCGGCTTGCAGTTCTGGTCATAGCTCTCGGCGGCGGCCGGCTGAGCGATCCCGGCGGCGAGCGCGGCGAGGCAGGCGGCCAGGAACAGGCGCGGCAGACGCGGGCTCACTTGGATTTCCTTTTCGCGGCGGTGGGCTGGGCGGCCGCGGGTCGGCGCGCGGCGGCCGGCGCCGGATCGGGCGGCGGCGCGGCGGCGGCCACAGCGGCCTTTGTCAGGGATTCAGCCCTCCGCTCAGCGGCGTAGCGCAGGGCGACTGCCTGGATCTTCTGGCGACGGGCGGCCTCGAGCGGCTCAAAACGGCGCTGGAGTTCCGCCGAGGCGGCGGCAGCGACGACGGGGCCCTCGACACGCATGGCATCGCGGCGGGCCTCATAGGGCGCGAGCACCGCCTTCAGCGCCGCCTCACATCCCTCCGCGGATGCGGGCGTCGTGCACAAGGTCACGTCCTCGTAGCCCGGCGGCACAGAACGATAGAGGACGACGTAGTATCCGTAATCCACATCCGCATAAGGGGTGAGCGGCCAGCCGGTAACGCGGCCGCTGACCCGCCCCTCGGCCTTGAGGCGGGCGAGCGCCGCGTTGCAAAGCGGCACGAGAAGTCGAACTTGTGCGGCGCTGAACGGCGGAAGCGTCTCCTTCGCCAGCGACTTCTCCATGGAATCGGGAATGAATATTGGGCAGGCTTCCTTCTTCACCTCCAACGCTTCATACGTACGACCTTTGTCGTCCCAGCGCGAGAGCATGACTAAGTTGCTGGTTTCGAATTCTCCGTTTCTAGAGAATAGACCACGACTTCCACTCTTCATGACTGGAATAGGCTCTTTCAGAAATAGCGTTTCTGAAAAACTGTTGGTTTCCAATTGGACAACATCGTATTGGTCGATTGTGAATGCCGGATTCACTGAAAACATATGGCCCCAATGCATGCTCACAGCTGAAAGCACACTTGGCGACTTGTCAGCATCGGAGGCGAGGTAGCCACGGCCGTGAGCAAGGCCGAAACGGCAGGCTCCGAACCATTTCATTCTCCCCACGCCTGCGGCGTCATAACCGCCTACCCTCACGATGAGGTTGCAGCCATTCTTGAGCGGCAGCATCTGCTCGTTGGGCGCCACGGGAATGCGCATGGCAGTGAAGGGATCTATGGGGCCGGTCGCGACGGTCTGCGCGGCGGCGGCGCCCTGCGCCAATGTGCCGGAGGGCATGGCGAGCGCCAGACAGGCGGCGAGGGCTAGGCTGGAACAAAACCTACGAAAGAACGCCACTGTTCCTCCCCCAAGGAATGACTCGTACTTGGAGCGATACTGGCGTCAAACAAGCCAAAGACCTAACCCGTACATTTCGAATGTTTTGAACGCCTTGGGGGCGATGTCCGCTTCCCCCCCATCTCAGCCATTCGGAATGTCCGCTTGTTGGCGATGCGTCAAAGGCGAACGAAAGGGACACGATGCCTATCCCGAGGGCTCATGACCAAGCGCACAAAGGTCGCACCTGCGGTCAGGTCCAGCCAAGAATCTCATGGTGGCCAGTTTGCCTGGGAAACCGGGACGCCTACATTCCTCGACCTCTATCGCCCATTGGATGACCGCCATCTGGGTTCCCGCCTTCGGGGGAATGAGCAGGGCGGGATTGGTGATGCTGGCGTTCTCGGAGATGAGACGGGCGGCAAAAGCGGGCTCGCGACGTGACTCCCCCACCCGTCCGGCGCTGCGCGCCGTCCACCCTCCCCATGAAGGGGAGGGATTGGCGTTGGTGATCGGCCCCTACCCGAACTCATCCTCCAGCGCCGCCAGCCGGGCCGCCTGGTCTTCGGCGATCAGGGGGTTGATCACTTCGTCCAGGGCTTCGCCCTCGACGATCTTGGGCAGGTTGTAGAGGGTCAGGTTGATGCGGTGGTCGGTGACCCGGCCTTGCGGGAAATTATAGGTGCGGATGCGTTCGGAGCGGTCGCCGCTGCCGACCTGGGATTTGCGGTTTTCGGAGCGGGCGCTGTCCAGGGCCTCGCGCTGCTGGTCATAGAGCTTGACCTTCAGGGCCTTCATGGCGCGCGCGCGGTTCTGGTGCTGGGACTTTTCGGAGGAGGTCACCACGATGCCGCTGGGCAGGTGGGTGATGCGCACGGCGCTGTCGGTCTTGTTGACGTGCTGGCCGCCGGCGCCGGACGAGCGGTAGGTGTCGATCCGCAGGTCCTGGTCGCGGATCTCGATCTCGACCTCCTCGGGTTCGGGCAGGACCGCGACGGTGGCGGCCGAGGTGTGGATGCGGCCCTGCGCCTCGGTGGCGGGCACGCGCTGGACCCGGTGGACGCCGCTTTCGAACTTCAGCCGGCCAAATACCCCATCGCCGGTGATGGCGGCGATGATCTCCTTGTAGCCGCCCATCTCACCCTCCGAGACGCTGTCAATCTCGACCCGCCAGCCCCGGCTCTGGGCATAGCGCTGGTACATCCGGAACAGATCACCGGCGAACAGGGCGGCCTCGTCGCCCCCGGTGCCAGCGCGGACTTCAAGCATGGCGGAGGCGTTTTCGTCTTTGTCCTTGGGCGCCAGCATCAGCGCCAACTGGTGCTCCAGCGCCGGCAGCCGGTTTTTCAGCGCCTCCAGCTCATCGCGCGCCATCTGGACCATCTCAGGATCGCCGGATGCGGCCATCTCCTCCAGGTCCGGAGCCTCAGCCTTGACCCGCTCCAGCGCCATGACCGCATCGGCCACCGGCTTCAGCTCGGCGTGTTCCTTGGAGAGGCGCACGATCTCGGCGCCGTCCTTGGCCGCGCCCATGCGCGCCTCGATCTCGCGGAAGCGGTCGAGCACCTGATCGAGCCTGGCCTGGGGGAGTCGCACGTCTTGGTCCTTTGAGGGGGCTGGTCTCTAGCCCGTAGCGGCGCCGGCGACAATTCCGCGCTATGCTGGGCGCAAAGCCGACGGGAGGCGCAGATGTATCATCAGGGTCAACGTGAGCTGCAGGACGCCTTTGGCAGCCGGGCGCTGGCGGATCGGCTGGCGGAGCGGCTGGGGCACGACAGGATTTCCGACGCCGATGCGGCGTTTATCGCCCTGCAGTCGTTCTTCTTCCTGGCCACCGCCGACGCCGAGGGGCGGCCGGACTGCTCGTTCAAGGGCGGCGCGCCAGGGTTTGCCGTTGCGGTGTCGCCGGAGCTGCTGGTGTTCCCGGACTATGACGGCAATGGCATGTTCCGCAGCCTGGGCAATATCCGGGTCAATCCGCACGTCGGGCTGCTGTTCATCGCCATGGGCGAGAAGCCGGCGCGCCTGCGCCTCAACGGCCGCGCCGTGGTGGTGGACGATGACCCGATGATGGGGGCGTTTCCGGGCGCGCAGCTGCTGGTGCGGGTGACGCCGACCGAGATCTTCCCCAACTGCCCGCGCTATGTGCCCAGCCATGCGGACGCAGCGCCCTCGAAGTATATCCCGCTGGAGGGCCAGCCCCGGATCGAGCCGGCCTGGAAGACCTATCCCGACTTCAGCGACGTGGTTCCGCCGGCACGGGGGTCGCGAGATGCGGTCGCGCCGGAGACGACCTAGCCCGGTCGCCCGGCAAGCTGGACATCATCTCGCCCGGCCGCCACGGTCTGCCTCCAGGTCGAAATGAGCGGGTCCCAGATGAGCAACTCAGACGTCGTGCGCGCTATGATCTCGGCCTGCGAGGCGCTTTCGGTCGAGGGCATGCTCGAAACCATGACGCCGGATGTCCGGTATGTGAACGTTGGGCTTTCCGACGTGACGGGTCACGAGGCCGTGCGCCAGTCCATGGCGCCGTTCATGGCGCGGTCTAAGTCGTCGACGTGGACGCTGCATCATATTGCGGAGGCGCCGTCAGGCGCGGTGCTGACCGAGCGGACGGACGTCTTCGAACTGCCGGACAGGCTCCTCACCGTCCCGGTGATGGGCGTCTTCGAGTTCCGGGAGGGCAAGATCAGCGCCTGGCGGGACTATTTCGACCTACCGGGTTTCATGAAGCAGATGGCCTGACCCCTAAACCAGCCCCGCTTTCCTGAGCGCCTGGTACGAGCGGATCACCCGTTGCAGGCGGTTTTCGCCGGAGCGGTCGCCGTTGTTGGCGTCGGGGTGCAGGCGGCGGACCAGTTCGGTATAGCGGGTGCGGATCTTGGTGGCGTCAGCTTCGGCGTCGAGGTCGAGGTCGGCCAGGGCGTTGCGTTCGATCTTGCCCAGCTTGCGGCCTTCGGGCTGGACCTTGCGGGCGGACGGGCCACCGCCGCCGAACACATTGAACGGATCGCGATAGCCCTGGGCGGTGCCCAGCTTGCCGGCGAAGGCGGCGGCCTCGCGCGACATCCGGCTGGCCTTCAGGTCCCAGGTGGGTCGCCCGCCGGTCATCAGCTCATCCTGCTGGCGGCGGCGGACCTCGGCGTCGGAGAGGCCGGCGAAGAAGTTCCAGCTGCGATTGTACTCGGCCGCATGGGCCATGCAGAACCAATAGTGCTCGCTCAGCATGTCGCGGGCCTTGGGCGCGCGTGCGGTCGCAACCTTCAGGCAGTCCGGATGGTCGCAGACCCGCTCACCCGGCTTCAGAGCATGCACGTCCTTCGCCCGTTCCGCCTCGCCCTCGACGGGCGGTCGGACACGGATATCGACGAACTTCGGCTTATATTGAAACGCAGCGGGCATGGGCCGAGTATGATGCCGATAAACTTCCCTACAAGAATTGAAGATCATCGCGATGGGCGCTATATTCGACACGATCCAAAACAAGCTGACCACCGCGTTCGCGCCGACCCGCCTTGAGGTGGTCGATGACTCGTCGCGGCATGCGGGACATTCCGGCGCGACGCCGGGCGGAGAGAGCCATTTCAACGTGCTGATCGAGTCGCCAGCCTTTGTCGGCGTGACGCGCGTGGCGCGTCAGCGGCTGGTCTATAGCGCGCTGGCGGCGGAGCTGGCCGGTCCGGTGCACGCGCTGTCAGTCAAGGCGTTCGCGCCAGGAGAAGGGGCGTTCGCGCCAGGAGAGGGGTAAACGCACTGTGCTGAGCACGATCACCGTCAATGGCGAGGTCCGCAGCCTGGACCTTGACCCCCGCACGACCCTGCTCGACGTCCTGCGCGAGACGCTCAAGCTGACCGGAGCCAAGAAGGCCTGTGACCATGGCCAGTGCGGCGCCTGCACGGTGCTGGTGAACGGCCTGCGGATCAACGCCTGCCTGACGCTGGCGGTGATGCATGACGGCGACAGCGTGACCACCATTGAAGGCATCGGCACGCCAGAGAACCTGCACCCGGTGCAGCGGGCGTTTCTGACCGAGGACGCCTTCCAGTGCGGCTATTGCACGCCCGGCCAGATCTGTTCGACGCTGGGCATGCTGTCTGAGGTCGAGGCGGGCTGGCCCAGCCAGGAGACGGCGGACCTGACCGCAAAGCTGGTGCTGACCGATGCCGAACTGCGCGAGCGGATGAGCGGCAATCTCTGTCGCTGCTCGGCCTATCCGCAGATCATCGCGGCGATCCGCAGCGCGGCGGAGGCGATGGCGTGAGGTCGTTCACCTATGAGCGCGCCGCCAGCGTCGAGGCGGCCGTGGCGTCCGCCGCAGATATTCCAGGCGCCAGGTTCATCGCCGGCGGCACCAATCTGCTGGACCTGATGAAGCTGGACATCGAACGGCCGGCGCATCTGATCGATGTCAGCCGCCTGCCGCTGGCCGGGATCGAGGACCGAGACGGGGGCCTACGCATCGGTGCGGCGGTCACCAACAGCCACTTGGCCGCCGACCCTCGGGTGCGCGCGCGCTATCCGGTGCTGGCGCAGGCGATCGTGTCCGGCGGCTCGCCGCAGCTGCGCAACAAGGCCAGCGTCGCGGGCAACCTGTTGCAGCGGACCCGATGTCCCTACTTCTACGACACCGCCAAGCCCTGCAACAAACGTGAGGTGGGCTCCGGGTGCAGTGCGCTGGAAGGGCTCAATCGCAGCGCGGCGATCTTTGGCGCCAGCTCCGCCTGCATCGCTACTCATGCCTCAGACATGGCGGTGGCGTTGGTGGCCCTGGACGCTCGAGTGGAGACGCTGGACGTCACTGGTCAGGCGCGCAGCCTGGCGCTGAGCGAATTCCACCGGCTGCCGGGCCAGACGCCGCAGGTGGAGACCGAGCTCATGCCCGGCGAACTGATCACAGCGGTGACGGTGCCGCCACCACCGGCCGGCCCTCAGGCCTATCGCAAGGTCCGCGACCGGGCCTCGTTCGCTGGCGGCCTGGCCAGTGTCGCGCTGGCGGGTGGTCAGCTGGCGCTGGGCATGGTGGCGCTGAAGCCCTGGCGCGCGACCCGAGCTGAGACGGCGCTGGCGGCCGGCGCCTCGCCGGCTGAGGCGATGGCCCAGGAGCTGAGCGCGGCGTCCACCTATGCCGGCAATGAATTCAAGATCGCGCTGGTCGGGCGGCTGGCGGCGGCGGTGATCGGCGAAAGCCGGGGGAGAGGCGCATGAGTTCGGTTCGCGATTGGGAGCCTTCCAATCCGGTGAAGGAGAACCGCGCCGGCCTGATCGGCAAGCCGGTGGACCGCTATGAGGGACCGCTGAAGGTCAGCGGCACCGCGCCCTACGCCTTCGAAGTCCAGCCGCCGTCGCCGCCGGCCTATGGCGTGATGATCGGGGCTGGGATCGCCAAGGGCCGGATCTCCGATGTCGACATCGCCGAGGCCGAGGCGTCGCCTGGCGTTCTGGCGGTGTGGACCTATCGCAATGCGCCGGCCCAGGCGCCTCGGGGCACGAAAGTTCACCCGCGCAGCACGGCCGCCTCCAAGCCGGCGCTGGAGGACGATCAGGTCGCCTATTTTGGCCAGCCGGTGGCATTCGTGGTCGCGGATACGCTCGAGAATGCCATCGGCGCCTCGCACCTGGTGCGGCTGACCTACGCGGCTGATCCGCCTGACGCTGGGTTCGATCCGGCCCGGGTGACGGAGCAGCCGCCCGGCGAAGGCGACGTCGAGGTCGGTGACTTTTCCGCCGGCTTTGCCGCCGCCGAGGTCCAGATCGATGCGACCTGGACAACGCCGATCCAGAACCACTGCCAGATGGAACCCTGCGCCTCGCTGGTCTGGTGGGAGGGCGAGCGCTGCATCGCCCACACCTCGATCCAGATGGTCAAGCCAGCCCAGCACGGCCTGGCCGAGACGCTGGGCATCGGCCGTGACGATGTTCACCTGCTGACCCGCTATATCGGCGGCGGGTTCGGCGGCAAGGGCCAGACCTATGACGACCTGATCCTGGCGGCGCTGGCGGCGCGGGCGCTGGGCCGGCCGGTCAAGGTGGCGTTCAGTCGCCAGCAGATGATGCACGGCACCATCCACCGCCCAGCGACGGTGCAGCGCGTGCGGCTGGGCGCGGCCAAGGACGGGCGGCTGGACGCCATGTCCCACATGACCTGGACCCACTGCAATCGGCACGGCGCCTTTACCGAGCACGCTTCCAACTTCGCCCGCAGCCTCTATGCCGCGCCAAACCGGCTGACCGGACACCGACTGATCAAGTTGGACCTGCCGGCCGCCGGCCCGATGCGCGCGCCGGGCGAGGCCTCGGGCACGCTCAGCCTGGAATGCGCGATGGACGAGCTGGCCGAGCGGCTGGGGATCGATCCGGTAGAACTGCGTATCCGCAACGAGCCGCCGACCGATCCTGAGAACGGCCGACCATTCTCGATGCGCCAGCTGGTCCGCTGCATGAAGGAGGGCGCGCAGCTGTTCGGGTGGGACCGGCGGCTGCCCACGCCGGGCCAGGTGCGCGACGGACGCTGGCTGGTCGGGCTGGGGATGGCGGCGGCGATCCGCGGCAACTTCCTGCTGCCGGCCAAGTGCAGCTTCTCGGTCGATGGGGACGGCGTGATCACCGTACGACAGGGCATGACTGACATCGGCACCGGCACCTATACGGTGCTGGCGCAGATCGCCGCCGAGACCCTGGGCGTGCCGCTGGGCCAGGTGCGGGTGGAGATCGGCGATTCTGAGCTACCGCCGGCCCCAGGATCGGGCGGCCAGTTCGGTGCGGCCAGCGCCGGCTCAGCGGCGCTCGACGCCGGCATGAACCTGCGCAAGGCTATCGCCGAGTTGGCGGTGAACGATCCGGCCTCGCCGCTGAATGGCGGTTCGCCCCAGGCGGTGACCTTCCAGGATGGCGTGGTGGCGCTTGAGAACCGCTCTGAGACCTTGGCGACCCTGATCCGGCGCGCCGCGCCCGATGGCATCACCGCCGACGGCGAAATCCGGCCTCCCGCAGACGTCCGCGAGTGGAGCCAGCAGACTTATGGCGCGCACTTCTGCGAGGTCGGCGTTGATCCCATTACTGGCGAGGTCCGCACGCGGCGGATGCTGGGGGTGTTCGCCGCCGGCCGCATCCTCAACGCCAAGACCGCGCGCAGCCAACTGACCGGCGGGATGATCTGGGGGATCGGCTCGGCGCTCACCGAGGGCAATCCGGTCGACGTGCGCTATGGCTCGCTGCTCAATCAGGATCTGGCCAGCTACCTGGCGCCCGTTCAGGCCGACATCGGCGATTTGGACGCCATCATGCTGGATGAGGTGGACGATAAGGCCAACCCGATGGGCATCAAAGGGGTCGGCGAACTGGGCAATTCCGGGGCCGGCGCGGCCGTAGCCAATGCGGTCTACAACGCCTGCGGCGTGCGGGTGCGGGACTATCCGATCACGCCGGACAAGCTGCTCGCGGGGTTGATCGCGCGGGGGCTTTGAGCGGGCGCTCGCTGGCGCGTCGGTGCGCCCGCTACGCGCTGAGCCGTCCGCGCTGTAACTCCTGGAGCACGCCCGCCAGGTCGCGCTCGCAGAAGGGTTTCTGCAGCACGGGCGTTCCGCGATCGACCTCCCGCAGACCCGCCTTTCCATAGCCAGAGGCATAGGCGAAGGGGGCGCCCTTGGCGCGCAAGAGGTCAGCGAGCGGGAAGACCGGCTGACCGCCAAGGTTTATGTCCAGGAGCGCGAAATCGAGCGCCTCGCCGCCAACCAACGCCATGGCGGCGTCAAGCTCCGCGACAGGCCCCAACACCGTGCAGCCCAGCGCGCGCAGCATGTCCTCGATATGCAAGGCGATCATCATCTCGTCCTCGACCACGAGAACGCGAAGACCGTCGAAATCTTCCGAAGGCATTACCCGGCAACTCCCTTTGAGGGCGCGATCACCCGATCCGAATTCGTCGTGGCTATTGCCCAAGTCAAAGTGAACCCTCGCTGAATGGCGCCCCGTCTCCGGCGCCCCGTCTCCGGCGCCCCGGCCCCGGCAACCGCCAAAATCGCCCACCGGACAGCCGCCGCGCCTTACGCAGCACAGCATGGCCCTGGAATTTTGAGCAATTCAACCAGGATTGCGAGCGGAGGGACCAATGCTTGGGATCGAAGTATTAAACTCCAGCAATGTCCTTACATCTTCGTCATGACCTCATGTTAACTAGGGTTCGAGACGTTCTAGAAGTATCTCTCAGATATCGGAAAACGCGATTTCAAACGCAATGACAACCTGAGGGACCTGACCCATGACCAACTTCACCAACCAAATCTCCGGCATCGCCATGCTCGCCCTGGCCGCGCTGCCGGTGGCCGCCCTGGCCACCGGAGCCCATGCCGCGCCGACGGTCGTGAAGGTCGCTGACCTGAACCTCTTTTCCGCAGAAGGCGTCGCCGCCTTTCAGCTGAGGGCTGGGGCCGCAGGGCGCACGTTCTGCCGTGACGAGCGCTCGCTGGTGGCGCAGGAATCCTGCCGCGCCGGGGTGAAGGCGGAACTCGAAGACAAGTTCGCCATGGCCCGTTCGGCCCAGCTGGCCGCCAAGACCCAGAATTTCGCCGCCCGGTAGCACTCCCCGCCCAACCGAGGCGCGAACCGGCCCGCAGCCACCCCTGGCTGCGGGCCTTTTTATTAGGCCGCGTCGACCAGCACGACCTCGGCGTCCTCGATCGCCAGGATCCGCAGAATCGGTTCGTCGCGGGCCGCTGCGCCGTCGCGGGCGTTCAGCCTGACGCCATTGACCTCGACGACGCCGGTTGCGGGCACGAGATAGGCATGGCGACCCGCGCCAAGTTCGTACTCAGTCGTCTCGCCGGCCCGCAGGCTCGCGCCGACGACCCGGGCGTCGGCTCGGATCACCAAAGCCTCTGCATCATCGCCGCGCCCGCTGGCCAGGGTTACGAAACGGCCAGCGCGATCCGCCTTCGGGAAGGGCCGCGCGCCCCAGGTCGGCTCACCGCCCTGCAATGACGGCTCGATCCAGATCTGAAAGAGCGAGGTCGTATCGCTTTCCTTGTTGTACTCGGCGTGGCGGATGCCGGATCCGGCGCTCATGACCTGAACGTCGCCGGCTTCGGTTCGGCCCCGGTTGCCCAGACTATCCTCGTGGGTGATGGCCCCTTGGCGAACGTAGGTGACGATCTCCATGTCCGCATGAGCGTGCGGCGGGAAGCCAGAGTTGGGGGCGATCTCGTCGTCATTCCAAACGCGGATAGGACCCCAACCCATCTTCTCAGGGTCATGGTAGTTCGCGAAGCTGAAGTGATGGCGGGCCTTCAGCCAGCCATGGTCCGCGCCGCCGAGGCGGGCGAAGGGCCTGTGGTCAATCATACGCACCTCCTTTTCAGCGCAACAGCGCTGATGTTCCCGCCAAGATGGGCCTTCTTGGCGCAAGGGTAATGGCGTGGCCGGAGAGAACGCGACTCCGGACGCAACATGATCAATGCCTTCAGTGACGGTTCATGCGGCCTAGCTTCAGATGTGATCAACCTGATTGAGGAGGATCCCGTGGCCTGGAGACGTTCAACTTCCGCGGCAACCCTGCTGGCCGGCGCGCTGCTTGCGCTCGCGGGCGTCGCTGCGGCGCAACCCCTTGGCCGCGGCGGCTCGGCGACGCTCTACGAAGGCCCAAACTTTGAGGGCCGTTCGGTGACGATCACTGCGCCCGCCGCCAACTTGGATGAATGGCGGTTCAATGATCGGGCGCAGAGCGCGCGTTTCCAAGGCCAGTGGCGGATCTGCGAGCACGACGCCTTCCGGGGCCGTTGCCAGACCGTGGGTGGCGCGGTCGCTGACCTGACGACCTATGGCCTGATGGGTCAGATCTCTTCGCTTGCGCCCGCCGTCGGCGAGGCCGGCGGGGGATGGGATGACGGACCCCGGGGTCGCCCGCCACGCGGCGGGCGAGATACGCGCGGGATCGAAGGCGCGCGGACGGTGTTCTTCCCCCGCCCGACGGTCGATGGGTTGGACCTTGCGGCGGGCGACAATGGCGCAAACCGCTTTTGTCGAAGCCAAGGTCTCGGGCCGGCGCTTTGGTTCGACTCGAGCGAGCGTGCGCCTCAGGCCCTGGGTCCGGAAGGTCAGATCGTCGGTCGCTCCAGCGTGCTGCGCGACTTGCTTTGCCGGAAATACTGACACGCCTTGACCTTGGCGTGCCCGGGCGGCCCTGTGGGCGGCTTCCATGGAGACCGAGTCTTGGTGCGACAGGCGATTCTGCTGATGGGTGCAATTGGCCTGCTCGGCGCCGCGCCGCCGGCTCGGGACTGGCGGCCGCTTGATCTGGAGAACGCCCTGGTCGTGGATACCAGCCAGGGGCGCATCATCGTTGAGCTGCGACCCGAGTTCGCGCCGCTGGGCGTCGCCCGGATCAAACGTCTTGCGCGGGAAGGCGTTTACGATGGCCTGCAGTTCCATCGGGTGATCGATGGGTTTGTGGATCAGACCGGCAATCCCAACAACCGCGACGGCGGCGTCTCATCGTTTCCCGATCTGGCGCCGGAGTTCCAGTTTCGACTGCCGGAGCAGACGGGGGTCCTGGTGGTGGATCGTGTAGATGCGCAGGAACGGTTCCTGGGCGCCACGCCTTACGTGGCGACCTCGTTGGCCGAACAAGCGCGCGATCCGTCGCGTCGGCAAAGAGGCTGGGGCGCCTATTGCGCCGGGGTGGTCGGCATGGGCCGACAGGCCGATCCCGGCAGCGCCAACAGCGAGATTTTCTTCATGCGCGAGCCGGCGCGGCGGCTCGACCACGAATACACGGTGGTTGGTCGGGCCGTCGTTGGCCTGGAGGTGATCCGGCGCATGGCGGTTGGCGAGCCACCCGACCATCCGGATCGCATGCTCCGCGTCCAGGTCGCTGCGGATCTGTCGCCAGGCGATCAGCCGAACCTTGAAATTCTGGATGAGCGCGGCCCGAAGTTTGCCATGCGCCTGCGGCAGCTCCAACGCGAGCGGGGCGCCCGCTTCTCGATCTGTGATCTGGGCGTCGAAGTCCGGGATTGCAGATAGTTTCATCTGCGACAATCTGCATCGTTGCTGCACTGCACAACGGCGCCTAGTCGAGATCACTCCTGGACATGACGGCAGAGCGCTCCGGCGCCCAACGCAGCGACGTCCTTCACCGTTTTGGCATGCGACCCCGCCGTCCGGGTTGGCCGCGAGGCCGGACGCGTTTGTGGCGGGTGACAGGACGCTATGAGATTTGAAATTGTCGAACAGGCTGGCGAATGGATCGTCCGCCAGGAAGGGGCCGAACTGGCGCGTTTCGATGCCCAGGCGAAGGCGCTGGAAGACGTAGCGGTGCGTATGCGCGACGCTGATCGCACGAAGCCCGCCGCGCTTGTTATGCGCTACGAGCCGAAATAGTCGCGCCCTTGTCCCGATAAACCCCACAGGCCAGTATCCGGGCGCGGATGGGGGTGAGCGTGGGTCTGCTGAAGTCACCGAGCGTCCGGGTTCTGCTGGGGCTGGCGTTGGGCCTCGTTGCCGGTGCAGGGCTCGCAGCTATCGCCGGCGCAGAGGCAGATTCTCTGCTGAGCGCCGTCGAGGCGCTGGGCGGGCTGTGGCTCAACGCCCTGCGCATGACCGTCGTGCCGCTGATCTTCGCGGTGCTGGTCAGCGGCATTGCGCAGGTCGCCGACGCGGCGGCGACGGGCCGGCTGGCGCTGCGCGCGATCCTTTGGTTTGCGGGCCTGTTGACCGTGTCGGCGCTCGTGGCCCTGGCGGTGGCTCAAGGGCTGCTGAACGTCTGGCCGCTGAGCGCTGAGGGCGCCGCGGCCCTGCGTCCTGGCGCCAGTCAACTGTCTGGCCTTGCCGCCTCAGCGCCAGATTTTGCGACCTGGCTGAAGAGTCTGGCGCCCGCCAATCCCATTCGCGCGGCGGCGGACGATGCGATCCTGCCGCTGGTAGTGTTCGCGGTGTTTACCGGCATTGCCCTGACCCGCTTGCCGGAGGGCCGGGGCCGCGTGCTGCTAGAAGTGATCCAGGCGCTGGGCGAGGCGATGATCATGATCGTCCGCTGGGTGTTGTTGGCCGCGCCGATCGGGGTGTTCGCACTGGGTCTGGGTCTCGGCGCGCGCGCCGGCGTTGGCGCGGCGGGCGCGCTGGGCCAGTATGTGGTGATCGCTTCGGCTGTCGGCGCCGTGATCGCTGTCCTGGCCTATTTGCTGGCCATCTTTGTGGGCCGCGTGCCGCCGGCGGTCTGGGCGCGCGCGACCGCGCCGGTGCTGGCGACAGCGTTCGCCACCCAGTCGTCGCTGGCCTGCCTGCCGGCGATGATTGAGCGGGCGCGCGACGACCTGGCGATCCCGCCTGGCGTCGCCGGGCTGGTGCTGCCGCTGGCGGTGGCGGTGTTCCGGTTCACCAGTCCGGCCGTCAATCTGGCGGTCTGCGTGTTCGTGGCCCACGTCTACGGCCTGCATCCGACGCCGTCGCAGTACGGCGGCGGCGTCCTGGTGGCCCTGGCGGTGGCCGTGGGATCGGTCGGACTGCCCGGCCAAGTCTCGTTCATTGTCAGCGTCGCGCCGATCGCCGTGGCGATGGCCTTGCCGATTGAGCTGCTGCCCATCCTGCTGTCGGTGGAGGTGATCCCCGACATTTTTCGCACGGTCGGCAATGTGACCGGCGACATGGCGGTGACCGCCATTTTGGCGCGCGGCGAAAGGCCGGAACCCACCGCTCGCCAAGCGTGAGCGACTCCGGCATGGTCCGCCGCCATGAGCACCGAACCCTTTTTCCGCAAGCAGAACGGCCTGTTCCACCCGACCCGGGCCGGCGTCGGGCCGTGGAACGCGAGCTCACTGCACGGCCGGCTGATCGTCGGCCTGCTGGGCGCCGAGATCGAGCGTCTGCACGGCTCGGCTGACTACCTGCCGGCCCGCCTGACGGTCGACATGTACCGCCTGCCGGATCTCTCGCCGGTCGAGGTCGTGACCCGTGTCGTCAAGGACGGCTATCGGATCAAGGTGATCGACGCGGAGTTCATTTCCGGCGGGGCCAGCGCCGGCCGCGCGACCTGCCAGTTGCTGCGACGGACGGAGGACCCACCCGGCAAGGTCTGGACCCGCCCGGCCTGGGACGCGCCGGTGCCGGCCGACCTGCCGCCGCCAGACGATCCGCGCGGCGCCTTGGGAGGGATGTGGAAGGTTCGCCCGATCTCGGGCGGCTTCGGTAGCCACGACCTACGGCGGGTCTGGATGGCCGAGGTGCGCGAGATCGTCGAGGGCGAGCCGATCACCCCGTTCGCTCGGGTCGCGGTGGCGGCGGATATCGCCAGCCCGTTCGCCAACGCTGGCGACCAGGGGCTGGGCTATATCAACACTGACGTCACGCTCTACCTGCACCGCGAGCCGGTCAGCGAGTGGGTGGGCTTCGAGGTATTCAACCATGGCGCCACCCAAGGCGTGGCCATCGGGGAATGCATTGTCCACGACGAGCAAGGGCCGATTGGGTCCGCCAGCTGCACGGCCCTGGCTCAGAAGCGCAAGGCGGGCGGATAGCGTCAGGCGGGGGGCGCCGGCGGCGCGGGAGCTGCCTCCGGCGCCGGCGTTTCGGGCGGTCGGTCAGCAGCCCCTTCGGTGGAAACCGACGGCGCAACCGTTGCTTGCGCTGGCTCGACAGGCGGCGGCGCCTGGTTGGCGCTCAGCGTCGCACCCATCAGGTTCGCGCGGGCCTCAAGGGTGGTCGCGATGGTCCCGCACCGCGCTGGCAAGGTCCAACTCATCCATTCCTGCGCCAGGCGCGCCTTGCTGACTTCGGCGGCGTCGCGCCAGACCATCCGGCCTTGGCGAACCGCTGACGCGCCCTGAACATTGATGGGCCGCAGCGAGGCCTTCTCGGCTGAGGTCAAGGCCGCCTGGAACAGCTTGAGTTGCCCACGGCCTTCCCTCTGCATGTCGGCATAGACCTTGAGGTCGTCGGCCAGGCTCGAGCCTGGGCGGCGGAAGGCGCTCTCGATCCGGGTGACCTCGGGCATGACCTGATCGTGCAGATCAAGGTAGCCGCGCAACGCCCCGTAGCACCAGCCCACGAAGAGATAGTCCTCACGCGGGGCGCCGGTCGGCAGGCGATCCTCAACAGGGGCGGGCGGCGGTGCGGCAACCTGGGTAGCCGGGGCGGCTTCGGCGCTCGGCGGTTCGATAGGCGTTTCGGGGCTCTGGGCCAGGGCGAGCGCGAGGAGCAGGGAAATCATGGGCGTCATCCGGTCTGTCGTTCAACGGCGTAGCGGCGAACCGAACCCGCCACCCCCTGGGGTTTCGATCTCGATGGCCTCACCGGCCGCCACCCGCAGGGAGAAGCAGCCGGGTAGCTCTGTAACCACGCCCGAAGGCGCAAGCAAACGCTGACGGCCGGGCTGGCCCGCGCTGCCACCCATCAGGCCCTGCGGCGCATGAACGCGACGTGACGAGAGCAGCGCGGCCTCCATCGACTCCAGAAAGAGGATCCGCCGTCGCACGCCATCGCCCCCCCGTTGGGCGCCGTCGCCGCCAGATCCCTGGCGCACGCCGAACGCCTCAACGCGCACCGCGAACCGGCGTTCCAGGATTTCCGGGTCGGTGAGGCGGGAGTTGGTCATGTGGCTGTGGATGGCCGAGGCGCCGTCGCGCCGGGCTGTGGCGCCGACGCCGCCACAGATCGTCTCATAGTACTGGCGGGTATCATCGCCGAAGGTGAAGTTGTTCATCGAGCCCTGCGAATTGGCCATCACCCCCAGGGCGGCATAGAGCGCGTCGACCAGATGCTGGCTGGTCTCGACGTTGCCGGCGACCACGGCGGCGGGCGGGTTCGGGGCCAGCATCGAACCGGCCCTCGTGACGATCTCCAGCGGCTCGAGGCAGCCGGCGTTCAGCGGGATGTCATCGTCAACCAGGGTGCGGAACACATAGAGCGCGGCGGCGTCGACGACGGCGGAGGGCGCGTTGAAGTTGCTTTCGAGCTGGTCTGCCGATTCCGTGAAATCCAGCCTTGCGGTGCGAGCGGCGCGATCAACACCGATGCGCACGACGATCTCACCGCCACCATCCATGGGAACCCGCGCCCCGCCGTCGCTTAAGCGACCAATCGCACGTCGGACGGCATCGGCGGCATTCGCCTGCACGAACTGCATGTAGCGCGCGACGACCTCGCCGCCCTGGGAGGTGATCATCTCGGCGACCGCCGCAGCGCCGGCCTGGCAGGCGGCGATCTGGGCCTTGAGGTCGGCGACATTACGATCTGGCGCACGGGCCGGGTCAGGTCCGGCGGCGAGCGCGGCGCGGACCTCGGCGTCGAGAAAGCGTCCCTCCTTCAGGATCGGTAGGGCGTCGAGCAGGACGCCCTCATCGGCGATGGTCTTTGAGAACGGTGGCATCGAGCCGGGCTGCATGCCACCGACGTCGGCATGATGGCCGCGCGCGGCGACATAGAACGTCGGACGCTGATCCTTCCCCACGAACACCGGCATGACCACGGTGATGTCCGGCAGGTGGGTGCCGCCGGCGTAGGGATTGTTCAGCGCGAACGCCTGGCCGGGCTTGAGGACAGGATGGCGATCCCGGACGGCGCGGACACTGGCGCCCATGCTGCCCAAGTGGACCGGCATGTGCGGCGCGTTGGCCACCAGGCCGCCGTCGGTGTCGAAGAGCGCGCAGGAGAAATCCAGCCGCTCCTTGATGTTCACCGAATGGGCCGTGCGCTCCAGGGCGGCCCCCATCGCCTCGGCGACGCCCATGAAGCGGCGATTGAACAGTTCGAGGGTGACCGGGTCAGGCTTGTCGAGAGCGATCATGCTCTGGGAAGCGAACGTGTTGCGGGTCAGGCAGATCAGGCCGTCGGGTTCTGCAGTGGCGCGCCATCCCGGCAGGACTGCGATCTGGGTGTCGGGGCGGATGATGAGGGCTGGGCCGTCAAGGCTGTTGAGGCTGTCTGCGGCGATCACCGGGGCGGAATGGACACTTCCGACATACATACATACCTGCTCATCCCCGCCCCCGGGCCCGACCGGAGGTCGGCTTGAGGACAGGCTCCGCCGGGGACCCAGTCGGGCGCTTCCTGGGTCCCCGCCTTCGCGGGGATGAGCAGCAAGGGGGTGAATTGTGGAGGGGATCGCGCTCGCCTCCACCTCCACCGCAGCGATCAGAATCTGGCGGTCGGCCTCGATGAACCCGAACAGGCGCTGATGGGCGGCTTCGAACGCGGCTTTCGCCTGAGTGACGTCGGACAGTTCAACCGGCAGTTCGGCGTCTGCGCCGTCGTAGCGCAGGCGCAGCGTGCGCCGCAGTTCGCCGGTCGTGGCGGCCTGTGCGGCCAAGTCCGCCCGAGCGAGACCTTCGAGATCCGAAAGAGCGGCTGCGGCGCGCAGCAGGCCGTCCGCGTCCAGCGCTGCCTCGACGCCGACTTGCCGCAGCGCGGTGACCTGGGCCTGGCCGATACCCCAGGCGGAGAGCACGCTGGCGTGCCTCGGACAGAGGATGGTCTGCACGCCCAGGGCTTCGGCCGTTTGGCACGCCACCTGACCCGCCGCGCCGCCGAACGCCACCAGGCTATGCTCTCGCGGGTCGAAGCCGCGCTCGGTGGAGATGCGACGGATAGCCTGGGCCATCTGTTCGACAGCGACGGCGATGAAGCCCTCAGCGGCCGCTTCAAGGCTACCCGCGTTCATCGCCTGGGCAAGTTCCGCAAGCCGTGCGCGGGCGGCGGCCGGGTCCAGCGGGGCGTCGCCATTCGGGCCGAATACGGCAGGGAAGGATGTCACGTCCAAAAGGCCCAACACGAGGTTGGCGTCGGTCACGGTCGCCGGCCCGCTGCGGCCATAGCAGGCCGGGCCAGGGTCGGCGCCGGCGCTGGCCGGGCCGACCCGGGCGCGCTGGCCGTCGAAAGACAGGATGGACCCGCCGCCCGCCGCAACGGTTTCCACGTCCAGCATGGGCGCCCGCAGCCGCACCCCCGCCACCCGCGCAGTGTCGCGCCGCTCAAGCTGTCCGGCATAGCGGCAGACGTCCGTCGAGGTGCCGCCCATGTCGAACCCCAGCACCGCTGCTGCGCCGGCCGATTCGGCGGTCCGTGCGACGCCGACCACGCCGCCGGCCGGACCGGACACCACCGCATCCCGACCTCGAAAGGCTTCGGCCTTCACCAGACCGCCGGCAGAGGTCATGAAGTAGAGCGGCGCGCCCGCTACGGCTTCAGCCACGTGGCGCACATAGGCCTGGAGGACCGGTGTCAGATAGGCGTCGGCCACGGTGGTCTCGGCGCGCGGCAGGAAGCGGGGCAGGGGGGAGACTTCGGAACTGAGAGCCACGAACGCGAAGCCGGCCTGACGGGCGAGGTCTCCGGCCAGCACTTCATGCGCGGGATTGAGATCAGCGTGGAGGAAGGCGATGGCGACGGAAGTGAACTCCTGTGCGCGCGCCATATGGAGCTGATGGGCAAGCGCCTCGACGTCCAGCGGCCGCAGCAGGCTACCGCCCGCCGTCAACCGTTCGCGCGCCTCGACGACGCCGGCGTAGAGCGGAGCTGGTCGTTCAATGTCCAGGGCGAACAGATCGGGCCGCGACTGGTCGCCAATCAACAGGCTGTCGGCAAAGCCCGCAGTCGTCACGAACAGAGTCTTGGCGCCGCGCCGCTCCAAGAGGGCATTGGTGGCGACCGTTGTCCCCATCTTGATGACGATGACGCGTTCCGCCGGGAAGGGTGCGGCAGGCGGCGTTCCCAGGATCCGCCGCATCGCCTCGACAGCGGCGTCGTCATAGACCGTTGATATAGAAAGCAGCTTCAGCGAGATTTCGCTGCCCTTATCGGACCGGCCGATGACGTCGGTGAACGTGCCACCTCGGTCTATCCAGAAGCTGAAACGGCCCTCAGTCGGCATATTCTCTCCAAAACTTAACCTGCCGCGTGATTGTCATGGCGCATGGGGCAAAGTATCTCTTCGCAATAGCGAAATGAGCTTCTGGCGCAAAATAGCTGGCCTCGCGGTCCGAAACCTCGACGAGGCGGAATGCGCTGATTGCCCCCCAGGCCTGCCCGGCGAGGACCCGGCCTTCTCGACGGCTGTGACGGCGTTGGGCGCCAAGCTGGCGAAGGCTGACGGCGATGCGCAGGCCGCCGAGTACGCCGCGTTTTCCGTGGTGTTTCAATCCGAAGCGGCCAGTGAAGGCAATATTCGGCGCCTCTACCAACTGGCGCGCCAGACCACCTTTGGCTTTGAAAGCTATGCGCGCCGCTTGAAGAAGCGCTACGGCGGCTGTCCGCAACTGCTGGAGGATGTGCTGGACGGCCTGTTCCATATCGCCGCGTCGGACGGGGTCGTCACGGGCAATGAGCTGGCTTACCTTGAGGCCGTATCGGACCTCTTCGGGTTTTCGTCGCTGACATTTCGCCGACTGAAGGCCACCCACCTGGGCGCGGCCAATGACGATCCCTATGCCATTCTGGGCGTTGCGCCGGACGCCTCTGATGCGGCGGTCCGCGCCGCGTGGCGCGCCCGGCTCTCGGAAGCGCATCCGGATCGCGCTCGGGCGCGCGGCCTGCCCGCCGAGTTCATCGAGGTGGCGGAGGCCAAGGCTGCAGCCATTAACGCGGCCCATAGCGACATCCAGCGTGAACGCCGGGCGCTTTCGATGGAAGGCGCGGCATGATGGCCCAAGGCGCGCCAGTTCCGCAGCGAACAGTTGACGTAGCCGCGTTCGGCGCCAACATTGCAGGCTTGGGGTTGGAACTCGGTCGCGACTTCGCCTGAGTCGATAGGAAACGCTGATGGTTAAGGCCTTCGCCGCAAGTCCTGGCGCCGCCAATCCTGGGTCCGCATTGCGCAGTCTCGCGGCTGTCGCCGCGACCCTGGCCACGTTCGCCGCCGTGATTTTCGGCGCAATCCTCGCTCTGTTCGCGGCCGCGACGGTCACCGTGATCGCCGTGATGGCCTCTGCGACCATGGCGCTGGCCGCCCTGGCCCTTCGCGCCCGACGCACGGTGCGCGCCCGGGCACGGACCGACGGGACCCTCGAAGCCCGCCACCTGGGCGGCCACCACTGGGTCGCCTACGGCTGGAACGAGCAGCGGTAAGCTGTTTCTCCCCATTTGGGAGGTGGCCCGAAGGGCCGGAGGGGGCTTCCGCCCAAACGCTGGCCTTGGGGTCTCTACGCTTCCGGGAAATGCGCCGCCGATAGATCTGAGTGGAAGCCCCCTCAGTCGCTCTGCGACAGCTCCCCCAACGGGGGAGCGACTCTCGTGACCACTTCGCAGATGACAGCGACCCTGCCTGCCTCTACCGTCCTTCAAACATTTGTTCGGAGGAAATCCCATGACCATCGGCATCGTTGCGACGATTCGCATTCAGGACGGCAAGGCCGGCGAGTTCGAGACCTTCTTCACCGCCCTTGCGGCGCAGGTTCGCGCCAATGAGCCCGGCAATCTCGCCTATCAGCTGACCAAGAGCCGCAGCGAGGCCAACACTTACAAGGTGCTGGAGCTGTATACGGACCAGGACGCCGTGACCCACCACGGCGGTACGGAGTATTTCAAGGCGGCGGGTCCGAAGTTCGGCGCCGTAATGGCCGGCCGTCCGGAGGTCGAGTACCTGGACGGCGTGGGCTGAGCGCGATGGATCTGGATTTCTCCCCCGAAGATCTGGCGTTCGGCGACGAGGTTCGCGCCTTCATCGCTGAGGCGTTCGACGACGACATGCGGGCCAAGGTCACGCATTCCAAGAACCATGCGGTCGACAAGGCGGCACAGGTCCGTTGGCTGAAGCGGCTTGGCGAAAAGGGCTGGATCGCGCCGGACTGGCCGGTCGAATACGGCGGCACAGGCTGGAGCCTGGGCAAGAAGTACGTCTTCGACATGGAGATGGCGCTGGCCGGGACGCCGTCGACCTCGAACATGGGCCTGCGGATGTGCGCGCCGGTGGTGATGGCGTTCGGCACGCCGGAACAAAAGGCCCAGCACCTGCCGAAGATCCTCTCCACCGATGTCTGGTGGTGCCAGGGGTATTCGGAGCCAGGATCGGGATCGGACCTGGCCTCGCTGGCGATGAAGGCTGAGCTGGACGGCGACCACTATGTGCTGAACGGCTCCAAGACCTGGACGACCCTGGCGCAATGGGCCGATTGGATGTTCTGCCTGGTCCGCACCTCGACCGAGGACATCCGTCAGAAGGGCATCAGCTTCCTTTTGATCGACATGAAGACGCCGGGCATCAGCGTGCGGCCGCTGCCGACCCTGGACGGTCCGGCCGAGGGTGAGCAGGAGATCAACCAGACCTATTTCGACAATGTCCGGGTGCCGGTCTCCAACCGCATCGGCAAGGAAGGCGAGGGCTGGACCTACGCCAAGTATCTGCTGCAGTTCGAACGCGGCAACGCCTATGCGCCGGGCCTCAGCGCCCAGCTGCGTAAGGTCCGCAAGATTGCCAGCGTCGAGACGGCGGATCGCGGCGGGGCGATGATGTCCGATCCGGACTTCCGTCGGAAGCTGGCTGAGGTCGAGATCAAGGTCGAGGCGTTGAACGCCACCGAACTGCGGATCTTTGCGGGCCGCGCCAGCGGCGAGGCGATGGGCGCGGTCTCGTCCATGCTGAAGCTGGAAGGCAGTCAGATGCAGCAGGCGATCACCGAACTGGCGCTGGAAGCCACGGGCCTCTACGCGCAGGGTTTCGTGCAGGACACCTGGGCTCATTTGCGGGGCGACGGCGACAACACCCTGTTCCGCCCAGGCCCGGACTATGCGGCCACGGTGGCGCCGCACTACTTCAACTATCGCAAGACCTCGATCTACGCCGGGTCGAACGAGATCCAGCACAATATCATGGCCAAGATGGTGCTGGGGCTCTGAGCGGGCGCTGCTGACCGATCATCTGGTAAATCGGCCGTTCAGCATTCCTGGCGTACGAGCAGGCTATGTCCGCGCGACCGATCACCGCCGTTTTGGCCGCCGCTGCTTTGCTGGCGGCGACCCCGGCCTATGCCCGCACCTTCTATGTCATCCGATCTGGCGCGAGCGCCTGGACCGTGATGGATTCGGAGGGGATCGAACGGGTTCCGGACAGTCCAGTGCGCAAGGCCTGGTCGGTCACCGTCCAGCGCAACATCCTCAGCGCTGGCCAGCCGCCGCAGCCGGGATATGTGCGCACGCTCAATGAATATGACTGCGCGGCGCATCGCACGCGCTGGATCACCTTCTCGGCGTTCTCGCGCGGTGGCGGACTGTTAATGACGCGCCAGAACCCCGCGCCCGACTGGGGGCCGTCCGATGAAGCCGACGATATGCAGTCCGGCTATCGCGTGGTCTGCGAAGGCGTCGGCGGCGGCGCGGTGGTGGCCGCCGACAGCCTGGCCAAGGTGGTCATCAGCCTGATGTCGGCCTGGGATGCGCCGGCCGTTCCGATCCCAACGCCGGTGGCCAAAGCGCCGGTGGTAAAGCCGGGGCTAGCGAAGAAGAAGTAGGGTGAGTTCCAGAGCCTAACCCACCCAGATTTGTCATCCCGGCCGCAAGCCCGCGCTCGCGGGCTGGAGAGCCGGGACCCAGAGGTCTGGGGCGCGGCAACTGGGTCCCGGTCTTCCGCTTCGCGGAAACCGGGATGACACCGTTGGGGGGAGCGCTTGCGAGTGGACTCGTTACCGCTCCGCCCCTCACGTCCGGCTGGGAATGATCACCGGCAGGTACTCATAGCCCTTAACGAACGAGGACGGCACCCGCCGGGGCGGGCCCATGACGTCGATGCGGGGGAAGCGGGCCAGGATTTCTTCCCAGATGATCTTGAGCTGTAGTTCGGCCAGACGATTGCCGACGCAACGATGGATGCCGAAGCCGAACGACAGGTGCTGGCGAACCCGGGGTCGTTCGATCCAGAAATCGTTCGGTCGGTCGATGACCTCTTCGTCGCGGTTGCCCGAGACGTACCACATGACCACCTTTTCACCGGCGCGGATGGTCTTGCCCTGGAACTCGACGTCCTCCAGGGCGGTGCGGCGCATGTGGGCCAGCGGGGTCTGCCATCGGATGGTCTCGGAGACCATTGACGGGATCAGGCCGGGGTTCGCTCGCAGCTTGGCGTACTGGTCAGGGTTCTGGTTGAGCGCCAGGATCGAGCCGGAGATGGTGTTGCGGGTGGTGTCGTTGCCACCGACGGTCAGCAGCACGATGTTTCCGAAATACTCGCGCGGCTCCATGTTCCGCGTCGCCTCGCCGTGCGCCAGCATGGAGATCAGGTCGCCGGCCGGCGGGGCGTTGACCCGCTGGTTCCACAGCTGCGTGAAATAGGCGTGGTATTCGACGAAGATCGCCATTTTCTGCTCGATCGTGTCGATCAGGCCCTGACCGGGCGCCGCGGTGACCACGTCGGACCAGTAGACGAGCTTGCGGCGATCGGCCTGCGGCATGTCGAACAGCGTCGCCAGCGTCATGCCGGTGAGTTCCTTGGAGACCAGCTCGACCCAGTCGAACTCCTCGCCGATCGGCAGGGAATCGAGAATCGCCGCGGCCCGTTCGCGGATCAGCGGCTCCATTACCTGCAGGTTCATCGGCGAGACCGCCGGACTGACCACCTTGCGCTGCACGTCGTGCTTGGGCGGGTCCATGGCGATGAACATGGGCAGCGGATCCATGTTGGCCTGGCCGCTGGCGATGGTGATCCCGCCCTTCAGGAAGTCTGACGAGAACCGATTGTGGTCGGTGTCGATCGCCATGATGTCGTTGTATTTGGTGATCGACCAATAGGGGCCGAACTCATGTTCGGCGGTGTAGTGCACCGGGTCCTCGGCGCGCAGCCGCTCGAAGATCGGCCACATGGTGTCGGCCTGGAACAGCGCCGGCTGGGCCGGGTCGAGCTTGTCCAGGGGGGTTGCGTATGCGTCGTCGCGCGCCTGCGCGAGGTTCGCCAGATTGCCGTCCGCCATGAGAAGTCCCTCCGGATGTTAGCATTGCATAGATCGCAAAGTGACGCCCGCGTCAATTTCTCCGAAGACGCGCCAGGGCCTGGAGGCCGCTGCGGCGGCATGTGACAAGCGCGGGTGCCTGACATCATCCGCATCGACGACCCCGACGATCCCCGGCTGGCGGACTACCGCGCGGTCCGCGAGCGCGATCTGGTGGGCCGGGGCCATGGGTTCATCGCCGAGGGCCAGGTGGTGCTGGAAAAGCTGATCCAGGCGGGCCGCCATCCCCTGCGATCGGTGCTGGTGGCGGAGAAAAGGCTCACCGCCCTCGCGCCGGTGTTCGCGCGCCTGCCCGCGGACCTTCCGATCTATGCCGCGGGGCAGGACGTGATGGATGCGGTGGCGGGCTTTCCCATCCATCGCGGTCTGTTGGCGGCGGGGTCGCGGGCGGAGATGGGCTTGGCCCAGGTGCTGCACGCCCTGCCGACCAGAGCGCTGGTGGTCGTCCTGGTCGGCATCGCCAACCACGACAACATGGGCGGGCTGTTCCGCAACGCCGCGGCCTTTGGCGCCGACGCCCTGCTGCTTGACGCCGGCTGCTGTGACCCCCTCTATCGCAAGGCGATCCGGGTCTCGGTGGGGGCAGCCCTGACAATGCCCTTCGCCAGGGGTGGGCCGGCGGCTGAGATGGTTGCGGCGCTGAGGGTGGCCGGCTTTTCCCTGGTCGCCCTGTCACCCGGCGGCGAGACCGATCTGCGCGAACTGCGGCCTGCCGAGCGCACGGCGATTTTGTTTGGCGCCGAGGGACCGGGGCTTGCGCCCGAGATCCTGGCCCTGGCGCGAACCGTGCGCATCCCGATGTCCGGCGATTTCGATTCGCTCAACGTCGCCACCGCCAGCGGCATCGTGCTGCATCACCTGGCCGCGGCTCCGAACGTGTAGCCCGAGATCGTTACATCCATCACCGTGTCGCGGAAGCTGAGCCGCCCAGGCTCGCCCTGCGCCGCGCCGGCGGCGACAAACAGCGGCGCCAGGTGCTCCTCCCTCGGATGGGCCTCGCGCGCGTAGGGAGCCTGGTCCCAATGGCGCAGGGCGTCTTCGCGTCCCGCCGGATCGGTCATGGCCTCGCCCAGCCAGGCGTCGAACGCCCGCGATTTGGCG
>JAYTFM010000044.1:0-61743 GCA_043734425.1 Alphaproteobacteria bacterium
CGTAGATTTTGATCACTTTGCTGCGATTCTGCACATCCTCCCACCACAGCATCGCCCATGGCACAGGATAGGTCGCGCCGCCGCCCAGGAAGCTTCCGCAAAGCAGGCGATCATGGGTCGTCCGGACAAGCCGGACGATGACGATCAACAGAAAATGATAGAGCACCGACCTCGGAGCACGACCGTGATGAAATCCCTCGCCATCGCCCTCACCCTCCTCGCCACCCCGACCCTGGCCGCCGACAACACCCTGACCCCAGCCGAGAAACGCGCCGGCTGGACCCTCCTGTTCGACGGCAAAACCACCCACGGCTGGCGCAGCTTCAAACAGGCCACGTTGCAGCCAGGCTGGCACGTGAAAGATGGCGTCCTCAGCCCCGACCCAGTGCTCGCCAAAGACATCGTCACGGAGGCCGACTACGCCAACTTCGAACTCAGCTTCGACTGGCGGATCAGCGCCAAGGGCAACTCCGGCGTCATGTTCCATGTGATCCCGGTGGGCGAGGAAACCTACGAGAGCGGCCCCGAATACCAGATCCTCGACAACGCCCGCCCCGCCCTGCCCAAGGAGAAAGCCGGCGGCCTCTATGCGCTGGTCGCGCCCGCCATGGACATGACCAAGCCGGTCGGCGACTGGAACACCGCCCGCCTGATCGCCGACCACGGCAAGGCACAACACTGGCTGAACGGCATGCTGGTCGCCGAGTACCAGATCGGCTCACCCGAGTTCAACACCCTGGTCGCCGCCAGCAAGTTCCACCAATGGCCCCAGTTCGCGACCGGCAAGACCGGCGGCATCGCGCTGCAGAACCACGGCGATGAGGTTGGCTTCCGGAACCTCAAGATCCGGGTGCTGAAGTAGCTCGGCCCTGGCTTCCCCCCTCGGGCGGAAAGCGGCGCAGAGCCCCGCAGGGGCGCGTCGCCGATGGGGGAAGGACTAACGATTGGGGACAGGATTACCTGTCACGGCAATCCCCATAGCTCGGAACGGTTGTGATGGGCATGGGGCGCACGCTAGTAAACGTTCGAATTCACTCGCGGCGCTTCTTGATTCGCGGTGGCAGGTCATGGCGGGCCGTCAAATGGCGAAACAGGGTAGTCACCGATTCGGAAGTGGCTCAACTGAGCTCAAGCTCGACGTGATCAGCGCATACCTCCACGCATTCACGAATGCGCTCAGAAACAAGTTTCCCAATCTCATCTACATCGACGCGTTCTCTGGGTCCGGCGCGCGCCAAGTGCAGCACGAAGCGGCACCAGCCAATCTGATCGAGGATGCCCGCGAGGCGTGGATCGAGGAGCGCCGAGGATCAGCCCGCATTGCACTCGAAACCCAGCCTCCGTTCTCGAAAATCATCTTCATCGAGCAGAAGAAGGCTTTCTGCCGCGCGCTGGAGAAACTCGCTGGCGGCTACTCAGGTCGCCACGTCGAGGTTTTGCGCGGCGACGCCAATGAACTGATCTTGAAGGCGATCAGCCGGCCATGGGCGGGCACTCGAGCCGTCATGTTCATCGACCCCTACGGGATGCAGCTGAACTGGTCGACGCTAGAGGCAATCCGCAAAACCGAGGCGGTGGATGTCTGGTATCTGGTGACGCTCCAGGGCTTGTATAGGCAGGCCACACTAAACCGTCGCGACATCACGCTGAAGAAGCGCGCAGCGCTCAACCGGATGCTTGGGACTGAGGCTTGGGAGTCTGCTTGGTACACGCCGAAATCGGAGGGCACACTGTTCGAATTCTTGCATGAGCCCCGCGTAATGGGCGACCGTAGGGTGGCCGACGTAGACGACATGGAGGCGTTCGTGGCCAAACGACTTAAGGACCTCTTTCCGATGGTATCAAAGCCGCTCCGCTTGAAGACGAAGAACGGTGCCCCGGGGTTCGCACTTTTCTTCGCGTGCTCAAATCCGAGCCCGGCAGCTTTTGGCATCGCGTCGCGGATCGCCAATCACATACTCAAGGTCGGCAATGCGTCCCAAGTTTGACCCCGATAGGATCGGCCGGCAGCCTTTTTGTTCCGGCCTCCCCACTGTTTGAAGAAGAAGGCGGCCCCTCCCTCCTCGCAGGCGTCATAAATTTCGTCGACCCAGTCCTCCAGCATCGGGCGCGCCCTTGGCCCCGATTCGCCGCCGACGATCGCCCAATGGATGCCGGAGAGGTCGGCACCCGCGACGGAGCCGATCAGCGGTTCGAACGAAACGAACCTCACAGCGGCGGGCGTCTCGCGAAGGCTGTCCAGGCGGTCGAGAACGGCGTTATCTTCGATGCTGGTGCCGAGCCATACATTCTGTAACTGCGGCAGATCACGGCTCAGCGCAGCCATCCTCTCTGGCCGCTTAGTCAGGATTTGGTACGTGTGCCTCGGCGTGGCGGCCATCGTCGCCCAAACATCGCGGATGAAGTCGAACGGCACGGCCTCTTGAAACAAGTCGGACATGCTGTTCACGAATATCAGGCGTGGTTTGCGCCAAGTCTTCGGCGCTTCCAGCACTGCGCGATCCAGGGTCACCTTGCCCGTCCAGACGCGCCGCTCACCGCTACGGCGCGTCAGGCCTGCATACTTCAGCGCGCCCATTGCTTCGAGCCGCGCGGCCATTCGCATCGCGTAGCAGTTCGTGCAGCCAGCGGTGAGGATCGTGCATCCCGCTACCGGGTTCCACGTCGCATCGGTCCACTCGATTGTTGACTCGGCCATAGGGTTCCTGACTAGGCCGTAAACCTTACCTAGCCGCTACGACAGAAGCGGCCGTTGATGTCCACAACTGGCGATCAGCAGGCCACGTAGGTTGAAGTACCGTCGCACAGCCGATGGTAGATGATGATGGTGATAAGGGCGGTGAGAACCGTGCGATGTCCATCTTCCATTTGATCGACGTGCGATTGACCGTGTGTGATCGCCGCGCGCACTCGTCCTGAAGAGGCCGAAGTGAGTTCCTGCTGGTCGAGGTCGGCAAAGCCGCCCTGTTCGAGAATTGATGCATAGTCAGCGCCAATCCAACGGCTACCCTTCTTTTGAATCGGCCAACCGAGGTCGCGGAGCACCCATTGTGCGAGTTGGTCTTCGTTGTCGTGGTATCTCACTGGCGCAGGGCATGCGGCGATTAGGTCGATGACAACGTTTAATTCCTCAGCGAAGCTATCAGTCTCAGCTGCGTAGCGGCCATTTCCATGGTCCCAGCTTACCTCCCAATTGAGGGTAATGTGGCTGAGCGGTCTGAGAACCCAATAGTCAAGGCCCTCGCTCCAGGCGAAGAATTCCCGTACGTCCTCTGCTGAGGCCACCTTCGTCATCCTCACCCCGTTGATTCGCCGATAGCGCCTCGATGCATTTCATTCGCTTCGCGGGGAGGTTGCCCAACTCGATGCGGTGTCGGATGTCCGATTTCCGACTCGATTGCAAAGCCCGCTCCTGGCCGATTGAGTTGAAAAAGTCGGATGGTCGACTTGGGCGGGGCATCACCAGGCGATTGGGGACAGGATTACCTGTCACGGCAAGCCGGCATTTTGTTTTCACGATCTGGTGTTCGTGAAAACAAAATGATATCTGACTCGCATGAGCAACGTTGTTCTACTTCCCATAGCCAAAGGTGCCGCTAATTCGCTCGACCTTTTCTTGCAGTTGGGGGAGGCTCACCACGGCCAAATTGCTGCCCTCTACGCTGCGGGACACACGCCTGTGCGGCGGGCAATCCCATGACTGCAGCCGTCGCCCGCTACATCGACGCTCTCCAGGACCAAGGAGGCCTGAAGGGAACCGATATCGCGAACTTCACCGACGTGTCCTCGGCGACCGTCCATCGTTGGAAGGCGGGAACGCACGTTCCCCATCCGGCGACGCAGCTCATGCTCGCGCAGCTGCACTACATCGTCAGCCGCCTCGACGACTACTACACGCCGCAGGAAGTGCGTCTGTGGCTCTATGCGCCGCATCCTCAATTGGAGGGGCGGCCTGCCATCGACTCGATTGTGGGCGGTCAAGCCGCTGATGTGATTGCGATCCTCGATCGGATGGATGCAGAGGTCTATCTCTGATGACGTCGCATCGGCCGCCGCGCCCGAAGGCGTTGCTCGATGCCATCGATACAGAGACGCCCACCACATACTGCGGACGCCTTTGGCGGGTGGTGACCGAGGGCTTCGATCCACTGCGTCCGTCTCGCGCCGGCGGCCGGTGGGACGACGGAAGCTTCGACGTCCTTTACACTGCGGCCTCGCGAGAGGGCGCCATGGCGGAGTCCTGGTTCCACGTGGCCAAAGGCCAGCCAATCGTTCCCTCGAAGACCGCCAAACGCCTCTACCAGATCGAGGCAGACCTCCAGCGTGTCCTTGACCTGTCAGGAGACGGCCGCCTTGCGGCTCTCGGCGTCAACGTGGCCACATACGGGCGGCTCAGCTACGTGCAGCGCATCGAAGAATACCCGTCGCTGCAGCAGATCGGCGAAGTCGCGTTCTTCTACGAATATCAGGCCGTGATCGTCCCATCGGCGCGTTGGCCGGGGACGAATGTGGTGATCATCACCGAGCACGTCGCTGTCACACAGTTGGAGGTGGTCAATGACGAGGCCGTGGATCTTGAGGCTTGGGCTCGCGCGCACCGCGTCAACTTCGCCTCGGCCGCACGCCACGGACCTCCGAGGTAGGGCGCGACAAGAACTCGCTTGACGATTAAATCCTCATGTTCTACCTTTGTTCCGATGTCCGATCCCGCCGCCCGCGCCGATCATGAGCTCCAGCTCTTGGAGAGCCTGATCGATTGCGCCGAGACGATCAGCCTGGCGATTGGCGAGGCGGCGTCGGTGGAGAGCGATCCGGCCCGGCAGCTCGATCTGTTCGACGCCTTCCAGCGCGGCTTCCTGGGCGTACGGATGGGTATCCGGCTGGCGCTGACCTTGCGGGCTGGGCCGAGGCCGGTCCGCGTGGCGGCGATCGCGCCTGAAGCTGAGCCGCTTGAGACCGAAGAGGCCGAGCAGCCCGAAACCGAGCGGGCCGAAAGACCCGAGCGCGAACGCGAGCGGGAGTATGAGGCCGTCAGCCTGCCGGCATTCCTCAAGACCCTGGGCGTGGTGTCCACTGAGGCGGCCCGCCTTGACGGTCTGTCGGCCCATGTCCGCGCCGAGGCCCTGCCGACCCTCGAGCGCCTGCTGGCTCAGGCTGACGCACAAGCGCCGCTCGTTCCGGCGCAGCGTCCTCAGTCCGCCAAGTCCGCGCCCACGGCCGGCGTCGACCTGCTGCTGCGGCCACCGAAAGCGGCGCCGAGGAGCCGATGGCTCAGCTCCACCGCCACGGTCCTACCCAAGCCGTTCCCACTCGCCGGACCCTTCCGCGCCCGCCCGCCGCCGCACTGATTCGGCTAAGCCCGCGATCCCCTCACCCCCTGTGCTGTCATCCCGGTTTCGCGAAGCGAAAGCATGCCCTCGGGTCGGCCATAGGCCGAGCCCGGGGGACCGGGACCCACAAACTCCGACAATCCGGGATGAGGCGCTGCGTCTCAGCCGGAGATACTTGGCGTGCGCGGCGTGTGTGGGTCCCGGTCTTCCGCTTCGCGGAAACCGGGATGACAGCCGTTGGGATTGTAACGGACGGCGCCCGCGTCAGCCCGGCCCCGTTCTGTGTTTTCTGTGGTTCAAAAAGACGGCCTCTCCGGCCCTACTCCCTTAGTTCCATCAGCTCGATCTTGCGGAACGCAATCGGCCCGCTTTCGGCCTGCAGCGAGATGTACCCCCGGTCCAGCGGCTCCACCTTCGCGTCGCCCGGCGGGATGTTGCCGAACCGGCGGTACTCGGTGGGGTCGCGCTTGAGGTCCGTGTATTCCATCACCAGCGCGCCGTTCACGAACTGGCGAACCAGGCGGTCGCCATGCACCTCCAGCTCAAACGCCACCCATTCGCCGTCGCGGAAGGTCTTTGACTGGGAGTCCAGGCAGTGGACCTTGAGCGGCGCGCCGCCCACCGAAACCGTCACGCCCGGCGTGCAGACGTTGCCCGTGTGTCGGAGGTCGTCGGCCGTGTTGCCGCCCAGCAGCTGCGCCTCCACCGCGATCGGATAGGGCTGGTCCAGCACCATGGCCTGCGGCGCCTGGCCATGGAACATCACCCCCGAATTGCGCCACGCCCACGCCTGCGCCCCCGGCGGCGAGGGACCCAGGAAGCGGTACTGCAAGCGCAGCCGGAAAGCCGACAGCGGGCGCTGATAGATCAGGTGTCCGAACTCGTCCTTGAACTGCGGATACTGGCTATAGTCGACCCGCAGCGTCCCGTGCCTGACGACGAAGGTGTCCCGCCAGTTCTCGCCCAACGGATGGTGATTGATCTTGGCGGTCCAGCCGTCGAGGTTGCGGCCGTTGAAGATCGGTCGCCACTTCTCCCCCGCCGTGGCCGGGGCGGTCAGCATCAAGGCGATCAGCAGTCCGGCCAGAACCCGCATCACTGCGCCCACGCCCGGCCGATCTCAGACAGCGGCACGCAACCCCGATAGGCGCCCGGCACCGGATCGTAGCGCACGGCGCGCGTCGCTCCGATTTCAGAAGTGAAGTAGCCGACCGTCACCAGTTCCTTCAGCAGCGGAAAGAACATGGCGCTCGGACGAGGTGGAACGGCCGGCGCAGGCTGGTTGGAGAGGCCCGTCTCGGTATCGCCCCGACCGACGGCCGCCGGCGCGGCGGCGGGCGGCGTCTCATAGTCCATCAGCTGCGCCGTCTGCTGCGACGGCGTCAGGGCCGCGAAGTTCATGCCATGCGCAACCCGCGCGACCGCGTCGATGTGGTCGAGCCCAGCGCGGATCGCACTCACTTCAGCGGGGGAACAATGGTTGCCGACCGCCCGGTCGACAAAGGCCGGCACACCAGCTTCGCGGGCGCCGGGCGTCGCGGTCTTGGGCATCATCAGCTCCGCCACCACGTCCAGCACTCGCGCCTGCGCTGGACTGAGCGCCTTGGGCGTCCAGGTCAGGGCCAGGGTCTGAGTCTGGGCCGCCGCCCCCGCTGGGAGGGTCAAGGCGGTCCACAGCGCCCCGAAGGTCAGCGCCGCCTCGCGCCGGTTCATCATCATCGGCCGATCCATCACAGCTCTCCGCGCTTGCGGGCGCCCACCGCGTGGTCCACCGCCCGCGCCGTCAGCGCCATATAGGTCAGCGACGGGTTGACGCAGGACGACGAGGCCATCGCCGCGCCGTCGGTGACATAGACGTTCTTGCAGGCGTGCACCTGGTTGTGGGCGTTGAGCACCGAGGTCTTGGGGTCGCGCCCCATACGCGCCGTGCCCATCTCATGGATGCCGAGGCCCGGCCCATAGTCGCCGTCCAGTTCGCGGACGTTCTTGAAACCCGCCGCACTCAGCATCTCGGCGGCCGCCGACTTCATGTCCTTGCGCATCGCCCGCTCATTCTCGCCGAGGCCGACATTGAAGGTGATGGTCGGCAGGCCGTGCTTGTCCATCACCGCGTGGTTCAGGGTCATGCGGTTATCGGGGTTGGGCAGCATCTCGCCGAAGCCGCCCAGCCGCACCAGCCAGGGACCGGGTTGCGAGAGCGCGTCCTTGCGTTCCGCGCCGAACCCCGGCGCCTGACGGTCCCAGTTCGGCCGCCCCGCGCCACCCTGGTAGCCGAAGCCGCGCAGATAGTCGGCGCGCCTGCTGGCCGCATCGCCGAGGTTCCGGAACCTGGGAATGTAAAGCCCGTTCGGCCGCCGGCCCGAATAGTACATGTCCTCATAGCCCGGCGCCTCGGCCGCCGCCCCGACCCCCAAGTGGTGGTCCATGATGTTGCGACCGACCTGATCGCTGTCATTGCCGAAGCCATTGGGGAACCGCCGGCTGGCGGAGTTCAGCATGATCCAGGCGCTGTTCATCGCCGAGGCGCAGAGGAAGATCACCTCGGCATAGAATTCCATCTCCTCGCCGGTGCTCTCGTCCAACACCCGCACCCCCGTCGCCTTGCCGGCCTTCTCGTCATAGATCAGCGAGGTGACGGTGGCGTTGGGCCGCAGCGTCATGTTGCCCGTGCGCTCGGCCGCCACCAGGGTCACCGCGTTGGACGAGAAGTAGGCGCCGAATGGGCAGCCCCGGGCGCACATGTTGCGGTTCTGGCACTGGCCGCGACCCAGGGCGAGCTGCTCTTCGGTGGGCGCCGTCAGGTGGGCGACCCGGCCGATCGTGACGCGTCGGTCGGGGAACTTCGCTTCGGACCGGGCCTTCAGATCCTTCTCGACGCAGTTCATCTCCATCGGCGGCTGGAAGACGCCGTCGGGCAAATGCGCCAGACCCTCGCTCTGACCGCTGACCCCGATGTAGCGCTCCACATAGTCGTACCAGGGCGCCATGTCGGCGTAGCGGATCGGCCAGTCGACGCCGACGCCCTCTCGGCCATTGGCTTCGAAGTCGATGGGACTGTGGCGATAGGTCTGCCGCGCCCACAGCAGCGAGCGGCCGCCCACGTGATAACCGCGGATCCAGTCGAAGCGCTGCTCTTCAGAATAGGGGTGCTCATCGTCCTTGACGAAGAAGGGCTCGGTATATTCGGTCAGCGCATAGCCGGTGCGCTTCTGCTTGGGATAGTGCGCTGTCATGGTCGCGGCCGGCAGGGCGCCGCGCGGATGCTGGGTCTCCCAGGGCGCCAAGCTCGCGGTGGGATAGTCGGTGATGTGGCGCACCATCCGGCCGCGCTCCAGCACCAGGGTCTTCAGGCCCTTTTCCGTCAGCTCCTTCGCCGCCCAGCCGCCGCTCATGCCGCTGCCAACGACGATGGCGTCGTAGGTGACCTTCGCGCGATTGCTCAGATTGGCCATGGTCAGAGCCCCAGGATTGTTCGGTTGCGCGCGGCGTCGACGCCAGACGCGGCGAAGTCATCGAAGGCGTGCGGCGTGACGCGGATGATGTGGTCGCGGATGAAGGGCGCGCCTTCGCGGGCGCCGTCCTCGGAGTGCTTCAGCGCACACTCCCACTCCAGCACCGCCCAGCCCGGATAATCGTAGGCGGCGAGCTTGGAGAAGATCGCGCCAAAGTCCACCTGCCCATCGCCCAGCGAGCGGAACCGCCCCGGCCGGTCGACCCAGCCCTGATAGCCGCCATAGACGCCGGATCGACCGTCGGGCCGGAACTCAGCGTCCTTCACATGGAAGGCGCGGATACGCTCATGATAGCGGTCGATAAACGCCAGATAGTCCAGTTGCTGCAGCAGGAAGTGGCTGGGATCATAGAGGATGTTGGCGCGCGGATGGTCGCCCACTTCGCCCAGGAACCGTTCAAAGGTGACGCCGTCGTGCAGGTCCTCGCCGGGATGCAGCTCGAAGCAGACGTCGACGCCCGCCTGATCGAACGCGTCAAGGATCGGTCGCCAGCGCCGGCCAAGTTCTGCGAACGCTTCTTCGATCAGGCCGGCCGGCCGCTGCGGCCACGGATAGAGGTAGGGCCAGGCCAGCGCGCCTGAGAAGGTGGCGTGGGCGGTGAGGCCCAACCGCTGGCTGGCCTTGGCCGCCAGTTTCAGCTGGCTGACCGCCCAGGCCTGGCGGTCCTTGGGCTTGCCGCGCACGGCCGGCGGCGCAAAGCCGTCGAACAGCGCATCATAGGCCGGATGCACCGCCACCAGCTGGCCCTGCAGGTGGGTGGAAAGCTCGGTGATGACCAGGCCGTGCGCGGCCAGCATTCCGGCGATGTCATCGCAATAGGCCTGGCTGGCGGCGGCCTGCTCCAGGTCGAGGAAGCTGTCGGCCCCGCCGGTCGGCATCTGCACGCCCACGTAGCCGAGGCCAGCGGCCCAGGCGGCGATGGTGTCCAGCTTGTTGAATGGCGCGGCGTCACTGATGAACTGGGCCAGGAAGATGGCCGGCCCCTTGAGCGTTCTCATGCGTCGACCTCCAGATCAACCCAACCCTGGCCGCTCGCCGCCACCGCACGCTCGACGAACGCCATCCCACGCACGCCCGCAGAGATCCCAGGCACCGGGTCGGCGCTGGAGCGCCCCTCGAGGATTGCATCCGCAAAGTCGCGATAGAGGTTGGCGAAGGCCTCGATAAAACCTTCCGGATGGCCGGTCGGAATGCGCGATGCCGCCCGGGCCGGCGCGCTCAGATAGCCCGCTCCAGCATGCAGCACCTGGCTCGGCGCATCCAGCCAGTCGACGGTCAATTCGGCGTGGCGCTCATGGCTCCAGGCCAGGCCGCCCTTCTCGCCATAGACCTTGATGCTGAGACCATTGCGCGCGCCGGCGGAGATCTGCGAGGCGATCAGCACCCCGCGCGCACCGCCCGCAAACCGCAGCAGCACATTGCAGTCATCGTCCAACCGCCGGCCCGGTACGACGGCCGCCAGGTCCGCACACAACCGGTCGACCGGCGCGCCGCCGATGAACTCGGCGAGGTTGAAGGCGTGGGTGCCGATGTCGCTGATCGCACCGCCGACACCAGCCAGCGCCGGATCGGCGCGCCATCCGGCCTGCTTGTCCCCGTCGCGCTCGAGTGGCCGCGACAGCCAGCCTTGAGCATACTCCACGACGACCTTCCGCACCGCGCCCAGGTCACCCCGCCGCACGATCTCCCGCGCCTCACGAACCATCGGATAGCCAGTGTAGACGTGGGCGAGGCCATAGAGCTTGCCAGACGCCGACACCGCCTGCGCCAACGCCTTCGCCTCCGCCAGATTCAGCGTCGCCGGCTTGTCACTCATGACGTGCATCCCGGCTTGCAACGCCGCCGCCGCGACCTCGAAATGCAGATGGTTGGGGGTGACCACCGCCACCAACCGCGCGCCGCCAGGCCGCGCCTGCTCGGCGGCGATCATCTGGCGATAGTCGCCATACGCCCGGTCGGCCGCAATGCCCCATCCGCGCGCGGCTCCCGCGTTCTTAGCACCGTCGCGGCTGAAGGCCCCGGCGACCAGTGTGATCTTGCCGTCCAGCTCGGCCGCCATGCGGTGCACCGGCCCGATGAATGCGCCAGGGCCGCCGCCGACCATGGCGAGCCGTATGGGCCCGCGCAGCGTCACGCGACGACTTTGGCCAGATAGTCGTGGTCGATCTTCGCCGACTCCAGCCGCGGATAGGCGAACGGCGCTTCCTGCTCGACATAGTAGCCGCGCACGCCGGCAGCGTGGGCGGTCGCCAGGATCGCCTTCCAGTCCAGCGAGCCCGAGCCGACCTCGGTGGGGTCCATGGCGAGCGCGAAGTTGGACTTGGTGGAGGCTTTCAGATCCTTGACGTGGACCATGGTGAAGCGGCCCTTGTGCGCCTTCAGGAGGGCGACTGGATCGCGGCCTGCGGCGGCGACCCAGCCCAGATCCATCTCGAAGTTCACCAGCGCCGGATCGGTGTTGTTGAGCAGAATCTCCAGGCCGTTGGTCGTGCCCAGCGGCGCAAACTCAAAATTGTGGTTGTGGTAGGCGACCCTGATGCCGGCCGCCTTCAGCCCGGCCGCCTTGGCGTTGAGGAAGTCGGCGTTCATCTTGAAATCGTCGGCGGTCAGCTGGGTCAGCACCTCGCGCAAGCCCTTCCCCAGCAGCCGGTCGGGAATGTAGGGGCTGGGCAGAACGGCGGTCTTGGCCCCGATTGTGCGCAGGGTTTCGGCTAGCCTGCCCTGGTCGCCGCTGAAGGTGTCGGCCCCGCCACGGCCCTGGATGTGGGCGCTGGGGCAGACGACGCCCGCCGCGTCCAGCGCGGCTCGGAACTGGACGGGCGTGCGGCCGTGGAAGCCGGCGGACTCGACGGACTTGTAGCCGATGGCCGCCAGCGCCTTCAGCGCTCCGTGCAAGTCCTTCGCCGCGTCAGGTCCCACCGTATAGAGTTGGATGCCGATCGGCAGGCCGTGGCGCTTGAAGAATGGCTGGCCAGCGCCGAACGCGGGGCTGGCCAGAGCTGCGGCGCCGGCCGTCAGGAATCCGCGTCGGCAGAGGTGGGTCGGGCGCATAGGGGCGTCTCCTTCGGTCATGCCGTCACGGCTTCAGGGGCCCGGGTCGGCGGGCGGAAGAAAACAGCTAGGATCAACACGGCGGCGAGCGCCATTCCGGTCGGGACCAGGAACAGGGACTGGTAGTCCACCCCGCCGGTCGCATCTTTCATCCGGCCCATCAAAGCCGGGAAGAGGAAACTCGCCGCCACATTGCCGACCCCCAGGATCAGGAAGTTGAACAGCCCCTGGGCGCTGGAGCGGACATCCTTGGGGAAGGCCGCGTCGACGAAGATGTAAACGGTGGCGAAGAAGAACGCGTAACAGACGCCGTGCAGCAACTGTACCGCCACGATCACCGGCACGCTATCGGCGAAAAAGGCGAACACCGCAAACCGCGCCGCGTGGCCCAGGATGCCGATGATCATCGTCGTCTTCCAACCCAGTCGGATCAGCACGCTGCCCAGGATGAACATGGTCACGATCTCAGCGAACTGGCCGAGGCTGAGCACCACCATCGAAAGGTTGCCAGCAATCCCGACCCGGTCGGTCAGGAAGGCGTCGGCCATCACGAAATAGCCATTGTGGATCACGCTATCGATGAAGGTGACCAGGAACAGCACCGCCACAAACGGCGCCCCCAGCAGCTTGATCGCCTCGCGCCAGGCCAGGGGATCGGCGCCGGCCGCGTCTTTCTTCGGCGGCGTGTGCGGCAGGGTCAGGCTGTAGGCGGCCAGCACGAACGAGACGAGGGCGGCGACCAGGAAGATCCAGCGAATCTGGTCGGCCGTGGCGTGCGCCCCCAGCAGGAAGATGAACGGCCAGCTGACCAGGATCCAACCCACTGTGCCGCCCATGCGCACCGCGCCAAAGTCCCGCGCGGGCTCTTTCAGATTGGCGAAGGCGATGGAGTTCGAGACGGACAGGGTCGGAACGTAGAGCAGGCTGAACGCCAGATAGCAGCCGAAGAATGGCCAGAAACTGGTCATGAAGGCGCAACCCACCAGGGCGACGCCGCCGAGGGCGTGACTCAGCGCCATGAACCGCTCGGCCGCGAAATTGCGATCCGCGAACTGGTTGGAGAAGAAGATGCCGAGCAGCGCGGCCACGCCCCACGCGCTGCCGACCAAGGACTGCTGCCAGGGCGCGAAGCCCAGCATGCCCATGTAAGGAAACAGCTTCGGCGCCCAGGCGCCCCAGACCGCCAGCTGCAGCACCATCATCAGGAACAGTCGCGCCTGCGCCGTCATGTTCCTGGCCCTCCCTGGCCTGCTTGGCGACGGAGCTCTTGGGTGGCTCGGCTCGCGCAAGGCTACCCTCAATCGGTAGCAAGCGGCTCTCGGCGAGGCAACTGGCATAGCCGGACGCCGATCTTGCCAACCCGCCCGAAGGGGCTGCTAAATGCCTGCGACCAAGCTGCAGGGAACAAGCCATGACGAGAATCACACGCCGCGGAATGCTCGGGACGGCGGCCGCAAGCCTGCTGGCCAGTCCTGCCTTGGGCGCCGCGCGACGGCTGGCGCCTGGCGACCGGGTCAATGTCGCGGTGATCGGGGCCGGAGGCCAGGGCGCGGCCAATATGACCAAGCTCGTCGACCAGAATATCGTGGCGACTTGCGATGTCGATTACGACCACGTCTGGCGTTCGCTGCTCGACCGCCACTTCCAAATGGTCCCTGCCCGCCAGCCCGTGAAAGACGCCTATGACAAGGCCGCCCGGTTCTCGGACTACCGGCGGATGTTTGACACTCAAAAGGACATCGACGCGGTCCTGATCGCCACGCCAGATCATCACCATGCCGTGGCTGCGCGGATGGCGATGGAACGCGGCATCCATGTCTATGTGCAGAAGCCGCTGACCTACACCGTCGAAGAGGGTCGCCGCCTGCTGGCGCTGGCCAAGGCCAATCCGCAGCTGGTCACCCAGATGGGCTGCCAGGGCCACTCAGGCGACGATGGCCGCCGGGTGGTGGAGCTGATTCGTGGCGGGCTGATCGGCAAGGTCTCCGAGGTCCACGTCTGGACCAACCGGCCCGTCTGGCCGCAGGGCGTTGCCAAGCCCCCGCCCCAGCCGGTCCCCGATGGTTACGACTGGCCCACCTGGCTCGGGCCGGCCAACGTCGACTGGGGCTACAACCCCGACTACGCCCATTTCAACTGGCGTGGCTGGGTCCCGTTCGGGTCCGGCGCGCTGGGCGACATGGGCGCACACCTGATCGATTTCCCGGTCTGGGCGCTGGAACCGGGGCTGCCCACCAAGATCGAGACCCGCCACTCGCGATGGGCCGGGAACGCCAGCCTTTGGAGCACACGGCGTCCGGCCGAGATCACCAGCTTTCCGCTGGCCAGCGTCACGCATTACGAGTTCGGCCACGCCAAGGGCGGCGCCCTGCGGATGACCTGGTACGACGGCGGCATCCTGCCGCCGACACCACCCGGCTTCCCGCCGGGCCTGACCATGAGCCCGGACGGCGGGGTGCTCTTCGTCGGCGCGAAGGGCATGCTGATGCACGAGACCTACGGTGAGAAGCCCACCCTGATTGGCGAGGGGCTGGAGGAAAAAGCCAAGAAGATCCCGCAGACTCTGCCGCGCATCGCTGGCGGCCTGGGCGGACACGAGCAGAACTGGATCCGCGCGATCCGCGGCGAGGAGAAGATCTCCTGCCCCTTCGACTACGCCGTGCCGCTCAACGAGACGATGATCCTCGGGATCGTCGCCCTGAAGGCCGATCAGCCGCTGGAATATGACGGGGTCGCCGGCCGTGTGACCAATGTCGCGGAGGCCAACGCCTATCTCACGCGCCAGTACCGCAAGGGGTGGGAATTGTGAGTTGGCGAAACGCTGTCTCTGTCGCACTGGCAAACCTCGTCCTACTGGGCGCGGCCACCGCCATGGCCCAGGCTCCGAAGCCGGCTGACACCGAACAATGGACGCCGGTCCCGCCCGTCGTCGACCCAGGAGCGCCTGCCAACAACAAGCCCGCCGCGCCGCCCGCTGACGCCATCGTGCTGTTCGACGGCCGAAATCTCGACGCATGGGTTTCCACCCGCGACAAGTCGCCCGCCGGATGGGCCATCTCGGGCGGCGTGATGACGGTGAAGAAGGCGGCCGGCAACATCGAGACCCGCCAGAGTTTCCGCGACTACCAGCTGCACCTTGAATACCGCGTGCCGGCCAATATCACCGGCTCGGGCCAGGGGCGCGGCAACTCCGGCGTCTTCCTGGCTTCCACCGGTCCCGGCGACGCCGGCTATGAACTGCAGATCCTCGATTCCTACCAGAACACGACCTATGTGAACGGCCAGGCGGGCAGTCTCTACAAGCAGCATCCGCCGCTGGTGAACGCCTCCCGCAAGCCGGGCGAATGGCAGACCTATGACGTGATCTGGACGGCGTCGACATTCGCCGCTGACGGCGCTCTGACCTCCCCCGCACGGGTGACAGCATTCCATAACGGCGTCCTGATCCAGAACAACGCGGTGCTGGCCGGCGAGACCCTCTACATCGGCAAGCCGTCGTATCGGCCCTATTCGTCGGCGCCGATCAAGCTGCAGGCCCACGGCGATCCCAGCCCGCCGCTGAGCTTCCGGAACATCTGGGTGCGAGAGCTGGCGGCGCCGCAATGACGCGCGGGTCGGCGCAGCAGGGTTGAGGGGCGGGGCATGCGGCTAGCGGGCAGGACAGCGATCGTCACCGGCGGGGCGTCCGGATTCGGCGCGGGGATCGTGCGCCGGTTCGTCGCTGAAGGCGCGCGGGTGGCCGTGGTCGATCTGAACCTGCTGGCGGCTCAGGCGCTGGCTGAAGACCTGGGTCCAGGCGTGATCGCCGTACAGGCGGATGTCTCCAAGGACGCCGCCGTTGCGGCGATGGCGGCGCATGTGGTTCAGGCCCTGGGGCCTGTGGACATCCTGGTCAACAACGCCGGCATCGGCCACACGCCCCAGCCGCTGGAGGACCTCAGCGAAGACGACTTCGACCGCATCTGGGCGGTCAACACCAAGTCAGTCTACCTGACCGCCCGGCATCTGGTTCCGGCCATGAAGGCGGCGGGGCGCGGCGCCATCCTCAATATCGCCTCGACCGGCGGGGTCAGTCCGCGGCCGAACCTCACCTGGTACAACGCCTCCAAGGGCTGGATGATCACCGCCACCCGAGCCATGGCGGTGGAACTGGCGCCGTTCGGCGTGCGGGTGAACGCCCTCAATCCGGTGGCCGGCGAGACACCGCTGCTGGCCACCTTCATGGGCGAAGACACGCCGGATATCCGCGCGAAGTTCCTGGCCTCGATCCCGCTCGGGCGGTTCTCGACGCCGGCCGATATCGGCGCGGCGGCGGCCTTCCTCTGTTCGGATGACGCTTCGATGATCACCGGCGTGGCGATGGAGGTCGACGGTGGCCGCTGCATCTGAACCCTTCCACCTGCTGGTCCTGCCCGGCGACGGCGTCGGCCCGGAGGTGATCGACCAGACGCTGCGGATCGTGCGCTGGTTCGCCGCCGACCTCGGCCGGCCGATCATCCTCAGCGAGGCGCTGGTCGGCGGCGCGGCCCTCGACGCCCACGGCGTCCCGGTCACCGATGAGACGGTGGCGCTGGCGCAGGCCAGCGACGCCGTGCTGTTCGGCGCCGTCGGCGGTGAGAAATGGGACAGCCAGCCCATCGCGCTCCGCCCCGAATCCGGCCTGCTGCGCCTGCGCAAGGAGCTGGACCTGTTCGCCAACCTGCGGCCCGCGCTCTGTTATCCCGAGCTGGTGGGGGCCTCCAGCCTGCGGCCGGAGTTCGTCGAGGGCCTCGACATCCTGATCATCCGCGAGCTCACCGCCGGCGTCTATTTCGGCGAGCCGCGCGGCGTGGAGGATCTCGGCGGCGGCGTCAGCCGCGCCTATGACACCCAGGCCTACACCTCGCTGGAGGTCGAGCGGGTGGTCCGCGCCGCCTTCGACATCGCCCGCCTGCGCAGCGGCCGGGTCTGCTCGGTGGACAAGGCCAATGTCATGCAGACCGGCGCCTTCTGGCGCGCCATCGCCACCCGCATCGGCGCCGAAAACCCCGACGTCGAACTCAGCCACATGTACGCCGACAACTGCGCCATGCAGCTGATGCGCCGGCCCAAGCAGTTCGACGTGATCGTCACCGACAACCTGTTCGGCGACATCCTCTCCGACGCCGCCGCCATGCTGACCGGCTCCCTGGGCCTCCTGCCCTCTGCCTCCCTGGGCGCGGCGGACGCGGCGGGCCGGCGCAAGGCGCTCTATGAGCCGGTGCACGGCTCCGCCCCCGACATCGCCGGCCTAGGCCTCGCCAACCCCCTGGCGACCATCCTGTCGTTCGCCATGTGCCTGCGGTATTCGATGAGTGCGCCAGAGGCGGCGGACCGGCTGGAGACGGCGGTGCGGCGGGCGTTGGCGTCGGGGGTGCGCACGGCGGACATCGCGGCGGCGGGCGCGGGGGTGGTTTCGACGGCGGGGATGACGGACGCGGTGTTGCGGGCGCTGGAGGGTGCGGGCGGCGGGTGAGGCGGCTTGGCGCGAATGAGGAGCCGTGGCGGAGCAGCCGGCGTCGTTGGGGAGCGCCTCGTCGTGACTCGGAGGTGACCTCCAGAACGTCGGCTCCAGAGAGTCCGCCAACGCCCCTCGATTGAACCCCAGGCCAGCGCGACCCCTGGTCGTCGCGTAACTGTGCTGGTAGGCTTGAAGTTGAGCTTCGGGGGGAGGCCGATGAAGAACCTTAATGCGACCGATTCTGTCGTAGCAATGGTATAGGCCTCGCCTCGTGCCACCGCTGCCCGCCGAAGACATCTCCTTGCCGGAAACCCTCGAACTGCTCGACGGGTCTTTCGCCGCGTTCGCCGAAGGCGTGGCCGACGGCGTCTATGGGTTTTGGCTCGGATCCGGTATCTCGAAAGGCATAGTTCCTGGGTTATGGACTTTGCCGGGCAAGATTATCGAAGGCCTTCGGACCCGCGCCGCTCCGTCCGGACCTTGTCGTTACCGCGAGAGTCTAGAGAAGATTCTCAATCTCGTCGTCTTGACCGACGACCAACGGGAGAAGATCGATCTTAGTCAACCTTTCGACAACTGGCCGGAAAAGGACGTCATCTCCGAGACCCTGGTGACTAACTACGCGAAGATGTTGGACGAGGGGCCGGAAGGCGAAAAGTCGGACTACCTGTTGTGGGACGTGGTTGACGTCGTGGGCACCTACGCAAATCCAGCGTTGGCGCCGGGGGCTGCGCATCTCGCGCTTGCGGCGCTAGTCTTGGAAGGGGTCGCCTCCGACATTGCCAGCGCCAATTGGGACGGTCTTCTGGAAGCCGCCGTCGAACGCCTGTCCGGGGCGCTGGTGGACATCCTGCAGGTGCGCGTGCTCGAGGGGGATGTCCGCGAAGGCATGGCGCGTAGCCACCTTTACAAATTTCACGGCTGCGCGGTTAAGGCGGGGCAGGACGAGCCCACCTACCGCCCCAGACTAGTCGGGCGGTATTCGCAGATCGACACCTGGGCCGGAGACAACGCGGTGATCGAAGGTAAGCTCATCGATTTGGCGGTGACTAAGCCCACACTGATGCTTGGTCTCTCCGCCCAGGACCATAACATCCGGCGCGTGTTCACCGACGCCCGGAACAAGATGAAGTGGGCGTTCCCGAGGGTCCCGCCAGCCTTTGTATTCTCAGAAAATACAATAGGATTCGACCAGAAAACCATCCTACGCAGCCAGTATCCGACCCAATATGAGGCGCAAGGCGACCAAATCAACACCGCAGCGCTACTGCGAGCCTTCGGTGGCAATCTGTTGCCGGCCCTGTGGCTCCAAGTGTTGGTCGCCAAACTGAACGCATTGCTGGAGATCGCCGGCGTCGCGGGGACGGATCGACCTGAACTGTTGGCCGGGCTGAAGCTGCTGCGCGATCAGGCGGCCGCTGAAGGGACCACCCTGAATCGAACGGCATTCATCGACGGCGCGCTCACCCATGTCGGCCGCGCGATGGCCCTGCTACGCACCGGCACCACCGCAATTCCCGGCGGAGGCCTGTACGGACCCATGTCGCCGGCACCGGTGCCGGCTCTGGCCAACGATCCCAACGTGACCGCCTCGGGCCTTCCTGAATTCGCCGTGGGGCTAGCGATCCTCGGCCACGGCCAGGTCCAGGAAGCCTGGACTTGCGACGCCACAAAGCCTTCAACGCATGGTTCTGGGGCCGTGCGGGTGTCCGGGTCACGCCTGGTCGAGGTGTTCTTTGCCGCGACGGCAAAGGCGGCTGCCCAACTGTTGGCGCAAGGCCATGTTGATACGGCTGCAGAGGTGGTTCTGATTCATAGCGATCCGATCCTCGCGCGAGCGCCTCGTTCGTCGTCGGCGACTTTTGGCCGGACGTTGAAGGCGAAGATCGGCTTGCGAGAGGTGAGCGTCCGTACAGTCCTGGACAGTGGGGTGGATGCCGCGGGGATGGTGCAGCGCTTCCAACTGGAGCTTGCTCTCTGATGGTCACCACACCTGTCGAAGCCGTTGGTGTCATCCTGACGGCCGCCCACTTCAGGCGCCTAGCTAGGCCGTTGATGATCGCTGGTGTGGAGATCGAGATCGCCGATGCGTTCGTCGGCGCCGGGAATTCACCCGACCTCGTGCTGGTAGGCGATACGGTAAACGACCAACCGAGCCGCCTGCTGGGCGCGGTCGAGGGCGCCGGTCGCGCCCTCGACCTGGTTGGGTCGCGCCGCCCGCTCACGCTCGTCGTGGTAGGGCCGCGCCCCGCAAGTGACGAGCTACGCGAGATGGCGAAGTTCGCCCGAGTGCTGCCGGTCGGCGATGCGGCCGACGATGAGACCCTGCGCAATTGGCTTTCGGCGCTACTTCCGCTCAAGCTTCCTGCCGTTGGGGCGTCGGGTGTGGAGTTGGCGAACTCTGAGCTTGTCACCGAGGTCAGCGACCCGCTTGCAAAGGACTTGGCGACCGCTGCGCGCGCGGGCAAAGACCAGGTGGCAAAAGTGCTCTACGCTGCCATCGAGGAGCCGTTCGCCGCTGACGATGAGCCTCTTGAAGACGAGGCCGACGCGTCATGAGCTTCCGCCTCAAGCAGATCACCATCCAGGACTTTCGGAGCATCCGCGGCCAGGTGACCGTCGAGCTGAACGCTTCGATTGTGCTGGTTCACGGCCCCAACGGCGTCGGAAAGACGAGCCTTCTCTCCGCCATCGAACTTGGCTTGACCGGTGACGTTGCGGCCCTCAGCCGTGGAGAGGAGGGTTTCTTGCAGCATCTGCCGCACAAAGACGCCCCGAAGGGTCGAAGCCAAATTGGCCTGACCGCGATCCACGGCGGCGCCGACGTTTCGGCGGACATTTCGCTCTCTAGGGAGGGCGTAGAGGGCCAGGGGCTGCTAGCCGCAGCGGAGTCGACCTTCTTCTCCGACCGATGCTACCTCGCCCAATCGACCCTTGGCCGACTCTTGGAAATCTATCAGCACCAAGACCCACGCCGCTCAGGCACGCCGCTGACTCGCTTCGTGAAGGACCTGCTCCGCCTCGATCCGTTGGAGGCCCTGATCGAGGGACTTCACCCTGTAGGTCACGTCAACCGCCTCCGCGCGCCTGCTCCCCAGTATTGGGCGGCGCGCAGCGACTTGCCGACGCTCAAGAAGGACGCCGACAACGCCGAGGCAGGAGCGGCGCAACAGGGGGCTGATCTTGAGGTCACCGAGGGCGAGATCCGAGATCTGACCGGCGACGCATGGCCTGCCGACCAGTCGATCGACCCGGCTCTACTTGCAGCAGAAATCACTCGTCGCCGGCAGGCAGATGACCGCAGCTTGTCGGACCTTGCGCGGCGGCGGCGCGAAATCGATGTCATTTCTGGCCAGGTCACGATCTACGCCGCGACTGACGCTGGTTCTGTGCGTGCGACCGCTGAGCAGAGCCTTGTGGCAGCGCGAGCTCAGGTGTCAGCCTGGGCCGAGGACGACGGGAAGCGGCTGGAATCGGTCCTAAAGGTAATGCGATCAGCATTTCCTGAAATTCCGCCGGTAGGCAATGGACCGGATACGGCCCACAGGGCGGCTGTGTCTCACGCTAAAGCCGAGATGACGCGCCTTGAGTTATTGATCGCCAACGACGCGGCGCTGGAAACGTCTCTCGGCGAGGTCGATCAATCCATCATCCAAGGCACTGCCCGGCTGGGCCAGATCGACCGAGAGCTGGCCGAACTCTCGGAGACCAACCATGCGCTGGCCGGCGCGCTCGCGGCGCTTGCGCCTCACATCCACGACGGCGACAACGATTGCCCGGTCTGCGGCCGTGACTACAGCGAGGTCTCCAAGCAACCGCTCGCCGCACGTCTGTCGGCACGCATCGCCGAGTTGGCTGCCACTGCTGGACGGCTTGAGGCGCTGTCCCGCGAGAGGTCGGTCGGTGCCGGCGCGGTCGCCACTGCGACCCGGCGTGCCGACGAATACCGCAGCCGCAAGTTGTCGCCCTTGGCTCTCGCCGTCGCGAAACGCGAACTAGCCCAACTACAGGAGTGGTGGAATGAGTTGACGGCGCTTGCGAAGGCCAGCGATCTAGGCACCGCTGCCCAGGCAACGCTGGCCGCCGCAGAGCTGGCCCTGGCTCAGGTGACCAGCCAAGACACCGCACTTTCGGGGCACCGTCTGCAACTGGCGGACCAAGCCGTGGCGCTGCAGTTGACATCTCCGGGCGATGACGAGGCCGCGACCGCGATCATCGAACGTCTGGTGACCGAGCTTCACCGGCGCGAACGCGCTGCGTCCGAGCGCGTGGAGCGCCTCTTCCAGGCCGAAGAGCTTGTGCGACAACTGGACAGCCGTCGCGCAGCCCTGACGTCCGCCCTAGCGACCGCCAAGTCCCGACGCGAGCGCGTAGACACCCTGGCGAAGGCCAAGGTGGAGGCAGACCGCCGCATCGAAGTCGCCAAGACTCTGGCGGACCAAGCCCGCAGCCTTCGCACAGACATCATCAGCCAAGTTTTCAATCACGACCTAAACACGGTCTGGCGCGACCTGTTCATTCGCCTGGCGCCGGACGAGGCTTTCGTGCCCCGCTTTACCCTTATGGAAAATGGGAGCGGGCCGATTGAGGCGGTCCTCGAGACCGTCTATCGAACTGGCGGTGTCGGCGGCGATCCGCGTGCGATGTTAAGCGCCGGCAACCTCAACACTGCGGCCCTGACGCTTTTCCTAGCGTTGCACCTTTCAGTCACGCCGACTCTGCCACTGCTGATCATCGACGATCCGGTGCAGAGCATGGACGAGGTCCACATTGCCCAGTTCGCCGCCCTCCTGCGAACTCTGAAGGCCCTCGACCGACAGCTAGTGGTCGCCGTCCACGAGCGCGCGCTGTTCGACTACCTTAGCCTAGAGCTCAGCCCGGCGTTTAACGGCGACCGGCTCATCACAGTAGAGCTCAGCCGCGCTAGCGGTGGTGACACCCTTGCCACCTGGGACGTGAAGACATTCGAAGCTGATAGGGCAATCGCGGCCTAGGGGCGGCGCTCCTGTGGCGTTACGCTGCGCTAGACGCTCGGCGCTCCGAGACCCTATCTAAATGTCCACTTCCAGGCCCAGAACCAATGTCGCCTCCGGGCCGACAGCCGTCCTCAGTCGATGCCGCTGCCCGTCTGGCCGTCTGGCCGTCTGGCCGACCGTTCTCACCTCGAACCGCCCAGTCGCGCAGACCAAACTCCAGCGCCCGCCCATCACGGTTGGAACCCAGCCAACGCGGGGTTAGGGTCCCCCATGGGCGGCGCAACTCGGGGGGCGGGAAGATGGGGAAGACGGGCGTGATCATCGCAGTCCTGGCACTGCTGCTGGCGCTCGCCGCCGCCGCGCTCTACCGGCCGGACATTCCCTATGCGGAGCTTGAAGCCAAGTACGCGGTTCCGACCTCGAAGTACGTCGACCTGCCGGGCGGGGTGCGGATGCACTATCGGGACGATGGCGATCCGGCGGGGCCGGTGGTGATGCTGGTGCATGGGTTTGGCGATTCGTTCCTGTCGTGGGACGGCTGGATCCAGCGGCTGTCGCCGGATTTCCGGGTGATCACCATCGACCTGCCGGGCCATGGCCTGACCCGCGCGCCGGCCGGCTATCGGCCCAGCCAGGATGACTACGCCGATCTGGTCGACGCCCTGGCGGCCAAGCTGAACCTGCCGCCCTTCGCCATCGCCGGCAATTCCATGGGCGGCGGCGTCGCCTGGCAGGTGGCGGTGCGCTATCCCCAGCGGCTGAGCGCCCTGGTGCTGGTGGACGCCGCCGGCTGGCCGGCCTCGACCCTGGCCAAGCCGCCGCTGGCGTTTCGGATCATGGGCTCGCCGGTGGGGATCTTCCTGCTGAAGCATTTCGAGACCCGGCCGATCACCGGGCCGGCGCTGAAGGCCGACGTGGTCGACAAGGCGCTGATCACCCCGGCCTTCGTCGATCGCTGGGTGGCGGTGCAGCGCGCGCCCGGCCACCGCGACATCCTGATGGGGATGAGGCCCGGCAAGAACAGCGCCGCCAGCGAGGCGGTGCTGGCGAAGATCACCGCGCCGACCCTGGTGCTGCATGGCGATCAGGACGTGATCATCAAGCCCGAGAGCGGCCGCCGCTTCGCCGCCGCCATCCCGGGCGCCCGGCTGATCCTCTACCCCAACGCCGGCCACCTGCCACAACTGGACGTGCCTGAGCGTTCGGCGTCAGATGTGGCGGCGTTCCTCAAGAGTGCAGCAAAGGCTCCGGCATGAACCAGCTCACCCCGGTCGGCAGCTCCGCTGCAAGCCACCCGAGCGAAGACGCCCTGCTGCGGTCCATCGAGGGCCGGTCGGATGAGATGGTCGCCCTGACCCAGGACCTGATCCGCTTTCCCACCATCAATCCGCCGGGCGACGCCTATCGGCCGTGCGCGGAGTATCTCGGCGAGCGGCTGCGCAAGCGCGGGTTTCAGGTGGAATACGTCCGCGCCGAGGGGGCGCCCGGCGACACCGACGCCCTGCCGCGGATCAACGTGATCGCGCGCTGGGAAGGCGCCTCTCCCGGCCCCTGCGTCCACTTCAACAGCCACATCGATGTGGTCGAGGCCGGCCAGGGCTGGACCGTGCCACCGTTCGAGGGTGTCGTGAAGGACGGCCGGGTCTATGGCCGCGGCGCCTGCGACATGAAGGGGGGCCTCGCCGCCTCGGTGATCGCGGTCGAGGCGCTGATCGATTCCGGCGCGCAGCTGCCGGGCGCCCTGGAGATTTCCGGCACCGTCGATGAGGAGAGCGGCGGCTATGGCGGCGTGGCCTACCTGGCCGAGCGCGGCTATTTCTCCCGGCCCCGCGTCGATCACGTGATCATCCCCGAACCGCTGAACGTCGATCGCGTGTGTATTGGCCACCGCGGCGTCTGGTGGTCGGAGATCACCACGGAAGGGCGGATGGCGCACGGCTCCATGCCGTTCCTCGGCGACAGCGCGGTCCGCCACATGGGCGCGGTGATTGACGAACTGGAACGCCGAATCCTTCCGGCGCTCGCCGCACATCAGACCTCGATGCCGGTGGTGCCCGAAGGCGCTCGGACCCCGACGCTGAACATCAATTCGATCCATGGCGGCCAGCCGGATCTGACCGTCGGCGGCGGACTGCCCTCGCCACTGGTGGCCGACGCCTGCCGCATGGTGCTGGACCGGCGCCTGCTGATCGAGGAGGACCTCGACGAGGTGAAGGCTGGGATCCGCAACATGCTGGAGGGCCTGACCCAGAGCCGGCCGAACTTCCGCTACACGCTGCGCGATCTCTTCGAGGTCAGGCCGTCGATGACGGAACCGGAGCGGCCGGTGGTGCGCTTCACCTGCGAGGCGGTGGAGCAGGTGCTGGGCCAGCGAGCCCAGATCGTCTGCTCGCCGGGTACTTACGATCAGAAGCACATCGACCGGATCGGTAAGCTGCGTGACTGCATCGCCTATGGCCCCGGCATCCTCGACCTGGCCCACCAGCCCGATGAGTACGTGGGGATCCTGGACATGGTGAATTCCGCCAAGGTGATGGCGTTGTCGGCCTATGCGCTGCTGACGCGAAGCGCCTGACCCTCAGCGCCCCACGAAGACCGCTGGTCGCCGTTCCAGGAATGCCGCCACGCCTTCCTTGTGATCGGCGGATTTGAAGCAGGCGCTCAAGGCCTCGACATGGGCCTCCATGTGCTGGGCAACGTCGCGCTCAAGGCCGCGCCAGACCAATTGTTTGATGCGCCGAAGCGAGAACGGCGAGGAGGCCAGATAGCGGCGAGCCTCGGCCATCGCCGTCTCCATCACCGCTTCGGGCGCCACGACCTCGGCGGCATAGCCGATCTCTTTGGCCTCAGCCGCCTCCAGCACGGCGCCGGAATAGAGCAGCCGGAGCGCCCGATGCGGGCCAATCAGGCGCGGCAACAGCCAGCTGCCGGCCCCGGTGTCCGGCACCAGCCCGCGATGGGCGAAGTTCCACGAAAACCGGCTGCGATCCGAAATGATCCGCACATCACACTGGCTGGTGAACTCCGCGCCCATGCCGAAGGCGGCCCCATCGATAGCGCCGATGACCGGCTTCGGACACTGGACGATCGGCCACCACTTCTCGGCCTCATCGGCGCGACCGCGCACCCCCCGGGTCTCGCCCGGAATGGTCGCCAGATCCGCCAAGTCCGTGCCGGCGCAAAATGCGCCGCCGGATCCGGTGATGATCAGCACCCGAACCCGATCATCTTCTCCGGCCTCGGCAACGGTCCGAATGAACTTGCCCAGCATGGCGAAGGTCATCGCATTGCGCTTTTCCGGCCGATCAATGGTGATGACGCCGATGCCGTCGGCGTCGATGTCATAGCGGATGTGGTGTTCGGTCATGGATGCTGCTCAAGGCTTCAGGACCTCAATGATTGCGCGCGGGGCCGGCAGGTCAAAGCTGCAAATTACGCAGAGCGCTAATTTCGCGCGGCCTCGGCACGCCTGGCCCGCCAGCCGGATAGTCATCAGCGCATGACCGAGGTCCAAGCGACCCGAATACTCCCCTCATCGCGCGGTAGGCCGGCGCGACGCCCCCTCGTTGCTGAGAAGGCTTTGATGAAGGCGCCGGGCCTGACAAAGGACGAAACGCGTGCCACTCATGAATTGCAGCTTCCGGTGAGCCTGATGACGCGCGGCGCCACACAACGGTCTGACTGGACCGACAGGGCCATGGACACGCCAGAGGTCATCGCCCAGCGGGCCTATCTGGAGGCCAACAATGGGCTCAAGGGGCTGAGTATCCTGGAGCCCGGCGACACCGCCCGAGCGCTGGAGCTTTTTCGCCGCGACGGCTTCGTGGTGATCGCCAATGTGCTGAGCGACGAACAGACCGACCTCCTGGCCAAGGGCTGCCATGAGGTGGTGGATGAAATCCTCGCCCTGGATCAGGATCGGACTGGCAATCGCGGATCGCATCGCTATTCGTTCGGCGGGTCCAGCCTGACGCGCAGCCAATTGCATCGTCCGGAATGGCAGATGCTGCTCGACATTCCGGCGGTCACCGAGATCGTCAGCGGCATCTTCGGCTCGCCCGACTATGTGCTGCGGGCGGCGAGCGGCGACTTTTGCCTCCCCGGCGCGGTCGAATATCAGCCACTGCATTCTGACGTCCGCGACTGGGCCGACAATGCCACCACCCCGTTCAGCGCCTTTCACGATCCGCGCGGCCAGCTGACCATTCGCGACTTGCCCTGTCCCTATGTCTGCGTGAATTTCCTGCCGCAGGATGTGACGCGGCTCAATGGATCGACCCGGCAGATTCCGGGCACCCGGCACTCCCGCACGCCGATCCCGAGCCTGGTGGACGAGCCGGAGTGGATGCGGCTGAGCACGGTCTGCCCCGCCCCCGCCGGCGCGATCATGGTTCGCGATGTGCGCGCCTGGCATGGCGGCACGCCCAACGTTTCGAGCGCCATGCGGGCGATCCCGAATCTGGAATTCTATGCGCCGTGGTTCCGCGAGCCGATTGTCCCTGGCATCAGCTACACCGACTACATGAAGCTGTCGGACCACGCCCAGCGCCTGGTGCGCCACTGTGTCGCCGATTCCAGCGCGGCTCTGCGCACCGGGGCGGCGATGCGCGCGCCATGATCAGAGCTGCCGGAAGGTTTCCATGAAATATCGTCAGCTTGGCCGCTCAGCGCTCAAGGTCAGCGCGCTGTGCCTCGGCACCATGAACTTCGGGCCGCAGACCTCCGAGCCGGAGTCGTTTGCGATCCTGAACGCTGCGGTCGACGCGGGCGTCAACTTTATCGACACCGCCAATCAGTATGGTGGCCATCTGGGCGTCGGGACGACCGAAACGATCCTGGGACGATGGTTGGCCGAGGACAGGACCCGGCGCGACAGGATCGTGCTCGCGACCAAGGTCCATGAGCCGATGTCGGATGACGTCAACGATCGGGGCCTCTCAGCGCGTCACATCCAGATGGCCTGTGACGCCAGCCTGCAGCGCCTGAACGTGGACCACATCGATCTCTACCAGATGCACCACATCGACCGGACTGCGCCGATCAAAGAGATCTGGCAGGCGATGGACCGGCTGATCGCTCAGGGCAAGATCACCTATGTCGGATCCAGCAACTTTCCGGGATGGGCCATCGCCCGGGCCAACGAGAAGGCGATGGTGCGGGGCCGCCTCGGTCTGGTCTCGGAACAGGGGCTGTACAATCTGGTGGAACGCCGCGCCGAGCTTGAGGTGCTGCCGGCCTGCCGCGCCTATGGGCTGGGCATGATCATCTGGAGCCCGCTTGCCGGCGGTCTGCTGGCAGGCGCGTCGCAGGATGCCGGCGGGCGACGCCGGTCGGAGGCGATCACCAAGGCGCTCGGCGCGCGGTCTGGACAACTGTCGCAGTTTGGCGGGCTCTGTGCGGACCTGGGCGAGAGCCCCAGCGCCGTGGCGCTGGCCTGGCTGCTGCACCAGGACGGCGTGGCAGCGACAATTGTGGGGCCGCGATCCACGGCTCAACTGACCTCGGTGCTGCATGCGCCAGACATCCGGCTCAGCGATGAGGTGCTGGCGAGACTGGACGTCATCTTTCCCGCCGTGGGTCCGTCGCCCGAAGCGTACGCCTGGTAGTCAGAACCCGCGCGAAAGGCTGCGCTCCGATGCGCGGATGAACGGGTGAGAGCCAGGGCACGTTGGGCGAAGTGTGCGCGGTTTCGCCGCCCGAATGCGCTGTAAGACTTTGAATTAGAGCCTCGGGGCAGACGATTTCATCTGACCCGAACAGGCTCCGACCATCACGTAAAATCAAAATCGACCACCAGCGGAAGATGATCGGAGGCCTGGCGCGATAGACGGTCGGCGGGCGCCTTGATGCTTCGCACCACCAAATCCTCGCTCACAAACACGTGGTCGATGCCGATGATCGGCAACGTCGAGGGGAAGGTCGCAATACCAGCGGCGCCGTCGATCATCTGCCGCGCGTCCCGCAGGCTGCGAAGCAGCGTCTGGCAGACGGAACTGCGGCGATGCGCATTCAAGTCGCCCAGCAAGATCGTTGGGTTTCGGCGTTCCGGGTGACCCAACCAATTGATGCCTGAAAGGGCGGCCGCTTGCAGACGTTGCTCTTGAGGCACCAGTCCAAGGTGTGTTGTGATGACCTGAACCTCCTGGCCGCCAACCTGAATTGCGACCCACAGGGCGCCTCGCGGCTCGAGCCGAGCGAGGCGCGGGTATCCCGGCAATGGTCCCGCCTTGACCAGCCGTTCCGGCAGATGCGTCAGGATGGCATCCCCGTACGCCTCGTTCTCGAGGGTCATGGCGGCGTTGAAGTGAAACCGCATGCCCAGCCGGCGCGCAAGTTCATGGGCTTGGTCCAGTCCGCCGGTGCGAGCCCGACCAATGTCCAGTTCCTGAAGTGCGATGATGTCCGGCCGCTGCGCCGCGATGACGTCGGCTACCCGGCCAATATCCACGCGACGGTCGGCGCCGATGCAGAGATGGACGTTGTAGGTCATGATCCGGGTCACGAAGCGCCGGCCGCGCGTCGTTGTCCGAGCGCCAATGCCGCGCGGATCGCCGCCGCTCGCTTCCACGGTCGCCAGGAATCTCCGACGCCCACGGGATCACCCAGATGCCACGCGGCGATGCGGGCGCCGATCGGCCCCAGCGGCGTCGCCTCCAGAGGCGACAGCCGTGTGAAGCCCTGCGTCCTCAAGTCCTCAATAGCCGCGCCGACGCCGCCCGCGCGGCGCAAGGCGGCGACCACATCGGGCACCGAACACCCCAGCCAATGCGCAATGAGGCGGTTGCGACAGAGATCCACTTTGGCTCGACCGCCCGTATCGTCAGCGTCGATTTCAATAGACAGATCGCATTCCGTGTCGAAACCGCCAGAGCGGTTGTTGAAGTTCGCCGAACCCACGTGCAGCAAGCGGTCATCAATGATGGAGAGCTTGGCATGGACGATGATCAGAGCGCCGCTTCTGGTCATCGGGACATAGGCCCGAAGCCTGCCGTGCCGATCCGCAGCTCGAAGCCTGCCCATAATCCGCGAGCGGCGCCGATCCATTGTCATTTGATCGAACCAGCTTGGCGAGTGCTGGTTGGAAATCAGGATCACCTCAGGGCCCTCGGGGTCCTCCAGCCGGGCTGCGAGGGCGGCGCCAACCACTGGCGAGGTGAGATATTGGTTCTCAAGATAGATGCAGTGAGACGCTGCGGCGATCGAGGCCAGGTGAAGCGCCTCGATCTCGCGAACCTCCGCCCCGGCTTTCCACTGCGGCTCGGTTCGCGACAGGCCGCTGGTCACGTGTGTGAAATCCGGCGGCACGCCATCCGGCCAGGGGTCGGAAGCCGGGGTCTCCGTCACGATCAAGTCCTCGCCCGTGGCCCGTTTCCAACGCCTCGCGAACAAGGTGGCCAGAGATTGGGCTGCGGTCCCATCCACGACGGCCATCAGTTCATGCCGTGACTCATAATACGCTGTCTCGCGGCTCGACGTCCGTCTGCGCGGGTCTACATCCGGATGATCTGAGGTGTCCCAGCGGTCCGGACAGACGTCGCTGCTGCCGGTGAAGGCGATCCGGCCATCCACAACGATCACCTTTTGATGATGGCAGGCCCCGAAGGGAACCGTCGCATCCAGATGAAACTGGACCGGCGTATCCTTGAAGCACCGTTTCGCCCGGTGCGGGAAGAAGTCCTGGGTCGCTGAGACCAGTATTGCGGACTTCCAGCAGAGGATGCGAATGGCGAGTTCGGGCCGATCCGCAGCGAGCTGGACCAGGAACCCGCCCAACTCACTCTGCGAGCCGTGATTTTCGTCCCGTCGAGGGCGCAACTTCGTGTCGGGGTCGAACGCCCAGTTGAGCATGTGGATTGAAGATCGCGCTTTCTCGAGGGCCGATTTCGCTGCGGCGAAATAGTCCGCAGCATCGATCAAAAGCGCGGCGCGCTCCGCCGTTGCAACATCCCAACAGGTCTTTCCGACCTCAAGCAGCATCCTCACCCTCCAGTCTGCGATCCTCGACGCGCAGCCATGGCAGAGGTTGCGATGGGGCGAGCAGGCTGCGGCCGCAAGGCCTTCCGGAACGCCGGTGGTCGGCCGTTTGGGCTGAGATTGCGGCGCCCTGAGGTCGCCTCAGTCACAAGGTCGCGCGTCATGCCTATGGGACCTCACGGCTCCACCCGCGAGCTATTCCAACGGTGGTTTAGTAGTTCGCAATTCGGCTGTCCCTGACCGGAAACCTGACTTCGATTGTCCGCGTGGGGCCCTCGTCGTTGCTGACGATCAGCGGCCCGCCGAGCTGCCGGGCAAGCGCCTCCATCATCAGTCGCGCGTCCTTGGACAGAAGCGGCATGCGCACCTCGCCCTTGGGATTGACCATGTGAATTCGCAGCAATGCGGCGCCGCCTTCCCGGGTCAGCGCGACGGTGGAGGACGGTCCTATTGAGTTAGGTTCCGCGTGAAGGGCTGACGCCAGCAACACCTCAATGACCATCAGCGCCACGGGCATGGCGTCGTCCAACGGCAGGATGACGCCATCGGCCTGGATCTGAGCTTCGTTCTTAAGAGCGCCGATTGCGCTGTTCTCCGCCACCTGATCGATCAAGTCGCGCAACGTGTCGCCCATGTTCACCAAGGCGCGGTGAGGGGCGTCATTCAGGGTGCGATAGACGGCAATCATCGCGGAAATCCGACCTCGCAGCACATCCAGCACGGCAAGCGCGGCGGGCTCAACCGTAGCGCGGGCCGTAACGTCCACGAGGGACGCCACCACTTGAAGGCTGTTACGAACCCGATGATCGATTTCGCGCTTGAGCTGGATGTTCTCAGCGAGCAGTTGCGCACGGCTCGGAAGTGACCGCTTTTCGGGCTTGGTCATGTTCACCTGGACGCTATGGCTGTACGCGCGAGCTGATCGGCGTCGTCCATCAAGCCCTGAGCCGCGCCGAGCGCCGCAATGCTGGTTCGCCGATTTGCGCGCTTTTCCATGAGAACGATCAAATTTGAACGGCCCCTGGAGACCCGGCTCTTGATGGTCCCGACCGCCACCCCGGCGATCGCCGCGACCTCCTCGTAGTTGAACCCGCCTGCGGCGATCAGGATCAGCGCCTCACGCTGTTCCAGCGGCAGATGACGTATGGCCTCCGAGACTTCGGCCAGTTCGATCGCCGTCTCGGCGTTGTCGATGGCCTTGGCGGTCTTTTCGTAGACGCTGTCGTCCAGCTGGGTCAGGCGGGACGACTTGCGCCAGTTGGAGTAGAGAGCGTTTCTAAGGATTCGAAACGTCCAGGCCTTGAAATTTGCTTCTTCGATATAGGAAGCACGCGCGCTCCAGGCTTTCAGCATGGTTTCCTGGACCAGATCGTCCGCCTCGGCCGCATTGCGGCAGAGCGATCTCGCAAAAGCCCGGAGGGACGGAAGCACGTCAACGAGCGCCCGTTTGAACGCGATCAGCCGCGCTCCGCTCATTTCCTTTGTGGCGACTGGCGCGCGAGTCATTTCTCGGCCTCCCGTCGTTCCAGTTCGTCCAGCAGCGCAATCAGGTGATCCGGCAGCGGCTCGGCCAGCAGGTGATCGAACTGCTTCCTGAGTTCCTGACCGATGGCTTCGCCCTGCTTGCGACGCAGGGCAGCCTTCTGCGACGTTCGCGGTTCGCTGCCGGCCTTACCGCCTGAACGCTCATAGTTCGTCAAATCACCGGCCCCATTTATCGCTTGGGTACACAGGCATGCCGCCGCGCGCCCGATTCTTTACGCGTTCCCGGGAACCATACGCACGCGACTGCGTATGGTTCCCAACGATCGGGATGTTCGATCTGACAAACCCAGGAACGAAGCGAAATGACGTCGGCTCGACAGATTGCCGCAGAGCTACCCTACCTGCGGCGATATGCGCGATCACTCACGGGTGACCAGTCACGTGGTGACACCTATGTCCGCGCCACGCTCGAGGCAATTCTGGGCGGTGAAGCCGTGCGGGAACCAGCGCAATCGTCGCGGATCGCCCTCTATCAGGTGTTTCACACAATCTGGGACACCACCGGTGCAACGCTCGAACAGGACCCGCAGGTCACGCTTACGCCGGACGTGACGCTACAAAAGCTCTCGCCCTCAAATCGTAAGGCCTTTCTACTGACGACGATGGAGGGATTCTCCGTCGACGAAGCGGCTGAGATTCTGGCTGTGCCCCCAGAGGTGGTCATTGAGGACGTGGTGTCGGCGCACGCCGACATTGACGCCGCCCTGAAGACCCGGGTGCTGATCATTGAAGACGAACCCATCATCGCCATGGATATCGAAGCCCTGGTGAGGGAACTTGGTCACGATGTCACCGCCGTGGCGCGCACGCGCACAGAGGCGGTCGCGATGGCCAAAGCCCAGCGTCCGGGTTTGATCCTGGCAGACATCCAATTGGCCGATGACAGTTCCGGGATTGATGCGGTCCAGGATATTCTCGCAACCTCGGATGTACCGGTGATCTTCATCACCGCGTTTCCTGAGCGGCTGCTCTCAGGTGAGCGGCCCGAGCCCACCTATCTGATCACCAAACCGTTCAAGCCCGACACCGTGAAGGCGACAATCGGCCAGGCGCTGTTCTTTCAATCCTGACCTGTCGCTGCGGATTTCCTGCAACCATCCAGCGGGATCGCCGTTTTCCAATTCCCCGCTGACGGGACGTCTTGAGGACAGAAACGATGAACGAAGACACCATGAAGGGCCAATGGAAACAGCTCGTTGGCGAAGCCAAACGCCAGTGGGGTAAATTGACGGATGATGATCTGCTGCGCGCCGAAGGCGATGTTGAGAAGATCGCCGGATCTGTTCAGGAACGCTATGGCGTGACCCATGAGGAAGCTCACCAGCAGGTCAAGGATTGGCACGCCAAGGCCTCAGCGGCCGCCGACCGGAAGGGCATGTGATGATCAGGGCAAAGCGGAATCTGATCCCCTTGATGCTCATTGCACTGACAATGGGTGCTGCGGGGAGCGTCGCGGGCTGCAACACCATTAAAGGCGCCGGCAAGGATGTCTCGTCGACCGGCAAGGCGGTGACCGATGTCGCCGCCGACACTCAGGCAGAGATCAACAAATAGGCTTCTGCTGGCTCCATCGCTTTCCAGTCAGGGTCGGGGACCGCCGCAGCATTGTGGTGGCGCCCGACCCCGGCAGACACTCGCATTTGCACATCATCAAAGGGACACCATGAAGACGCAAAATCTCATCTTCGCCGCCGCCGCCGCGACCCTCGCGCTCGTCGCGTGCTCGCCGAAAGCCAGTCAACAGGCCGACACGGCGGGCGATCATGCCGCCGCCGCAGCCGACAGCGCCGGCGCCGCCATGGCCACAACCGCGACAGAGGCCAAGGATGCCACCGTCAACGCGGCTCAGGACGCGGCAAGCGTGACCAGGAGCGCGGCTGACCAGGCTGCAGCCGACGCGAAGGCAGCGGCCAACCGCGCCGAGCGCAACACCAAGGCGGCAGTCGAGGAACTGAAGAAGTAGTTCGGCCAAGGCTTCTGGCGCGCTATGACGCCAACAGACGCCGCCGACGACCTACCCGCGCACATCGCCGACACCGTGTCGGCGATGGCCAGGGTGCAGTCTGAGCACGCACAGGAAGCGAGTGGCCTTGATCGGGTGTTGTCGCGCCTGACCTCAGGGCTGGCGCACCCCAACTTCACGCCCGTTCTGACCGCGCTGATCTTGGCGTGGGTGGCGCTCAACCTCAGTCTACGGGCTGTGGGCGTTGGCCCACCGGATCCGCCGCCCTTTGCCTGGCTCACTGGACTTGTCGCTGTGGCGGCGCTCTATATGACAGGCATCATCCTCAGCACGCAGCGACGCGAGGATCGGCTGACCACCCGTCGCGAGCAGCTGACCCTGGAGCTCGCCATCGTCATCGAACAGAAGACGTCAAAGCTGATCGAGCTTGTCGAGAAGCTGCGCCGAGACCATCCCGACGTGGTCAACCACATCGATATGGAAGCCAAGGCAATGTCGTCGTCAGCAGATCCACAAGTGGTTTTGGATGCCATCAAGAAGACGCATGAATCATCACTGTCGACGTCGTGAGATCTTTGGCAATTGAGAATTTTCGCTCGAAGTATTCGCGGCATGATTTCAAGAAAATTTTCGGGCGAGGAACTTATATTGGGGCGTCGCGTTTGTAATCCATCGGAAAGGCATCGCGCCTTTCCAGAGGATTCAACCTATGAGACGTCACCTCCTCGTCGCAGGCCTTGCGGCCGCGACGCTTCTGCCTTCGATCGCCCTCGCTCAGCAAACCTGCGAACAGCGCAAGGACAACCGAGTCGTGGGTACGGTCGTCGGCGCCGCAATCGGCGCGGTGCTCGGCAACACGATCGCCAAGAATGAGCGCACCGCCGGAACGCTCGTGGGCGGCGGCGTCGGCGGGGTGATCGGCAATCAGCTCGCCAAGGGCCGCACCGACTGCGCGCATGCCTACGGCTACTACGACAACAATCGCGTCTGGCACGCCAACGATCAATCCGGGCAGACGGCGACGGGCTATTACGACCGAAATGGCGAATGGGTGAACGGCGCACCCAACGGGTACTACGACACCCGCGGAAATTGGATCCGGGCCAACACTCAGCCGCAAACGGCAGCAGGATACTACAACGCCGAGCGGCGTTGGGTGCCGGCCTCTTCACAGGGCTACTACGCCAACGATGGTCGGTGGGTCGCGGGTACCGCGAGCGGCTACTACGACCGGCGCCATCGGTGGATTTCCGGGCCAGTGACCGGCTACTATGACCCCACCGGGCGGTGGATGAGCGGCGAGCAACCTGGTCATCGCAACGCTGACGGGGTCTGGATCGCAGATCCGCATCCTGGCCACTATGACGCCCGCGGGCGGTGGATTCGTGGGCCGGTGATGGGCTACTATGACGCCCGCGGCCGGTGGGTTGCAACGTCGGCCGCGCAACAGCGAGCGGACGCTCGCCCTTACAGCGGTTCTCGCTGGACGGGCGCGCGGGATGACACCAGGGCCCGTAGCGCATGGCTTGACCGGCGCATCCGCCAGTCGATGGCGGATCGTTCGCTCTCAAGGAGCGATGGCGACTATGCCTTGCGTTCGCTCAGCGCCATTCGTCGCGATGACGAGGATATGCGCCGCGACAACGGTCAGCTGAGTCAGGGTGAGCATATCCAGATCCTGGCGCGGCTCGACGATCTGAGCCGCGAGATCAATCGTTAGATCCCGAACCGTGCCCGCACCCGTGAGGTGGCGCTATCATCCCACGGGTGCGGAGTCCGGCCAGCCAATCGCGCCACACATTTGACCCACAGGGGTCGGAACTATGCACGGCTGTATCGCGTTGGTTGAGTGTCGAGGCTCCCCGATCTCGCCGACGCCAACCTGCGGTGAATTTGCCATGCTCACATTCAATGTCGTCAAAGAGCCTCATGGCTGGTCGATCCAAATGGGCGAGATGACCACCCCTTATCGCTCGCGGAGTTCGGCGATCCAGGCCGCCAATGAACTGGCCGCTGCAATTCGCCGGCAAGGCGGCTTCACCCAAGTGGTCATCGAGAGCGTTGAATTCGGCGGCTCCGAGGGCCGCGACGTGGAGCTGATCTCCGCGTCGTTGACACAACTCGACACAAGCGCTGGATCGCGCCCGGATCAGGTGCGGCCGTTCGGCATCCGTTGAGGGATCTGACCGCGCGTGCCCTTTGATATTCCAGGACGAGGTCGTCCACGGGCCGCCGCTTCGGTTGCGTCGCTTGCCTCGACCTTCAGTGGTTTCCCTGGCCGCGGGCGCAACAGCCAGCCCTGGCGCGACGGCGCTCCGATCCGCGCTGAACTGCTGAGCGTCGAGCGGCTGGAAGATCTGGCGCGCAGCCTGGCCGCCGCCCAGTCTGTGCTGCCCAGGGAGATTGCGGGCGCCTCGTTGGTCAAGCGCCTGGCCGAGAACGCCGCTGTGCTCGCGGACGCCTATCGGGACGTCGCCAGGGCCATCGACGAGGGGGCGGCCATCACCCCAGCGGCCGAGTGGCTGGTCGACAACTTCCATGTGGTTGAAAAGCAGATTCGCGAAGTCCGCGCGGACCTGCCGACGGGCTACTACCGGCAACTTCCCAAGCTGGCCGGCGGGCCGCTCGCCCAGTATCCGCGCGTGTTTGGCGTTACTTGGGCCTATGTCGCGCACACCGACAGCCTGTTCGACCCCGAAATGCTGTGCCGCTATCTGCGGGCCTACCAGCAGGTCCAGCCGCTGACGATCGGCGAGCTCTGGGCAGTGGCGATCACGCTGAAGGTCGTCCTGGTCGAGAACCTGCGGCGGATCGCGGCGCGGGTCATCGACAGCCGGGCCAGCCGCCGCGAGGCTGACGCCCTGGCGGACCGCCTGCTGGGCGTTCGTGGCGCTCCGGCCGAGCCTGCCGAACGCGTGTTGTCGCCACGCGGTCAGGCCACGCACTCCGACGCCTTCCTCGTTCAACTGGTCCAACGCCTGCGAGACCAGGATCCCAGCATCGGTCCGGCCCTGATGTGGCTGGATGCGCAATTTGAGCTTCAAGACACGACCGCAGAGATCGTGGTGCGGGACGAGCATCAGCGGCAGGTCGCCGGCAGTATCTCAGTTCGCAACATCATCTCCAGCATGAGACTGATTTCAGACGTCGATTGGACCGATCTGTTCGAACGCGTCAGCATGGTGGATGAGGTTCTGTCGGCAGATAGCGCCTTCCAGAGCTTGGATTTTGCGACCCGCAACATGTACCGCGACGGTGTGGAGGTGCTGGCCCGTGGGTCGGGACTCAGCGAGCTGGACATCGCTGGCGCGGCGGTGGCGACCGCGAGCCGGGCGCGGGATTCGGCCCACGCCGATGTCACGCCCCGCCTGACCGACCCTGGCTACTATCTGGTGGGCGGCGGCCGTCGCGACTTTGAGTTGGCTGTTGGGTATCGCCCGCAGCTGCTGGCGCGGCCCGGCATCCTCTATCGCAAACTGGGAATTGGCGGCTACGTCGGTCTGGGGGCCCTGGTGGCGGCGGGTTTGCTGGCGATACCGCTTTGTCTCGCGGCCGGAGGTGGACTGGATGCGCGCTGGATCGCCGCGCTGGCCGTCCTGGGGCTGGTGCCGGCGATCGACCTGGCGGTAGCCCTGGTCAATCATGTCGTCACCCAAGGAATCCGCGCCACGCTGCTGCCGGCGATCGATCTGCGCGGCGGCATTCCGGAGCGGCTGCGGACGCTGCTGGTCGTGCCCACGCTGCTGACGTCGCTGAAGGCGGTCGACGAGCAGATCAACAATCTTGAGATTCATCATCTCGCCAGCCCGGAGGGCGAGATGTATTTCGCGCTGCTGTCAGACTGGGCCGACGCCGCGAGCGAGACGGTGGCGGGCGATAAGGCCCTGCTGGCGGCGGCGCGCCAGGGCATTGCGCGACTGAACCAGCGATATGGATCGGCGCCGGCCGGCGACCGGTTCCGGCTGTTGCATCGGCGGCGCATTTGGAACCCCGGCGAAGGGCGCTGGATCGGTTGGGAGCGCAAGCGTGGCAAGCTCACCGAGCTTAATCGCTTGCTGCGCGGCGCGAAGGACACCACGTTCCTGGAGCCGGTTGCTCCGCCGGGCGTCCGTTTTGTCATCACCCTGGACTCCGATACCCGTCTGCCGCGGGAAACCGTCGGCCGCCTCATCGGCAAGATGGCGCATCCGCTGAACCACCCTCGCCTGGATGAGCGCCTCAGTCGGGTGGTCGAGGGGTATGCAATCCTGCAACCGCGGGTGACGCCATCCCTGCCGGTCGGCCGGGAGGGATCGCTGTTCCTGCGAATATTCTCCCGGGCCACGGGGATCGATCCCTACGCCGCCGCCGTGTCCGATGTGTACCAGGATCTGTTCGGCGAGGGATCCTATACCGGCAAGGGCATCTATGACGTCGATGCGTTCGAGGCGGCGCTGAAGGGCCGTGTGCCGGAGTCGACGCTGCTTAGTCACGACCTGTTTGAGGGCATTTTCGCCCGCGCCGGCCTGGCGAGCGATGTCGAAGTGGTCGAGGATTTTCCGGGTCGGTACGACGTGGCGGCGCTGCGGCATCATCGTTGGGCGCGGGGCGACTGGCAGTTGCTGCCCTGGATTCTCGGCCTGGGACCGCACGCGGCGGGCCAGCCGTCCTACCGCGGCGTTCCGGCGATTGGTCGCTGGAAGATGCTGGACAATCTGCGACGAACCCTGTCGGCGCCGTCGCTGATCGTGGCGCTGATCGTCGGTTGGACGCTGCCGTTTGGCATCGCGGCGATCTGGACCGCGTTCATTGTTGCGACGCTGGCGCTACCGCCGCTGATTCCGGTTCTGGCGCAGGCCGGCTTTCCGCGCCCCGGCGTAACCCCGCGCAGCCATGCGCGCGCCGTCGGACATGATGTGCGCCTGGGCCTGATTCAGATCGGACTCATGCTGGTCTTCCTGGCCCATCAGGCCTGGCTCATGGCAGACGCAATCCTTCGGACGCTGATCCGGCTGTGCCTGACCCGCCGGCGATTACTGGAGTGGGTTCCGATGGCCCAGGCCGCCTTCGGACCCCGGCCGAGTGTGGCGAGTTTCTATCGCCGCATGATCAGTCCATTGGTTGTGGGCGGTGTGGGCGTGCTTGTGGCGGCGTTGTCAGGTCATCAGACGTGGCCCCTGGCGCTCGGATTTGCCTGCGCCTGGTTCGCCTCGCCCGCAGCGGCCTACTGGGCAAGCCGCTCGCCACGGGTCGTGGGCCGTCGCCCGCTCGCCGACGTTGAAGCTCGCTATCTGCGGCTGATCGCGCGGCGAACCTGGCGGTACTTCGAGACCTTCGTCACCCCCGCCCACAACATGCTGCCGCCGGATAACTTTCAGGAGACGCCGGAACCGGTCGTCGCCCACCGGACCTCGCCGACCAACATCGGACTCTATCTGCTGGCGGTGACGAGCGCGCGCGACTTCGCCTGGATCGGCACGCTGGACGCCATTGGCCGCCTGGAGGCGACGCTGGCCACCGTGTCACGGATGAGCAAGTTCCGCGGCCATCTGTTCAATTGGTACGACACCCATGACCTGCGACCACTCGAGCCGCCCTACATCTCCTCGGTCGACAGCGGCAATCTCGCCGGACATCTGATCGCTGTGGCGAATGTCTGCCAGAGCTGGCAGGGCGTCAGCCAGGACGTTGCGCGCCGGCTGGAGTCGGTTGGCGACGGCCTCGAACTGGTGCGCGAAGAGGCCATGCGTCTGGACGGCCTTGGCGCGATCCGCGAGGTCGCGCGCCGCCGCCTGGAAACGGAGATCGAACGGGTCGCCGCGTCAATCGAGGTTGGCAGGGCCGAAGGTGTCGAGACCCAGGTGATCTTCGGCGGCCTGCTCGCGGACGCCTCCAGCCTGGTCGACGCGGTGCGCGAAATCACACTTGGGCAGGACGACGACGCCGGCGCTGATCTGCAGTTCTGGGCGGACGCGCTGCACGAGGGCCTGGAAAGCCACCTTCGTGATCTGACCACCTGGGCCTCGGCGGCTGCGGTCGGCCGGCTGACGGCGCTGGCGGACAGCGCACGATCCCTGGCCCTGGCGATGGAGTTTGACTTCCTGCTCAACACCGATCGGCTGCTGCTTTCCATCGGCTACCGGACACCTGACGGTGTGCTGGACCCGAATTGCTATGACCTCCTGGCCTCTGAGGCGCGGCTGGCGAGCTTCATCGCCATCGCCAAGCGGGACGCTCCGGCTCGCCACTGGTTTCGCCTTGGCAGGGCGGTGACGGCGATCGGCGACGGCGCGGCGCTGATCTCGTGGTCCGGCTCGATGTTCGAATATCTGATGCCGTCCATCGTCATGGCGGCGCCGGCCGACAGTCTGATCGAACAGACCAACCGCCTGATCGTGAAGCGGCAGATTCAGTATGGCGAGGCGGCGGGAACACCCTGGGGTATCTCGGAGTCGGCCTACAACGCCCGCGATCTGGACTTCACCTACCAGTATTCCAACTTCGGCGTGCCGGGGCTTGGGCTGAAGCGCGGCCTTGCCGACAGCACGGTCATTGCGCCCTACGCCACAGCGTTGGCCAGTATGATTGATCCGGCTGCGGCCATCCGCAATTTCGCGCGCCTGGAGGCGCTGGATGCGCGCGGCCGCCATGGCTTCTACGAAGCCCTGGATTTCACGCCGAGCCGGATTGGCGACGACGCCAAAGTGTCCATCGTCCGCGCGTTCATGGCCCACCACCAGGGCATGACAATCACCGCGATCGCCGACACCCTGATGGACGGTGTGCTGCGAAAACGCTTCCATGCCGAGCCGATCGTCCAGGCGACGGAACTGCTGCTGCAGGAGCGCGTGCCGCGCGATCTTACGGCAACCCCGCCGTCGGTCCCCGAGACCAGTTCTGCGGCGACGATGCGCGACGCCGAAGGGTCGGACGATCAGCGTAATGTCAGCCCGCATAGCGCGATGCCGGCAACCCATCTGCTGTCAAACGGCAACTACAGCGTGATGCTCACCGCCGTAGGATCCGGCTACAGCCGCTGGGGCGACCTGGCGGTAACCCGCTGGCGGGAGGACGTCACCTGCGACAACTGGGGCTCCTACGTCTATCTGCGGGACATCCACACCGGATCGGTATGGTCAGCGACCCATCAGCCCATCAGCCGCGACGCCGACGACTATGATGTGGTTTTCAAGGAAGATCGCGCAGAATTCTCGCGACGTGATGGAGACTTGTTCACCAACATTCAGATGCTGGTGTCAGCCGAGGATGACGCCGAGGTCCGACGCGTCTGTATCTCAAACAAGGGCGATAGCGTCCGCGAGGTTGAAGTCACCTCCTATGCCGAACTCGTCTTGGCCGCCCAGGCTGACGATCTGGCGCACCCCGCATTTTCAAAGCTGTTTGTCGAGACCGAGCACCTGACCGGCCTCGGCGCGCTGGTCGCCTCCCGCCGCCCGCGCTCGCCGAGCGAGCCGCGAATTTGGGCGGCTCACCTTGCGGTCGTCGACGGCGAGGCGGTGGGGAAGCGCGAATTCGAGACAGATCGCGCCCGCTTTATCGGCCGTGGCGGCGGCGTGCGGGCCCCCGCAGCCGCCATGAGCGGCCGGCCCCTCTCGGGAACGGCCGGCACGGTGCTGGATCCGATCTTTTCCCTTCGACGTCGCGTGCGGATCCCGCCGGGCGCGACCGTGCGGATCGACTTTTGGACCATGGTCGCCAGCTCTCGCGATGAAATTCTCGGTCAGATCGACAAGCACCACGACGTCGGCGCTTTCGAGCGCGCGGCGGCGCTGGCCTGGACCCAGGCCCAGGTTCAGCTGCATCACTTGGGAATCGATCGCGGCCAGGCGCGGCAGTACCAACGCCTGGCGGGACACATGATCTATGCCTCGCCGATGCTGCGTCCGCCGTCGGATACGCTCGAGGCCGGCCGTGGCGGCCAGTCCGGCCTCTGGGGCATGGGGATCTCGGGAGACCTACCGATCCTGCTGGTGCGTATTTCAGACATCCACCAGTTGGATCTAGTCAAGGAAGCGCTGCAAGCGGTCGAATACTGGCGAATGAAGCGGCTGGCCGTTGATCTTGTCATCCTCAACGAGCACAGCGCGTCCTACGCCCAGGATCTGCAAATTGCCCTCGAGACCCTGGTGCGGGCCAGCCAATCGCGACCCCAGTTGAGCGATGCGCGCACTGCGGGCCATGTGTTCATGCTGCGCGGAGACCTGATTTCTCCCGAAGCGCGAGCCCTCCTGCTGTCGACGGCGCGCGCGATGTTGGTCGGTGAGCGTGGACGCTTGCTCGACCAGCTATCCGGCGCGCCCCAGGCTGAGCCGTCTCGTACACCTCGGCCAATGCCGCGGGTCGTGGGGTCGGACCTGAGAATATCGCGCCCGGCGCCCGGCGTCGAATACTTCAACGGGCTCGGCGGGTTCACGGCAACGGGTCGGGAATACGTGACCATCCTGAGTCCTGGCCAGACCACGCCAGCGCCGTGGATCAACATCATCGCCAACCCTGAGTTTGGCTTCCAGGTTTCAGCCGAGGGCGGCGGCTACGCGTGGTCGGCGAACAGCCGCGAACGCCAGATCACACCCTGGTCAAATGACCCCGTGACCGACCGGCCAGGCCAGGCGCTCTATCTGCGCGACGAGGAAACTGGCGAGCTTTGGTCCCCCACGGCGCTGCCGATCCGCGATGAGACAGCGACCTATGTCGCCCGGCATGGCTGGGGCTACAGCCAGTTCGAACACACCTCGCATGGGATCAGCGCGGAGCTGACCGAATTCGTCCCGCTGTCTGATCCGATCAAGATCTCGCGGCTGACCCTGAAGAACCTCACCAACCGCCGACGCCGGCTGTCGGTCACGGCGTATGTCGAATGGGTGCTCGGGGTAGCGCGCAGCTCAACGGCGCCGTTTGTGACGACGAAACTTGATGAGGCGACACAAGCCATCCTGGCGACCAACCGCTGGAACCCGGCGTTCGGCGGCCGGGTCGCGTTCTCCGATCTGCTCGGACGCCAGAGCAGCTGGACCGGAGATCGACGCGAGTTCGTGGGCCGCAATGGCGCCCTGTCCTGGCCAGCGGCGCTCGTCAACGGGGCAAAGCTCTCGGGCCGCGTGGGGTCGGGCCTTGACCCGTGTTCTGCACAGCAGGCCGAGATCGACCTGCCGGTAGGAGGCACGGCGGAGATCGTCTTTCTGCTCGGCGATGCGGCCGATGAAAGTACGGCGCTCAGCCTGATCGGCCGCTATCGCAGCGCTGACCTGGACGCCGTTCTGGGGGATGTTCGGACATTTTGGGATCGGACGGTCGGCGCTCTCCAGGTAAAGACGCCGGATCGCTCGATGGACGTGATGCTGAACGGCTGGCTGACCTACCAGACACTGGCCTGCCGGGTCTGGGCGCGCTCCGGCTTCTATCAGGCCAGCGGCGCCTATGGATTCCGCGACCAGTTGCAGGACGGCATGGCCCTGGCGAGCGTGCATCCGGCGATGACCCGCGAGCATCTGCTGCGGGCGGCAAGCCGCCAGTTCGTCGAGGGCGATGTGCAGCATTGGTGGCTGCCGCACTCCGGACAGGGTGTTCGCACGCGTATATCCGACGATCGCGCCTGGCTGGCCTATGCGGCGGCCCACTATGTGAAGGTCACGGGGGATACTGCGATCCTCGACGAGAGTGTTCCCTTCCTGATGGGGGAGACCCTCGCGCCGGAGGAACACGACCGGTTCTTCCAACCGAGCGCGTCCGAGGACGTCGACACCCTTTACGGCCATTGCGCCCGGGCTCTGGACGCCAGTCTGGCGGTGGGCGCGCACGGTCTGCCGCTGATCGGCGGCGGCGACTGGAATGACGGCATGAACCGGGTGGGCGAGGGCGGCAAGGGTGAGAGCGTCTGGCTCGGCTGGTTGCTGCATTGCGCGCTGGAGGGCTTTTCGAAGCTGGCGGCGGCGCGGGGCGATCACGACCATGCCTCGGCCTGGCGCCAGCACATGGCCGCCCTCAGTCACGCCCTGGAGACCGAGGCCTGGGACGGTCACTGGTACATGCGCGGCTGGTTCGACGACGGCGCATCGCTGGGCTCGGCGCTGAACGAGGAGTGCCGCATCGATTCCATCGCCCAGTCCTGGTCTGTGCTCTCTGGGGTCGCCTCTGCCGAACGTGCGACCCAGGCGATGGCGGCGGTGGAGCGTGAGCTCATTCAGCCGCACGACGGTCTGGCCCTGCTGTTCGCGCCGCCGTTTGATCGGGGCCCGTACGATCCGGGCTACATCAAGGGCTACCCGCCGGGCCTGCGGGAGAACGGCGGCCAGTACACCCACGCGGCTCTGTGGTCGGTGATGGCGTTGGCCAAGCTGGGCGAGGGCGATAAGGCCGCTGCACTTTTCTGGATGCTGAATCCCATCAACCACGCGCGCACTCGGGCTGAAATGTATCGCTACAAGGTTGAGCCCTATGTGGTCGCGGCAGACGTCTACGCCGCGCCGGGTCATGTGGGGCGCGGAGGTTGGACCTGGTACACGGGATCGGCGGCCTGGATGCAAAGAGCTGGCATCGAGAGCATCCTCGGGCTCATTCGGGAAGGCGACACACTGAGTCTGGATCCCTGTGTTCCAGCCTCCTGGCCGGGGTTCGAGATAAGTCTGCGCCATCGCACCGCCCGCTACGAGATCGTCGTGTCAAACCCCGCAAGCGTCCAACGGGGTGTGGTGGAGGCGACTCTGGATGGGACTCTGATCGCCACCCGGCCACTTTCGATTGCATTGGCGGACGACGGCGCAACGCATCGGCTCGAGGTCGTGCTGGGATAGGCTGGCGGCATCGTCCGACCTGGCCGAAAGCGGGCGCCTGCCGTGAGCGCGCTCCGCCCATCATGCTTGTTACAATCCAACTTGACTTTTTTCTGCTGTGTGGCTCAGTTTGAGCCTTGTTGAACTGTCAACTGAAGCACGCGCCAGACGTGCCCGCCGCACCAGGGGAGATGATATCTTGATCAACCGTACGTGGAAATTCCGTGCCGCCCTGTTGGGCGGGAGTGTCATCGTCCTCGGCGCAGCGGCCCAGTCCGCCCTGGCGGCCGATGCCGGGACAAAGGCGTCGGCCGAGGGCGCCAACACCGTGGAAGCGGTGGTGGTCACGGCCCGGCGGTCCAGCGAAAAACTGCAAGATGTGCCCATTGCGGTCACGGCGGTGACGACCAAGCAACTGGAACTCCTGAAGCCGCGAACGCTTGAGGATCTGAACGGCATCGCCCCCAACGTTGAGATCGGGCGAGTCGGCGCGGGCGCCGGTTCGGCGGCGATCTACATTCGCGGCCTGGGCTATTCCGATATCGAAAAGGGTCAGAACCCGGCGGTCGGTCTGCTCATCGACGATGTGGTGATCGGCACCAACACCGCCCAGCTGGTCGATTCATTCGATGTGGCTCAGGTCGAAATCAGCCGTGGCCCGCAGGGTATCTTCTTCGGCAAGAACACGACGGCCGGCGCCATCAACATCCGCCGCAGCCGGCCCACCCATCAGTGGGGCGCCAAGTTCGATGTCGGCTACGGCAACTACGACCAGATGACGGCGAAGATGATCCTTAACGCGCCGGTCGGTCCGACCGCCGGCCTCAAGGTCGGCTTCTCGCACCGGCAACGCGACGGCTTTCTCGACAACCTGTACACGCGCGGGAGTTATGGTCGCGATGCGCTGTCGACCGGCACGATCGCTTTCGATTGGAACGCCACCGAGGACTTCCACCTGCTGGCGACCGCCGACTTTACCCATCAGTACGGCGAGGGCACGCCGGTCGCACTCGGCAACCCGCTCGCCGCCAAGGTCTATAGCTTCCTGACCGCAGTGATCCCCGGCCTGACCTACAACCAGTATGGCTCGCCCTTCATCCCGGGTGTCACGGTTCCCCTCGGCCCGCGGCAGGTGGCGAACGACTACCCGGATCGCAATCTTTTGACCCAGCAGCGCTATGCGTTGAACGCAGAATACAACACCCCGATTGGCCAGTTGGTCTCGATCACCGCCTTCATCCATCAGAAGGATGACGCCGAACAGGACTTCGACGGCAGCTGCGGCGTTTCGGTGCTGGGCGGCGGCATCTGCCCGGTCCTGGCGAACCCGATCCTGGGCTTCCTGCACACTTCGCGGCCGCAGAAATACGACCAGTTCACGCAGGAGCTCCGGCTATCCCATGACTTCGGATCACGCGCCAAGGCGATGGTCGGGGCCTACTATTTCCACCACAAGATCGAGGCTCTCCAGCTGACCCGCACCCGGGTGCCGGGCGTGCCGCCGACCCTGCCGATCACCAATCAGATTTCCGGCGAAAAGAACCACAGCATTTCGGTGTTCGGAAACCTGGACGTCAACGTCAACGACAAGCTGAAGGTCTCGGGCGGCCTGCGCTACATCGACGAGTCGACCACCTTCCACAACGCCTTCAACATCATCTTCCCGCCGGGGACCAGCACACCGCAAGGCGCGCCGTTCCGCGACTCGGCGTCCTGGAACAAGGTGATCACCCGGTTCTCAGTGGACTATAAGGCGACCGAAAACACCCTGCTCTACGCCAGCCGCAGCCAGGGCTTCCGGTCGGGTGGATTCTCGCCGCGCGGCACGCTGTCGGAGTCGCGGCCCGGAAACACCAATTTCTCGGCGGGCGCCAACTATTCGACATTCAACCCCGAGACCGACGTCTCCTATGAGATCGGCGCGAAGAACACGCTGTTCGACGGACAGGTGATCTTGAACCTCGCCGGCTATTGGAACATCGACAAAGACCACCAAGCTGGCCAGGTGGTGACAACCCCCGGCGACGGCCCTGGCACCAACACCTATATCGTCAACATCCCCCGCGTGACGATCAAGGGCGCCGAATTCGAGTTCACCTATCGCCCTGATCCGGCGCCGGGCCTTACCCTGATGGCGTCGGGCGGGATTCAGGACGCCAAGATCACCAACGGCAAACTGCCTGGCGTCCAGTCGCCGATCGGGCCTGGCGGCCAGGCTGGCGCGCCAGGGACGGTTTCCGATGTCACCGGCAACCCGCTGGAACGTGTGGGCAAGTACAATTACCGGGTCGGCGCCGACTACACCTTTGACCTGGGTCCCGGCACGGCGGATCTCAATGCCAGCTACAACTGGACCGACAAGTACCTGTTCACGACCCTGGCTGGCATCGGCGACTATCAGCCCTCCTTTGGACTGCTGAACGCCTCGGCCTCCTACAGCTGGGACCGGTACAAGCTGACCGTCTCCGGCAAGAACCTCACCAACAAGGTCTATCGCAGCAACTCCCTTCCGGTGGTGTTCTTCCAGGGCTGGAGCGATCCCCGCACCGTGTTCGTGGAGCTTCAGGCCACGTTCTAGACTCTCATCCGCTCTGGAGCGGGTCCCGTTCGCGCGGGCAATGGTTGCCCGCGCGAAAACAGTTCGCGCCGCCGATTACCAGCACACTTGACTTTTATTGGCCTCGTCCCGATGACTTGGCGCAACGCTCCAAGAGCGCCGCCGACGCCCGTTTGCTTGGCAGAATAAGAAACGACTGGGAGGTCGTCCATCGATGGGGAGGTCCGAAGACCCTGTTCTGCAGGCACGTGTGGTCGGCGCCAGCGGCGAACTCGCCGATGCAATTCGCTTGGCCCTTGTCGCGGATGGGGTGCGTTTGGTCGATGCGCCGTCGCATCAACGGGCTGACGGCATTGATGTCCTGATCTTCGTCGCCTCTGACGCAAGGATCGGTCCAATCGCAACGACCTCGGCCGAAGATTTCTCCGCTCACGTCGGCGGCAGTCTGAGCGAAGCCTTCAACGCCCTACAGACCGGCGTCGCCTCAATCCGCGCCAGCGAAGGCGGTGGATCGGTGGTGTTGGTCGCGCCGCCTGCCGGATCGCACCGCGCCTTCGACACCCTGCGGCAGGGTCTGCGGCTGATGACCAAAGCGGCCGCGCTGGAACTGGGACCAGAGCATATCCGCGTCAATGTGGTCCTGCCCGGCGGCGCGGAGACCCCGCTTGGCCGGCCTTGCACGCCTGTCGAAGTCGCCCATGCCGTGGCCTTTGCCGCGTCAGCGCGATCCGTCTTCATGACCGGCGCCGACCTGGTGGTCGATGGTGGAGTCCTGGCGCTGTGAGGGAACGCCTGAAAGATCGCGTGGTGATTGTCACTGGCGCCACCAAGGGCATCGGTCGCGAGACGGCCAAGCGGCTGGCCCGCGAGGGCGCCAGGCTTGTCTGCACCGGGCGGGACGCGGCGGACGGGGCCAGTGTGGTCGCCGAAATCGAAGTCGAGGGCGGCCGGGCGATCTTCGTTCCCCATGATGTCGCCAGCGAGGCCGACTGGCGAATGGTGGTTGCCCGGGCCGAGGCCGAACTGGGTGGTGTCTACGCCGTGGTCAACAACGCCGGCGCGTTCCTGGTAAAGCCCCTGGCGGAGACCACCGAGGCGGACTTTCAATTTTCGTATAACGTCAACGTCCACGGCGCCTATCTCGGCGTGAAGCTGGGTTTCGAGGCCATCGCCCGCGCCGGCGCGCCAGGGGCTATCGTCAATGTGTCGTCGTTAATGGGACAGGTGGGTTTTCCGGGCGCCATCGCCTATTGCACGACCAAGGGCGCGGTCACCGGCCTGACCAAGACAGCCGCCATCGAGGGCGCGGCGATGCGCCCCTCCGTTCGGGTAAACTCTCTGCATCCCGGTGTGATCTGGACGCCGATGATCACCGACCAGTTCGGCGATGACCCGGCCCTTGCGGAAGCCTTCGCAAATGATACGCCACTGCGGATGATCGGACTGCCGGAATACATGGCCGAGGCGATCCTCTATCTGATCAGTGACGAGGCGGCCCTGGTCACCGGGATTGAGTTGACTGTTGACGGCGGGCGGGGAGCCGACTGAGCCTATGGAAGGACTTATGACATGCAATTGAGCCGCGACGACTTGAGGCGCGCCTACCGCAGTATGTTCACCATCCGCGCCTTCGAGGAGCGGGTGGATAAGGAATTCGCGCTGGGCAACATCCCGGGCTTCGCCCACGTCTACCTGGGCCAGGAGGCCTCCGGCGTCGGCGTTTGCTTTGACCTCAGCGATGAGGACCAGATCGGCTCGACCCACCGCGGCCACGGCCACTGCATCGCCAAGGGCTGCGACGTGCAGGGTATGATGCTGGAGATCATGGGCAAGGCGGGCGGTCTTTGCGGCGGCAAGGGCGGCTCGATGCACATTGCAGACATGTCCAAGGGCATGCTGGGCGCCAACGCCATCGTCGGGGGCTCGCCGCCGATCGCGGTGGGCGCGGCCCTGACCCAGAAGCTCCTGAAGACTGGCAAGGTCGCGGTCGCGTTCTCCGGCGACGGCGCCTCGAACCAGGGCACCACGTTTGAGGCCCTGAACATGGCCGTGGTGCTGGGTGTGCCGGCCATCTTCGCCTTCGAGAACAATGGCTATGGCGAGCATACCGCCGCCAGCTATGCGGTGGGCGCCCCGTCGATCGCTGAACGCGCCAAGAGCTTCGGCATGCCGGCCGAAGTGGTCGACGGCTCAGACTTCTTCGCGGTCCACGAGGCCATGGGTCGCGCCCTCGAACGCGGGCGGGCGGGGGAAGGCCCCTATGCTCTGGAGATCGTCTGCTCGCGCTTCCTGGGCCACTTCGTCGGCGACCCCCAGGCCTATCGCCTGCCTGAGGAACTGGCGAAGGCGCGGGCCAACGATCCGCTGGTGCGGTTCCGCACCAAGGTCACGGAGGCCAGTCTGCTGGACGACGCCGATCTGAACGCCATCGACGCTGAGGTGCTGGCTGCGATCGAGGAGGCGGTGAAAGTGGCCATCGCCGCCCCGAGGCCGGACCTCTCGACCCTCGAACACGACGTCTACGTCAGGTATTAAACATGGCTCGCAAATCTTACCGTCAAGCGATCAACGAAGCGCTCCGCCAGGAGATGCGTCGTGACTCCAAGGTCATCATCATCGGCGAGGACGTGGCCGGAGGCCAGGGCGCCTCGGGCGAAACCGGCGGCGTCGGCGGCGTCTTCGGCGTCACCGGCGGGCTCTACAAAGAGTTCGGCCCGGAGCGGGTGCTGGACACCCCGATCAGCGAAAGCGCCATCATCGGCGCGGCCTCCGGTGCGGCGCTGACGGGCCTGCGCCCCGTGGCCGAGATCATGTTCGTCGACTTCGTCGGGGTCTGCTTTGATCAGATCTACAATCAGGCGGCCAAGTTCCGATACATGTTCGGCGGCAAGGCCAAGACGCCGATGGTCATCCGCACCATGATCGGGGCGGGCTTCCGGGCGGGCGCCCAGCATAGCCAGACCCTGCATCCGCTGTTCACCATGGTGCCGGGGCTGAAGGTGGTGATGCCGTCTAACGCCTATGACGCTAAGGGCCTGCTGATCAACGCCATCCGCGATGATGACCCGGTAATCTTCATGGAATCCAAGGTGCTCTACGACACCGAAATGGAAGTCCCCGACGAGGCCTATCGCATCCCGTTCGGCGAGGCCAACATCGCCCGGGAGGGCAAGGACCTGACGTTTGTGGCGTTCGGACCGATGGTCTCGCGCGCGCTGGCGGTGGCCGAGATCCTGGCCAAGGACGGCGTGTCGGTGGAGGTGATCGACCCCAGGACCACATCGCCGCTCGACGAAGACGCCATTCTTGAGAGCGTCGGCAAGACCGGCCGTCTGGTGGTCATCGACGAGAGTCCGCCCCGCTGTTCGCTGGCGGCGGACGTCGCCGGCATGGTCGCCAGCAAGGGCTTCCGCAGCCTGAAGGCGCCCGTCGGCCAGGTCACCTGTCCGCACACGCCGGTCCCGTTCGCGCCTAACCTCGAGGACGAGTACCTCCCCAATCCACGCCGCATCGAAGAGGCGGCGCGCGCGGCGCTGGCCTGGCGCTAGGCCGACACAAGGAGTGATCATGACCACCAGCCGCCAATGGCTGATCAATGGGCGACCGAACGGTCGCGCGTTGGTCGCCGATGACTTCAAATGGGTGGAGACCGATATCGGTGAGCCAGGCGAGGGCGAGGTGCTGCTTCGCACTCTCTATTTGGCGTTCGACCCGGCTCAGAAGGGTTGGATGGAGAACATCGGCGGCTACACCGCGCCGACCGAAATCGGCGAGGTCATGCGCGGTTCGGGTCTGGCTGAGGTGGTGCGGTCGAACAGCCCGCTGTTGCACCAGGGCGACAAGGTCACGGGCCAGCTGGGTTGGCGCGACATCGCCGTCATGCCGGCCAAGGATCTTCTGAAGCTGCCGGACGACGGCCCACCCACCGCGCATCTCGGCGTCCTGGGGACCACGGGCCTCACCGCCCTGTTTGGACTCCAGAGGATCGGCAAACCGTTTCCGGGCGACACGGTGGTGGTCACCGGCGCGGCCGGGGCCACCGGCTCGGTGGTCGGCCAGATCGCCAAGATCGGCGGCTGCAAGGTCATCGGCGTCGCGGGCGGGGCGGAAAAGTGCCGCTGGCTGGTGGACGAACTCGGGTTCGATGCGGCGGTCGACTACAAGGCCGGCGACATCCGCCGGCAGGTGCGCGAGCACGCCAAGGGCGGGATCGATGTGCTGTGGGACAATGTCGGCGGACCGATCCTCAACGATCTGATGGGCGAAATCGCCATGCATGCGCGGGTGGTGATCTGCGGCGGTATCAGCCGCTACCAGTTGGGACAGATGCCGGCCGGGCCCGAGAACTACTTCAATCTGGTTTTCAAGCGCGCCACCATGGAAGGCTTCATTCTCACCGACTTCATCGGCGAGTTTCCGTGGGCCCGGCGGCGGATTTCGCAGTGGATTGCGGAGGGGCGTCTGAAGTTCAAGGAAGACATCCAGGTCGGCCTAGAGAACGCGCCGCAGACCCTGATGCGCCTGTTCGAAGGCGCCAATTTCGGCAAGCAATTGCTCAAGGTTGCTGACGGAGGCTGAACCCATGTCGGTCATTCGGTACGGCGAGCCGCTCAAGGTCTTGGTCTCGGTCAAGGGCCACCCGTTTGACCGCAACACCTTCGCGTCGGTGTTCGAGGAGATGCAGGGCGTCCAGGCCAGCTTCGTCGACCAGCCGGCGGCGGGCCGACTGATGAACCCCGACGCCATGGCCGGGTTCGACGCCCTGGTGCTCTACGACATGCCCGGCATCGACTTCGCCGCCGCGGGCGACAAGCCCAGGATCGTGGAACCGGAAGCTTCGGTCAAGGCCGGCCTTGAGGCTCTGCTCACTCAGGGCAAGGGCGTCGTCGCCCTACATCACGCCATCGCCGGATGGCCGGGCTGGCCAGAGTACGCAGACTGGCTGGGCGGTCGGTTTCTCTACAAGCCGGCGCCGATGCGCGGCCAGATGCGCCTGGATTCTGGCTATCGGCATGACGTCGCCTATGACGCCGAAGCGGCCGATCCGATGCACCCGATCCTTCAAGGTGTACCCGCATCCTTCCCGATGAGAGATGAGCTCTATCTCTATGAGGTGTTCGAGGCCGAAGTGCAGCCACTGCTAAGGGCGCGTCACCCCTTCGTTCGGGAAGGTTTCTACTCCGCCCACCAGGCGGTCGCAGAGGGCCGGATGTTTTCCAACGACCGCTGGGACCATCCGCCGGGATCAGACCTGATCGGTTGGACCAAGCGGGCGATCAACAGCCCGCTGGTCTATCTTCAGCCCGGCGATGGCCCGGAGACCTATGCCAACCCTGCCTATCGCCAGATCCTCCGCAACGCGATCAGCTGGGTCGCGTCAGAGGCTGCCCATGCCTGGGCGAGCGGCGCATGAGCGCCGTCGGTGCGGCGCGTGCGCGGCTTGCACCGCAGATTGGAAACGGGCCGATCCGTTGGAAAAAAACACGAGTGACTTTTTTCTGTGAACCCTTATGGTTTTGCCAACAACGCCCGCAAATGACGGGGGAGGATTGAGGCATGGCCCAAGTTGTCGCTGAAGGCATATTCGTCGAAAAAGGCGGAAAGCCGACGCTGATCGCCGGTCGCCGCAAGGCGGATGGCGGAATGCGCTTTCCGATGCCATCGGGGGCCGACGCCGCGCTCTATGATGCGGTCGAGATCACCGGCGATGGCCGGCTCTGGTCCTACACCATGCAACGGTTTCGTCCGAAGACGCCGCCCTACATCGGGGCCGACGACGAGAAGACATTCAAGCCCTTCGCGCTGGGCTATGTGGAATTCCCCGGCCAGGTGATTGTCGAGGGACGCATCCTGGTGGACGACATTGCTGACCTGAAGATCGGCCAGCCGATGCGCGTCGCCATTGAGACCTTTGCGACCTCAAGCCGCGGCGAACTCAGCACCTACGCCTTTGAACCGGCAACCTGACACACGGAGGCTGCGGCCATGACTCAAGTTCACATCATCGGCGCCGGGATCCATCCCTTTGGACGCCACGACGACAAGACCGGCCTTGATCAAGGCGTTCATGCGGTGCGTGAAGCGCTAGGCGACGCCGGCCTGGAATGGCCCGACATGCAGTTCGCCTTTGGCGGCTCCGCAGCCGCCGGCAGCGCCGATGCCGCCCTGCCCCGCCTGGGTCTCACCGGCGTGCAGTTCATCAACATCTCCAACGGCTGCGCCACCGGCGGTTCGTCGCTCTTGTCGGGCTACTGGGCAATCAAGTCCGGCGAGTTCGACCTAGGTGTCGTGCTCGGGTTCGACAAGCATCCCCGGGGCGCGTTCAACGCCGACCCTGAGGCTTCGGGTCTGCCACGCTGGTACGGCGAGACCGGCATGATGCTGACCACCCAGTTCTTCGCCATGAAGATCCGCCGCTACATGGACCTCTATGGCATCAGCGCCGAGACCCTGGGACGCGTGGCGGTCAAGGCCTACGACAATGGAACCGTCACACCGCACGCCTGGCGGCGCTCGCCGGTCGATCTGGACACCGTGCTTGGCAGCCAGATGCTGTCGGACCCGCTGACCAAGTTCATGTTCTGCTCGCCGGCCGAGGGGGGCGTGGCCCTGGTGCTGGCGTCAGAGAAAAAGATGCGCGAGCTTGGCCTTTCCGGGCCGCGGGTTCGCGGCGCGGCGGTCCGCACCCGTCCGAACGGCTCGTTCGAGGTGTTCGCGCCCTCCCTGGATGTCACGCGCGGCGTCTCACCGACTGAACTGGCGTCGAAGGCCGCCTATGAGATGGCCGGCGTCAGCGCTGGCGATATCAACGTCGCCCAGATTCAGGACACCGAGTCCGGCGCCGAGATCATGCACATGGCCGAAAACGGCTTCTGCGCCGATGGCGAGCAGGAACAGTGGTTGGCGGACGGCGAGACCCGGCTCACGGGCAAACTTCCGATCAACACAGATGGCGGCTGTCTGGCTTGTGGAGAGCCGATCGGCGCCTCCGGCTTGCGGCAGGTTTATGAGAACGTCCAGCAACTGCGTGGTCGCGCTGATGGACGGCAGGTCGAGGGCGCCCGCCTCGGCTACAGTCAAGTCTATGGCGCGCCGGGCCTGTCCGCCGTCGCAATCCTGGAGGCCTAATCATGGATGGCTCTGCGCCCACCTATCGTCCCGATCGCCACCCGTCCGAATCGTACGATGACATCCTGAACCGGGACACGCGGATTGTTCCGGGCTTCATGCGCCAGGGTCCGGATCCGGATCTCGGACTGGAGGCCGTGCCGGTGTCACGCTACTTCGACCCGGCTTTCTTCCAGAAAGAGATCGACCACGTCTGGTCGAAGATCTGGCAGATGGCCTGCCGCGAAGAGGATATCCCCAACGCTGGCGACTATCATCTCTACGAGATCATCGGAAAATCCTTCATCGTCACCCGCACCACGACCGGCGAGATCCGAGCCTACTACAATGCCTGCCTGCATCGTGGCCGCAAGCTGGTGACGCTGAACGGCTGCAAGGACGAGTTCCGCTGCCCCTATCACGGCATGACCTGGAACACCGACGGCACCTTCAAGGAAAACCCCATCGGCTGGGACTTCCCGCAGTGGGAGGGCCGCGACATGGGCCTGCCGCAGGCGAAGGTCGACACCTGGGGCGGTTTCGTCTTCATCAACATGGACCTGAACGCCGCGCCGTTGATGGATCAGATCGGCCCGATGGCCGAGCACTTCAAAGGCTATGACTACGCCAACCGCTACAAGTCGATGCACGTTTCCAAGGTGGTGCGCTGCAATTGGAAGGCGTTGTCGGAGGCTTTCATGGAAAGCCACCACTCGGTCACCACCCACCCGCAGATCTTGCCGTTTCTGGCCGACGCCAACAGCCAGTACGATGTGCTGAACGACTTTGTCAGCCGCCAGTTCTCCGCCTCAGGCGTACCTAGCCCGTTCGTGGCCGATGAGAATTACACGCCCACCGAAATCATCCAGGCCATGGGCGGCGGCGGCGGCCGGCGAGGATTCGGCGATCAGGCCGAGAGCCTGGTGCCCGACGGCATGAGCGCCCGCGCGTTCGCCGCCGAACAGGCCCGTAAGATGCTCGGCTCGGAAGATGGCTGGGACTATTCGGACTGCTCCGACGCCGAGATGGGCGACGCCCTGCTCTACAACGTCTGGCCGAACATGAGCTTCTGGGCCGGCTATGCGCCGAACCTGGTCTACCGCTGGCGGCCGAACGGCCGCGACCCCGACAGCGGGATCATGGACGTGATCATGCTGAAGCGGGTTCCCAAGGAGGGTCCCAGGCCCAAGCCCGCGCCGGTGCGCGAACTGGGGTTGGACGATCCCTGGAGCGACGCCGTGGAAATGGGCGGCCTGGCCGGCATCTTTGAGCAGGACATGGGCAACCTGCCCTACGTCCAGGAGGGCCTGCATTCCTCAGGCAATGGCGAAGTCCACTTCGGACGCTACTCCGAAATGCGCATCCGCCAGCTGCACATCATGATCGACCGCTATATCGCGGCCGGTGAAGCCGCCGCCCACAAGTAGGCGGCTATTTGGCCGCCATCGCGGCCATCACCGAGGCTGTAATCTCATCCCCCGTCGGATTGCGGCGGAGGGTGAGGCCGCCGTTCACCTGCAGGTTCTGGCCGGTCATGAAGCACTCGTCGCTGGCCAGCCAGACGGCGGCGGCGGCGATGTCGTCCGAGGTGCCGACGCGGCCCAGCGGATAGGCGCTGGCGAAGGCGGCAAACACGCCGGGCGTCTGTTTGGCGCCCGCTGTCATGGGCGTGTCGGTCAGGCCCGGCGAAATCGAATTGGCGCGAATGCCGCGCGCGCCGAACTCATTGGCGACACAGCGGACCACGTGGTCGGTTCCGGCCTTGGTGCCCATATAGGCGGCGTGGTCGTTCAGCATGATGGTGGCGGTGGCCGAGCTGATCTGGATCAGCGACCCACCGTCGGTCATCGCCCCGATCATCGCCTGCAGGAAGAAGATCGGGCCGACGAACTGAAGGTCGCTCATCGCCTTGAGTTCGTCTTCGGTGTTCTCGAGGAAGGGTTTGAGAAAGCCCCAGCCGGTGGCGTTGACGCCGATCTGCACGCCGCCGAGTTTGGCTTTGGCGGTTTCGGCTAGGGCGAACACATCGTCCCGCTTGGTGATGTCGCAGGCCGCCCAGTGACCGCCGATCTCGCCGGCGAACCGGGCCAGTTCGTCTTCCTTGCGACCGGCCACCAGAACCTTCGCGCCCTCCGCCGCAAAGCGGCGCGCAATGACCTGGCCCATATTGTCGCGGCCCGCCGCGCCCAGCACCACCGCGCCCTTGCCTTCAAGTCGGCCCATCGTCTCGCTCCCGTTTTTGATCTTACATGCCCGGATGGCCGGCCATCATGCCGCCGTCCACCAGGAATTCTCCGCCCGTGACATAACTCGCCTCATCCGAGGCCAGGAACACCGCCATGGCGGCGATTTCTTCTGGACGGCCCATCCTGCCCATCGGCGACATGGCGTGAAACACCGGCAGCAGTTGCGGCGCGGCCGCCAGGGCCGGCGCCAGGATCGGCGTGTCGGTCGCCCCAGGGTGCAGCGAATTGCAGCGGATATTGTAGCCGGCCCGGGCGCAATGCGCCGCGACGGCCTTGGTCAGCATCCGCACGCCGCTCTTGGTCGCCGAATAGGCCGCATCGCTGGGAATGGCCGCATAGGCTGCGGTCGAGGCGATGTTGATCAGCGACCCGCCGGATCCGCCGGGATTAGCGCGCATGGCCGCGATGCCGTGCCGGCAACCCAGCATGACGCCGGTCAGATTGACGTCGATGACCCGGTTCCAGGTGGCCAGATCTATGTCCTCGATCGACTGTCCGCTGACGATGCCGGCGTTGTTGACCACCACGTCGAGACGCCCGAACCGGTCCGACACAATCGCCATCAGCCGTGTCCAGGCCGCGTCATCGGCCACGTCGAGCTCGCAAAACAGCCCGCCGGTCTCTTCAGCGATCTCCGCGCCCAGCTGGGTCTGCAGGTCGGCGACGATGACCTGCGCCCCTTCAGCGGCGAACCGGCGGGCGGTCGCCGCGCCGATCCCCGACGCGCCGCCCGTGATCACCGCCACTCGATCCTGCAATCGACCCATGCCCTACCTTAGAGGGGGCTCAAAAGCATCGGCAAGGCTTAGTTCCAACACACACGATTGTTTTCGGCGCCTCTGCTGGAAACCGATTGATCGCCCGCCTCGCGCATGTCTTACTCCCAGGTCAGAACTCGCGCGCTGATCGGGTTGAGCGAACAACAACGTCAGGGTGGAAGCATGACAATTCAGGTCAAAATCGAAGAAGCGACCAATCCATTTCTAAGCGGCAACTATGCGCCCGTCTTGGAAGAACACGTTACCCCGTGTCTTGAGATCGAGGGTGAGATTCCGAAAGACCTGAACGGCAGTTTCCTGCGGATCGGCCCAAATCCGGTGTTCGTGCCGGATGTCGCGACCTATCACATCTTCGACGGCGACGGGATGATCCACGCGGTCCAGTTCGACGACGGCAAGGCGACCTACCGCAATCGCTTCGTCGATACCGAGGGCCTGCGCCTGGAACGCGCCAAGGGCACGTGGATCTGGAAGGGCATGTCCAGCATGGGCGACCTGGTGAAGGGCATCGCGCCGCCGGCCGAGGGGATGTTCAAGAACACCGCCAACACCGCGATGGTCTACCACAACAACACACTCTACGCCCTGATGGAGGCGGCCCCGCCGCACGCCATTCAGTTGCCGGACCTGGCCACCATCGGCGAGCACACCTTCGGCGGCAAGCTCAGCCACCCCTTCACCGCCCACCCGAAGGTCGACGCCGTGACCGGCGAGATGATGACCTTTGGCTATTCGCCGTTCGAGCCCTTCCTGACCTACAGCGTGGTCGACGCGAAGGGCGAGATTGTCCACACCACGCCCATCACCATGCCCAAGGGCGTGATGATGCACGATTGCGCGATCACCGAGCACCACACGGTGTTCCTGGATATGCCGATCACCTTTGACCTCAGCCGGGCGATGAAGGGCGGATTGATGCTGGACTGGGAGCCGGAGAATGGCTCGCGCCTGGGCGTCATGCCGCGCTTCGGCGGCGACAAGGACGTCAAGTGGTTCGACGTCGCAATCTCGATGGTCTTCCACGTCTCCAACGCCTGGGAAGAGGGCGATGAGATCGTGGTGCAAGGCAGCCGCTCGCTGCGCACCGACGTCTCGCGCGCTACAGAGATGGCCGACAAGCAGGAAGCCGACACCGACCAGCTCGGCCAGCTCTACGAGTGGCGCCTCAACATGAAGACGGGCGGCGTGAAGGAGGGCTACCTCGACACCGAACACTTCTGCGACTTCACGCGGATCAACGATGATCTCTGCGGGAGGAAGACCCGCTTCACTTACGCGGCGCGTTTCGATCCGGCGCATGGCGCCATGTTCAACGCGGCGCTGAAGCACGACGGCGAGACGGGCAATATCCAGGTCCATGAGCTGGGCGCTGGCCGTTGGGGTGGCGAGGGCGTGTTCGCCAAACGCGCTGGGGCATCCTCAGAGGACGACGGCTATGTTGTCCAGTTCGTCTGGGACGAAAACCGCGAGCAGAGTGAGTGCCTGATCATCGACGCCCAGAACTTCGACGGCGCGCCGGTGGCCAAAATCCGTATTCCGCACCGCGTTCCGTTCGGCTTCCACGCCGGCTGGGTCCCCGCAGCCTGACCCACGCAACGCCCGAGGCCGGCCGAGCCGGCCTCGGTAAGGTTGTCATCAGCCGGCCGGCGGGCGCGGCTTGTTGGTCAGGCGCCAGTCCTGGCGCTTGGCCCATTGCGCCATGGTCTCCAGCTCGATGGGAATCCGTTCCAACACCGGCCCCATGTCGACCCTGAAGGGCTTCAACGGCGAGGCGTTGTTGTACTCATAAAAGGCCCCGATGGAGGGGGCGAGGACGGCGCGTTCCTCGTCGCTGATCTCATCGCCAAAGGCGTTGGCCAGGTGCACGCCGAACTGCGCCGGTGTGCTGGGATCATATTTGATGGTCCGGCCGACCGCGTCGGACAGATGTTTGGCGACAACCTGCGGCTTTAGGATTTCCGGCCCGCCAATGTTCATCCACGCGCCTTCCAGATCCGGACGATCGATCGCGGCGATCATGAACTTGGCCACGTCGTCCAGGCTGATCCAGCTGCATTCCAGATCTGGGTGGTGCGGATAGACGTAGCGGCCTTCGCTGACGATGAAGGGAAACGCCCAGTTGGTCAGCAGATTGTCCATGAACAGCACCGAACCGAACACCGTGGCGGGAACGCCCGTGCGCCACAGCGCATTGATCGCCTTGGTGTTCTCGCCATAACTGTAGGGATCGCCCGCTTTGTCGGGAATCCAGCCGGAGGTGTTCCAGACCACGCGCTTGAGATTCGCGCGCTTGCCGGCCCGGCCGATGGTGGTGACAGCCTGCACGCGGTCGACTCGAGCGCGCAGCGGATGGGTGTAGAAGGCCGCGTCAGCGCCCTCCATCGCGGCGAACACCGAGTCTTCATCATAGATGTCCGCCGGCCGCACCTCGACGTTTTCGAACGTCTCCCCATAGAAGGGGTCTGCACGTCGCGAGATGGCGCGCACATCGTGCCCCGCCGCCTTTAGCTGACGCACCTGGGCCAATCCCTGGCGGCCGCTTGCGCCGAACACTGCAACCAATGCCATTTTGTTCTCCTTCAAGACCTATGAAACTGCGTTCAGACTATGGGCGGACCAGGACAGGGCGCGGCGCGTCTGCGGCCCGAAGGGTCAGCAAACTGATCACCACCGCCACCAGCACCATGGCCGCCAGGACCAGATAGGCGCTGCGGAACGCCGCCAGACCCGCCGCCGGCCCGGCAAGGCCGATCACCGACAGCGCCACCGCCGAACCGAACGGCACGCCAATCGCCTGGGACGTCATCAGGACGGCCGTGGCCGCGCCCTGCTGCAACGGTGGAATGTCGGATGTGGCGTCAGCCATCAGCACCATGAAGGCGCCCGTGGTGCCAAAGCCGATCACCACCGAGCCCAGGGCGATGGCGAGCCAATAGTTCGGCTGGACGCTGAAAAGCGCCAGCATGACCAGTCCGAGGACGAACAGACCAAACCCGCCAAACACGATCACGCGATGTGGCAGCCGGGCCATGACCGGGGCCAGGGCCTGGCCCGACGCCATGACGGCGGCGGCATAGGGCATCATGCCGAGGCCCGATTGGGTGGCGGTCATGCCCAGGCCCGTCTGCATGTAGAGGTTTAAGAGAACGAACACGCCGCCGACCGCCGCGAGGATGAGCAGGAAGATGATATTGGCGGCCGCAAAATTCCGCCGACCGAACAGCGACAATGGCGCGAGCGGCGCCTTAGCGCGGCCCTCCACCACGAAGAACAACCCAAACCCGACGACCCCTGCGGCCAGCATCGCCAGCGGCCCTGGGGAGGTCCAGCCCACGCGTCCCATCGTCGAGACCGCCATAAGGACAAGCGCCATGCTGGTGGTGATCAACGCCGCGCCGAGCCAGTCGACCGGACCGCTCTGGCGGCGAACCTCGGAGAGCTTGGGCACGACGGAGAGCGTGAGGAGGATCGCCACGACGGCAAGCGGCGGGTTGAGCAGGAACACCGCTCGCCAACCAAACTGGGTGGTCAGGATCCCGCCGATCATAAGGCCAATCACCAGCGACAGGCCCTGCATGATGCCGAACACACTCAAGGCCTGACGACGCGGCGCGCCATCTGGCACCAGCGTGTTGATCAAGGAGAAGTTGGCCGGACCCAGGATCGCGCCGCCGAGCCCCTGCAAGGCCCTCGCGGCAATCAGAATGGGAAGATCGGGCGAGAGCGCAGCGCCGAGCGATCCCGCGCCGAACAGCGTCAGGCCGACCAGCAGGCAGAGTCGCTGTCCGAAGATGTCGGCGGCGCGTCCGGCCAGGATCAGGATGCCGCCGCCGGCCAGGGCGCCAGCTGAAATCACCCATGACAGCGACGCCGGAGGGATATTCAACTGTCGACCTATGGACGGCAGCGCCATGCTGACAATGGAAAAATCGATGGTTCCGATCAGCTGGGTAAGGCCAATCAGCAGGATCACCAGCCGATAGTTCGCCCCGTCCCGCGCCATATGATTGATCTCGGTCTATTCAGCGTGATTGCTGGTTTTTGGATCCGCACTGGCCAGCAAATTGACCGAGCAATCCCAACCCGTCTCCTGGCGCTTCTGACAGTATTTGGCGTGGCCGATGACCCACGCGGCGGCGCGGCGTGGACGCGCGAGGCCAGCGCCACGGCCAGGCCGAGGGCGATCAGGAAACGGTATGTGTGGGTCCTGCCTGGGCGCACTTGGCCGCAGCAGGAGGGGATTGGCAGTCGGGTGCGCTCTCAGCCGGACTCCAGCCAGAGCGGATCGTCGTCGAAGTCGTCCTCGTCCGGGATGTCCTCGTCGTCGATGTCGAGATCCGGGACGTCATCGTCCGGGATGTCCCGGGATTGCGTGACCTTGGGCCGGGGCGGTCGGGTGCGCTGCGCCTTGGCGCGGCGCGGTGTGGGTTTGGGCGGCTGGTAGCCCGGCTCATA
>JAYTFM010000045.1:0-16566 GCA_043734425.1 Alphaproteobacteria bacterium
CAACGGGGCGATCCACATCGGCCACGCCCTGCAGAAGACGCTGAAGGACTTCGTGGTCCGCTCGCGGTTCCTGCTGGGCTACGACGTCGACTACGTGCCTGGCTGGGACTGCCACGGCCTGCCGATCGAGTGGAAGATCGAGGAGGAGCTGCGCGGCAAGGGCCGGCGCAAGGACGAGGTCTCCAAGGCGGAGTTCCGCACGCTGTGCCGCGACTATGCCGAAACCTGGATCGGCGTGCAGATGGCCGGCTTCAAGCGCCTGGGCGTGATCGGCGACTGGGAACACCGCTACGCCACCATGGACTATTCGAGCGAGGCGGCCATCGTCGCGGAGTTCCACAAGTTCGTGGCGGCGGGCCAACTCTACCGCGGCTCCAAGCCGGTGATGTGGAGCCCGGTCGAGCGCACCGCCCTGGCCGACGCCGAGGTCGAGTATCACGACCACACCAGCCCCACCGTCTGGGTCAAGTTCCCGGTGGTCGAGGGCAGCGATGCGGCGCTGGGCGCCAGCGTGGTGATTTGGACCACCACGCCCTGGACGATCCCGGCCAACCGGGCGGTCAGCTACAACGAGGCCATCGCCTATGCGGTCTATCAGGTCGAGACGATGGAGCCGGACTTGGCCTTCGAGCCCTGGGCCAAGCCCGGCGACCGGCTGATCGTCGCCGAGAAACTGTCTGGCGAAGTGTTCGCCGCCGCGAAGATCGCCAAGGCCCGCAAGCTCGAGACCGTGGACTGCCAGGGCATGGTCTGTGAGCATCCCTTGCGGAACCTCGACCCGCACTACGCCTTCCAGGTCCCGCTGCTGGCCGGCGATCACGTCACCGAGGACGCCGGTACGGGCTTCGTTCACACCGCTCCTGGCCACGGCGCCGATGACTATGTGGTCTGGCTGGCCCACGGCCATCGCGAGATTCCCGAGACCGTCGATCCCGACGGCGCCTACTATCCGCACGTGGCCCTGTTCGGGGGCCTCAAGGTGCTGGAGACCGAGGGCAAGAAGGCCGGCAAGTTCGGTCCCGCCAACGGTGCGGTCATGGACAAGCTGATCGAGGCCGGGAACCTCTTGGCGCGGGGGCGGCTGGAGCACAGCTATCCGCACTCCTGGCGCTCTAAGGCGCCGGTGATCTTCCGCAACACGCCGCAGTGGTTCGTGCGCATGGATACGCCGCTGGACGATCCGGCCCATGCGGGACGCACCCTGCGCGAGACGGCGCTGGAGGCCATCGAGGCCACCACCTTCCACCCCGCCCAGGGCAAGAACCGCATCCGCGCCATGGTGGAGAGCCGCCCCGACTGGCTGCTGAGCCGCCAGCGGGCCTGGGGCTCGCCGCTGGCGATGTTCGTCGATAAGGACACCGGCCAGCCGCTGCACGACCCCGAAGTCGACCGCAGGATCGTCGAGGCCATCCGCGCCGAGGGCGCCGACGCCTGGTTCACCCGCCCGGATTCTGACTTCCTGGGCGAACACGATCCGCAACGCTTCGAGAAGGTCGAAGACATCCTGGATGTCTGGTTTGACTCAGGGTCGACCCACGCCTTCACCCTGGAGAACCGCGCCCATACCCACTGGCCCGCCGACCTCTATCTGGAAGGCTCAGACCAGCATCGCGGCTGGTTCCAGTCCTCGCTCCTGGAGAGCTCGGGCACCCGCGGCCGCGCACCCTATGACGCCATCCTGACCCACGGCTTCACCATGGATGAGCACGGCGAGAAGATGTCCAAGTCCAAGGGCAATGTGGTCGATCCCGAGGTGGTGATCCGCGAGAGCGGGGCCGAGATCATCCGCATGTGGTCGGCGATGATCGACTACGCCGACGACAGCCGGATCGGCAAGACGGTGCTGCAGACCACCTCCGATGCCTATCGCAAGCTGCGCAACACCGTCCGCTACATGCTGGGCGCCCTGGCCGACTATTCCCCGGATGAGGCGGTGGACTTAGACGAGATGCCGCCGCTGGAGCGCTTCATCCTGCACCGCCTGTGGGAGTTGGATGGCCAGGTGCGCACCGCCTACGAGACCTATCTGTTCCAGGACGTGATCCGCCCGATCACCGAGTTCTGCCAGAACGAGCTGTCGGCGCTGTTCTTCGATATCCGTAGAGACAGCCTCTACTGCGACCGCCCGGACGCCGTCCGCCGCCGTGCGGCCCGGACCGTGATGGACGCGGCGTTCGAGCGGATCACAGCTTGGCTGGCGCCGCTGCTCCCCTTCACCATGGAGGAGGCTTGGCTGACCCGCTATCCGAACGCCCACTCCAACTGCCTGCGGGTGATCCCGGATACGCCGGCCGAATGGCGCAACGACGCCGAGGCGGCGCGGTGGGCTAAGGTGTTGGCGCTGACCTCCGTAGTCACCGGCGCCTTGGAAATCGAACGGCGTGAGAAGCGGCTGGGCGCGGCTCTGGAGGCGGCGCCCCGGGTGCATGTGGCCGATCCAGCGTTGATGGCGGCGCTTGAGGGCCTGGACCCCGCCGAAGTGTTCCGCACCAGCCAGGCCAGCCTGATCGCCGGCGAAGGCCCAGCCGACGCCTTCCGCCTGGCTGACGTCCCCGGTGTGGCCGTCGAGCCGCTGCGCGCGGAGGGTGAGAAGTGCGCCCGCTCCTGGCGCATCCTGCCAGAAGTAGGCTCCGACCCCCGCTATCCGGACCTATCGTTGCGCGACGCTGAGGTGGTCGCCGCCTGGGACGCGGCGCGGGCGTGATGGGCATCCCTCGCAACGCCTGGATCACCTATGCGCTGGCCCTCGCGGTGCTGGGGCTCGACCAGACCAGTAAGGCCTGGGTCCTGACGCTGCCTGAGCAGGTCTCGATGGAGGTGTTCTGGCCGCTGCAGATCACCCGCATCTGGAACAGCGGCATTAGCTTTGGGCTGTTCCAGGTCGGTCATGATGTGGTGCGCTGGGGTATGACCCTCTTCAACCTGGGGGTCGGCGTCTTGCTGGCAGTCTGGGCGTTCCGGCAAACCCGCTTGCCGCTCGCCCTGGGCTTTGGCCTGCTGATCGGCGGCGCCGTCGGCAACGCCATCGACCGCATCCGGCTGGGCGCGGTGGTCGACTTCATCGACGTCCAGCGGCTGGGCTTCTTTCCGTGGATATTCAACGTCGCCGACGCCGCCATCACGCTGGGCGCAATCCTGCTGCTGCTCGACAGCCTGCGGCCCGAGCGCCCGGCGCCATCGTGACGCGTTGGCGCGCGGACGGGATTGCGCTATGCCACCCAAACGGCCCGGGGGGCTGTAGGAGTCTGACACGTCCATGAGCTTCAATCGCGTGATCCTGGCCGGCGTTCTGGTTGCAACGGCCGGTCTGGCCGGCTGCCAGTCGGCTCAAAAAGCCCTGGGCATGAGCAAGGTCACCCCCGACGAGTTCCGCATCGTGACCAAGGCGCCCCTGGTGGTGCCGCCCGACTATTCTCTGCGCCCGCCGGCCCCCGGCGAGCCGCGGCCACAGGAGCTCCAGCCCGAGAGCGCCGCCCGCAACGCGCTGCTGGGCCAACGCGAGGCCGAGACCCGCTCTGACGGCGAGAAACTGCTGGTCGCCAAGGCCGGCGCCGAGCGGGCCGACCCGCTGGTGCGCTATGTGGTCGATGACGAATTCGGCGATATCTCCCACAAGGAAAAGAGCTTCGCCGACAAGGTGATGTTCTGGAAGAAAGACACCGCCCCCGACGCGCCCAAGACGGCGCTCGACGGCTCCGAGACCCAGGTCGACGCCGCCGCCGAACAGGAACGCATCGCCAAACTCACCGGCAACAAGGGCGTGATCATCCAGCGCGAAGGCAAGAGCCGGATCAAGCTGCCGGGGCTGTAGGGGCGGTCCGCGCCACCTCCATATTTCCCCCTTGATCCGTCATCGTCCGGCTTGGGAGCCTGCCCTCGGGCGAGCCGCGCAGCAGCGCGACCCGGGGGGACGACCCATGATCTCCGTGTTCGAGATTGGTTCGTAGCGGTGCCGCCGAGCAACGTCTGGCGCGTTTCGTGTTCATGGGTTCCCGGCACAGCGTCGCTGCGCTCCTCGGCCGAGAATGACGAGCAAACCGTGGGAGGCCAAACGGTGGAGGGGCTCGCGCCCCCTACCCGATCCGCGCCAGCACCGTCGTCACCGCCGCCCGCTCACCCACCCGCGCGTAATGGACCGCGATCTTCGGGAACTGGGCCATGTCGATCCCGTCGCGGGGCAGCCAGCTCGACACCACATAGAGATAGATGTCGCTGATCGAAAACACCTCGCCCAGCACCCACGGCCCGGCCAGATATGACCCCTCGATCACCCCCATCGCGGCGGCGAACACTTCCGGCGCCTTGCGGGCCATGTCCTTGAGGGCGACTGGATCATCGGCCCAGCGATAGCCCCGGAACCGGTGCGCCGCCGCCGGATGGACCCACGAACAGAGATAGCTGTTCAGCGCCTGCATCTGAGCCGCAGCGAACGCATCACCCACTGGCGCCAACCCGGCCTTGGGATGCGTCTGCGCCACATAGCCGAGGATCGCCGGCGTCTCGGTGATCACGCCCTGATCGCAGACCAGCGCCGGGACCCGCGACTTGGGATTAAGCGTCAGATAGTCCGGCTGGCGCTGGGCGTTGTCGGCGAAGTTCAGCCGCACCACTTCATAGTCCGCCCCGGCCTCCTCCAGAGCAATCTCGCAGGCCAGGCCAATGGTGCCGGGGGCGGTGAACAGCTTCAGCATGCAAGGTCCCTCATCTCATCCCACATCGGCCGGCGCGGCCTCGGACGCAAGCACGCGCCTCACGCTCCGCGAAACACCCACACATCGCCGATGCCGCCTAGATCCATCGGCGGCCGATCCAGGGTCAGGCCGGCGCTGGCGGCCAACGGCTCGGGATCAGCCATATAGTAGATCAGCCGCTCGGCCGACCGCTGAAGGGTCCGGTCGGCGGCGTCCGTCACCACATAATCCAGCACCTGGTCCAGCCGCCCGACCGCCTCGCGGAACGACCGCTCCAGCACGTACAGCCGCAGCCGCCGGCCCTCGCTGATCGGTTGGTCGAGCACCGCCTGGGTCGGGTCCGGCTTGGTCAGACTTCGCATGGCCGCCAGACGCGGCAGATGGAACGCCGCCAGGCCGCCGGGCTTCAGGTGCCTTGCCGCCACGCCGAAGGTGTTGCGCCAGGCCGAGCCGGTCGGCACATGGGCCAGGGTGAAATAGGGGCACATCACCAGGTCGAATGCCTGGCCAAGGTCCAGGCTGGTCATGTCGCCCTGGCGCAGTTCGATCCGCGCGGCGACCTCGGTCGACAGGGCCGCGACTCTGGCCCTGGCCCGCGCCAACATGCTCGCCGCCAGGTCGACGCCCACAACGCCAAAGCCGCGTTCGGCCAGTCCCGCCGTCAGCCGCCCGGTTCCGGCGCCCAACTCCAGGATCGACCCGCCGCTCGGCCCCAGGCCGGCATAGACCTCCAGGTCATCACCCAGCCGCGGGTCGGCCTCGGTGACGACGTCATAGAATGCCGCGCTGAGGGCGCCGCTCGCATAGTAGGGTCGGGTCTTGATCACCGCAGGACCTGTCTTGTGGAACCCGGCTGATGCCCGCGCCGTTGCGTCTGATCAAGCCCGGGGCCATGTTCAGGCGATATGCTCAGCCCGGAGCGATAGGGGACTTCCATGAACGCGCGTCTCACCCGGACCCTTCTGATCCTGCTCGCCCCGCTTATCCTGGCGGCGTGCGGCATCAACACCATCCCGACCAAGGAAGAAACCGCCAAGGCCCAGTGGGCCGAGGTGCAGAACCAGTACCAGCGCCGCGCCGACCTGATCCCCAATCTGGTCGCCACCGTGAAGGGCTATGCGGCCCAGGAGAGCTCGGTGCTGATCGGGGTGTCGCAGGCCAGAGCCGGCGCCATGCAGGTCAAGTCCGACGTCAGCGTCACCACCGACCCAGCCGCCTTCCAGAAATACCAGGCCGCCCAGAACAACCTGTCCCTGGCCCTGGCCCCGTTCCGGGTGCTGCAGGAGCAGTATCCGGACCTGAAATCCAACGTCAATTTCATGGCCCTGCAGAGCCAGCTGGAAGGCACCGAAAACCGCGTGACCATCGCGCGGCGCGACTACAATCAGGCGGTCCGCGACTTCAACACCACGCTCAGAACCTTCCCCTCGATCCTCTGGGCCAAAACCGTCTACGGCTCGTCCAAGCCCATGCAACTGTTCGAAGCCGCCTCGACGGCCCAGGCTGCGCCGACGGTGAGTTTTGAGCCGAGCGCGGCGCCGGCGCAGAAATGAGCGGGATCGTGTGAGCAAGTGCTGACACGCAAATGGCCCGTAGCCGCCACATCTCCCCTCCCCCTTGCGGGGAGGGGTCGGGGGTGGGGGTGCAAGCTGTGAGCTTACTAGGCGCGCTTCGAGCGGCGGTCGTCCGTGGCGGAGAGGCGGTGCTGACTCCCCCACACCCAACCCTCTCCCCGCAAGGGGGAGAGGGCTTGCGCGCTGCGCTCATCGGCCTCTGCCTAACCCTCCTCCTCCCCGCCGCAGCCCTCGCCGCGCCCAAGTTCCCGCCGCTCACCGGCCGCGTCGTCGACAACGCACAGCTCCTATCCCCCGCCGCCGAGACGAAACTGACCGCCGAGCTCGCCGCCCTCGAACAGCAGACCGGCCATCAGCTGGTGGTCGCCACCCTGCCGGACCTGCAGGGCTATGAGATCGAGGACTATGGCTACCAGCTGCTGCGCGCCTGGGCATTAGGACGCAAGGGCGAGGATGACGGGGCCGTCCTGATCGTCGCGCCGGCGCAGCGCAAGGTGCGCGTCGAGGTCGGCTATGGCCTGGAGCCGGTGCTGACCGACGCCCTGTCCAGCGTGATCATCCAGACCCGCATCCTGCCGGCCTTCAAACAAGGCCGGTTCGAGACCGGCGTGGTCGACGGCGCCGAGGCGATCATCGCCCAGCTGGGCCTTCCGGCCGATCAGGCGAAGGCGGTGGTGGCGCAGGTCGCGCAACAGAGCGCCGCCCGTTCTGGCAACGACAATTCAGGGGTTCCGATCATCGTCGGGATCGTCCTGGTCCTCTGGGTGATCAGCGGCGTGATGCGGCTGCTGGGCGGTCGGCGCCGAGGTGGCAGCGGACTCTGGTGGCTGCTGCCGATGCTCCTTAGCAACGTCGGCCGTGGCGGCGGCGGCGGCTGGAGCGGTGGTGGCGGTGGCGGGGGCTTCTCCGGCGGCGGCGGTTCAGGCGGAGGCGGCGGCGCCTCCGGAAGTTGGTAATTGGAAGTTGGTGATGCAAAAGCCCTTACTCTCTTCCACAGATTTGGCCGCCATCGAGGCGGCCGTGCGCGCAGCAGAGGCCGGCACGTCCGGCGAAATCTTCTGTGTGGTCGCCGAAGAAAGCTCGGCCGACCTGTTGATCCCGCTGGCCTGGGCGGCCGGCGCAGCGTTGCTGGCGCCGGCGATCCTGTTGCTGGCTGGGCTCCAGATCCCGGCGGCGGACCTGTTGCGCTTTGGCGCCTGGACGGGGGCTCAGGCCGGCACAGCCGAGGCGGTGCGCGCCGCGCTGGTCGGGACCCTGGCGTTGCAGGCGTTGCTGTTCGTCGCCGTGGCGCTGATCGTCTCGCTGGATTCCGTGCGGCGGATCCTGACACCCCGCAGTTTCAGGCGCGACCGGGTGCGCCAGCATGCCCAGACCCAGTTCCTGGCGCGCAATCTCCACGCCACCCGCGAGCGCACCGGCGTCTTGATCTATGTCTCGTCCGCCGAGCGCATGGCCGAGCTGATCGCCGACGAGGGCATCCATGCCAAGGTCGCAGACGGAACCTGGGACCGGGCCATGGCGGCGCTAGTGTCGGGCCTCAAGCGCGATGCGCCGACCGAGGGGTTCGTCGCGGCCATCGCCCTCTGCGGCGAGGTCCTGGCCGAGCACTTCCCGCCCCGGCCGCGCGACAATCCCAACGAGCTCTCCGACTCCGTAGTCCTGCTGCCCAACGGATAGCGCCGTTTCCCGTCCGCAGCGTCTTTGCGGTTGGCTCCGGGCGCTGTAGGATTCCCCCGAGAACGCGGGAGATCTGGGCATGGCCTATACGCTGAACGTCAATGGCAAGGTGATGCGCGCCGATGTGGATGGCGACACGCCGCTGCTTTGGGCGCTGCGGGATACGCTGGGGATCGTCGGGCCCAAGTACGGCTGCGGCGTCGCGGCCTGCGGGGCCTGTACGGTCCACATCGACGGCCAGCCCATGCGCTCCTGCCAGATCCCGGTAGAAAGCCTGGGCGCCGCCAAGGTCACCACCATCGAGGCGATGAGCGCCCACCCGGTCGGCAGGAAGGTCCAGGCCGCGTGGATGGAGCTGGACGTCGCCCAGTGTGGCTACTGCCAGCCCGGCCAGATCATGTCGGCCACCGCGCTGCTGACCAAGACGCCTAAGCCCACCGACGCCCAGATCGACGAGGCCATGAACGGCAACCTTTGCCGCTGCGCCACCTACACCCGCATTCGCGCGGCCATCAAACACGCCTCTGGCCAGAAGGAGGCTTGATCGCCATGACCCAGCAATTGATCGGCGCCAATCGCCGCGAAATCCTCACCTCGGTCAGCGCCGCCGGCCTGACCCTGGCCTTCGCCGTGGCCCCCAAGGCGCTCGCCGCAGACGCCGTCGCCCAGAACACGGGGGCCAAGGCGCTCAACGCCTATGTCCGCATCGCGCCGGACGGCATCGTCACCATCATGGCCAAGAACCCGGAGATCGGTCAGGGCATCAAGACCATGCTGCCGATGCTGATCGCCGAGGAACTGGACGTGGCGTGGAGCCAAGTCCGCATCGAACAGGCCGACAACGATGCCAAGACCTTCGGTCGCCAGTTCGCCGGCGGCAGTATGGCCACGCCCCTACACTGGGATGAGCTGCGCCGGGTGGGCGCGGTGGCGCGGGCGATGCTGATCCAGGCGGCCGCCACGGCCTGGAACTGCGGACCGGGCGACTGCAAGACCACGCCGGGCAATGTGGTCCACGCCGCCAGCGGCAAATCCCGCAGCTATGGCTCGCTGGCCCTGGCCTGCGCCGCCGTCACTGCGCCGGATCCCAAGAGCCTGACCCTGAAAGATCCCAAGGCCTATCGGATCATCGGCAAGCCGACGCCGCAGTACGACGCGGCCAAGATCGTCAGCGGCCAGCCGCTGTTCGGCATCGATGTGCGTCGGCCAGGCATGCTGTACGCCACCTATCAGAAGGCCGGCGTGTTCGGCGCCAAGGTGGCCAGCGCCGATCTCGACGCCGCCCGCGCCGTCAAGGGCGTGCGCAAGGCCTTCGTCGTCGAGGGCATGCCGGACGCCATGGCCCCGGCCGGGATGATCGGCCAGGGCCTGCTGCCCGGCGTCGCGGTGGTGGCCGACAGCTGGTGGCAGGCGCGCAAGGGCCGCGACAAGCTGAATGTGACCTGGGCCGATCACCCGACCTCCAAGCAGTCCAGCAAGGGCTTCGCCGAACAGGCGAAGGCGCTGGCGGCCGGCAAGGCGCAGCGCAGCCTGCGCAATGACGGTGATGTTGATGCGGCGCTGGCGGCGTCGGCCAAGACTGTGGAGGCGGCCTATGCCTATCCCTTCCTCAGCCACGCCAATCTGGAGCCGCAGAACTGCACCGCCGAGTTCAAGGACGGCAAGCTGGAGATCTGGGCGCCGACCCAGTTCCCCGAGCAGGGCCGCCAGCTCTGCGCCAAGACGCTGGGCCTCAAGCCCGACGACATCACCATCCACATGATGCGCTGCGGCGGCGGCTTCGGCCGGCGGCTGGCCAATGACTATATGGTCGAGGCCGCCTGGATCGCCCGCGAGGCCGGCGCGCCGGTCAAGCTGCTCTGGACCCGCGAAGACGACATGGCCCACGACCACTATCGGCCGGGCGGCTTCCACTTCTTCCGGGGCGGCGTCGATGCGGCCGGTAATGTCACCGCCTTCCACGACCACTTCGTGACCTATGGCGAGGGCGCCGCCGTCGCGCCCAGCGCCGGCATGCCGGGGTCGGAGTACCCGGCGCAGTTCGTGCCCAATATGCGCCTGGAGACCAGCGCCATGTCGCTGGGCGTGCCGACCGGGCCGCTGCGCGCGCCGGGCTCCAACGCCATGGCCTTCGTGTTCCAGTCGTTCATCGATGAACTGGCCCATGCCGCTGGCGCCGATCCCCTGGCCTTCCAGATCAAGCTCTTGGGGGACCAACCCGTCGTCGGCAAAGCGCCGGCGTCCTATGGCGCCGGCCGCATGGTCGGCGTGCTGAAGGCGGTCGGCGAGATGTCCGGCTGGGCCAACCGCGGCAAGCTGCCGAAGGGCGAGGGCATGGGCGTCGCCTGCTACTACAGCCACCTGGGCTATTTCGCCGAGGTCGCCCACGTGGCGGTCTCCCCGACCGGCGAGGTCAAGGTCAAGAAAGTCTGGGTGGCCGCCGACGTCGGTCGCCAGATCATCAACCCCTTCGGCGCCATCAACCAGGTCCAGGGCTCGGTCCTCGACGGTATCTCCGGCGCGCTGCACCAGGCGATCACCATCGAGGGCGGGCAGGTTCAACAGTCCAACTTCACCGACTATCCGCTGCTGCGCATCTCCGAAGCGCCGCCGGTCGAGGTCAAGTTCGTCAAGACCGACTACCCGCCCACCGGCCTCGGTGAACCCGCCCTGCCGCCCGCCATCCCGGCCGTAACCAACGCCATCTTCGCCGCCAGCGGCAAACGCGTCCGCAGCCTGCCGATCACCGCGGAGATGCTGAAGGCGTAGGGGGGTCCATCCCCACGCGTTGTCATCCCGGTTTCGGCGACTTGTCCGCCGAAGCCTTGGCGAAGGCGGAAGCTGAAGACCGGGACCCATAGACTCTGCGTTGGGCGGGGACATGCAGCGGCGCCGCAGCGCTTGGGCGTGGACGATTAGGCGCGTATGGGTCCCGGTCTTTCGCGTGCCGCGAAAACCGGGATGACAAGTTTTGAGGTGCGCGGCGTAGATCGCGCAGGGGGATGGCATTGCAAAAGCTCTTGATCGCCAACCGGGGCGAGATCGCCGTTCGGATCGCGCGCACCGCCGCCGAGATGGGCATCGCCACGCTGGCGGTGTTCTCCGAGGACGACGCCGCCTCGCTGCACACCCGCAAGGCCGATGAGGCGGTCGGGCTGAAGGGCTCCGGCCCGGCGGCCTACCTCGACATCGAACAGATCGTTAGCGCGGCCAAAGCGGCCGGCGCCGACGCCATCCACCCGGGCTACGGATTCCTGTCGGAGAACGCCGCCTTCGCGCGGGCCTGCGCCGCGGCGGGGCTGACCTTCGTCGGGCCGACGCCGGAAACCCTGGAGCTGTTCGGCGACAAGGGCCGCGCCCGGACGCTGGCCCAATCCTGCGGCGTGCCGATCCTGGCTGGAACCGACGGCCCGACCACGCTGGATCAGGCCCAGGCGTTCTTCGCCGCCCACGGCCCGGTGATGGTCAAGGCGGTGGCCGGCGGCGGCGGTCGCGGCATGCGGCCGGTCCAGCAAGCCGAGGACCTGGCCCCGGCCTTCGCGCGCTGCGCCTCCGAGGCCAAGGCGGCGTTCGGCAATGGCGATCTCTATGTCGAGCGCTTCCTGCCGCGCGCCCGGCACATCGAGGTGCAGATCGTCGGCGATGGCCTCAGCGTCAGCCACCTCTACGACCGCGAATGCTCGCTGCAACGCCAGCGCCAGAAGGTGGTCGAGATCGCCCCGGCCGACATGCTGACGCCGGCCCTGCGCGAGCGGCTGTTCGGCTACGGCGTGGCCCTGGGCCAGGCGGCGGGCTATCGCAGCCTGGGCACCATGGAGTTCCTGGTCGCCAATTCTGGAGAAGGGGGCGAGGACGTGGTGTTCATTGAGGGCAACGCCCGTCTGCAGGTCGAACACACCGTCACCGAGGAGATCACCGGCCTCGATCTGGTCCGGCTGCAATTGCAGATCGCCGCCGGACGCTCGCTGGGCGACCTGGCCCTGACTCAGGATCGGATTCCGGCCCCGCGCGGCCATGCGGTGCAGGTGCGCGTCAACCTGGAAACCATGGCGGCCGATGGCTCGGCGCGCCCGGCCGGCGGCGTGCTCAGCGTGTTCGAGCCGCCCTCAGGCCCCGGCGTTCGGGTCGACGGGTTCGGCTATGCCGGCTATCGCACCAGCGCCCGGTTCGACAGCCTTCTGGCCAAGCTGATCGTCCATGCCGGGGCCGGCGGTCTCAGCCGGGCGGTGGCCAAGGCCTATCGCGCGCTGTCGGAGTTCCGCATCGAGGGCTCGGCCACCAACATCGCCTTTTTGCAGAATCTGCTGGCCCTGCCGGCGGTGGCGGCCGGCGACCTGCACACCCGGCTGATCGAGGAACGGATGGCCGAGTTGGCCGGCGCGCCTGAGGCCCATCCCCGGCTCTATTTCGACGCCGCCGCGCGCGGGTCTGCGAGCCCCAAGCGGGCAGGGTATCAGATTGACGTCGGCGATCCGTTGGCGGTGCTGGCGCTCGGCAGGGAAGTGGCCGAGACTGCGCTGGAGGACGACGAGCCGGAGGGTCCGGAAGGAACCAGGCCGTTGCGCGCGCCGCTCCAGGGCACCGTCATCAACATCTCCGTGGCGGAGGGCGACACCGTTCGCGCCGGCCAGGCGCTGATGATCATGGAAGCCATGAAAATGGAGCACGTGATCGCCGCCGAGGTCTCGGGCGTGGTGCGGCAGATCACGGTGGCGGCCGGTGACACCGTTTTCGAGGACCACCCGCTGGCCTTCATCGCGGAGGCCGAGATCGAGGGTGGCGGCGTTGTCGAGGCGGCCGAGATCGACCTGGACTTCATCCGCCCCGATCTGGCCGAGGTGCTCGACCGGCATCGCCGCACCCTGGACGAGGCCCGGCCGGACGCGGTCGCCCGCCGCCGCAAGACCAAGCAGCGCACGGCCCGCGAGAACGTCGACGACCTGGTCGATCCGGGCACGTTTGTCGAATACGGCCCGCTGGTGGTCGCCGCACGCCGCCGCCGCAACACTCTGGAAGAACTGATCGACACGACGCCGGCCGACGGCATGATCATGGGGCTGGCCCAGGTGAATGGCGCGCTGTTCGGCGAGGATCGCGCGCGCTGTGCGGTGCTGAGCTACGACTACACCGTGCTGGCCGGCACCCAGGGCGCCAACAACCATTGGAAGCTGGACCGGATGGCCGAGGTGGCCGCGCGGTGGCGCCTGCCGGTGGTGTTCTTCACCGAGGGCGGCGGCGGGCGGCCCGGCGACACCGAAGGCGGCGGCTTTACCCGCGGCTTTGAGTTCTGGGGCCGGCTGTCGGGCGCTGTGCCGCTGGTCGGGGTGACCTCCGGCCGCTGTTTCGCCGGCAATGCCGCCCTGCTCGGTTGCTGCGACGTGATCATCGCCACCCGCAACTCGACGCTGGGCATGGGCGGCCCGGCGATGGTCGAGGGCGGCGGCCTGGGTGTCTTCCGGCCGGAGGAGATCGGCCCGATCAAGGTGATGCAGGAGAACGGCACCATCGATGTGCTGGTCGAGGACGAGGCCGAGGCGGTCGCGGCAGCCAAGAAATACCTCGGCTACTTCCAGGGTCCGCTGGCCGACTGGAGCTGCGCCGACCAGCGCCTGCTGCGCCGGGCGATCCCCGAGAACCGGCTGCGGGTCTACGATGTCCGCAAGGTCATCGAGCTGATCGCCGACACCGACTCGGTGCTGGAGCTGCGGCCGAAGTTCGGCCTGGCCATGGTCACCGCCTTCGTCCGCATCGAGGGCCGGCCGGTCGGGGTGTTCGCCAACAACCCGATGCACCTGGGCGGGGCCATCGACAGTGACGCCTCCGACAAGGCCGCCCGGTTCCTGCAGCTCTGCGAAGCCTTCGACATCCCGGTGCTGTCGCTGTCCGACACCCCCGGCAACATGGTCGGACCCGAGGCCGAAAAGACCGGCCTGATCCGTCACTGCTCGCGGCTGTTCGTGATCGGCGCCAACCTCACCGTGCCGCTGTTCTCGGTGATCCTGCGCAAGAGCTATGGCCTGGGGGCCATCGCCATGACCGGCGGCAGCTATCAGGGCTCGATGTTCTGCGTCGCCTGGCCGACCGGCGAGTTCGGCGGCATGGGCCTGGAAGGCTCGGTCAAGCTCGGCTACCGCAACGAACTGGCGGCCATCGCCGACCCCCTGGAACGCAAAACCAAGTTCGACGAGATGGTCGCCCAGGCCTACGCGAGAGGCAAAGCCCTAAGCATGGGCAGCGGCCCCTCCCTCGACGACGTCATCGACCCGGCCGAAACCCGCCGCTGGGTGGCCGCAGGCCTCAAGAGCCTGCCGCCGGCGCCGCCGAGGACGGGCAAGAAGCTGCGGTGGGTGGATAGTTGGTAGGGGGTCACTCCAAGCCTGTCACCGAAATACGGCAATTTCGGTGACATCGGGTAATTGAGGTAGGCCCATCCTCCTTGGAAACGAAGTCGGTGCGAGGAGATCGCGCCGCTTCAAAGAGGAGGATGGACCATGACTGAAGTCTACGCCGGGTTGGATGTTTCCGACAAGCTGACGCACGTGTGCGTGGTGGACGGGGCGGGGGCGGTTTTGTGGGCGGGGGCCTGCGCTACGGACCCGGACGTGATCGCCCGGACGCTGAGGACCCGGACACCGAAGAGCGGGGCAAAGGGTCTTGTGCGGGTGGTGCTGGAGACCGGCTCGCTCTCGGCCTTCCTCTATCATGGGCTGATCGAGCGCGGGGTTCCGGCGATCTGCGTGTGCGCCCGCCACGCCAAGGGGGTGTTGTCGGCGCGGGTCAACAAGAGCGATCCGCACGATGCGGAGGGTCTGGCGCAGATGGCGCGGACCGGCTGGTTCAAACAGATTCATATCAAGGCCGAGACGACCCATATGGACCGGGCGCGCCTGAAGATCCGCGCGCAGCTGGTCGCCTCGCGCCTGGCCATGGCGGGTCAGCTGCGCGGCCTGCTGAAGCTGTTTGGCCTTAGGCTCGGCAAGGTCACCACCCCGGCCAAGCGGCGCGAGCGGCTGACGGCGCTGTTTGCGCAGAAGCCGCAGCTTGAAGCGATCCTGAAGCCGCTGATCGAGAGCCTGGAGGCGATCGAGGTCCAGATCAGAAGCGCATCAAAGCAGCTGGCCGCCCAGGCCGCAGCCGATCCGGTGACCGCGCGGCTGATGACCACCCCGGGCGTGGGACCGATCACCGCCTTGGTGTTCAAGACCAGCATCGAGGACCCGGGACGCTTCAGCCGAAGCGAGCACGCCGGCGCCTTCGCGGGCCTGGCTCCAAGACGCAACCAGTCGGGCGAACGCGACCACAAGGGCCGCATCACCAAGGCCGGCGATCCCATGCTGCGCTCAGCCCTCTATGAGGCGGCCAACAACCTGCTGGTCCGCGTCAAGCGGCCCTGCGCCTTACAGACCTGGGGCCGCACACTCGCCGAGACCAAGGGACCCAAGCGCGCCCGCGTGGCCGTGGCCCGCAAGCTTGCCGTCCTGCTCCTCAGTTTGTGGCGTTCGGAAACTGAGTTCCGCTGGGCCTGAATCCCCCGCAGACTCTGACCGAAGGCCACAATCGGACGATCCCGCTTACACTGTTGCAGCCTAGAGCCCGCCGGTGACATCAGGACGTCCACCCTACCTCGCCTGACCGCGATCACGCGGCATGGCCCCCAAGGCTCCTTAAGCCCGGCCATGACCCCGAAGACAACCATAGTCCAAGGTCAGTTGGGCTACCAACCGAGACGAACCGTGAAATCAATTAGACAACAGGAGCACCATACCCCGCCCTGAGACCGTCAGAACAAGCTCGGCTGGGTTTGGGGTTCGCGTGTCGGTTTTCGGCCCGGTGCGCGACGTGCGATGGGACGGCCCAGCCTGCGCTCCAGGTCGGCGACGAAGGTCGCCGTCCCCAGGGGCCGACCGGTCGTCTCGGCCGCGCGGATCGCCGCCAGGGCGCCGGGCGCGTCGTCCGAGCTGATCAGCTCCGCAAATGAGGTCGTGCGTCGCAGCACCGGACCCACGCTGACCCGTCCATCATCCTCGCCCTTCAGGTGCGCTCGCGTGCTCGACCATGACCAGTCCTCGGCGCGGGCGGCCAGTCCGGCCCGCACCGGGTTCCGCGCCACATAGCGCACCGCAGACATCAGATGGCCCTCGTCCATGGCGACCGAGGCGAAGCGGCCGTCGAACAGATGCCCGCGCCAGCGGCCTCGCGCGTTGACAAAATTCGCCCACCGCCGGTGCGCGGCGCCGAGCGCCTGGGCCAGGCCGTCTTCGGTGGAAGGGCAAAGGATGAGGTGAACGTGGTTGGGCATCAGGCAATAAGCCCAAACGGCCACGTTAGCCTTGCGCATCTGCTCACCGAGCAGATCGCAGTAGAGGTCCTGATCGCCATCCTCGAAGAAGATCGGCTCGCGACGGTTGCCCCGCGCGGTGACGTGGTGCGGACAGTCAGGGACGACGATGCGGGCCAGGCGAGCCATGCCTGAAACCATAGCATGACCGGAACATTAGGGAAACATTACTCCTGTCCCCTTATTGGATACCCCGTCCATCGCTCGCGGCCATTGATCTGGCGGGTGTAGCGCAGGTGCGTTGCGCCCACCGCCGCCGCCAGCGCGGCGGGCTCAGACGGCGCGG
>JAYTFM010000046.1:0-7353 GCA_043734425.1 Alphaproteobacteria bacterium
CCGCGCCGACGTCGCCGAGACGCCCAGCGCCCGTTCCAGCATGTCGAAGGTCCCCTCGCTGGGGGTCATCCGCTTCAGGTGCGGCTCGCCGGTCAGGTGCGCCAGGGTCTTGGCCTTGTCCACCGCCTGGTAAAAGCCGCCCAGCTCGTCGACGAGGCCGAGCTGTTTGGCCTGGACGCCGGTCCAGACGCGGCCCTTGGCGATCTCGCGCACCTTCTCCGGCGACAGCTTGCGGCCCGCCGCCACCCGTGTGATGAACTCGGCGTAGATCTGGTCCATCCAGCCCGAAAACGCCGCCCGCTGCTCGGTCGTGAACGGCGCGCCCAGGCCGAACGCGCCGGCATAGTCGCCGCCAACACTGGTTTTCCGCACGTCCACACCGAGCCGCGCCAACGCCGGGCCAGCGGCGGCTATCGGCTGTCCGGCGCCTGGTCGGTGATCCTCAGGTCCGGCGACTTCCACCGCGACCACATCCACAGCCAGGGCTGGATCTCCTCGGCCTTCTATGTCGAGGTTCCGGACGCCGCGCTTGGCCGCCAGGGCCACGAGGGCTGGCTGCGGTTCGGCCAGCCGCCCTTCCCGATGGACCCGCCCATGCCCAACGATCACCACGTGCGTCCGGCGCCGGGCAAGCTGGTGCTGTTCCCCGCCTACCTCTGGCATGGCGCCGAACCGTTCACGACCGCAGAACGGCGGGTCACCATCGCCTTCGACGTGGTTCCCACGGAGGGGCCGGAATGATCGACGCCTACACCGACGATGTCGCGGGCAAGCATCGCTTCAACGCCCTCAACCTGTTCACCGGCTGGGTGCGGGGCAAGGGCTAACCCTGCGCCGCGCGCCGGAGCGCCTGGGGCGGCTGGCCGAAGGCGCGCAGGAAGGCCCGGCGCATGCGTTCGGGGTCTCCGAAGCCGCTGCGTTCGGCCACTCGGTCGATGGGCGTGCGGCCGGCCTCGACCTCGGCACGCGCCGCTTCCAGGCGCAGGCGCTCCACCGCCTTGGCCGGCGTGGTCCCGGTTTCGGCGACAAAGGCGCGGGCGAAGTTGCGGGGGCTCATGGCCGCCTGATCGGCCAGCTGCTCCACCGTCAGGGGCTCGGAAAGGTGCGCGCGCATCCAATCCATCAGCACGGCGAACCGGCCGCTGTGGCCGCCAAGATCGATCAGAGCGGAAAACTGCGACTGACCGCCGGGACGCCGCTGATGGACCACCAGGTGCTGGGCGACAGATCGCGCGATGTCGCTGCCAAGGTCTTCCTCGATCAGCGCCAGCGACAGATCGATCCCGGCGGTGATCCCGGCCGAGGTCCACACATCGCCGTCGCGGATGAAGATCCGGTCCGCATCCAGCCGAACTTTTGGGTAGCGCCGCGCGAAATCCTCGGTCCGACTCCAATGGGTGGTGGCGCGTCGACCGTCCAGCCGTCCGGCCTCGGCCAGCAGATAGGCGCCGGAACAGACGCTGGTGATCCTGGCGCTGCGTACGTCGCGCAGCCAGGCGATGGCGGTCAGCAGATCCGCCAGACTGCGCGTACCGTCGCCGCCGGAGACCATGATCGTGTCGAACGGCCCAGCGTCCAGCGCTTCGGCCTGCAGACAGACGCCCGCCGAACTCGCCACCTGTCCAGCCTCTGCCGCCAGAATCCGCAGGGCATAGGCGCCCGGCCGATGGCGCTCGGCGATTTCGAAGGCGCTGATCGGCCCGGCGACGTCCAGCAGTTGGAAGCCCGGAAAGATAACGACAGCGATCACGTGGGTCATGGCAGAAACCGAGGGAATAACGTCATTTCGGACGAGACATGACGGCGGTACATCCCCCCTGTCAAGTCGAGGAGTGCCCCAGCCATGTCCCAGCTGCAGATCGTCATCGCCCTCTATCCCGGCGTCACCCATCTGGACTTCACCGGGCCGCACCAGGTGCTGGTCCGCACCCCCAACGCCAAGGTCACCGCCGCCTCGATGGGTGGCCAGGATATCGAGGCCGAGGGCCTGACGTTCAGCAAGCTGGCCGACCTGACCAAGCTCGAGCGCTGCGACGTGCTGCTGATCCCCGGCGGCTTCGGCACGGCCGACGCCATGCTGGACGAGGCCTTCGTCGCCGAGCTTCGGCGGCTGGGCGGCGGGGCGAAATACCTCACGTCGGTCTGCACCGGCTCGCTGCTGCTGGGTGCGGCGGGGTTTCTGCAAGGCAAGCGCGCGGCCTGCCATTGGGCCTGGCGCGACCTGCTGCCGCATTTCGGCGCGATCATCGACGAGGGCCGCGTGGTCCGCGACGGAAACGTGATCACCGGCGGCGGCGTCACTGCCGGCATCGACTTCGCCTTCGTGCTGCTGGCGGAGCTGGCGGGCGATGCTTATGCCCAACAGATCCAGCTCGGCCTGGAATACGCGCCGGCCCCGCCGTTCAACGCCGGCCGCCCCGAGACCGCGCCGCCGCAGGTGCTGGCTCAGATGCGCGTGGCGATGGACGCCCGAGGTCAGGGCCGTGTCGCGGCGGCTCAGGAATCTGGGCGGCGGATGCGGGAGCTGAGCACGGTCCCGAACTCCTAGATCGCGTCCAGGCCGATATCCAGCACCTTGGCGGAGTGGGTGAGGGCGCCGACGCTGATCACATTGACGCCGGTTTCGGCGATGGCGCGGACGGTTTCGAGGGTAACGCCGCCGGAGGCTTCCAGGGTCACGCGGCCGGCGGTGATGGCCACCGCCTCACGCAGGTCGGCGAGCGCGAAGTTGTCCAGCATGATCACATCGGGGTCATGAGCCAGGGCCTCGTGCAGCTGGACCAGGCTGTCGACCTCGACCTCGACCTTGACCAGATGGCCGGCGAAGGCCTTGGCCCGACGCACCGCCTCGCCCACCGAGCCGCAGGCGGCGACGTGGTTGTCCTTGATCAGGATGGCGTCATCCAGGCCGAAGCGGTGGTTCACCCCGCCGCCGCAGCGCACCGCATATTTCTCCAGCGCGCGCAGGCCGGGCGTGGTCTTGCGGGTGTCGGTGATGCGCGCGCCGGTTCCGGCGACAGCGTCCACATAGTCCTGGGTCAGGGTGGCGATGCCGCACAGCCGGCCCAGCAGGTTGAGCGCCGTGCGCTCAGCGGTCAGGATCGCCCGGGCTGAGCCCTCCACGCGGGCCAGGGCCGCGCCGGCCGGCACGACGTCGCCATCGGCCACCAGGGTCTCGACGCGGACGGTGAGATCCAGCTCAGCCAGCGTCAGGCGCACACAGGCAAGGCCCGCGACCACGCCGCCCCGGCGGGTGGCGAACTGGGCGCGCAGCCGGGCGTCAGCCGGCACGCAGGCCTGGGCGGTGATATCGCCGGCTCGGCCAAGATCCTCGGCCAGCGCCGCGCGGAGGATCGGCGCGATCAGCAGGTCGGGGAGGGGCTCGATCATTCGGCGGCGATCATTCGGCGGCGAACCGCGCGGCGCCGCGCGCCACGTCGCCCAGGGTCACGAACGTGCGGGCCGGCGCCACGGCCAGCGGGAAGTCTTCGCGGAAGTGGCCGCCCCGGCTCTCGCGCCGGTCCAGGGCCGCCTGGGCGACCAGCCGCGCGGCGATCAGCGGCGCGCTGCGGCCGTGCAGGGCCTCGGCGTGGTCCAGGTGATCCAGCAGATTGCCAAGACCCTGGGCGTTGCGGATCACCCCGGCGTCCCGGCTCATGGCGCCGCGCAGTTCGGCGAGGGCGCCGGCCGGCAGGGCGCCGACCATCAGCGGCGTTCCGGAACCCCGACCTTCCGGCGCAAGCGCCGCCGCCCGGCCGGCCCTGGCGCCGAACACCGCCGCCTCCAGCAGCGAGTTGGAGGCCAGCCGGTTGGCGCCGTGCACGCCGGTCGAGGCGCATTCGCCCGCCGCATAGAGGCCAGCCAAGGTGCTCAGCCCGTCGGTGTCGGTGGCGATGCCGCCCATGTGATAGTGGCAGGCCGGCACCACCGGGATCGGCTGGATGCGCGGATCGACGCCGCCACCCATGCAGGCCGCAAACACTCCTGGAAACTCCACCGGGAAATGCGCGCCGACCGCCGCTCGGGCGTCCAGGAACGCGCCGCGCCCCGCAGCGCGCTCCGCGTGGATCGCCCGGGCCACCACATCGCGCGGCGCCATCTCGGCGGCCGGGTGATAGTGGTCCATGAACCGCTGGCCCTGGCCGTTGACCAGCAGGGCGCCCTCGCCGCGCAGGGCCTCGGTGGCCAGGGGCGCCGGATCGCGGCCGATGTCGATGGCGGTCGGGTGAAACTGCACAAACTCCGGATCGGCGATCACCGCCCCGGCCAGCGCCGCCAGACCCAGACCGTCGCCCTGCAGAGCCGCCGGTGTGGTGGTCACGGCATAGAGCCCGCCGATGCCGCCGGTCGCCAGGATCACCGCGCGGGCGGTGATCTGCACCGGCGCGCCGTTGATCCGCACGACGACGCCGCGTATCCGGCCCTCGCCGTCCTGCATCAGGCCGATCAGCTTGGCGCCGGTGCGCACCCGGATGTGCGGCGCGGCCAGCACGGCGACGCTGACCGCCTCCATGATCGCCCGGCCGGCCTGATCGCCCTTCACCCGCGCCACGCGAGCGCGAGAATGCGCGGCCTCCAGGCTCTGGGCGAAGGCGCCGGCGGCGTCGCGGTCGAACGGCGCCCCGAGGTCGGCGAGGCGGCGCACGGCCGCAGGGCCTTCTGATGCAAGCAAGTCAGCGACGTCGGCCATCACCAGGCCCGCGCCTGCGGCGACCGTGTCCGCAGCATGCAGTTCCGGCGTATCGTCGGCCCCCAGGGCCGCCGCCATGCCGCCCTGCGCCCAGGCCGAGGAACAGCCTTGATTCAGCGGCGCTTCGGTCAGCACCAGCACCTTGGCCGGGGCGGCGGACAGCGCGGCGGTGAGGCCGGCGAGGCCCGCGCCGACCACCAGCACGCCGTCGTGACGGATGCGCTCAGCCACGGCCAGCCTCCACCGCATGGTAGACCTGGATTGGCCGCGCTCGGGCGCCGATCTCGTAGGCGCCGTGCACTTCCCAATAGACGCCGGTCAGCCCGCGACCCAGGCGCGCCGCGCCATCGCGAGCCGCCGCATGCGCCGCCGAGCGCTGGGTGTAAGCGCCGGTATGGGTGACATGAACCGCGTCTCCACCCGGCGTGACCCAGGCCTCGATCCTGCCAAGTCCGGGAAACGGCCGTTCCAGCTCAACCCCGATCTTGAGGTCCAGCATCCCGTCCTCGGACCGCTCGCAGAGCACGACATCGCCGCCGAGGCGGCCGAAATCACCGGCCCGCAACGCGGCATGGACCCTGTCGAGCCCGGCGAACACCACGTGGGTCACATGGTCCGGCGCCGCACGCGCCGAGATCGCCGCCATGGGTGCAGGTGCGACCCGCTTGAGGCTGGGCGCGTAGTCCACGCTCAGATCATCTCCACATCGACGTGGTGGCGCGCCTTGACCAGGTCATAGCGGGCCGGAACGGCTGGCGGCGGCAGGTCGATCATCCGCTGCACCGCCAGCCGCGCCTTCGCGCCGATCACCGGGTCCACGGTCACCTCGTAGCGGTCATGGAGCAGCGCCTCGTAGATGTTTTCCAGGGTGATCCGCTTCATGTGCGGGCAGAGATTGCAGGGGCCGACGAACTCGGTTTCGGGCGAGTCCGCCGCCACATTGCTGGCCATCGAGCATTCGGTGACCATCACCACCCGCTTGGGCCGGCGCTGGGCGACATAGTCGATCATCGCCGCCGTCGAGCCGGCGAAGTCCGAGACCGCGATGACCTCTTCGGGGCACTCCGGGTGGGCCAGCACCTCGGCGTCCGGATAGGCCGCCTTCATCTCCAGGATGTCGGCGGCGGTGAAGCGCTCATGCACCTCGCAGCGGCCCTTCCAGGCGATGATCTTGATGGCGGTCTGGCGGGCGACATTGCGGGCCAGGAATTCGTCCGGGATCAGGATGACGCGATCCACGCCCCACAGGCGGGCGGCTTCCTCGACCACCTGCACGGCGTTGGCGCTGGTGCAGCAGATGTCGGTCTCGGCCTTCACGTCGGCGGTGGTGTTGACATAGGTGACCACCGGCAGGCCGGGATAGCGCTGCTTGATCAGCCGCACATCGGCGCCGGTGATGGAGGAGGCCAGCGAGCAGCCGGCCCGCAGGTCGGGGATCAGCACGCGCTTTTCGGGGCTGAGGATCTTGGAGGTCTCGGCCATGAAGTGAACGCCGGCCTGGACGATCACCGCCGCGTCGGACCGCGCGGCTTCCTTGGCCAGGCCCAGGCTGTCACCGACGTAGTCGCCGACCCCGTGGAAGATCTGCGGCGTCATATAGTTGTGCGCCAGGATCACGGCGTTCTTTTCGCGCTTCAGCCGGTTGATCTCGGCGATCAACGGCGCGTGCTGGCGCCATTCCATCGGCGTGACATGGCCGCTGACCTTCGGCCAGATCGGCGCGGTCGCCGCTTCGACCTCAGGCGTAAACGCGAAATCAAACCCGTCGGCAGGCAAGAGGCCCTCCTTATGCTCAAAGTGAGCATTTCCTAGGCTCAGAAGAGGCGCAGGACTCACATCCGGCGCCGCCCCTTATGCTCATATAGAGCAAAACTAGATTACGATATAGCCAGGAGGCCGGCGGGCGCAAGGGGCAATCGCGGATGGGGGCGGAATTTGCGGCGCGTCGGATCTGCGAGGTGAGGGTTCAGCCGGACTCCAGCCAGAGCGCCTCGTCGTCGAAGTCATCCTCGTCGTCGAAGTCGTCCTTGTCCGGAATGTCGTCGTCGTCGATGTCGAGATCCGGGACGTCATCGTCCAGGATGGCCCGGGATTGCGTGACCTTGGGCCGGGGCGGTCGGGTGCGCTTGGCCTTGGCCCGGCGCGGTGTGGGCTTGGGCGGCTGGTAGCCCGGCTCATAACGCTGGCCGATGGCCCACCATTCGGCGAGTTCATCGAGGTCGGCGCGGTGGGATCCGTCAGGGTCGAGCATCTCGGCCTGATCATCCAGGATATGGGAGAGGTCCTTGAGGCGAATGGCGAGGGCGTCGGAGGTCGCCTCAGCCTCCATCTCGCTCTCATGGTCGGCCTCCGTGGGCTCGCGGGCCGGACGCTCGGGCCGAGACGCGGCGACGGGCCGGGGCAAGCTGTTCGGCGCAGGCTCAGCCGCCAACTCCGCGCTCTCACGCTGCTCACGCCGCACGTCGCGGGCGAAGCGGGCTTCCAGGCTGAGGGTCAGTCGGAATCCCCGGGCCAGACGATCAAACACCAGGGAGGCGTGGTCCTTCGCCTCCGGCCCCTCGGCAATGATCGCCCGATGATAGGCCTGCTCGACGAGCTTGCCGCTCATCTCGGCGAGCCGCTCAAGGCCAAAGGCATGGCGCTGGTGCATGGGGAGGGGTGCT
>JAYTFM010000047.1:0-36748 GCA_043734425.1 Alphaproteobacteria bacterium
GAAACCCAGGCGCTGGTCGTGGCCACGCTCGGCACCGGCGACGACGAACAGCTCATCGATGCCCTCGAGGGCAAGTACTATGAGAAGTTCATGCTGCACTACAATTTCCCCCCCTTCTCGGTCGGGGAAACGGGCCGCATGGGTGCGCCGGGCCGACGTGAAGTGGGTCACGGCAAGCTGGCCTGGCGGGCGATCCGTCCGATGCTGCCGCCTTACGAGGACTTCCCCTACACGATCCGGCTGGTGTCCGAGATCTTCGAGTCCAATGGCTCGTCCTCGATGGCCTCGGTCTGCGGCTCGTCGCTGGCGCTGATGGATGCGGGCGTTCCGTTGAAGAAGCCGGTCAGCGGCATCGCCATGGGCCTGATCCTGGAGAGCGACGGCTTTGCCGTGCTGTCCGACATCCTCGGCGACGAAGACCACTTGGGCGACATGGACTTCAAGGTCGCCGGCACCGCCGACGGCATCACCTCGCTGCAGATGGACATCAAGATCGCCGGCATCACCGAAGCGATCATGAAGCAGGCCCTGGCGCAGGCGAAGGGCGGCCGTGACCACATCCTCGGCGAAATGAACAAGGCCATGGAGGCGCCCCGCGCCGAACTGGGCGAGTTCGCGCCGAAGATCGAGACCATCAAGATCCCGGTCGACAAGATCCGTGAAGTGATCGGCACCGGCGGCAAGGTGATCCGCGAGATCACCGCCGAGACCGGCGCCAAGGTCGACATCGGCGAGGACGGCACGATCAAGATCGCCGCCGCCGATCAGGCCAAGATCGACGCCGCCAAGACCTGGATCAAGTCGATCACCCAGGAAGCTGAAGTGGGCGCGATCTACACCGGCAAGGTCGTGAAGGTCGTCGATTTCGGCGCCTTCGTGAACTTCTTCGGCGCCAAGGACGGCCTGGTTCACGTCAGCCAGATCGCCAACGAGCGCGTCAACAAGGTCTCCGACGTGCTGACCGAGGGCCAGTCGGTCAAGGTGAAGCTGCTGGGCTTCGATGATCGCGGCAAGACCCGCCTGTCGATGAAGGTCGTCGACCAGGAAACCGGCGAGGACCTGTCGTCCAAGCAGGCTGAGACGGCCGACGCGTAAACGTCTGACGCATCGCTGAAATGATCGGGGCGGCTGCAGCGATGCAGCCGCCCTTTTTCATGTCCGACGACTGGAATCCTAGCCGGATGTGAAAATGGCGCCTACTCGGCGGTCCTTGAAAATACGTATAATCAGTGTAGTATGGATTTCGGAGGCGCCGCTATGCCAGGCTTGAGTGTTTCGTCCGCAGAATTTCAAAGGGCCTTCGGGCGTTACCGCGAGGCGGCGCTACGCGAGCCGGTTACAATTACGAACCACGGACGCGACAGTGTGGTTCTGGTTGGCGCCGATGAGTATCATCGCCTCAAGAGGCGTGATCGGGTAGCGTTGAAGGTCGAGGATTTGTCGGACGCGGAAATTCTGGCGATATCCGACCAGGAATTGCCCATCGACTTGGCCCAGTTCGACCACGAACTCACCCCGAAGCCGTAGCCAGTGGCGCTGCCGACACCGACGCCCGGTTTGGTCATCAGCTATTCGTACCTTTGGCAAGATCAGGCCAACGCCGGCTGGGAAGAGGGGCTTAAAGATCGCCCCTGCGTCATTGTCCTGGCGGTTCACGACCAGGATGGTGAGCGCATCGTCCACGTCGCGCCGATCACCCACACGCCGCCCAAGGCCAAAACTGAAGCTGTCGAACTGCGGGCCGCCACAAAGGCCCGCCTTGGCCTGGACGATCAGCAGTCTTGGATCGTCACCACGGAACTAAATCGCTTCACCTGGCCGGGGCCAGACTTGCGGCCTATCTCCCGCGACAAGCCCGACACGTTCGCCTACGGCTCCGTTCCGCTGGGAACGCTGAAGCAGGTCATAGATCAGATCAGAGAACGGCGGCGCGTCCGCACGGTCAAGCGGGACGTTGGCGCCCCGAAGTAGGGGCCTTCAACTCGGCAACGAGGCCGCTGCAACGACGTAGCCGCACTTCTTCATTGGAAGCTGGAGTACGTTGAATTGGCGCGTAGTCGCGGCCCTACCGCGCCTTGCGCGCGGCGTATTTGGCGTCGCGCTTGGCCTTCGCCTCGTCCTTGCTGAGCTGTTTGCGTTCCTTGCGCGCACCGCGCTTTTCAGCCAGCGCGGCTTCCTCGGCGGCGGCGATCTCGGCCTGGGCGGCGGCGACGCGTTCGGCCGAGGCGAGCTTGGCTTCGGCCTTTTCGACGGCCCGTTGCTCGCGCACAGCTTGAAGCTCGGCGGCTTTCATGGCCGCGCGTTCGGCGAAAAGGGGATCGGTGACAGCGGCCTTCGGCTTCAGCTTGGCCACCAACGCGGCCTTGGCCTCCGCTGCAGCGGTCAGCCGGTCGGTCAGGGCCGAGCCCTTCAGGTCTTTCATGGATAGCTTTTCGCGATGGTCCGCGAATGCGCGGAGGACGCCCTCCTAACCGAAAAACCCCCCGCCGTCAGCTATCCCCTGAGCTTTCGCAACAGAACCTCAACATCCTGCGCCAGCACCGGATCTTCCGCTTTCAGCTGTTCGATCCGCCGAACGGCATGCAGCACGGTGGTGTGGTCGCGCCCTCCGAACCTGCGGCCGATGTCCGGCAGCGAGCGGGTGGTGATCTGTTTGGCCAGCCACATGGCCACCTGTCGGGGTCGGGCGACGGCGCGGGCTCGGCGCTCGGAGATCAGGTCGGCCTGCTTCAGGGCGTAATGTTCGGCAACCGTCTTCTGAATGAGGTCCACCGTCACCTTTCGCTCGGTGACCGCCAGGTGCGGCCGCAGGATCGCCTGCGACTCCTCCAGCGTCAGACGCGCGATGTCGCCGCCGACGCGGGCCACCAGAGTATTGAGCGCGCCTTCCAATTCACGGACGCTGTCGGTGAAACGATCGGCCAGGAACTGCAACACCTCGGCGCGCGCGGCCGGGTGGAAGCCGCCGGTCTGGGCGAGGGTGTTGAGCTTGCGCTCCAGGATGCCCAACCGAAGGGTGCGGTCAGCAGGTTCGATGCCGCAGACCAGCCCGGCCTGCAGGTGTGAGCGCAGACGCGGCTCCATCTGCGAGAGCTCGGTGGGCGAACGGTCCGCCGTCAGCACCACCCGCCGGCCATCTTCCACCAGGGCGATCAGGGTGTGGAACAGCTCTTCCTGAGTCTGCGGCTTGCCAGCGACGAAATGGACATCGTCGATCAGCAACAGGTCAGCGTTGCGCAGGTCGTCCTTGAACGCCTGTGTTTGGCGATCTTGCAGCGCCTTGACGAACGTGGACGTGAAGCGCTCGGCCGACAGATAGACGACCCGCTTCTCCGGCGCGGTGCGCATGGCTTCCCAAGCGACCGCGTTCAGCAGGTGGGTCTTGCCGAACCCGTACGGGCCATGGAACACCACTGGATTGAAATGCCCATCCGCCCAGGACGCGACGCGGCGCGCCACGGCGAAGGCGAACTCATTGGCGGGGCCGGACACGAAGGTGTCGAAGCGATAGCGCTCCTGGAGGCCCTGAAGGCGTCCCTGGCGCGCAACCACTGGCGCCACAGCCTCGACCTCAAACACCGGCTCGCTGACCGCAGAACCGGCGGGCTTGCTGGCGTCAGGCCACGCGGAGGAATCTACCTCAAGCCTGGACTTAAGATCCAGGCGGCGTCCCAGGGGGTCATTCTGCGCCCAAAGCTCGCCGATCCGGCGCCAGGCGTTGTTGCGGATCCAATCGCGCGCCACGCCTGTGGCGGCCACAACGCAAACCTCATCGCCGAACTCGCGCAGAGCAGCCTGACCGAGCCAGGAGCCAAACGTCGCATCCCCGAGTTCACGCTTGAGAACCTGGCAGGTCTTGCTCCAGACAGCCATCGCCGGCGCGCTTGCCATAGCTCCCGCAATCCCCCCGCTCGTCATACCTTGCAACCCCATCGAACCGCCACCGACCGCTCAGGGCCCCGAACCCCCTGACGATCTCATTTTTCTTTTCACAAACAGGCTCTTAATCAGCGAACGCCTAGGCTTCGCCGTCGTCCCGGTCTTGTCCGGGGTCAGATCAAAAACGCTGTAAGAACCCAGACACTAGTGGGGGCGATGGACGGGTCAACGGTGATTCTTCGCGACGTCTAACGATATTTTCATTGACTCGCTCGGGACCCCTTTGAGGGTAAGGGAAAGCGCCGAAAGTGGCAGAATGACGCGCTCAAAGACACCCTGCGAACCCGTCCCACCGCCACGAAAAAAGCAGCGCCTCTCAGCGCTGCTTTCCTATAAATCCGATTGAATCAGGGGGTGTTCAGTCCCCTCCGCTGATATCAGGCGACCGACATCTTCTTCAGCTGGGCGGCTAGGCGCGAGACCTTGCGCGAGCCGGTGTTCTTATGGACCACGCCCTTGCCGACCGCGCGCATCAGTTCGGACTGGGCCTTGACGAAGGCGTCCTTGGCCACAGCCGCGTCGCCCGCCGACAACGCTTCCTCGAACTTGCGCAGGAAGGTGCGAACCCGGGACCGGCGCGCGGTGTTGACTTCCGTGCGACGGGCGATCTTGCGAACCGCCTTTTTGGCGCCGGGGTTATTGGCCATGCGTCTGAGCTCTCGAAACGGGCAACGCGCCCGGTGGAAGCCGGACGGGCGAAAATGGAGGCGCGGATATACTCAAGGCGACCTGTCCGGTCAATGGCGCGCGGAAGTCTTTAGCGCCCCTTGAAGGCGGCCTTCCGCTTGTCGATGAAGGCGGCCATGCCTTCCTTCTGATCCTCGAAGGCGAACAGCGAGTGGAACAAGCGCCGCTCGACGGCGACGCCGGTGGCCAGGGTGGTCTCGAAGGCGGCGTTGACCAGCTCCTTGTTCATCATCACCGCCAAGGGTGACTGGGCGGCGATCTTGGCCGCAGCGGCCAGGGCCTCGTCCAACAATTTGTCAGCCGCCACCACTCGCGACACGAGCCCAGCCCGCTCAGCCTCGGCGGCGTCCATCATCCGAGCGGTCAGCACCATCTCCATGGCCTTGGCCTTGCCGACCGCGCGGGGCAGGCGTTGGGTGCCGCCAATCCCCGGCATGACGCCGAGATTGATCTCTGGCTGACCGAACTTGGCCGTCTCAGCGGCGATGATGAAGTCGCACAGCATCGCCAGCTCACAGCCGCCGCCCAAGGCATAACCCGCCACGGCGGCGATGATCGGTTTGCGGAACGCCTCGATACGCCGCGCCGCAGACCCGAAGAAGTCGGTCGCAAACATCTGGGCGTAGGTCCTGTCCGACATCTCCTTGATGTCGGCGCCCGCCGCGAAGGCGCGCTCTGAGCCGGTCAGCACGACGCACCGAACGCCTTCATCCAATTCGGCCGCATCCAGGGCCACACCCAGCTCGCCGAGGAGTTGGCTGTTCAGGGCGTTCAACGCCTCGGGCCGGTTCAGGCGGATGAGGGTGACGCCCGCGCTGGGGGTCTCGACGATCAGGGTCTCATAGCTCATGGGATGCTCCGGAAATCTCCCGCGCGACTTACGGCCCTGAGACCGAATAGCCAAGGGCGCGCAAACGCGCCGGCAGTCCGCCCTTGCCGATCAGATGGCCCGCGCCCACCACCACGACCGTCCGGCCCCTGCCCTTCAGCCGGGCGTCGAGCCGCGTCGTCCAGCGCGCGTTGCGCTCACTCACGACGCGCTTGAACAGCTTCGGCGAGGCGATGCGAAGGGGCGCCAGAACTTCGGTTTCCAGGGCGTGCAGATCGCCCGCCTGCCAGGCGCGCACCAGATCGTCATAGCTCTCGGGGTCGGTCTCGAGCTCCATCACCGACTGCCGCAGCGAGGCCAACTGATCCTTGAGCGGCGTTTCGTCAAACAGCGCGAGTTGCTGGTCTGCGGTCTCAAGCGCCTCGCGCCGGAGGTCGGGCGGAGCCGCGATGTCAAGGACGTGCTCGACGCCATACTCGCCTGATGCGCCAGCCCTGGCATAGGCGCCGGCCGCCAAGGCCACTTCGGCCAGCCAGGGCTCGAAGCGGTCCAGCGTCGCCTTGTCGACGCCGAGACCATCCGCGACGTGGGCGAGACGCGCCGCATCCTGGCGCGACAGCATCGCGAACAGCGAGCGCCCCGGGGGCAACACGCCGCGCTGCGCCGCCAACCGCGAGACGTCCTGATCCGCTTCCGGGCCGACGGGCAGTTCGAACCACAGGTCGTCGGCCGCCGCGACCGCGGCGTCCAGCTGCGGCGGGCGCCAATCCAGGTCCGGCGGCAGGACATGAATGGAGCCAAAGAGCACCATCTCAGAATCCGCGTCGCGGACGATCCAAACAGCCGGCTTCGCCCAGGCGCTCGTCGCCGCCAGGAGCGCCAGACTGCAAGCGACGACAAACAACCTCATCGCTGGCACGTCAGGCAGTGAAACGTCGAGCGACCGGCTTGCACATCGCGGGCGATCACACCGCCGCAGCCGGCGTTGGCGCAGGCCTGACCCTCGCGATCATAGGCGCGAAAACGGTGCTGGAAGTAGCCCAGCGCGCCATCCGCCTGGGCGTAGTCGCGGAGGGTTGAACCCCCGGCGGCGATGGCCTCAGTCAGCACAGCACGGATCTCGCTCACCAGCGGGCCCAGACGCCGGGCCGAGACCTCGCCCGCCGGTCGGAACGGCGAGATCCGCGCCCTGTTCAGCGCTTCGCAGACATAGATATTGCCCAACCCCGCCACCACCCGTTGGTCGAGCAACAGGGTCTTGGGTCCCTGTTTGCGTCCGGCAAAGGCGGCCTTGAGGCGCGCGACGTCGAAGACCTCACCCAAGGGTTCTGGCCCCAGGTTCGCAAACCACGCATGGGCTTGCAGAGCGGCGGTCCCGATCAGCGACATATAGCCGAAGCGGCGGGGGTCGAAGTAGGTGACCCGATCCCCGGCGTCCGTCTCGAAGACCACATGCGCATGCTTGGGATCAGGCGCCGGCGCGTAGTGGAACTGGCCGGGCCGCATCTGGCCCTCAGGACGCGCGATCTCGAAGCGGCCGCTCATGCCCAGATGCATCACCAGGGTCTGGCCGCGATCCAGGTGGGCCAGCAGGTATTTCGCGCGGCGTTCCAGGCGATCAATTGTGGCGCCGGTCAGCACCTGAACGAAATCCGCTGGGAAGGGAAAGCGCAGATCCGGACGGCGCGCCTCGACCCGCGCCAGTCGCTGGCCCTCGAACACCGGCGCCAGGCCGCTGCGGACAGTTTCGACTTCAGGAAGTTCCGGCATCGATGCGGCTTGGCACGGCATCGCTGGCGCGCCAAGGCCTCTGCTATTATGAGCAGCGCCATGACCGGACCTTCCGCCACCTTCGGCTTCCGTGATGTGGACGCCGCCGAGAAGCCCGGTCTGGTGCGTGGCGTGTTCGACAGGGTCGCGCGCCGCTATGACCTGATGAACGACCTGATGAGCGTTGGCGTTCACCGTCTCTGGAAGGATGCGGCGGCGTCGCGGCTCAATCCTCAGCCTGGTGAGGTGATCATCGACTGCGCCGGCGGCACCGGCGATATGGCCCGGCGGTTCGCCAAATTGGCGCGGCGCGCGCAGCTGCGGCGCGGGGGCAGCGACGCCCGCATCGTGGTGGTCGATTACAATGCTGAGATGATCGCCGCCGGGCGTGAAAAAGGCGCGCCGCCGGAAGTGTGCTGGGCGGTGGGCGACGCCCAGCGCCTGCCGCTGCCGGACGCCAGCGCCGACGCCTATGTGATCAGCTTCGGCATTCGCAATGTCACCGACATTCCAGCCGCGCTGCGGGAAGCCCGCCGCGTCCTCAAACCCGGCGGGCGGTTCCTGTGTCTGGAGTTCTCCCGGCCGATCACTGAGCCCCTGCAAAAAGCCTATGACGCCTATTCGTTTCGAGTGATCCCCGAGATCGGCGCGCGGGTGACCGGGGATCGCGCGTCGTACCAGTATCTGGTCGAGAGCATCCGCCGTTTCCCCGACCAGCGCGCGTTCGCGGCGCTGATCGGCGAGGCCGGGTTCCGTCAGGTGGGTTGGACCAATTTCGCTGGCGGTGTTGCGGCGCTGCATACCGCGCGCGCTGTCTGATCCCGATGGCTGGACCGGGCGCCTACGCGCGATTGATTGGCGCAGCTTGGGTGCTGATCCGAAGCGATGCGCTGCTGCCCCGGGAGGCGGAGGCGGCCTATCCCTCAGGGGTTCGCAGCCTCGGCCGGGTGCTGAGGGTGTTCGCCGGGCGCGAAGCCCGCGCCGGCCGGCCTGGGGAGCGGATGGCCCGTTCGCTGGAACGGCTGGGGCCAGTGGCGATCAAGCTGGGGCAACTCTTGTCCACTCGCGGCGACATCTTCGGCCGCACCTTCGCGGAGGATCTCAGCAGCCTGAAGGATCGCCTGCCGCCGTTCGATGAGCGCCTGGCGCGCGAGGAGGTGACGCGGGAGCTCGGTCAACCGCTGGACGCGATCTTCGCCAGCTTTGGCGAGCCAGTGGCGGCCGCATCCCTGGCCCAGGCTCACGAGGCGACCCTTATCGATGGGCGGCGGGTGGCGGTGAAGGTCCTGCGGCCCGGCATCGAGCGGCGGGTGGCTTCAGACTGCGGGGCGTTGGATCTTGCCGGCCGTCTGATCGCCCGCTGGATACCCCTGGCGCGGCGGCTTGAACCGCGCGCCTTCGCCGCCACGGTCATCCGAACCACAGAGCTCGAGCTCGACCTGCGACTGGAAGCAGCGGGGGCCGACGAGTTGGCCGAGATCATGGCCAGAGACGGCTACATGTCGGCCCCGAGGGTTGTCTGGGAGGGCGTCGCCAAGCGGGTGCTGACCCTGGAGTGGGCGGCCGGCCGGCCGCTGTCGAATGAAACGGTGCTGGCCGACCCGGCGCTGGACCGCAAGGCGCTGGCCGACAACCTGACGCGAGCCTTTCTGGCCCAGGCCCTCGACCATGGGGTGTTCCATGCCGACCTGCACGAGGGAAACCTGTTCGTCGTCGCCCCCGCCCGGCTTGTGGCCGTCGACTTCGGCATTATCGGACGGCTGGGCGCAGTCGAGCGCCGGTATCTGGCTGAGATCCTGTGGGGCTTTCTGCAGCGTGACTATCTGAAGGTCGCCCAGACCCACTTCGATGCGGGCTACGTGCCGGCCCACCACAGCGTCGCCGCCTTTGCTCAGGCGCTGAGAGCCGTCGGCGAGTCGGTGTTTGGCCGCGCCGCCAGCCAGGTGGCCATGAGCCGGGTGCTGACCCAGCTGTTCGAGATCACCGCCCTCTACGACATGCGTCTGCGGCCCGAGTTGGTGTTCCTGCAGAAGACCATGATGACCGTTGAAGGCGTCGCCCGCCGCATCGATCCGGACCACGACATCTGGGCGGCCTCCGAGCCGGTCGTGCGTCGCTGGATCACCCGCGAACTGTCGCCGATCAGCAAGGTTCGCCGGTTTGCCGGCGAGGCCGAAGCCGCCATCCGCAGTCTGGCGCGACTGGCGGCGATACCGCCGAAGACCTCGCCGGCATCGACGGCGGAGAACCACCGCCCGATCCTCTGGTTCGCCCTGGGCGCCCTGACCTCTGGCGTCGCGTTCCTGTTGGGGCTGCTGCTGGGATAGGCCGGACTCTTTGTGTTTGTCGCGTTTTCTGCGCCGAACCGGTGTCCACTTCGGCGGAAAACGCTCCGGACTTGAGACTTCGCCCAACCTCGGCCATACCGCGCCCATGAAGGCGGTCCCCCGGCGACGGGGGCCAAGAGGGAACAGGGGTGTGACGCCCCGGCTGTGCCCGCAACTGTAAGCGGTGAGGACCGCGTCCGTCCGCCGATCTGTGCTTGCGCAGTCGGACGGCGCCACTGGGGATCCCGGCGACGGGCGATCCGGGAAGGCGAGGGCGAGATCTGACGACCCGCAAGCCAGGAGACCTGCCGTCTTCGTCCGTCGCTCGTTCGTGGCCCGGGATCAGGCCAGGGACCGGCAGAGCCTTAACCCGCTCTACCGTCGCAGCGACTCCGAAGACGGAGTCTGATCGACTATGCGCTACTTCATCTATGCGGCGAGCCTTGCCGCGCTATCCACCACGGCTCACGCCGCGACGTCTGCGGTGAACACCGTGGAGGAATTGATCGTTACGGCCACGCGCCTGCCCACCCGGCCGGAGTTGGTCACCGGCGCCCACGTCATCGACCAGGCTGAGATCGAGGCGCGGGGCGCGGCATTCGTCAGCGACCTACTGTCCACCGTGCCCGGCGTCGGCGTCACCCGCACCGGGGCGTTCGGCGGGATCTCAGCGATCCGCATCCGCGGCGCTTCGCCGGACAAGACCCTGGTGCTGATCGATGGCCTTGCGGTGGGCGACCCGGCCGATCCGAGCGGCAGCTTCGACGCAGGTTCGCTGCAGGCCGCCGACCTGGACCGGATCGAGGTGCTGTCCGGCCCGCAAGGCTCGCTCTGGGGGTCCGAGGCGATCGGCGGGGTTGTCTCACTTACCACGCGCGAGATCGACGGCTTGCGGGCGGATATGGAGGGCGGATCGTTCGCCACGGCGCGGGGTTTTGTCGGCGCCGGCAAGGCAACGGACGCCTACGCGTTCTCCGGCTCCGTGGCCGGCTTTCGCACCGACGGCATCTCCAAGGCCGACCTGGGAACCGAGAAGGACGGCATGCGCACCGTCACCGCCAACCTGGCGACACGCTATCAGGTCTCCGACCGACTGCATCTGGACGGCCGCCTGCGCTACACCAACGCCAATATCGCAATCGACGGGTTCGCACCGCCCACCTACCTGCTGGGTGACACGCCGGACCGCAACACCAGCCGGGCCTGGCAGGGCGATGTTCGCGCGACGGCCCAAGCCTTCGGTCTGACCCATGTGGTGAGCGTCAGCGGCTATGACCTGCACCGCCGCAACGTCTCCAGCTTTCCCTCGAGCTTCCAGGCCCAGCGCGGCGTGCTGCGCTGGACGGCGGCCAGGGGCGAGGCGCTGGTGTTCGGCGCGGAGCGGCAGGAGACCTCGGCGGACCTCTCTACGGGCAACAGCCTCAACCTCTCCAACACAGCGGTGTTCGCCGTCGGCCGCGCGAGCGCCGGCCCGTTCACCGTGACCGCCAGTGCGCGTCATGACGACCCCGAAGCCTTCCACGCCAAGGCCACCGGCAGGCTGGCGCTGGCGGCGGATTTTGGCCGTGGATTCACGGCTGTCGCCTCAGCCGGGACGGGATTTAAGACCCCGACGATCAGTCAGGCGGTGTGCGACTTCTGCTTCGCGCCGGCCGTTCCGCTGCGGCCGGAGTCGGCGGAGGGGTATGACCTGCGCCTGGGCTGGTCGAACGATCGGGTCACCACCGCTGTCACCGCCTATCGTCTGCGGGTGAAGGACCAGATCGGCTATGTCGCCAGCCGCTACATCAATATCGCCCGCACCGGCTCGTCCGGCGTGGAGGCGGAGGTCGATGTTCGGATCACGCCGTCGCAGCGGCTGAAGCTATCCTATGCCAACCTGGACGCCATCGATCGGACGACCGGAGCCAGCCTGCTTCGAACCCCCGATCACTCCGGCTCTGTCGCCTACTTCTGGACCGAGAACGCCTGGAGCGGCGCCGTCACGCTGCGCGGCGAGAGCAGCCAGACCGACACCGCGCGCAATGGTTTCAGCCGCGTTCGGCGCCCCGGCTTTGTCACCGCCGACGCCTCGGTCGCCTATGACCTGAACGCGCAAGTCACCCTCACTGGCCGCGTCGAAAACCTGACTGACAAGCGCTTCGAAGAGGGCTTCGGCTACCGCGAACCCGGCCGCGCGGTCTATGTCGGCGTCAGGCTCAAGAACTGACGGTGAGGCGATGCGCCGCCAGCGCCTCATAGTGGGGCCTGGCGGCGTCGGCGATGCGCCGTAGCGCATCCGGCAGTGGCGTCGCGTCGCGCTCGGCGGGCCTGACAAAGCCGGTTGAGTGCTCGACCGCGCCATACCAGGCGGGCGCCCAGACCCCGTCGCTGGCGCGTCGGCCGGCGGGCCAGGCCAGCATCTCCGTCCGAAACGGAATCTCCAGCGCCGCACAGAGCGCGTTCAACATCCCTTTTGGGTCGACCAGAACGTCGGCGCCGCGCAGCACCGGCGGCGGGCGGCCTCGCCGGTCAGCTTCGCGCTTGAACAGCTCATGCTGGCGCACGACGCCGATGTCTTCCAGCCGCGCCTCACCGCGTACGGCCAGATAGGAGGCCAGCACCTCTTCAGGTGCGCGGATCAGGAAGGCGTTGCGGCATTCGGACGTCCAGTCCAGTCCGAAGGCCAGCAGCATGTGGTGCGCCATGTGCTTTTCATAGATCAGCGCCGGACCTTCCGAGGCGGCGCCGGCGAGGCCTTCCACCACCGCCCGCCAATCCTGGGGCTGCGAGACCAGGACCTCGGCGCGCATTGGATGGTCGGCGCCGCTCGCCGCCAGGAAGGCGGCATAGAACGGTTCATCAACGACGGCGCAGTCCGGACGGTTCTCGAAGCTGCGCATCATCGCCGTCGAGATGTTGCGAGGCCCCGACCACATGGCGATACGGATCGGGGGGATGGGCGTCACGCGGCGGCGTCCGCGTCTTTCAGCGCCTCATAGGCCTTGCGCAGGCGCGCGGTGATTGGACCTGGCAAAGCCTGAGGCAACGGCTGACCATCGATCTCACGAACCGGCGTCAAGCCACCGAAGGTGCCGGTGACGAACGCTTCGTCGGCGGCGTGGACGTCGTCCAGCTCGAAATCACCCAAGGTGATCGGCACGCCCTCGGCGCGGCAGAGGTCGATGACATTAGCGCGGGTCACGCCATTGAAGCAGTAGTCACCGGTCGAGGTCATTACCCGCCCGTCCTTCACCCAGAAGAAGTTGGTGGCGTTACAGCTCGACACAAACCCGTCGGGATCCAGCATCAGCGCCTCGTCCGCTCCCACCGCGATGGCGTCGAGCAGCGCGCGGATCAGGCCCAGCCGGCTGTGCGAGTTCAGGCGCATGTCGAACATATGGGCCGGCGTGCAGCGGATCGCCGAGGTGGCCAACGACAAGCCTCGCGTGACGATCTCCGGGCTCGGGTCTTTGTATTCCGCCGTGATCACCAGGGTCGGCCGACCCAGCCAGTTGCGCGGGTCCTGGTTCACCGCCTCCTTCTCGCCGCGCGTCACCATCAGCCGCAGGTGCGCGCCGTGGATCATGCCATTGGCCTCAAGGGTCCGGAGGATCTCGCCGGTCAGGGCCTCGCGCGTCAATCCAAGGTCCAGGGCAATGGTCTTCAGTCCCGCGAACAGCCGATCCAGGTGCGCCTCCAGGAACAGCAGTCGGCCCTTGTGCAGCCGCAGGCCCTCCCAGACCCCGTCGCCCAGTACGAAGCCGGCGTCGAACACCGAGACCTTGGCCTCCGCGCGCGGGACCAAGGCGCCGTTCAGATAGATCCTGAGGTCCGCGTTGCGCGGGTCGGAAACGAAGTCCTGACTTCCAGCCATGCGGCGGCATAGCCAGTTTGAGCGCCGATTGTCACGGTGAATTGGAACTAGGCTGCGGCCCAGGCCAGGGCGTCAGGGTCGTCCAGCGCCATCTCGTCCCAGTCGAGGTCCGGCGGCGGGCTCATGGCCGCCGCGACGACGGCCGACATTTCCGCTGCCGAGGACACGCCGACCAGCACGGCCGAAGCCTCTGGCCGCGAGAGAGCGAACCCCAGAGCGGCCTGCAACGGGTCCGAACGGCCTTCGGCGATCAGCCGGCGGGCGCGGGAGATGCGGCCGGCGGCCGCCTTCAGGTGACTGGGCGCGCGGTCCGGCGGCAGGAACAAAACGCCATTCAGGAAGATCGAGCGCAGATGCACCTCGATATCCATCTCAGCCAAGGTCGAAAGCGTGCCGTCCAGCAGCATCCGCTGGTCCAGCAAGGACGCGGGCGCCTGGACGATGTCGGGTTTGAAGCGTTTGGCGATGCCGATCGGATCATCCGAGGCATAGACCGAAACGCCGATCTTTTTGCAGAGCCCCGCGTCGCGCAACGCGCGCAGACGCTCCCAGAGCTGCGCGCCCAGCGGCGAGAGCAGGTCGGTGGCGGACGGCGCCAGGATCGCATCAACCCGGTCAACGCCCAGACGCGCCATCTGGGCGCGAACCTCGGTTTCGACGAGTTGGGGGCCCCGGTCGGGCCGGACGGTGGTGATCGTCAGGCGGAACGGCAGCGGGCGTGGCAGCGCTGGCGCCAGCAGGGTTTCAGCGCTGACCGAATGGCCACTGACCTCGAGCACGCCCAGGCCTGAGCGCGCCGCGATCGACAGGATGTCGCGGGCTTCGACCTCGCGCGGCCGACCCCGGCCGCCGGGCGGCTGGTCGAGGCCGAACTGGCCTGAGGCCAGGCCGAGCTTGCTGAGAAGAGCGTTCATTCGGCCTTGGCGCTTGGTGAAGTTCCGTTGAGCCGCCATCTTGCACGCATGAAAGCTAAGAAGCCGTATCCGAGGGCTTGAGGGATGGTTAAGGCCGACCTGACCGACATGCCTAACGAGTCCCTGCCCGAATGGCCGATGTTCGGCCTGGATGAAGACGTGCGTCCCACCCTGCGCCGCGCCCGCGAGGTCGCGCGAGCGCTGGTGCTCGCAACCTTGGTGCGGGTGGATGGCGGAGGGCCCCGACCTGAGGGCACCCAGATGGTTTTCGCGCCTGGGCTGGTCGCCGGCTATTTCTCCGGCGGCTGTGTTGAGGGCGATGTGGCCGGTCATGCCCAGGCCTGTCTGGCGGACGGCGCGCCGCGCACATTGGTTTATGGCGAGGGCAGCCCCTGGCCGGATATCCGCCTGCTGTGCGGCGCGCGGATTGAGATCGTGCTGGAACGCCTCGCGGCCGATGACGCGGCGCTGGCGGAGATCTTGGCTGCGGAGGTCGAGCGGCGACCGACAGACTACGCCAGTGACGGGCGTCGGCGGGTTTGTGGTCCTGAGGCCGTGTTGGCTGGCGCGACAGTCGTGCGGCGCTACGATCCGGTCCCGCGTCTCGTCGTGGTCGGCGGCGACCCCACCGCCCTGGCCATCGCCGAACTGGGGGTCAAGTCTGGCTTCGAGACCACCCTGGTCCGCCCCAAGGGCCCCGAGACCCCGCCGCCGATCACCGGCGTCGGCTATCGCCGCGAAACCCCGGCCGCCGCCTTCGCCGCCATTGGCCTGGATGCGTGGACGTCCGTCGCGGTGGCGACCCATGACCTTGAGACCGATCGCGAGGCCTTGATGGCCGTGCTTCCCACGGACGCCGCCTATGTGGGCCTATTGGGCGCACGACGACGGCTTGTGGGCCGGTTGGACGAACTGCGGGCCGCCGGCCTCGGCGAGCGCGACATCGCCCGCCTGCACGCCCCCATCGGCCTGGACATCGGCGGCAAGGCGCCGTTCGAGGTGGCAATCTCGGTGATCGGCGAAATGGTCGCCCTGCGCTACGCCCGCGCCAGCGGCAGCACCTCGACCGGCTCGCCCTCGGCCGCCGCCGCCGCCCCGGCGGGACGGCACAACAAGGCATCCGAGGCGGCGAAGACGCTGACCAGCGACGAGTCCTGATCGCGGTAAGGTCGGACGGCTATGTTGCCGCCTTCATAGGTGAGCTGGGCGCGCATCCAGTGCTCGCGCGGGCCGTTGGCCGGCAGCGGCTGGGCGAGTTTTGCCGCGATCATGCGCGGTGCGGTGGCGGCCCCCTGATAGGCCGCCAGAATCGGCTGAAGGAACAGCTCGGCGCAGACCAGAGCCGAGGCCGGATTCCCCGGCAGCCCCAGCAGCCGCCGGCCATCGCCCAGCACGCCGAAGAACGTCGGCTTGCCCGGCCGCACATTGACGCTGGCCACCTTGAGGTCGAGTCCCAGGGCTTCGGCGGCGGCGCGGACCAGATCGTGATCGCCTACCGAGGCTCCGCCCACCGTCACCACGAGGTCGCCCTCAGCGTCGCGCAAAGCCTGGATGGTGGTCTCCAGGTCGTCCCGGACCGGCTTGGCGCGGTGGACGTCGCCGCCCCAGGCCGCCACCAGAGCCTCTAGCGCCCGCGAGCCGGAATCGTAGATCTGGAAGGGGCCAGGAACAGCCGGCGCCTCGACGATCTCCTCGCCGGTCGAGAACAGCGCCACGCGCGGTCGCCGGGCCACGGACAGTTCGGCGCGGCCGGCGGCGGCGGCGAGCGAGAGGCGCCAGGGGTCGATGCGCATTCCTGCCGCCAGCAGCGCCGCGCCCTTGGTGAAATCCCCGCCGGCCGGGCGCAGATGGTGGCCGGCGGTCACCGCCGGCACAATGACCGTATCGCCCTCGCGGGTGGCGTCCTCCTGAATCACGATGGCGTCACAGCCGCTGGGAACCGCCGCTCCGGTAAATATCCGCACGGCTTCGCCCGCGCCGACCGCGCCATCGAACCCATTGCCGGCTGCGCTTTCGCCGACAATCCGCAGACGCCCCGGCGCATCTGCCGAACGCACCGCCCAGCCATCCATGGCGGAGGCTGCGAACGGTGGCTGGTCACGTTTGGCGGTGATGTCTTCGGCGAGGACCCGGCCGATGGCGTTGGCGATAGGGACCCGCTCGGCCGGCAGTGCGCTGATCTCGGCGAGCATGCAGGCGCGGGCGTCATCGACGGAGAGGAGTTTGCCGCTCATCCCGCCGCCCAGTCGCCGCTCTTGCCGCCGGTCTTGCTGACCAGGCGCACGGCCTCGATGACCATGCCTTTCTCGGCGGCCTTCAGCATGTCGTAGAGCGTCAGGCAGGCGATGGAGACGGCGGTCAGGGCTTCCATCTCGACGCCGGTCTGGCCGGTGGTCTTGATCCGCGCCGTGACCTTCAGGCCGCCGTCAGCCGGCTCGACCCGCACCTCAGCTTTAGTGATCGGCAGGGGGTGGCACATGGGTATGAGGTCGCTGGTCCGCTTGGCCGCCATCACGCCCGCGATCTCAGCCACAGCGCGCACATCGCCCTTCTTGCCGTCGCCGGACCGCGCCAAAGCCAGGGTCGCCGGCGTCATCCGCACGAAGCCCTCGGCCACCGCTTCGCGGGTCGTTGTCGCCTTGTCCGAGACGTCGACCATGCGGGCGCGGCCGGTCTCGTCGATGTGAGTGAGCTTGCTCACACTTCCATCAGCCGGGGCATCAGTTCGACCATGTTGCAGGGGCCGTGACGGCTGTCGAGCTGGGCGGAGATCACCTTGTCCCAGCCGTCTTTCACCGCGCCGTTCGATCCCGGCAGGCAGAACACGAAGCAACCCTTCACGATCCCCGCCAAGGCGCGCGACTGCAGGGTCGACAGGCCCACCGACTGGTAGCTGACCAGGTGGAAGACCACCGAAAAGCCGTCGATCTCTTTATCAAATAGCGGCCGGATCGCCTCGGGGGTCACATCGCGGCCGGTGATACCGGTGCCGCCGGTGGAGACGATGGCCTCGGCGCCGGCCTCCACCCAGGCCAGCACCTGGGCGCGGATCTGCTCCACGTCATCGCGGACGATGCCGCGCGCGATCAGGTCATGGCCTGCGCCGGAGACGCGGCTGGCCAGCAGGTCGCCCGAGGTGTCGCTCTCCTCGTCGCGGGTGTCGGAGACGGTCAGCACCGCGACCTTCACCGGCTTGAACGGGCGGGCGGCGTCGATCTTGCCGCCGGGGGTGAGTGCGTTCATGGATCGAGGCTCCTTCGCCGTGCAGTCTAGCCCGGTCGGCGCGCGGCGAACACTACGTGCCGACGTAAGGGCGACTCCGGCGGTAGGCGCGGGTGGTCGAAGTCGCGGGTGGGGTCGGGGGTCATGCCGATGCGGCGCATCACCGCCTGGGAGGCGAGGTTGGTGGTCGCCGTCCAGGCGAGGATCTCGTCGACGGGCTGGGTGGCGAACCCCCAGGCGAGCGCGGCCGCCGCGCCTTCGGTCGCATAACCCTGGCCCTGCGCCGCGACGGCCAGCCGCCAGCCCATCTCCACGCAGGGCGCCGGCGGGTCGTGCAGCTCAAGCCGCAGACCGATCATGCCCACCAACAGGCCATCGGACTTACGTTCCGCTGCCCAGAAGTCGTAGCCGTTCTCCGCGATCATCGCGTTGATGCGGTCCACCAGGTCGTCGCTGGCGGCGCGATCCCGCACCCCGCCCAGCCAATCCGCGACCCAGGGATCGGCGTTGATCGCCGCGAACGGCGCGCGGTCTTCGTCGCGGAAGGCCCGGAGGATCAGGCGTTCGGTTTCGATCATGCCGGCCGGGGCGTGGTGAGGGCGCCATAGAGGTCCGGCCGGCGGTCGCGGAAGAAGCCCCAGGCGGCGCGGTGGGTGGCCAGGAAGTCCAGGTCGAAGCTCGCCTGGGCGATACCGTCTTCATCCCGTCCCAGATCGGCGACCAGATCGCCGCGATGGTTGGCAATGAAGCTGGAGCCATAGAACTGCTGGCCGCCGTTGGGATAGTTTTCCCACGGCTCAAAGCCGATGCGGTTGGCGCCGACCACCGGAATCACATTGGAGACCGCATGGCCCTGCATCGCCCGCCGCCAGGGCAAGGCGGTGTCCAGGCTGGCGTCGTGGGGCTCCGAGCCAATGGCGGTGGGGTAGAGCAGCACCTCGGCCCCCATCAGGGTCATGGCCCGGGCGCACTCGGGATACCACTGGTCCCAACAGATGCCGACGCCGAGGCGGCCATGGCGGCTGTCCCAGACCTTGAAGCCAGTGTCGCCGGGCCGGAAATAGTACTTCTCCATATAGCCCGGACCATCGGGGATGTGGCTCTTGCGATAGACGCCCAGCAGCGCGCCGTCGGCGTCGGCCATCACCAGGCTGTTGAAATAGTGCGGGCCCTCGCGCTCGAAGATCGAGATCGGCAGCACCACCCCCAGCTCGCCCGCCAGCGGGGCCAAGGCCTTGACGGCCGGGTGTTCGCGCCAGGGATAGGCCGTGGCGAACCAGCGCTCCTCCTGGGCGATGCAGAAGTAGGGGCCCTGGAACAGCTCGGACGGCAGGATCACCTGGGCGCCGGCGGCCGCCGCCTGGCGGATGAGGTCAGCGGTGCGGGCGATGTTGGCGGCCATGTCGCCGCCATATGAGGTTTGCAGCGCCGCGACGGAGAGGGTGCGGGTCATGGCGCCGGCTCCTGCTGGGTGATGCAGTGGAACGAGCCGCCGCCGGTCAGGATCGCCGTCGAGGGCAGACCGATCACCGCGCGGCCCGGGAAGATCTGCTTCAGCGCATCGATGGCGAAGGCCCCCGGCCGCTCGGCATAGATGGGCACGATCACCGCCTGGTTGGCGATCAGGAAGTTCATGTGGCTGGCCGGGACCGGCCGTCCATCGGAGCCTTCTATCCAGCCCGGCGAGGGGATGCGGATGACTTTGAGCGGCGTCCCGTCGGCGTCGGTCATGGAAGCCAGACGGCGCGCGGCGTCGTCGAAGGCGGCGGCGTTGGGATCGCCGCGGCCCCAGGCCACCGGGATCGCCACCGTCGCTGGGGCGACGAACCGGGCCAGGTTGTCGACGTGTCCGTCGGTGTGATCGTTCTGCAGGCCATCGCCCAGCCACAGCACCTTGCGCGCACCCAGGCTCGACGCAAGGACGGTCTCAGCGGTCTGCTCTGTCCAGCCCGGATTGCGATTGGGATTCAGAACGCACTGGCCGGTGGTCAGCACTGTGCCTCGGCCGTCGTGATCGACCGCCCCGCCTTCCAGGACAAAATCGTGGCTGACGAGGCCGACGCCGGCCGCCACCGCGATCTGGCAGGCCGCCGTGTCGTCGTGCTCCAACGCGTACTTTCCGCCCCAGCCGTTGAACCGGAAACCGCGCGCCGCGCCGTCGGAGCCAAAGATCGGGCCGGTGTCGCGCAGCCAGATATCGCCGAACTGGCCAGGCACGATCTCGACGCCGGCGACATCGCCCAACAGCGCCCGCGCCGCCGCCTCGCCGTCCGGATGGCCGGTCATCAGCCGCACCCGCTCACCGCCGGGACCGGCCAGCGCCCGCGCCAGGGCCGCGACTTCAGCCTGCGCCGCTGGCAGGTCGTCCTCCCACAGCTCTGCATGGCTGGGAAACCCCACCCACATCGCCCGATGCGGCGCCCATTCGGCCGGAATGACAAAGCTCATGCGACTCTCCAGAGCCGCGCGCAGATGGCCCCGGCGCAGACCGGCGTCAAGCGCGCAACGAAAAGGGCGGCCCTGTCGCCAGGGCCGCCTTTCGTGGCGATCGGTCCTAAGCGCCTAGTACTCGGCGTGCAGGGTGAGGATGAAGGTCCGGCGATAGCCGGGCTGGCCAAGCGCCGTGCCGGTCAGATTGGTGGTGATGTCGCCGAGGTAGCGCTCGTTAAACAGGTTGCGAATGTTGCCCTGAATGTAGGTGCCCTTCAGGCCCATACCGTCCAGCTTGACCCGCGCGTCGAGGTCCCAGAGATTGTAGCCTGAGAACCGTTCGGTGTTGACCAGATTGGTCCAGCGACGGCCGATCCACTTGCTCTGGACGCCGACGCTCAGATTGTCGGTGGCGTCCCACTGCACGCGAAGGCCACCCTGGATTTCGGGGGTCTCATAGAGCGCCTTGCCCTTGGTCGGGATGAACTGCCCTGGGATCCCGCTCTTGATATCGTTCTTAATCTCAGACTGAATGTACGACGCAGACGCGTAGACGGAGATGTTTTCATAGGGCTTCAGGCCGACTTGGCCGTCGATGCCCCAGAGGCTGACCTTCCCCACGTTGGCCGAGAACGCGATGTTGGAAGCTTCATCCAGCACCCGCTCAATGCGATTCGAGAAGTCGTTGCGCCAGATCGTGCCCGCAGCCATGACTCCGGTCCGTTCGAAGCGGAATCCAAGGTCATACGCCTTGGCGGATTCCGGACCCGGATCGATTGGAATTTGATCGTAGAGGTCGTCAGTGCGCGGCGCCGACAATGTCTGCGCGTAGCTCGCAAAGACCGACAGATCATCGGTGATCTCGTAGCTGACACCCAAGTTCGGCAGCACCTTGTCGTACTTGCGGGTGAACGAGCGCGGTTGACCATAGCGCAGAGCTGCTGAGGTGTTCAGCGTGGCGGTCGGGAACGTCACGAGCGGCCTGCCAGAGCCGTCGTTGGTGCCGGCGACGGGCGTGCCGATCTGGGTGGTGCAGTAGGCGTTGAAGGTATTCTGCTGGTAGCAGTAATTGTTGTAGTCGCGCTTGAAGAAGGGCGCGCGCAGGCCGACGTTGACCAGCAGCTTGTCTTCCAGGAACCGGCCCCGGTACTCGGCGGAGAACTGGTTCAGGAGGGCGATGGAGTAGCGGTCGCGACGGCGCAGGTTCGTGCCATCGGGCAGCTTCACCTGGGCGCCATGGCCGTCCTTGCCGGCGAACACGCTCTCGACATTCCCCGTGGCGTCGATGAAGCCCACATCGCCAGTCTGGCGGTGCTTGGCGCGGTCGAAGGTGTAGGCCAGACGGACGCTCTGGCTGTCGGCGAACTTCCAGATCAGCGACGAGGTCACGCCGTAGCGGCGGGTGTTGGTGGTGTTGGGCCGGTACAGCAGCACCCGGTCCAGGAGATCGCCGTCGCCGTTCAGATCAACGCCGGCGGCGGCCGAGTTGCCCCGCAGTTGCGCGTCATTCTCCGGGAAAATCTGCGCGCCGCCGCCGTTGGCCAGGACGTACTGGAACGAGGGGTCGACGGTCAGGGTGACGGCGTCGGCCAGCTTCCAGCTCGACAGGCCGCGGATGTTGCCGGTGTTCGACGGGTTGATGTTGAAGTCATAATAGCCGGTCGGGCAGAGGGTCGTGCCGGAGTTGTCCACCTGAGCCGTGCCCGCAGACGGGGTCGGGCGCACGCAGGCCAAGGTGTTGATGGGCGCGGTGCGGGCCTGGTAGTTGGCCAGACTGATCCGGTTGATGAAATTGTTGCGGTTCTGGTTGTAGTTGAAGATCAGGCTGGCCCAGCCGGTTTCGCCGAAGTCCTGGTCAATCCGGGCGTTGAACTGCTTCTTCTGAATCTTGCCATTGGGCTTGACCAGCGCATCGGCGGGCTTGAACAGGTCGTTGCGGGTGTAGAGGCCCGACACCCAGATCTTGGTCCCCCAGGGACCGATGGCGCCGGTTTCAACGGCGCCGTAGTAGCGTTGGAAGTCGGTGCTGCCGTAGCCGAGCTCGGCCCGGATGCCGAACTCTTCGGACGCCTTCTTGGTAACGTAGTTGATGGTGCCGCCGGCGGCGGCGGCCGTCGGGCTGTCCACATCGGTGGTGCCCAGGTTCACGGTCGCACGTTCGATGAGGTCGGCCTCAAGCTGCTGCTGCGGAAAGACGGCATAGTTTCCGCTGTCGTTCAGCGGCACGCCATCCTGCAGAACCGCCACGCGTTGACTGTCAAATCCGCGGATTGTGAAGTCGCCGCCGGCGGAGCCATAGGCGTCATTGTTGGTGAAGTTCACTGCCGGCAGCAGGTTGATGGAGTCCAGAATCGTCTGGCCCGGCGCCTGGCGACTGATGAATTCGGCGGTGATCGAGGCCCGCGACTTGGGCTCGGTCTCGGCGACCATCGAGCCATCAAGCGTGCGCAGGCCCTTGCTGCCGGTCACGATCAGTTCTTCCACGACCGAGGTGCCGGTTGACTGGGCCAACGCCGGGCCGCCCAGCATCAGACTAGCGGTGAGCGCGGTCGTCGCGCAAAGCGCGCGGCTGAGTTTCATGGTCATCTGAAGCATGCCCCTTCCCGAATAGGCGACCACCCCTGCGGCGCGCCCATGGTCTATGGCGCGGGCCTATAGCGTGGAAATCGGCCGCTTGGGTGACGGATTTGCGACGCGGTGCACGCGAACGACAACCTGCGGCCTCGGCGCCACGGTGGGTTTCAGATGGGACGCGCAGTCGCTAGGCTGAGACGCCCATGGAGCCCGCATGACCCTCCCGAAATCGCCGCAAGCGCCGGCGCCCGATTGGCGGCCGGTGACGGTGCTGGTCGCGGCGCTGACGCTGGCGCGGCTGGTCGCGCTGTTCACCTCTCCATTGGAGCTCTACCCGGACGAGGCCCAGTACTGGCTTTGGTCGCGGACCCTGGATTTCGGCTATTATTCCAAGCCGCCGGTGATCGCTTGGGCGATCTGGGCGACCACGGCGCTGGGGGGCGATACCGAGCCGTGGGTGCGGCTTTCGGCGGTGATGTTCCAGGCCGGCGCGACGCTGATGGTGTTCACCATTGGCCAGCGGCTGTTCGGCGCTACGACCGGGCTGGTCGCGGCGGCGCTCTATGGCCTGATGCCGGGCATCCAGCTCTCCGCGCTGGTGGCCGCCACCGATGCGCCGCTGCTGTTCGCCTTGAGCCTGAGCCTCTACGCCTATGTGCGGTTCCTTGCGGCAGAGGACAGAGCCCGCATCGGCTGGGCGGCGGCGCTGGGCGCGGCGATGGGCTTGGCTTTGCTCAGCAAATATGCCGCCGCCTTCTATGTGGTCGGGCTAGCCCTGCACCTGGTGATGTCGCGGCCCGCGCGCGCGGCCTGGACCCCGGCGGCGGCGATGGTCGCCCTCTCAGCGCTCGTCGCTATCCTGGCGCCGAACCTGGTCTGGAACGCCCGCCACGGCTTCGCCACCTTCCGCCACACCGCCGACAACGCCGCCTGGAGCGGGGTGCAGCTGTTCAATCCCGCCGAGGTCGGCGCCTTCCTGATCTCGCAGTTCGGGGTGTTCGGACCGGTTCCCATGGGTGTGCTGATCGTCGGGATCGTGCTGGCGTGGCGGCGGAAGGCCATGACCGGTGATGAGCTGATACTGGCCTGCTTCACCCTGCCGCCCCTGGCCATTGTCACCGTCCAGGCATTCGTCAGCCGGGCGAACGCCAACTGGTCCGGCGCGGCCTATCTGGCGGGCGCGATCCTGGCAGCCCATTGGTTGGTCCGATGGCGGGCGCGGCGCTGGCTGATCGCCGCCCTGGCGATCCAGGCGCTCGTGGCGGCGGTCTTTCTGGCCGGCGTTACGTCCCCAGCTCTGGCCGACCGGATGGGCCTGGCCAACGGGCTGAAGCGGGCTCGGGGTTGGTCGCAGACCACCGACCTGATCCTGGATCGCGCCGCTCTGGAACCGGGCCTCAGCGCCATCGCGGTCAACAACCGCTTTCTGTTCTACGCCATCAGCTACTACGGCCGTGATCGGTTGGGGCCGGGCGCGCCGCCGCTGACCAGCTGGCTTTTGATGGACGGCCCGCGCAACCAGGCCGAGACCACGGCGCCGCTGACGACCCGGCTGGGCGCGCGGGTGCTGATGGTCTCCTACGAAGGCTGGCGGCGCACCGAGATGCAGGCCGATTTCGCAGGTTCAAGCGGCCTGGAGATCGTCAGCGTCGGCCTCGACCGGCGGCACAAACGCAAGGTCGAGATGTTTGTGGGCGAGGGCTTCAACCCCCGCCTGCGGGATCCCGTCAGCGGCCGCCCCACACCACCTTGAGCACGCGGTCGCGACCACAGCCGATACGATAGCGCTCATAGCTCGCGGGGTTTTTCTTGGCGTAGTCCTGGTGATAGCCTTCGGCGGTCCAGAACGTCGATGCGGCGCGCGTCGCCACCGTGATCTTGGCGCCCAACTGTTTCTCGTACTTGATCCGTGCCGCCTCGGCGACCTGACGCTCCTGGGCGCTCGTTGTGAAAACCGCCAGCTTGTACGACGGGCCGCGATCACAGATCTGGCCATAGGGGTCGGTGGGATCGATGTGGTGATAGTAGGCGTCGACCAGCTGCGAATAGCTGATCTTCGCCGGGTCATAGGTGACCTTCACTGCTTCCAGATGGCCTTCGTGGCCCTCGTAGGTGGGATTGGCCTTGGCGCCGCCCGAATAGCCGGAGACGGCCGCGATCACGCCCGGAGTCTCCTCGAACCCCTTCTCCATCGACCAGAAACAGCCGCCGGCGAACACCGCCGTCTGGGGAGACGCCGCATTCGCTGTCGTTGCCATCAGCGCCGCGATCGCGGCGAGCGTTTGGATCTTCATGGGCGTCTCGATTGCGAGGAAGGGATTGTCGATGTTACGAAAGATGGGGGTATGCAGACGCAGGTCAATCGATCTTCAGCGCCCGATCGAGGCTGAAGGCGCCGCCGCCACGGGCGACGAGATATATCAATAGCGCCGCCCAGCTCAGATGGGTCGGCCAGGCGTCCGGATAGACGAACACCTCGATCACCGCAGTCATGCCGAGGAACGCCAGCGCCGAGACGCGGGTGAACAGGCCCAGCACCAGCAGGATCGAAAAGCCGTGCTCTGAATAGGTGGCCAGGTGGGCCGCGATATCGGGCGGGATCAGCGGCAGGCGGTACTCCTCTCTGAACAACGCATAGGTCCCGTCGGTGATGTGCAGCAGGCCATCGACCTTGGTGCGGCCCGACTGAAGAAAGATCGCCGCGACGCCCAATCGCATGACCAGCGCAATGGCGCTCTCGGGAATCAGCCGATCGGCTAGGCGCGCTAGCGCGCGGGCGGGAGGAATGTTCATATGAGGGATCTCAATTCTGAAAAAGCACCGGCGTTCACCAGGCGCGCAAACGCGGTGGCAAGGTCGAGCTCAGGCTCGGCGGTGAGGGCCGCCAACGCCGCAGCGGCCATCGGCGCGCCGTCGCGACAAGCGTCAAGAAACGCCAATTCGCCCCTTCCGATCAGGTGATTGCCGACCTCGAGACCTGGGCGGACAAATAACAACCCCTCTGGACAGACTTCGAGTTCAAAGGCGGCAGGGGCATTGCCTGGTGGCTGCAATGCGCGCCAGAGGCTGGGAACAGTGGTCTCGAAGCCGGCCCAGTGTGCGGCCGGGTGGACCACCAGCGCATGCTCAGCGAACGCGTCCGGCGACAATTGCGCCACCGCCGCAGCATCGAGCGGTTCGGCGTCGGCCGCCAAATGCGCAAGGGTCCATAGCCAGTCCAGGCCGGCCAGGTCGCTGAGGAAGGGCATTCCCGCTGCTGGCGGAAACGTGGTCAGCCAATCGGAAAACGCCGCGCCATAGCCGAGGAGAGAGGCCTTCTGGGGCGGATGTGCGCTGGCGTGAGCAACGGCGGCCGCAGAGAGCCAGGACGGCCCAACCACCCGCTCCACCGTCGGGAACTGCGCGCCCAGCGCGTCGGCGCAACCCTTGGCCGAGGTGTTGCGATAGACCGACAGTCCGGCCTGCGCCGAGGTTCCGGCGCACCATGGCGAAAGCGCCGCCGCGTCGCCTGACAGCGCCGCCAGGAACTGGGTGTGAAAGCTCTCAGACATAGGCGGCCGTCTCGGTGATGATCTGGTGCGCGCGGTTCCGTTCGGCCATCAACGTGTCAAAGTCCGGTATGGCGTCGTCGCGTTCGATCAGCGTTGGCCTGGGTCCGATGCGGCCGATCAGGCGCGCATAGAGGGTCCAGACGGGTTCGGCGATGGGCGCGCCATGGGTGTCGATCAGCATCGACGGACCCAGCCTCTCGTCCGCCGCATGGCCCGCCAGATGGATCTCGCCGACCGCATCGGCTGGCAGGACATCCAGGTAGGCTTCCGCAGAATATCCAAGATTTCGGGCGCTGACGTAGGCGTTGTTGACATCGACCAGCAGCCCGCATCCCGTGCGTTGCACCAGCAGCTTCAGGAACTCGGTCTCGGTGAAATCGTGTCCGTTCAGGGCCAGATAAAGCGACGGGTTTTCGATCAGCACAGTCCGGCCAAGGGCGTCCTGCATACGGCTGATGTTGTCGGAGATTTGAGCAAGCGCCACTTTGGTGCGCGGAAACGGCAGGAGGTCTGGGGTATAAACCCCCTGCCGCATCGACCAAGCCAGATGTTCGGAGACAAGCATCGGCTGATATCGGTCAACGAGGCGCTTGAGGGCGGCGAGGTGGTGCTCGTCAGGCGCTTCGTCCGCGGCCAGCGACAAGCCCACCCCATGGAACGAGATGGGTTTGTCGCGAGCTATGGCGTCCAGCCAGGCCAATCGAGGCCCGCCAGACACCATGTAGTTTTCGGGATGCGCCTCGAACCATATCCCGTCCGATCGGCATGCCAGAGCGTCCGCATAGTGTTGCGGCTTCAGGCCAAGGCCAGCTGTCGGTGGGTGAGCCATGGAGCGAATCCCGAGGTGATCCGCAGTTAGGCCTTGGGCGTCAGCGAGCCCATGCCGTGGGGCGTCTTCATGCTGACGCAGGTTCCGACCGGCACTTCCTTGAAGGCCTTGCCGTCATAGTTGACCTTTGACGTCCCCGCACAGGTGGTGCCAGCGCCCGCCTTACAGTCGTTGTGGCCAGCCTTGGCCACGCCGTAGCACTTCTCCATCGAGGCGGGTTTGGCCATATTGTCCTGCGCCATCGCAGCGCCGCCGATCAGGGCGAGGACGGCGCTGGCGGCGAGGGTGGTCTGGAGGGTATTCATGATTGGAAGCTCCGGGGTGTTCTTGACCGGCCCCAACGGCGCGGTTGAGAGCTAGTTCGCGCCGAGTGCTCCCCAGGTTACAGGACGGGGTGGAATATTATTTTTTGGCCGGCGCTGTAACCAATCTGGCCCGCGCGCGAAATAAGGACTTGGCGGCAAGGTGAACGGCGAAGTCGAGACACGGCTGAACCTGCTGATGCGGCGCGCTCAGGCGGGCGACGCCACAGCATGGCGTCAGCTGTTGGGAGAGCTCTCGATCCGCCTCGCGCAATATTTCTCCCGGAGGCTCAGCGCTGAGCACATCCAGGATCTGGAGGACCTCGTGCAGGAAACCCTGCTCGCCATCCACAACCGTCGGGTCACCTACGATCCCGCCCAGCCGTTCACCGCCTGGGCCTATGCGATGGCGCGCTACAAGCTGATCGACTTCTGGCGACAGCGTCGAATGCGCGGCCACGTGCCGCTCGAAAGCGTCGAAGACACCTTGTGGGCGCCCGATGACGGAGGTCCCGAGGCTCGCCTTGACCTGGAACGGATGCTGGCGATCCTGCCGGACCGCCAACGCCATCTGGTGTGGGACGTGAAGATCACCGGGCTGAGCCTCGCCCAGGCCGGCGCGCGGGCGGGCATGACCGAAGGCGCGGCCAAGGTCGCCCTACACCGTGCGATGGCCGCCTTGAGTCTCAGAAGGGCTGCCAATGAAAACGGATGATCTGCTCGACGCCCTGGCCGCCGACTTGGCGCCCGCGCCCGCCGGGGCTGTGCACGCTCGCTTGCTGGTTGGCATCGGCGCGGCGGTCGTCATCGCGCTGGCGCTGGTGCTGTTCTGGCTCAAGCTTCGGCCGGATCTGGCCGTCGCGGTGGGTGGACCCACGTTCTGGATGAAGGCGGCCTACACTGCTGCGCTTTCGCTCGCGGGTTTCCTTTGCGCCGAACGGCTTTCGCGGCCGGCGACGTCGGCGCGCGGCGGCGTGACCGTGGCGGCGCTGGCGGTCGCGATCTTGGCGGCGTTGGGCGCAGCAGGACTGGCCCTAGCGCCGTCCAGCGAACGCCTTACCCTCATGATGGGAGATTCCTGGCGTCGGTGTCCTGTTTCTATCCTGGCCTTGGCCGTCCCGGGTCTGGCGATCGGACTGCTGATCATGCGGCGTTTCGCCCCGACCCGCCTGCGTTTGGCCGGGGCCGCGACAGGCCTCTTGGCCGGCGGCGTGGCGGCGAGCGCCTATGGTCTGCATTGCCCCGAGACGGCGCCGGCGTTTGTGGCGATCTGGTATACCCTCGGGGTCGCGGCCAGCACCGGCTTGGGGGCGCTGATCGGGCCTTGGGCGCTACGCTGGCGATAGGGTCGGCTCAGCCTAGAGCGCGTTAGGCGAAAGTGTGGGCGGTTTCGCCGCCCGAACGCGCTCTAAGACTTTGAGTTAGAGCCTGTTTGATCGGGACAGATGATTCCATCTGACCCGAACAGGCTCTAGGCCACTTCGAACGGCGCCTCGGTCTTGGCGCGGATTTCGTCGAGGCTGACGCCGGGCGCGGCTTCCAGCAGGGTCAGCGGGCTCTTGCCGCGCCAGACGTCGAACACCCCCAGTTCGGTGACCACCAGATCCACCACCCGCTGGCCGGTTAGCGGCAGGGTGCAGGCCTTGAGCAGCTTGGGCGCGCCGGACTTTTCGGTGTGCTCCATCACCACCACGACGCGCTTGACGCCCGCCACCAGGTCCATGGCGCCGCCCATACCCTTGACCATCTTGCCCGGCACCATCCAGTTGGCCAGGTCGCCATTGGCCGCCACCTGCATGGCGCCCAGGATGCTGAGGTCGATGTGCCCGCCGCGGATCATCGCGAAGCTGTCGGCGCTGGAAAAGTAGGAGCTCGAGGGCAGCGCGGTGATCGTCTGCTTGCCGGCGTTGACCAGATCGGCGTCGGCCTCGCCCTCATAGGGGAAGGGGCCCATGCCCAGCATGCCGTTTTCGCTCTGCAAGGTCACGTTCATGCCGGCTGGAATGTGGTTGGCGACCAGCGTCGGGATGCCGATGCCCAGGTTCACATAGTAGCCGTCACGCAGCTCCTTCGCAGCGCGGGCGGCGATTTCATCGCGGGTCCAACCCTTGACAATAGGGGCCATCAGACGGTCTCCCGCGTGCGGGTCGTGAGCTGTTCGATCCGCTTCTCGTAGGCGGCGCCTTCGACGATGCGGTCGATGTAGATGCCGGGCGTGTGGATGTGATCAGGATCGAGCGCGCCGGTCTCCATGATCTGCTCGACCTCGGCGACACAGATCGCACTGGCTGTCGCCATCATCGGGTTGAAGTTCCGGGCGGTCATCCGATAGACAAGGTTGCCCTCGGCATCGCCCTTCCAGGCCTTGATGATCGAGAGGTCGGCGGTGAGACCCCGCTCCATCACATAGGTCTCGCCGTCAAACTCGCGGGTCTCCTTGCCCTCGGCCACCAGGGTGCCGACGCCGGTCTTGGTGAAGAAGGCCGGGATGCCTGCCCCGCCGGCCCGGATGCGTTCAGCCAGGGTGCCCTGCGGGTTGAACTCCAGCTCCAACTGGCCGGACAGATAGAGCTCGGCGAACAGCTTGTTCTCGCCGACATAGGAGCTGATCATTTTGCGGATCTGACCGCCCGCCAGGAGGATCCCCAGCCCGAAGTCGTCGACGCCGCAGTTGTTGGAGACCACGGTGAGGTCCTTGACGCCCGAGGCGCGGATCGCCGCAATCAGGTTTTCCGGGATGCCGCACAGCCCAAAGCCGCCGGCCATGATGGTCATGCCGTCGAAGAGCCGGCCTTCCAGCGCCTCGGCGGCCGTCTTGGATGTCTTGTTCGCCATGCTCGCCCCATAGCGCCCTGAGCACGTCCTGAAAACCGGGCGCGCGCGAATTCCGCCAGGTGATCGACAGATCGCTTCTTCGCTGGGCAGAGTGTGTCGCCGCTGATGGAACGCCGATGACCGCCAATACTCTGCTCATTCAAGCTCTGGTGTATCTCGGCGCCGGCGTCGTCTCGGTGCCGATCGCCAAGCGGCTGGGGCTGGGCTCGGTGCTGGGCTACCTGATCGCTGGCGCGCTGGTGGGACCGTTCGTCCTCAATCTGGTGGGTGAGCAGGGCGATGTGATGCGCTTCGCCGAGTTCGGCGTGGTGATCCTGCTGTTCCTGATCGGCCTGGAAGTGCGGCCGGCCCTGCTCTGGCAGATGCGTAACTCGATCTTCGGCATGGGCCTGGCGCAGATGCTGGCCAGCGCCGCCCTGGTCGGCGGGGTGGCGATGGCGCTGGGAGCTGACTGGCGTGTGGCGGCGGCCGTGGGCCTGATCCTGGCGATGTCGTCGACGGCGATCGTCCTTCAGACCCTTGAGGAAAAGGGCCTGCGGCAGGCCCCCGTGGGTCAGGCGACCTTCGGCGTCCTGCTGTTCCAGGATCTGGCGGTGATCCCGCTGTTTGCCCTGCTTCCGTTGCTGGCGGTTGGCGGCGTCGCCGAGAGTAGCGCTCACGATAGCGCCAACCTGCTGTCAGGCTTCCCGGCCTGGGTGCGCGTGCTGGCGATCCTGGCCGCCGTGGCCGGCGTGGTGGTCGGCGGGCGCTACCTAACCCGGCCCATATTCCGCTTCATCGCCTCAGCCCGTCTGCGTGAGATCTTCACCGCCTCGGCTCTCCTGCTGGTGGTGGCGGTGGCGGCGTTGATGGAGCTGGTCGGCTTGTCTCCGGCCCTGGGCGCCTTTCTGGCCGGGGTGGTGCTGGCCGAGAGCGAGTTTCGCCGGGAGCTGGAAACCGACATCGAGCCGTTCCGCGGCCTGCTGCTGGGCCTGTTCTTCATCACCGTTGGCGCGGGCCTCAACTTCGGGCTCATCGCCGCGCAGCCTGTGCTGATCATCTCGCTGGCCATCGGACTGATGGCCCTGAAATTCCTGGCGATGTGGGGCGTCGGCCTGGCCTTCCGGCGCAGCCGGCGCGACGCGGCGACCATCGCTGTTTCCCTGGCCCAAGGTGGGGAGTTCGCCTTTGTGCTGCTTGGCTTTGTGCAGCAGGGCCGGGTGATGGGCGCCGAACAGGTCGGTATCGCCACCGCCGTGGTGGCGCTCTCTATGGCCTTCACGCCGCTGGCCTTCGCAGCCTTCGAACGATTGGTGCTGAACCGCGCGCCGGAGCGGCCGGAGCCCGAAGGGTTTGCCTTCGACGACGGCGCGCCGGACGCCATCGTCGCTGGCTTCGGCCGCGTCGGCCAGATCGCCACTCGCCTGCTGATGGCCAATGACTTTAAGGTCGTGCTGCTGGACTCGTCCATCGAGCAGCTGGAGCTGATCCGCCAGTTCGGTTGGCGGGTGCACTACGGCGACGCCAGCCGCCTGGACCTGCTGCGTCAGGCTGGCGCCGACAAGGCCAGGCTGCTGATCGTGGCGATCGACGACCGCGACAAGGCCCACGAGATCGTTGAGTCGGCCAAGCAAGCCTTCCCGAACCTCACGGTCATCGCCCGGGCCTTCGACCGTCGCCACGCCTATGAGCTGCTGGACGCCGGCGCCGAGGCGGTGGAGCGGGAAACCTACGAAGGCGCGCTGAACTTCGGCCGCAAGGCGCTGCTGAAGCTGGGTCTCTCCGAGCGCCGCGCGCTGAAGGCCGCCCTGATCTTCCGCGAGCACGACACCGCGCTCTTCAAGCGCCTGCGCCCGATCTACAGCCAGGGCGAGGGCTATATCCAGGCGACGCGGGCTTCACGCGAAACCTTCGAGCAGCTAGTGCGCGCCGAGATGCAGCGCGCCGAGGCCGAAGACGATGACACCCCGATCCCGGCCCAGGTTGGAGGCGTAAAGGCCCAGGTGTAGAACGCGCCCATGAGCCAGGCCCGCCAGATCCCGGACGCCATCGCGCCAGTTTCGTTCAAACTGTTCGCGGCAGACTTCCCGGCTTTCGTCCAACAATTGGGCGACAGCTTTGCGCGCTGGGGCTTTGCGGTGATCTGCGATCACGGGATGCCGCAGGACAAGGTCGCTGGCGCTATCACCGAGACCAAGGCGTTCTTCGCCCTGCCCGAGGCAGCCAAGCTGAAGTACAAGCTGCCGCTCGCCGGCCAGCGCGGCTACACCCCGTTCGGCGTGGAGACCGCCAAGGGCAATGCCCACTTCGACCTGAAGGAATTCTGGCACGTCGGCCGCGACTTGCCGGCGGGGCATCCGTTCCGCGATCATATGGCCGACAATGTCTGGCCGAGCAGCGAGCTTCCGGACTTCCAGGCCAAGGTCGGCTGGCTCTACGGCGCGCTGGACGCCATGGGCCTCAAGCTATTGGAGGCCATCGCCAGCTACATCGGCCTGGACCGACAGTTTTTCGAACCCACAATCAACGTCGGCAATTCGATCCTGCGCTTGCTGCATTATCCGCCGGTGGGCGAGGACGGGCCGCACATCCGGGCCGGGGCGCATGAGGACATCAATGTCATCACCCTCTTGCTCGGCGCTGAGGAGGCGGGGCTGGAGGTCAAGGATCGCGATGGTCGCTGGATCGCCATCAACCCGCCGCCGGGCGCCCTGGTGGTCAATATCGGCGACATGCTGCAGCGGCTGACCAACCACCGCCTGCCGTCCACCACCCACCGCGTGGTCAATCCGGCCCCGGAGCGCCGGGGTTTCCCGCGCTATTCAACGCCGTTCTTCCTGCACTTCAACTCGGACTATCTGATCCGCACACTACCGGAGTGCGTGGATGCGGCCCATGCCGACGGCTATCCCGAGCCGATCACGGCGGACGGCTATCTCCTGGAGCGGCTGAGAGAGATCAAGTTGGCGTAGGGGGGAAGATCTGGTCCACGAACCACACGAAAAGCACGAACGGACTCGCGCCAGCGAACAAGAGAAACTTGAACCACGGAATACACAGACCACACAGAAGGGGTCGCGGCGAATTTCTGTGTGTTCTGTGGCTCGAATCTATAGCTCGCTCACGCGAGCAAAACCCATGGCCCGTTCGTGCTGTTCGTGTGGTTCGTGGACGAAATCGTCTCACTACGCCCCCGGCGCGATTTCCGCCCCGAACTTCGCCACATCCTCCAGCAGCGATCTGGCCGCCAGCGCGACCAGTTCGCCGCCCTTCTCCGGACTGGCCTGGCCGGGATCTGACCCCATCCGCCCGTCGGCATAGCGGGCGCGGAAGTCTTTGGCCTCGCGGATCGGGCCGGTGGGGGCGACCTGGGGGGCGTAGTTGGCGCTCTTGATGGCGTCCGGATAGGCCCACTGGGTGACGGCGATCTCCGACGGCGTGGCGTGGCTGCCGTGGCCGCTTGGGAACTGGCGGCCGACCAGGGACATCACGCCCGACAGCTCCCACCAGTTCTTCTGCTTGCAGGCGAAGCCGCGCGGCCGGCCCGAGTAGCTGACCTCGGCGTAGAGTTCCGAGAACGCCGCATCGATGGTGGCGACATTGCCGCCGTGGCCGTTGAGGAAATAGATCTTCTCAAACCCGTGGTGCGCGAGGCTCCGCACCCAGTCGCCGATCGCCAGCATGAAGGTGGAGGGTCTGAGCGCGATGGTGCCGGGAAAGTCCAGGTGGTGCTGGGCCATGCCGATGTTGAAGGTGGGCGCGACCAGGATGTCGTCGCGGCTGGCGGCCTGCTTGTCGGCCTCATGGGCGATGATTTCGGGGCAGAGCCAGTCGGTGCCCAAGAGGCCGGTCGGACCATGCTGCTCGTTGGAGCCGATGGGGATGACCACGGTCTTGGAGCGTTCGAGATAGGCCTCGATCTCGGCCCAGGTGGACAGGTGCAGCAGCATGGCGGGGTCCTCAGCCGGCGGCGTCGGCGATTTCGATCCGGTGAATCATGGCCTGCATTCCCACCAGACGCCAGCCGCCCTTGGCTTTTGCGAAGGTGAGAACGCATCGGCTGGCCTCGCCGACGGCATGGAGACAGACGTGGCGGCGGTCGACAACCCGCATCTGTCGGCCGACGGCCGCAGCGCTCGGGGCCTTGGCGAGCGCCGCGTCGGCGCCCGAACGCACCACCCGCAAGGCGCCTGGACTGATCATCCGGTCCAGAGCGAATTCCGAGGGCCCGCCCTCGACATCCAGGGCCCTGCCGCGCGCCAGATCGGCGACCTGGCGGCGCAGGTCCTCACGCACCGCCGGTCGATCAATCTGCGCCTCAAACGCCACCCGATCGCGGGCGATGGCGGCGGCCAGCAGCCGGCTGGCGCTCTCCATCGCAGCCTTCGGTGGGCGGTCGCCGCCACAGGCCGCAAGCGCCAGGGCTGCTGAAGCCAGGAGGATCGTATAGCGAATCACGCCGCGACCATCGCCGCGCGCCCGATCCACTGCAAGCGCTCCAGCTTGAGGTTGCGGGTCAGTCCGGATAGTCGAAGAGCGAAGCCCCTCGGGAGGTAGAGCGTGTCTGACGATCTGGTGTTTGCGGTTCCCCCAGCCTGGGCGGCTAAGGCTCACATGAACGCGGCGGCCTATGAGGCAGCGTGCGCCCGCGTCGAGACCGATCCCAAAGGATACTGGACCGAGGTCGGCCAGCGCCTGGACTGGATGACCCCGTTCACCGAGGTCAAGGATGTGTCGTTCGCCAAGACCGACTTCCGGATCCGCTGGTTCGCCGACGGAGTGCTCAACGTCTCGGTCAACTGCCTGGACCGCCATCTTGCGACGAACGGCGATACGGTGGCGCTGATCTGGGAGAACGATGACGGCAGCGCCTATGACGCGCTGACCTATCGCCAGCTGCACGCCGAGGTCTGCCGCTGGGCCAATGTGCTGAAGGCCAGGGGCGTCAAGAAGGGCGACCGGGTCACCATCTATCTGCCGATGATCCCGGCGGCGGCGGCCTCGATGCTGGCCTGCGCGCGGATCGGGGCGGTGCATTCGGTGGTGTTCGGCGGCTTCTCGCCCGACAGCCTGTCCGGGCGCATCCAGGACTGCGACTCGCGGATCGTGATCACCGCTGATGAGGGCCTGCGCGGCGGCAAGATCGTGCCGCTGAAGCTCAATGTGGATGCGGCGCTGAAGGCCTGCCCGGACGTTCGCGATGTGATCGTCGTCAAGCGCACCGGCGGCGATGTGCCGATGACCGCCGGCCGCGACGCCTATTTCTCGGACCTCAAGGCCGACGTCTCGGATGTCTGCGACCCGGAGCCAATGAACGCCGAAGACCCGCTGTTCATCCTCTACACCTCCGGCTCGACCGGAAAGCCCAAGGGTGTCTTGCACACCACTGGCGGCTATCTGGCCTGGGCCGCCCATACCCATGAGCTGGTGTTCGACTACCGCCCCGGCGAGGTCTTCTGGTGCACGGCCGATGTGGGTTGGGTGACCGGCCACAGCTATGTGGTCTATGGCCCGCTGGCCAACGCTGCGACGTCGCTGATGTTCGAGGGCGTCCCCAACTATCCCACCAACGCCCGCTTCTGGGAGGTCTGCGACAAGCACAAGGTCGAGATCTTCTACACCGCCCCCACCGCGCTCCGGGCGCTGATGCGCGAGGGCGATGAATTTGTAACCCGCACCTCGCGCAGTTCCATCCGCCTGCTGGGCACGGTCGGTGAGCCGATCAATCCGGAGGCCTGGCTCTGGTATCACCGCGTGGTCGGTGAGGGCCGCTGTCCGATCGTCGACACCTGGTGGCAGACCGAGACCGGCGCCTGCCTGATGAGCCCGCTGCCGGGCGCCCATGCCCTGAAGCCCGGCTCCTGCGCCAAGCCGCTGCCCGGCGTGAAGCCGCAGTTGGTCGACGCCGAGGGCCTGGTGCTGGACGGCGCGATCAGTGGCAACCTCTGCATCACCGACAGTTGGCCCGGCCAGATGCGCACCGTCTATGGCGACCACCCGCGCTTCATCGACACCTATTTCTCGACCTATCCGGGCAAGTATTTCACCGGCGACGGCGCCCGGCGCGACGCCGACGGCTACTTCTGGATCACCGGCCGGGTGGACGATGTGATCAATGTCTCCGGCCACCGGCTGGGCACCGCCGAGATCGAGAGCGCCCTGGTCGGCCACCACTCTGTCGCCGAGGCGGCGGTGGTGGGCTATCCGCACGACATCAAGGGCCAGGGCATCTATTGCTATGTGACCCTGAAGGTCGGGATCGACGCCACCGAAGCCTTGCAGGCCGAACTGCGCGGCTGGGTGCGGCGCGAGATCGGTCCCTTTGCGGCGCCCGACGTGATCCAGTTCGCCCCCGGCCTGCCCAAGACCCGCTCCGGCAAGATCATGCGCCGCATCCTGCGCAAGATCGCCGAGGACGAACCCGGCAGCCTCGGCGATACTTCGACGCTGGCCGATCCCGCGGTGGTCGAGGATCTCGTCGAGCACCGCCAGAACAAGAAGGGCGCGCCGGCGTAAGGCGGCCGTCGATTCCAATCCGCCCCGCGCCCAAACATGGGGCGCGGGCGCGCGCGGTAGCTCCCCACCTCCACAGCCATAAAATGCGCCATCCCGGCACCGGCCTCGGCCCGGTCACGAGTTTGTCAGCCGCGTGGCAGCCTTGTGGCGCATTTCGTCGCCAAGTGTTGTTTTCAAGTCATTTACTT
>JAYTFM010000048.1:0-34810 GCA_043734425.1 Alphaproteobacteria bacterium
CGCGCGGTATCGAGCAGGCCCTCTTCGAGGTCGAACTCCCAGCTGCGCGATTGCTGCGCCATCAGCCGGCGCTGCAGCTTGTTGGCGAGCCGCGCCACGGCGCCGGCGAGGTTTTCGAGCTGCTTGTCGAGCAAGGCGCGGAGCTGGTCGAGCTCCTCGGGCGGGCAGAGCTCGCTGGCTTTGACAATCTCGTCGAATTTCTGGGTGAAAATCTTGTAGTTGAAGACGTTCTGGAACTCTTTGGCGTTGGCACCGGGCGGCGGCAGGGGCGCTTCGTCGCCGGCCTCGCCGGGCGCCTCGTCGTCGTTCTCGGCGTAGTCGGCATCCGAGCCTTCGGTCTCGCCGGTCTCGTCGCTCTCGCCCGGAGTCTGATCTTCCTGAGCCTCGGAATCCTCTCCCTCGCCTTCGCCTTGCTCGGGCGTCTTGTCGCTGTCCTCGCCAGGCTCGGGTTCCTGCTCATCGCCCGACTCGTCGTCGCCCTCGCCATCGTCCAGCTCGCCCTCGGGCACGAGGTTGAGGTCGCGCAGCAGCAGCTTGGCGGCGCGGGCGAACAGGTCCTGATCCTCGAAACGGGTGAGGAGCGTCGTCAGCGACAGCCCGGCCTTGGTTTCGATCTCCTTCTTCCAGAGGTCGACGATGGCGTGGCCGGAGGGCGGAATGCTCACGCCCGCCAGCTTTTCGCGCAGCATCAGCCCCAGCACCTCGGCGAGTGGAGCGTCATCCTTGTTGGAGACCTCCGCCAGGTTCGAGCGGAACAGCCGGTCGTCGAGCATCTCGTGGATATTGCCGGCCATGCCCGGCATACGCAGGCATCCCAGCGCCTCGACCCGCGCCTGTTCGAGGGCGTCGAACGCGGCGCGCGCCTCGGGTTCGGCTGGGGCGCGTTTCCTGTGCACGTCGGGATCGTGGCTCGCGAGCCGCATTGCCATGGCGTCGCCTTGGCCGCGGGCAATGGCGATGTCGCGGCGTGTCGGCAGCCGTGGCAGATTGGCGAGCCGTGCCTTGTCCGCCGTCAGCAGCGGCCGGTCGGCCGAGAAGCTGACTTCGAGTTCGGGTTTTCCGGCGACAGCGCGCACCGCTGCGGCCATGGCGGTCTTGAAGGCCGCCGTGGTGTCGGGCTTGTTGGCTTTTCCCCGCGGTGCCTGCGCCATGATCTCAGGCGGTGACCGCCAGATTGGCTGCCGATTCCGGCAGGTCTTCGCCGAAGACGCGCTGGTAGAATTCGGCGACCACCGGGCGTTCGAGCTCGTCGCATTTGTTGAGGAAGGTCAGCCGGAAGGCGAAACCGAGGTCGCCGAAAATCTCGGCATTCTCGGCCCAGGTGATCACCGTGCGCGGGCTCATCACCGTCGACAGGTCGCCGTTGATGAAGGCCGAGCGGGTGAGATCGGCGAGCCGCACCATGTTGGCGACAGTCTTTTTGCCCTTCTCGGTGCCGGCATAGGACTTCGCCTTGGCGAGCACGATGCCGACTTCCTTGTCGTGCGGCAGGTAGTTGAGCGTGGTGACGATCGACCAGCGGTCCATCTGGCCCTGATTGATCTGCTGGGTGCCGTGATAGAGCCCGGTGGTGTCGCCGAGGCCGATGGTGTTGGTCGTCGAGAACAAGCGGAACCACTTGTTGGGCTGGATGACCCGGTTCTGGTCCAGCAGGGTCAGCTTGCCCTGCGCCTCCAGCACCCGCTGGATCACGAACATCACGTCCGGGCGGCCAGCGTCATATTCGTCGAACACCAGGGCGATGGGCCGCTGGATCGCCCAGGGCAGCATGCCTTCGCGGAATTCGGTGATCTGCTTGCCGTCTTTCAGGACGATGGCGTCCTTGCCGACCAGATCGATGCGGCTGACGTGGCTGTCGAGGTTCACCCGGATCAGCGGCCAGTTGAGGTGGGCGGCGACCTGCTCAATGTGGGTGGACTTGCCGGTGCCGTGATAGCCCTGGACCATCACCCGGCGGTCGTGGGCAAAGCCGGCCAGGATCGCCCGGGTGGTTTCCGGATCGAACTGATAGGCAGGATCGATGTCCGGCACGTGGCTGTCACGGACGCTGAAGGCCGGGGCCTTCATGTCGAAGTCCACACCGAAGGTCGAGCGTGCGTCGACCTCGCGGTCCGGGATCAGCGCGAGGAGTTTGTCGTCGGAGGTGTCAAATGCGGCCATGGCGTGGTTCGATTACAGACTTGCCGCGACGGACGCAAACAGGTGTTTGATACTTAGGCGCCACGGGAGGAACCAAGCATGCCGACGGACGCACAAAGCCCCTACCGCACGATAAAGGTTGCGCCGCAGCCGACGGGGTTCGGCGCCGAGGTCACGGGGCTTGATCTCGCGCGGCCGCTAGGTGCGGAGGTTTTGGCCGAGGTGAAATCAGCCTGGGCGCGCCACGGCGTCGTGGCGTTTCCGGATCAGCCGCTCAGCCTGGACGCCCTGGAGGCCTTCACCCTGGCGATGGGCGGGTTCGGCGACGATCCCTATGTGAAGCCGATGCCGGGCCGACCCAATGTGCTGGAACTGCGCCGCGAGCCGGATGAGACCGCCTCCAACTTCGGGGCGGGCTGGCACTCCGACTGGAGTTTTCAGAACCAGCCGCCGGCCGCCACAATCCTGCGCTCCGAAGTGATCCCTCCGGTCGGCGGCGACACCCTGTTCGTTGACGCCTGCCGCGCCTATGAGGCCCTGTCGCCGACCTTCCAGGCGATGCTGGCGCCGCTCCAGGCTGTCCATTCCGCCACCCGGCCCTACGGCTCCAAGGGCGCCTATGCCCGCGAGACCGCCAAGCGGACGATGCAGATCATCACCTCGACAGAGGCCGACAAGACCCACCTGCACCCCCTGGTGCGCACCCATCCCGTGACCGGCCGCAAGGCGCTGTATGTCAGTCCCACCTACACCCTCGGGGTCGAGGGCATGACCCCGGCCGAGAGCGAAGCGCTGCTCGCCTACCTCCAGAAGCACCTGACCCAGGATCATTTCATCTACCGTCACAAATGGCAGGCCGGGATGTTGCTGATGTGGGACAATCGCTGCACCATGCACTTCGCTGAGGGCGGCTATGACGGCCATCTGCGGCTGATGCACCGCACCACCGTGGCCGGCGAAACGCCGGTCTGAAGGGGACACGACATGAAGATCATCGCGAGCGGCCTGATCGCAGGGTTGCTGTTCGCCGGCCCCGCCTCGGCCGAGCCGCCGGCTGGCCTGACGCCCTCCGGCATCGCGGGGTCCGGCTGGAGCGTCCGGGATCTGGAGGTCCTGAAGGCTTGGTACACCGACAAGCTGGGCATGAAGCTGTTGCGCACCTACCAGCGCGACGGCAAGGTCTATGAATACATCATGGGCTATGACGGACCGCCCGGCCTGGCGATCCTGGCGCTGCTGGCCCAGCCGCAGCGGCCGGCCGGCCCCAACCCGATGAGCCGCCTGATCCTCAAGGTCCCCGATGCCAAGGCCCTCGCCGCTCATCTGGCGAGCGTCGGCGTCCCCAGCCGCGAAGGGGTCCCCGGAGTCGCCTATTTCATCGCTGATCCGGAGGGCAATCCGGTGGAGCTCTATACGCCGCCGGCGAAGTGATCCTGGAAGATGCTCCCACAAAGGGGGAGCTCCCGCGAAGCGGGTGAGGGGGTTGAAGCCCCCGGCGCTGGGGATGAAACCCCCTCCGCCGCTTCGCGCCACCTCCCCCTGCCGGGCTTCGCCCTGGGGGAGGACCTGGGTCAGCGCCGTCCCCGCAACGCCAACAGCCCGACCAAGCTCACCCCTGCCGCCGCGGCCAGATACCAGCCGACCGGGTTCAGTCCGGCCTGGCTGGCGATCTGCTGGGCGATCAGCGGGGTCAGGCCGCCGCCGAGGATGCCGCCGAGGTTGAAGGCCATCGAGGCGCCGGTGTAGCGCACACGGGCCGGGAACAGGCTGGGCAGGAAGGCGCCGAGCGGACCATAGGTGAAGCCCATGGCGAAGAACGCCAGCGACAGCCAGGCCAGGATCAGGCCCATCGAGCCGGCCTGCATCATCGGGCCCATGAGGAGGCCTGCTGCGATCACCGCCAGGCAGCCGCCGATCAGCACCCGCCGCGGATTGCTGGCGTCGGCGACGTAACCGGCCGCGATAATCCCGGCCGCCAGGAAGACGATGGCGACCAGCTGAAGCGTCAGGAATGTCTCGCGGCTATAGCCCAGCGCCGTCGTGCCATAGCCCAGCGAAAAGGCCGTCGAGATGTAGAACACCGCAAAACAGGCGACTGCCGCGAAGATCGCTGAGAGCAGGGCCGGCAGGTGACGCAGCACCAGTTCGGCCAGCGGCACGTGACTCGGCGCCTCGTGGGCCATCGCCTCGCGGAACGCCGGCGTCTCGCTGATCCTGAGCCGCACCCAGAGGCCCAGGCCCACCAGGATCGCGCTGGCCAGGAACGGCAGGCGCCAGCCCCAGGCCTTGAAGGCGTCGGCATCGAGAAACAGGCCCAGCAGCAGGAACAGGCCATTGGCGGCGATGAAACCGACCGGCGCGCCGAGCTGCGGGAACATCCCGAACCGTGCGCGCCAGCCGGGCGGGGCGTTCTCCACCGCCAGCAACGCCGCCCCGCCCCACTCGCCGCCCAGGCCAAATCCCTGCCCGAACCGCAGGAGACAGAGCAGGGCGGGCGCGACCCAGCCGAGCATCGCATAGGTCGGCAGGAAGGCGATCAGGAAGGTCGAGAGCCCCATCATCATCAGCGAGGCGACCAGCGTCGACTTGCGCCCGATCCGGTCCCCGAAATGGCCGAAGAACGCCGCGCCGACCGGTCGGGCGAAGAACGCCACCGCAAACGTCGCATAGCTGCTCATCAGCTGCGCCGAGGCGGAAGCCTTGGGGAAGAACAGCGGCCCGAACACCAGCGAGGCAGCGGTGGCGTAGATGTAGAAGTCGTAGAACTCCACCGCCGTGCCCACCAGGCTGGCGGCCAGGATGCGGCGAGTGGAGGCGGCGGTGTTTGGCGGTGTGGTCAAGACGTCTATCCCCCAGACGCCCTGGCTTCGCGGCCGGCGCGTCTCAGGTCAAGCGGCTTGGCGCCGGACCGCCCTGGCGCTAACCCCAGGCCATGTCTGCTGACGTCGATCCGTTTCACGCCATCTCCATCAGCGGCCTGGCCCAGCGGCTGAAGGCTGAGGGTCGCTCGATCATCCACATGGAGTTCGGCCAGCCGTCCACCGGCGCCCCTGCCGAGGCCATCGCCGCCGCCCACCGGGTGCTCGACACCGACGCCATGGGCTATTGGTCCAGCGAGCCGCTAAAGACCCGCATCGTTCGCCACTATGCCGAGACCTACGGCGTCACAATCAAGACCTCGCAGATCACCCTGACCTGCGGCGCCTCGCCGGCCCTGGTGCTGGCGCTGTCGTCGCTGTTCAAGCCCGGCGATGTGATCGCCATGGCCCGGCCGGGGTATGTGGCCTACCGCAACACCGCCAAGGCGCTGAATCTGATTCCGCTGGAGATCGCCTGCGGGATCGAGACCGGGTTCCGGCTGACCGCTGAGCGGTTGGCGGCGATTGATCCCGCGCCGGCCGGTCTGATCCTCGCCAGTCCCGCCAACCCGACCGGGACGATCACCCCGCCCGAGGAGCTGGCGGCCATCGCCGAGGTCTGCCGGACGCGCGGCATTCAGATCGTCTCCGATGAGATCTACCATGGACTCAGCTACGAGGGGCCGACCCACTCGATGCTGGAGTTCGCGCCCGGCGCGGTGGTGGTGAATAGCTTCTCCAAATATTTCAGCATGGCCGGCTGGCGGCTGGGCTGGCTGGTGGTGCCGCCGAACCACGCCGCGCGGGCGGTGGCCTATATGGGCGCGCTGTTCCTGACCGCGCCGTCGCTGGCCCAGCATGCGGCGCTGGTGGCCATGGACTGCCGGGACGAGCTGGAGGGCCACCTCAACACCTACCGCCGCAACCGCGCGCTACTGCTGGAGGCCTCGCCGAAACTGGGTCTTGAGAAGATCGCGCCGCCCGACGGGGCGTTCTACATCTATGCCGATGTCGGCCGGTTCACCGACGACAGCACGGCCCTGTGCCGGCAGATCCTGGAGGATACTGGTGTCGCCCTGGCCCCCGGCATCGACTTCGACCCGGTGGACGGCCGCCACTACATCCGTCTGAGCTTCGCGGTCTCGACGCCGCTGGTGGAGGAGGCGCTGCGGCGGCTCGCGCCCTGGTTTGAGGCCCGGGCATGAGTCACGCGCTTGAGACCCTCGCCGGCGTCCCTGTCTGGCTGTGTGATCCGGAGGGTCCGCCATTGGACAGCGAGCGGGCGGCGACCGATATCATCGGCGATACGTTCGGATCTGGCGTCGAACTGGTGGTGATCCCCGTCCAGCGGCTCGGCCCAGAGTTCCTCACCCTCAGCACCCGACTGGCCGGCGAAGTGATCCAGAAGTTCGTCAACTACCGCCTGCGACTGGTCTTCGTGGGCGACATCACTTCGGCGGTCGCGGCGAGCGACGCGCTGCGCGACTTTGTGCGCGAGTCCAATCGTGGCCGCCACGTGTGGTTCGTCGCCGACATGGCGGAGCTGGAAGCAAAGCTCAGCGCGGCCGCTTGACGGCCCCTAGGTCAGCACGGGCCTCGGAACGGTTCATTCCGCAGGGGTTTCCATGAAGACGCGCAAGCTTGGTCCGTTCGAGGTTTCGGAAATCGGCCTCGGCTGCATGAGCCTCAGCCACGCCTATGGCGCCCCGCCGCCTCGGCCCCAGGCCGAGCGGGTGCTGCTGGAGGCGCTGGACGAAGGCTACACCTTCTTCGATACCGCAGCGGTCTATGGCCTGGGCCACAACGAGAGCCTGGTCGGCGAGGTGCTGAGCCCGCACCGCGACAAGTTCGTGCTGGCCTCCAAGTGCGGCATCACCGACGCCACCGGAACCCAGCGTGGGATCGACGGGCGGCCGGAGACCATCAAGGCGGTGTGCGAGGTCAGCCTGAAGCGCCTCAAGACCGACGTCATCGATCTCTACTACCTGCACCGCTGGGACCGGTCCGTGCCCATCGAGGACAGCGTCGGGGCGTTGGCCGAGCTGGTCGCCGAGGGTAAGATCCGCAGCATTGGCCTGTCGGAAGTTTCTGCGCCGACGCTGCGCCGCGCCCATGCGGTGCATCCGATTGCGGCGTTGCAGACCGAATACTCGCCCTGGACCCGCAATCCTGAGATCGCGGTGCTGGACGCCTGTCGCGAGCTGGGCGTGACGTTCGTGGCCTTCTCGCCGGTCGGACGGGGCTTCCTGGCTGGCGGCGTGCGCGATCCGGCCCGGCTGGAGGACGGCGATTTCCGCAAGGGCATGCCGCGTTTTCAGGGCGAAGCGTTCGCCGCCAATCTGGAGCTGTTCGAAGAGTTCGAGATCCTGGCCGGGGAGGCGGGTTGTACGCCCGCGCAGCTGTGCCTGGCCTGGCTGCTGGCCAAGGACCCGATCATCGTGCCGATCCCCGGCACCACCAACCCAAACCACATGAGCGAAGACGCCGCCGCCGCCAATGTCCGGCTCTCGGCCGAGATCATCCGGCGGGTCGATGAGATGGTGAACGCCGACACCGTGGTCGGCGCCCGCTATGCCCCGGCCATGCAGGCCTCCGTGGATACGGAGATGATGCCGGGGGAGGGGTAAATCCTCCCCCAGCGCGAAGCGCGATCAGGGGGAGGTGGCCGGACCGGCCGGAGGGGGTTGCATCCGGGGCGTTCAGACTTCGACCGATGTTGCCGAGGTTGAATCGCCGGGGGCTTGAACCCCCTCAGTCGCTTCGCGACAGCTCCCCCAGCGGGGGAGCATCTCGCGTTCGCGTCACCCCCGCGTCGGCGTGCGCCCGCGCACCTGGTCAAACCCGGCCTTGATCCCCGCAAACCGGGCCTCCAGGAGCGGCTCGAACTCGGTGTCGGTGAAGATGTAGCCCCAGTCCTTTTCGATGCCTTCGCGCACCAGTTCGCCGACGTAGAGCGGGTCGATCCCCTGGTCGACGCGTTCGCGGATCTGGTTCAGCCAGCCCACGGCGGTGGCGGGCGCCTCGGGACGGGGTCCGGCGGCGAAGCGTTCCGGCCGGTTGCGGTCGGAATCTACGATCTTGGTGCGGATGTAACCCGGGCACAGCACCGACACCCCGATGCCCCGTGGCGCCAGCTCGACCCGCAGCCCTTCGGACAGCGAGACCACGCCGTACTTCGAGACATTGTAGGGGTTGCCCGAGCCCGAAATCATGCCGGCGATCGAGGCGGTGTTGACGATGTGGCCGCCCTCGCCATGCGCCTCGATCAGCGGGCCGAAGATTTCCACCCCCCAGATCACCGCCATCAGATTGACGTCCAGCGTCCAGTTCCAGCTGGCGTCGGTCCAGGCGCCATAGCCGCCGCCGCCCGCCACCCCGGCGTTGTTCACGACGATATCGACCCGCCCGTAGGTCGCTATCGTTGCGTCTGCCGCAGCCTGCAGCGCGTCCTTCAGTGAGACGTCCGCCACAACGCCGGAGACGTCGGCGTTGGTCGCCTTCAGGCCGGCCACCGCGATATCCAAGGCGTTCTGCTCGATATCGCACAGCATCACCTTGACGCCCGCCTGGGCCAGTGCGGTGGCGATCCCCAGTCCGATCCCTGAGGCTGCGCCCGTCACAAAGGCCACCCGGCCCGTCAGGTCTCTCATCTCATCTCCCTCGCCGATGCTGTTCGTTACCGAACCCTAGAGTCGGACCGTCGCCAGCGAAAGCCAAACGATCCGCCCCTGGCGTCGCGCGGCCAGATTCGGTAACCGTCCGGCATCCGCCCGATCCAGGAGCCCGACAATCGACCCGTTCATCGGACCCACCTCACAAAGCTTCGTTTCCCAGCGGCTGCGGCTGCACTACGCCGACTGGGGCAATGCCGAGGCGCCGCCGCTGATCCTGCTGCATGGCGGGCGCGACCACTGCCGCAACTGGGACTGGGTGGCCCAGGACCTGCGCCGCGATTTCCACATCATCGCGCCGGACCTCAGGGGCCACGGTGACAGCGCCTATTCGCCCAGCGGCGACTATTCCATGTCGGCCTTCGTCTATGACCTGGCCCAGCTGATCCACCAGCAGAAGCTGGCGCCGGTCAGCATCGTCGCCCACTCCCTGGGCGGGTCCATCGCCCTGCGCTACGCCGGGGCCTTCCCCGAGACGGTGGCCAAGCTGGTGGCCATCGAGGGCATGGGTCCCTCGCCGGCGATGATCGCCGAGCGCGCCAACCGCACCCCGGTTCAGCGCCTTCGCGGCTGGGTCAGCGAGACCCGCGCCCTGGCCGGCCGCCTGCCGCGCCGCTATGCGACCATCGAGGAGGCCTATGCCCGGATGCAGGCCGAGAACCGCCACCTGACGCCAGAACAGGCGCGCTATCTGACGGTCCATGGCGCCAGTCAGAACGAGGACGGCACCTACAGCTGGAAGTTCGACAACTATGCCCGCTCGTTCTCGCCCGTCGACTTCAGCCCGGAAGACCAGCACCAGCTCTGGGCTAACATCAGCTGTCCGATCCTGCTGGTGAACGGCAAGGAAAGCTGGGCCTCAAACCCCGAAAAGGATGGTCGGGCGGGCCACTTCCAGGACGTCCGCGTGGTGGAGTTCGAGCGGGCCGGACACTGGGTGCACCACGACCGGCTGGAGGCGTTCCTGGCCGAGGTGCGGGGGTTCCTGTAGGGGCGTCTCCGCGCGGAGATTTAGACAGGATTTTAGACTGTCTAAACAGGGCATATTTAGCCTGATTTCGCGAAGTTGAGTCTATATTTGTTGAATACAACTTATTGTTTTTGCTGCACTTTAAGTCAAATTCGGTGTCTATATCGGCGGATCAAAGCGGCGTGGCGATTTAGGTCGAGATTCCAAGCTCGTTTAACGGATAGTTCTCTATTTGTTCATGCTTGCACAGGGGCGGCGAAATAGCAAGTTTCCTCACAGCTCAGGCGACGCGGACCCGGTATTCGGTATTTCGGTGACAGTCGATTTAATTCAGACTGCTGGCATGCGCAGTGCTCGGGGTTGACTGAATTAAATGCACTGTCACCGAAATACACCGAAATACCACCCCGCCTGCCCTCGCCGGCTCGCTGGAAACGTCAGCTCACAGCGCCCGCCCCGCACCGAGGAAGTCCGCGGGGTGGCCGGACTGGCGCCAGTAGTCGGCCAGGCCGCACGCGTCGCACATCGGCAGAAAGCGGGGGTCGGCGAGGAGGGGCGTGGTGGCCGGCATGAACAGCGCCTGGGTGTGGCGATGGCGGGTGTCGGTGGCGGCGGCCTGGAGTCCCTGGGCGCGGAGCGGCATGACGCTGGGCCCCTGGCGCAGCAGATAGCCGTTGGCGACCGTGAACGCCTCGTCCAGGCGACCCAGCCCGGTGAGGATCATGATGGCTGGCACCGCGCCGCCCGGTCCCTTTCGAGCGGCCGCGAGATTGGCGTCGACGGCAGCCTGCACGTCGGCTGGCCGCCGCGATTGCAGGGCGACCATCGAGGTGCGCAGCATCGCCGCGCTGCGCTCGCTCATGCCGACCGGCCGGGCCTCGATATCGTCGACCTGGGTGATGGCGGCGGCAGTCCGGCCGGTGAAGGCCGACAGCCAAAGCCGCGCGAACCAGACCGGTGGATGGCGTGGCCACAGGGCGATCGCCCGGTCGATGGTGCGGTCGGCCTCGCCCACCAGGCCGCGCATCCAAAGCACATAGGCTCTGCGGTACTGATAGATCGGCGACAGCGGCTGCCGCGCGCTCAACCGGTCGCTGATCTCGCCGCAATCGCGGCTGCGGCCCACCGACTGCAGCAGCGCGGCAAGTTCGCCCTCGGCCTCGTCATGGGCGGGGGTATCGGCGAGCACGGCCCGCAGACCACGCTCAACGTCCAGCCAGTCGCCGTAGGTGGATCTAAGGACAATCAGTGCGACGCGGGCGTCGGGCTGGCTCGGGTCGAGCGTCAGGGCCCGCGAAGCGGCAAGCTCGCAAGCCTGCACCGCGCCGGCGGTCTCGGCGGGCGAGGCGAATTCGGACTTCGCCCGCCACGCCAAGGCGAGCCGGCCCCAAAGCAGGGGGTCGCGCGGCTTCAGATCGACCGCCTGACGCAGCAAGGTGACGCCGCGGTCCGCGCCCTCCGACAGGCCATCGTTCATCGCCAGCCGGGCCTGCGCCGCCAGATCGGCGGCGCGGCGGGCGCGGTCATCCGGCCAGAACGTCCAGGCAGCCGCGCCCACTCCGGCGAGGGCCAAGCCGCCGCCGGCCAACAGCAGGCGGCGGGAGGACGAAGGCGGTCTGGCAGGCATCGCAGGCGGGGCGGGGGTCGCGAGCGCGCCGGCGTCGCTTGCCCGCGTTTCGCCGATCAGCCGGTAGCCGGTCCTGGCGATGGTCTCGACGCCAAAGCCGTCGGCCGCCACGGTGCGCGCCAGGCGGCGGATCGCACCGATGGCGCGGTTGAGGGCGTCGTCGCCGACGATCTGGCTGTTCCAGCAGAGCCGGCTCAGTTCCTCCCGCGTCACCACGCCGCCCTCGGCGCCGATCAGCACCAACAGAACCTGCATGACTCTGGGCTCGACGGCGGCGCGGCCGCCCGGACCGGAAACTTCCCGCGAGGCCGGGTCGATTGCGGTCGCGCCGAGGCGAAAGGCGCCCCAGCGGGCGAGGTCGGCGGCGGTGGTCGCCGCTAGGCTATTGCCATCCAAGACACTGACTCCAGACTCGAACAGGAAATCATCGGCTTATCATCGGCAGTCCATCATTCCCTCGCGCGCCGACCCGTCGGCAGGCTGCGGGCGTCGGGTCATCGCGACCCACGTTTCCGGAGCCTATCATGCACTTGTCCGTCCCTCACGCTTTCATCCGTCCAGCCTTGGTCGCCCTCACGCTGGCGATATCGATGCCCGCCGCAGCCGCCACCTATGCCTTCAACGGCACGGCGATGAACGATACCCCGCCGCCTGGCCCGAGCAGCCTGTGCACTCCGGGCCAAGTCCGCGTCGCGTTCAGCCCCGCCAACGCGATCAGCGTCGGCACGTCGAACTTCGGCGGCTTTGGCGCGGATATTGCGCACTGCATCAGCCTGCCGCCGACCAGCTATAGCGGCGGGGTCTTCGATTTTGCGTTCGCGGCCGGCGACCACCTGACGGGCAGCTATTCGGGGTTCTTCTCGCCCACTGCGACGCAAGGGTTGTTGAACACCACAGTCAACTTTGTGGCGACGGGCGGCAGCGGCCGATTCCTGGGCGCGTCTGGAGCGTTTCAGGGCGTTGGTACGCTGGACCGGCGGGTCCCCAGGCCGCTGAACAACATCACCTTCTCCGGCAAGCTCGACCTGCCCGCCGTTCCCGAACCGGCGACCTGGGCGATGCTGACGCTAGGCTTCGGCCTCGCCGGCGCGGCGCTGCGGCGGCGGCGGCGGCGGTGGGTGGTGGGCGGCTGACGGGCTTTCCGGATCAGGTGGCGCCGCCTGATCCGGACAATGGCGGTGCATCACCTTGGCCTGTCTCCGTAGTCGCGGCGCGGCGGTAAGCTTGCCGCCAGCGCGAGGGTGGTATAAAATCGTCCTCTGTTCAGGACGAATTACATGGCCCCCCACTTCACCCCCCGCGAGGTTGCCGAACTCTCCGGTGCGCCGAAGCGAGCCGTTGAGCGGGCGATCGAGGAGCGGGTCCTGACGCCCCGCATGGCCCAGCGCGGGCGGCGCGAGCGGCGGGTGCTCCCGGCCCATGCGGTTGCCTACGCCGCGATCATGCGCCGCGTGAAGTACCGGATGGACGCGCCGATGAAACGTCGGCTGGCGGCCGGGTTGTCGCGCCTGGATGCGGTGGCCATGCGGACCTGGCGGTTTGAGCTGGAGCCCTCCGTTGAAATGGATGTGGGCCGGCTGCTGGGCGACACCATGGCGCGGGCGGCGGCCTATGGCGCTGCGCGCGATGCGCTGATTGTCGAGGACGCGGCGATCCTGGGCGGCGCGGCGGTGATCCGGGGCACGCGGATCAGCGTCCACGCCCTCCTGGGGCGGCTGACCCACGGCGATACGGTGGCCGATATCCTCAGCGACTATCCGGACTTGACGGCTGAAGCCGTGGACGCCGCCGCGATCTTCGCGCGATGCCATCCCCTGGTCGGGCGACCGGGCGGGCGGCCCTGGTCCACGGCGGCGTGAGACTGTTCATCGACGAATGCCTTTCGCCGCTGCTTGCGCGAAGGTTGAACGAGACGGGCCGGCACGACGCCCGCCATCCGCGCGACTACGGCCGCCTGGGCGAGCCTGACCACCTGGTGCTGCGCCGCTGTCTGGATGAGAGCCGGGTGATGGTCACAGAGAACGCCCGCGACTTTCGCAGTCTGGTCGGCAAGACGGATATCAACCCAGGCCTCATCATCCTGCCCGCCACCGGCCGCGAACAGTCCTGGATCCTGCTGTCGGCCGTGATCTCGGCCATCGAGGCGGAGGGCGATCCGAACCGCACGATGATCAATCGCGTTGCGGAGGTCGCTGCGTCAGGCGCAATGCGAATCTTCGATCTGCCGAAGCCTTGAGCGGCGGCTGCGCGCTTGTGGCGTGATCACGGACGGACGGCGCGCACGCCGCCGTCCCACCGCTTCCACAAATCCGTCGCAAAATCGACGGCGATCTGTCGGCGATCCGTCGCTTAGGCATCACGCGATGTTCCTATGAGCCCCCTCAGGCCACGGCGACTCGCCTGGGGCCTGAGGGGAATACATGTCGATCTTTGCTTCTGCGCGTCGCACGCGCTTTGCCGCCCTTGCCGGGGTGTCTTCTGCGGCGCTGATCTGCGCCAGCGCGCCCGCCCTGGCGGCGGACGAGGCGGCTTATCCTGAGCGGGCGGACTACGGCACGCGGATCGAGGAACTGACGGTGGTCGGCGAGCGGCCGGCGGTGCGCGAGGCGCCGATCAAGGCATCGCTGGAGGCGATCCAGCCGCAGGCGATCATCACCCGCGAGGCCATCGACCAGTTCGTGCCGCAGACCGGCGACTTCACCACCATCGTGCTGCTGGCGCCCAGTATGTCGGGCGTGGCCGGCAACGGTCCGGGCTTCTCCGAGGCGAAGACCACGCTGCGGGGCTTCAAGGACGGCGAATACAACGTGACCTATGACGGCATCCCGTTCGGCGACACCAACGATCCGACCCACCACTCCACCTCGTTCTTTCCGGCCGCGACCATTGGCGCTGTGGTCGTGGACCGAGGTCCGGGTTCAGCGGGGCAGCTGGGTCAGGCCAACTTCGGCGGCTCGATCAATCTGTTCTCCCCCGAAGTGACCGAAGACGCCGGCGGTTCGGTGTCGGCGACCGGCGGCTCGTGGAACAGTTTCCAGGGCGTCGGAAAATTCAACACCGGCGCCGTCGAGGCGCTGCACGGCGCGCGCGCGGCGGTCAATCTGTCGGCGCTTCGGACCGATGGCTATCTGACCGAAAGCACGGCCAAGGGCGCCAACGCCATGGTGCGGATCGTGGTTCCGCTGGCCGGGACCTGGAACGCGACGCTGTATTCGACCTACAATTACACGACGATCTTCCAGAACGATAACAACGGTCCGACGCTGGTCCAGATCCAGAGATTCGGCAAGAATTTCGGCCTCAACACCGATCCGGCCTCGCCGTTCTTCAAGGACTACAACACCGTCAAGAAGCACACGAGCCTGAGCTATCTGCGGCTGGCGGGCGATCTGACGCCAAGCACCCACGTCGAGAACACCGGCTACACCTACTACTATTCGAACCACACGCTCTCGCCGCTGGACACCACCGGGACGGCGGCGCCCTCCAAGACCCTGCCGGCCGGCCATATCCCCGGCTACACCAAGCTCAACTACTATCACGTCTATGGCGACATCCTGCGGGTGACCCAGGACGTTCCGTTCGGCGCGATCAAGGCCGGCGTGCTGGTCGAGACCTCCAAGACCAAGCGCAGCCGTTACGACTATGACCTCATCACCAACCTGCCGGACCGGCGTGAGAAGTGCCCCACGCTGCAACCCGGCGTGATCTGCAATCGCGGCGCGGCCTCGAACGTCAACTATGTGCAGGCGTCGGACTGGGATCAGTACCAGCCGTTCGTCGACGTGGCCTGGAACGTGACACCCGACCTGACCGTGACGCCGGGGTTGAAGTACGTCCATTTCAAGCGCCACCTGAGCACGCCGGTCAACCAAGGGTCCGGAACCGCGCTCAACACCGCGGCGACCTTCACCAAGACGCTGTATTTCCTGACCGCGAACTACAAGGTGCGCGACAACTGGTCGGTTTATGGCCAGTACGCGACCGGCTTTCTGATCCCGGCGCTGAACACCTTGCAGCAACAGAAGCCGAACGCGGCCGATCTGCAGCCGCAGGAAAGTAAGAACTATCAGTTGGGCACGGTCTTCCACGCTGGCCGGATCGCGCTGGACGGCGACATCTACCGCATCGATTTCAAGAACAAGCAGCAGTCGGTGGCCAATGCCGCGACCGGCGAGACCGTGTTCTACAATCTGGGCGGCGCGACCTATCAGGGTGTCGAGGCGCAGGCGACGTTCGAGGTCAATCCCGAGATCTTCGTATTCGTCAACGGCTCGCTGAACCGCGCCCGGGCCGAGGGCGGCTCGACCACCATCGCCGGCGTGCCGGTGGTGTTGACCGGCGGCAAACAGATCGCCAATGCGCCGAAATCGACCGGCGCGCTGGGCCTGATCTGGAAGCGCGACAACTGGTCGGTCTCCGCCACCGACAAGTATGTCGGCGCGCAGTGGGGCGCGGAGGGCGAACCGTCCAATTTCCGCGTCGCGCCCTACAATCAGGTCGATCTGTCGGTGGTCTATGACCTGGGCCAATGGCGTCTGCAGGCGGCGGTCTACAATCTGCTCAATTCGCAGCGTCTGACCAAGATCAACCAGGGCTCCAAGGTGTTCAACACCTTGAGCGCCACCGATCAGTACTATTACCAGCCGGAGCGGAGCGTGCAGGTCTCCGCGCGGGTGAGCTTCTGATGTCGGGGTGCAACGTCAGGGGTTCGGCCATGACACTGCGGCTGGTGACGGCGAGCGTGGTGATGCTGCTGGTAGCCAGCGGCGCGGCGGCGCAAACAGCGGCCTCTGCGCCGCCGTCGAAGTTCCTGCAGCCGGCCGATCTCGATCCGGCTCTGATCCTGCCGCCGCCGCCGAAGGAGGACTCGGCGGTCACGGCGGACGGGTTGGCCGAACTGCATCGCATCGAGGCCGCTCGAACCCCCGAGCGGCTGGCGCGGGCCCGACACGACGACGAACTGGAAGACGTGCGCGCTGTCGCCGACGTGCTGGGGCCGGCGTTCGACCTTGGGCGGTTTCCAGCGACGGCGGTGCTGTTCGCCGACCTGCGCAATGAAGACAGCGTGGCGGCCAAACGGGCCAAGAAGCTGTTCGGACGCACTCGGCCCTGGGCGGCTGATGCGACGCTGAGCCCTTGCCACAAGGACGACGCGATCAACAGCTCCTATCCCAGCGGCCATGCCACCATGGGCTATGCCGCCGGCGCGATGCTGGCCGATCTGATGCCCGGGAACGCCGGGATCATCCTGGCGCGGGCGACAGACTATGCCGAGAGCCGGCTGGTCTGCGGCGTACACTATCGCGGCGACATCGAAGCGGCCCAGGTGCTGGGAACCGTGCTGGTGGTCAAGCTGATGGAAAAGCCGGCGTTCCGGGCCGAAGTGGACGCCGCACGCGCCGAACTGACCGCCGCCCACATTGCGCCGTGATGGGCCGCACGGTCACCGCAGTATCACGCGCCGGTGGTGATCAGGCCGTGATCGCGCGCCGTCGCCTGAGCAGCCCGCCCGTCATCCCAAAGCCGCCAATCATCAGCGCCCAGGCTGCAGGTTCTGGAATACCTTGGCTCGGCCCACCGAAGGAGGTCATGAACACCGTGCCGTTGTCCGTCCGATAGCTGCCGCCGGGCGTCAGGACATTCAAGGCGAAGAAGCCGGTTGAAAAGGCGTCTGCGGTCGCAAATCCGCCTTGCGCCGTCGCACCGGTGGACAACGTGGCCCCAAGGGTCACGGACTGGCCTGCATTCAAGGTCAAGACCTGCCAGACCGTCTTCAAAGCTGCTGGTGCGGTCGATAAGTCGTGTATCGCTAGACCGTGCAGGCCACCAAATCCGACGTAGTCGGCGGACGCCTGCGCGCCCAAATTGCTGGGAAAGCCCGGATAGACCGCGCTCGATAGCAGGTCATGCAGCTGGATGCCGACATTATAGCTGACCTGGCTGCCGGGCGCGCCGCCGGCGGTAAACGTCAGGCTCCACCAAGCCTGGGCCGGCGTGAATGCCTGGTACAGCGGAAAGGTGTTGGTCACTGCGGAGAATGCTCCGAGCGTCGGGCTCGAACCTGCGTTCCATTGGGCAAAGGCTTTGGACTGAAAGGTGCCGCCGAAGTCTGCGAATGGGCCGCTCTGGGCGTTCGCCACCGGCCCGGCGATCTGGCCGGTGTCCGAGACGTTGAAGCCGGTGTTCTGGTTATAGGCGGCTGTCTGGGCGCGAATGTACGTCTGCGCCGACGCTGTCGATGCGCCGGTCAGCGCCAAGAGCCCGACCACGAGCCCTGAGAAGGCCCATCCTGTTGCCGGTGTCCGCATGGCAAATCCTCGCATTTTGGTCCTGTTCGCCGGTCGCGAAGACCAAGACTAGGCGACGCTAAACCGCAGGACGTAGAAAGTACAGGCGATACACTCTACCGTGATCTGCGGACGGCCGTGTCCAACGCGGCGAGGTTGGTGCGTGCGCTAGTCGGCCGCAGCCGCCGCCGCGTGCGCTGCGGCGGCTGCGGCCATCATCTTGGCAAATGAGCCGTTGCGGATCATCTCGCGGCGTTCTTCCAGGCCCCGGTGCAGTTCCACCAGAACCCTTGCGGCATGCTCGTTGGTTTGGATCGCGGCCCAATAGGTGGCGACCTTGGGGTTGGTTGGGATTGGGTTGTCCACGCCCGTAGCCGGCAGCACGTTCTCGACCATGAACAGGCCGGGGACCAGCGCGCAGTCGGCCATGGTCAGCCGTGAGCCCCAGGCAAAGCCGTGGGTTCCGACGAACTTGTCCAGCGCCTTGACGTAGCGCACCACCTGTCCGGCCAGCAAGTCGCGCATGCCGTCGTTGCGGGTGGCGGGGTTCATCTGGCCGGCCAGCATGAACATGTTGTTCATGATGTAGACGTCGCCAATGCGGGCCAGGGTGCGGATATGGGCGGTCTCGCGCGGCGTGGCGCCCAGCATAGAGGGCTCGGGGTAGATCGCCTCCAGATACTCGGCGATCACCTCGGACTCCGGCATCATGTCGCCGTCGATATCCAGCACCGGGATGCGGCCGATCGGGTGATCCTCGCGGAACGCCGGCATGCCGAAATTCGGCGGACGTTCGAAGGTGATGTCGGTGATGCCCTTGGCGTAGATCTGCAGGCGCACACGCGCGGAAAACGGGCTGAGATCGCCGGAATAGAGTTTCATCATGGTTGGGCGCTCCCCTGCGCGTGGGTCGGGTCGTTGGGTTCGGCGTCGTCGTCGGCGACCCTAGCGGCGATGCGCGGAAGGCTCAATGCGCGCCGAGGTCGGGGCCGTCCTGCGACGAACCGCTCACCGATATAGCTCTCGGCGGTGGCCAACTCGCACGACGAGGACAGCCAGCGCCGCATCCTGAATCTCGCAGATGATGCGACAGTCACCCACCCGATAGCGCCACAGATCGCCGAGCGGTCCAGACAACGCCTTACCCACCTGTCGCGGATCTTCGGAGGCTCGCGCCTTCAGGAACTCAACAATCCGGCGGCTCTCAGCCGTTCCCAGTTTCGCCAGCTGTTTCGCGGCGCTCCGGGCCAGCTCAATCCGCCAACCCAAGCTCACGCTCCGCCTCTGCCAAGGAGATCACCGGCTCGTCGCCGGTGCGAACGCGGGCGAGAACCTCGCCGGCCAAATAATAGTCTTCCATTTCCTCGATCCCGCGCTCGATCATTTCGCGCAGGTAAAACGCCTTGCTCCGGCCCGTCCGGGCGGCGAGCGCGGTCAGGCGGCGATCCGCATCGGGGGCGAGTCGGACGGAAGTGGGCATCACGCGACCTTGATGACTACAAGTATTCACTATGCGTACGACTTTGGATTGGGTCAAGATCAGTCTACCTGTCAGGGGATCGGCGAGGTGGTGCGCGCGATGGCCCCGCTTGGTTTCAACGTTACCCTCCCAGCCTCGTCAGGAGACCTAGCCATGAGCGCGCGTCCGCCGCTCTCCCATCTGAAAGTCCTGGACCTGACCCGGGTCCGGGCGGGCCCGACGGCGGCGCGGCAGTTCGCGGACTGGGGCGCCGATGTGATCATGATCGAGGCGGTCAGCGACGCGGGCGTCGCCGTCGGCGCGCGGCACGGATCGGACTTCCAGAATCTGCACCGGGGCAAGCGCAGCCTGACCCTGGACGTGCGCGACCCGGCGGGCCGCGAGGTGCTGCACCGGCTGGTGCGCGAGGCCGACGTGTTGCTGGAGAACTTTCGGCCTGACGTGAAGCACCGCCTCGGCATCGACTATGCGACCCTGCGGGCGGTCAATCCGGGGCTGGTCTACGCCAGCATCTCCGGGTTTGGCCAGGACGGGCCCTATCGTGAGCGTCCGGGCCTCGACCAGATCGCTCAGGGCATGGGCGGGTTGATGTCGATCACGGGTCTGCCGGGCCAGGGGCCGGTGCGGGCCGGCATCGCGGTGGCCGATACGGCGGCGGGACTCTTCTGCACCATCGCGGTGATGACGGCGCTGCTGGAGCGTCAGGTGACGGGCGAAGGGCGCTGGGTGAAGACCTCGCTGCTGCAGGCGCAGGTGGCGCTGCTCGACTTCCAGGCCGCGCGTTGGCTGATCGACGGGGTGGTTCCCGGTCAGGAGGGCAACCATCACCCGACAGCGGTTCCGCCGATGGGGCTCTATGCGACAGCGGACGGTCACGTGAACCTGGCGGCGCTGGGCCACGCCATGTTCGTGGATTTCTGCGGCCTGGCGGCGGCGGATCATCTGCTGGCCGATGCGCGGTTCGCCTCGCCAAGTGGCCGAAACCGGAACCGGGCGGCGCTGAACGTCGAGATCTCGGCGATCATGCGCACGCGAACCAGCGCCGATTGGATCGAGAGCCTCAACGCCGGCGGCGTGGCCTGCGGGCCGGTCTACGCCATTGATGAGGTGTTCGCCGATCCTCAGGTCCAGCATCTGCGGATGGCGCGGACTGTGGACGATCCGGCGCAAGGCCCGATCGATGTGGTCGGCCAGGCGATTGAGATCGACGGCATTGAGCCCGAATACCGCACCCGAGCGCCGGCCGCCGGTCAGCACACCGATGAGATTCTGGCGTCGGTCGGCTACACTGACGTCGAGATCGCCAGCCTTCGCCAGCGCAACATCGTTTAGAAGCTGTCGTGGATGCGCGACCTTTGCGGGCACACCTCGAACTCCTTCCTCCTCGATGGAGGAAGGCCGGGATGGTGGTGTGAGCAGGGCGGTGACGAAAGGACTAAGGTCGGCGCCGACCTGGGTGCTCTGCGTCGCCGCAGAGGCCTCACCACCACCCAACCCTCCTCCATCGAGGAGGAGGGCTATTTTTTCAATGTACTACAGAGTGTTTCGGACCCTACTTGGCCGCCGAAGGGCTCTTCACAACCCTCAGGAAATCATCAGCCATGAGCGGCACAGTCCACGTCACCCGGCCGCGCGAGCACATCGTGCATCTGGAGATCGACAGCCCGCCGATGAACGCGCTCGGACGCGCCATGTGCGCGGTCATGCTGGAGGCGCTGGACGAGGTGGAAAGCGACGCTGGCGCGCGGGTCGTGGTGATCACCGGACGCGGCCCGGCGTTCTGTGCGGGGGCTGACCTGAAGGAGGGCCGCTCACCGCCTGAGGGCGCGTCGGGCACGCCGGTGGGCGTGGGCGGGTTTGGCCGGGTGCTGGCGCGGCTGGGCGGCTTGCGCTTGCCGACCCTCGCCGCCGTCAACGGTCACGCCATCGGCGGCGGCTTCGAACTGGCGCTGGCCTGCGACCTGCGCATCGCCGCCACCACCGCCCGTTTCGCCGGGGCCGGGGTCAATGTCGGGCTGATGGCCTCGACCTATCGCCTGCCGCGCCTGATCGGCGTGGCGCGCGCGAAAGCGATGCTGCTGACCGGCCTGCCGTGCGACGCCGCCCAGGCCGAGCAGTGGGGCCTGGTCACTGCTCTGCATGCGCCAGAAGAGCTGGCGGACGCCGCGCTGAGTCTCGCCGCCCGCATCGCCAGCCGGGCGCCGCTCTCGGTGGAGGCCGCCAAGCGCACGATAGATGCCGCGATGCATCTGTCGCCGGAGGAGGCCGACCAGATGGCCGCCGCCGAACTGGCCATTCTCACCCGCAGCCAGGATCACCGCGAGGCGCTGGCGGCGTTCCGGGAAAAGCGGGAGGCGCGGTTTGTGCGGGGGTGAGGGGTGGCGGGCGTCCGGCGCTCCCAGTCAGCCGGGCGTTGCTCGCCTCACCCCACCGAAAACGCCTCCATCCGGATCCAGTCATTGAGTTCGAAGCTCCACGCGGCCAGCTCGACGTAGCCGTGGCGGCCCTGGCGCATGAAGGCGTCAACCTGCGCGCGCAGGGCGGCCGGGTCGTGGCCGGCGATCTCCTGCGCCGGCGCAGGCTTGCTCGCGTCGCGCCAGCCGCGCAGGGCGAAGGCGGCGTCGTAGCCTTTCAGCGGTTCGATGGCTTTGGCCTCGCCTTGGCGCCGCGGTTGCGCGTGCGGCTGGAGCGCGAGCGGTATTCATGCCGCGCCGTCCCCGTCCAGTCTTGATTGCCGTGATGGGCTGCACGGCGATTGACGTCCCTGGGGAAAGCGCCGTTTCATGGGAAAACATTGAGGGAGGCCGCCTTGAAGCACGCTTGGATCTGCGGACTTGCCGCGCTCGTCTGCGGCCTGCCGGCGGCGAGCATGGCCGCTGAGGGCGGCTACAAGGCGCCGCGTAACGGGTTCGGGCAGCCGGACCTCGCCGGCAATTGGTCGAACGCCACCCTGACGCCGCCGATCCGACCGTTGCTGTATGGAACGCGCAAGGTCCAGACGCCTGAGGAGGTGCGGCTGCTGGAAGGCGCCAACGCCGCCAAGGACGTGGCCGGCAGGGCGCCGGTCGATGTGAACGCCGGGGCGGGCGGGGCCTCGGACAACGTCGGCGCCTATGACCGCACCTGGATCGACAACGGCGCGCGGGTCATGCGCGTGGGCGGCGAGCCGCGCACCTCGCTGATCACCACTGAGGACGGGCAGGTCCCATCGCCCAAGGGCCGCGCGCCGCTGGCCCTGCCGGCGGGCGCGGGCTCGCGCGAGGCCGGGTTGCAGGCGGTGAAACAGGCTGCCGACGTCGACATCTTCGAGGGCCAGGGCAGCCTGGCGGCGGGGCGCTTCGGCTCCTATGACAATCCTGAAGGCCGGGCGCTGGGCGAGCGGTGCCTGCTGTCCTTCGGCCGCAATGGCGGCCCGCCGATGTTCCCCAACGGCTGGTACAACAACAACTACCTGCTGATCCAAAGCCCGACCGAGGTCGCGATTGTGGTGGAGATGGTGCACGACGTGCGCCACGTGCGGCTGAACGACAAGCACCGCGCGGACAATGTGCGTCCCTGGTTCGGCGATTCCATCGGCTGGTGGGAGGGCGACACCCTGGTGGTGGAGACCACCCATATCCCGCAGGCCCAGGCCTATGAAGGCGCCTGGGAACACCTCACGGTCACCGAGCGGTTCACGCGGGTGGCCAAGGACCGCCTCAGCTACACGTTCACCGTGGCGGATCCGACGATCTGGGAGAAACCCTGGGGCGGAGAATATGAGATGAACCCGCTGAAGGGCGAGGTGCTGGAATACGCCTGCCATGAAGGCAACTACGCCCTGGTCGGCATCCTGGCCGGGGCGCGTGAGGCCGAAAAGCGCGCGGCGCAGGCGAGAGCTGGGGCGGGCGCGGGGAATTAGGGCTGAAAACCCGACGCTTGTGTCCCAGCGGTCCGTTGGCAGGCTATCGGTCGAATGTCCGGTTCCGCGCCGGAAGCCAACGGGGAGAAGCGACCCCTTTCGGACCTTCCGCAGCCTTCCAATGAGTAGCCACCACGATTATCTTCACGCGGTCGAGGTTTAGACCAGCACACCATACGCCTCCGAAGGGACGTAGACTAATGTGGTTCAGGATCAGAACGGGGTTTGTATCCGTCCCGGAGCCAATGGAGATCTGCGTCGCGAAGTACGACGAGAGCGAGAGTGGCACCGCAGCACCACATTTCTCCATTTATGCAAGACCATTGGATCGCGCTAGCCTCGATTACAGCGGTATCTTTGGAAAAGCCAAGGCGCAAGCAGGCCGTACCGTCCACCTCGCGAGATTTGTTTTATCCGACACTGCGGCTTCAGAAGTCGCCGCATGCATGAACTCAATCGGGGACGCCATCGCCACCGAGGCCCGGGTGTGTGATCTGAGAGCCGCGGGCCAGCCAGCAGCGTGGCAGAAGGATTGGATCCTCATAGACTAGTAGGATCACTAGTTCCGCTTTCCCCCCACTGCACCCATTCCGAAGGTCAGCTTCCGGGCAGGTGCGCTGCGCATTTCCGCCAGCCCCAGGAGCACCATCGGTGGGCGCCAAGTGTCAGATTCGATCCGCTAGGGCGGGGAGGCTGGCGCTATAGCCCTTCAGGCGTTCTATGGGTCGGCGGCTGTCTATCCGTTGGCAGTCCAGGGGTTGATCAACGCGACCCCCGTCGGGCCGAAGTCCGAGACGTTGCGGGTGACGATGGTCATGCCGTTCACCAGCGCCGTCGCCGCGATCAGCGCGTCGCGTTCTGGCCCTGGATCTGGCACATGCAGACGGGCTGCGCGCGTCGCGATGGCGACGTCCACTGGCAGGATGCGGCCAGCGAAGCGGGTGAGGACTTGGGTGTCGATCCATTCGCGCAGGATTACGCCCTGAGTGGGGTCGCGCCTGGATATTTGCGCCACGCCGAGCTCAATCTCCAGAATGGTAATCACGGAGAGGTAGATGTCTGGCGTCGGAACCGACTGGGCCCAGTCCGCCAGACCCGCATTCGCCCTATCAAGTCGGCGCAACTCCGACAGGGCGTTGGTGTCCAGGACGTACATCAGTCGAAGTCAGCAGCTCGAAACCCCATGCTCGTCAGCCGTGGCGGCTCGAAGTCAAAGTCCGTCGTCTGCGAAACGGCCTCTGCCAAACTCATCTGCGGCGCTGTCAGCCTTCGATAATCCGCCATCGTCAGCAGTACATGCGAAGGTTCGCCTCGATCGGTGATGATCACCGGGCCCTGCCGCGCCGCCCTCTTGGCTCGGCCGGTGTCCTGATTAAACTCGCGGCTGGAGAAGGTGGTGGTGACCATCTGGCGGCCTCTGGGAATGTAGCAACGTAACTACATAGCGTTTCGCGACGATGAACGCCACCCCTGGCGAACCCGGCGGCGGCGTCCTAAACCCTGGCAGGACCAAGACCGTGGGATTTCCAACATGCTCGCCCTGATGATGGATCGGCCGCTGACCTTGCCTTCGATCCTGGAGCATGCGGCGCTCTATCATGGGGACCGGGAGGTGGTGAGCCGGTCGGTCGAGGGGCCGATCTTTCGGTATGGCTATCGTGACGCCCTGGCGCGGGCCAAGCGGCTGGCCAAGGCGCTGCTGGCGTTAGGGGTTCGGCCTGGGGATCGGGTCGCGACCCTGGCGTGGAGCACGCATCGGCATTTCGAGCTCTATTTTGCGGTGACCGGGATCGGCGCGGTGCTGCACACCATCAATCCGCGCCTGCATGACGACCAGATCGTCTGGGTGGCCAATCATGCCGAGGACAGCCTGCTGCTGTTCGACTTCACCTTCGCCGATCAGGTGGCGTTGCTGGCGCCGCGCATGACCACGGTGAAGACCTTGGTCGCCATGACCGACCGTGCACATGCGCCGAGTGACGCGCAGATCCCGGGGGTGCTGGTCTACGAAGATTTGCTGGCCGCCCAGACGCCGGAGTTCGATTGGCCAGCGCTGGATGAGCGGCAGGCGTCGGGGCTCTGCTACACCTCCGGCACGACCGGCAATCCCAAGGGGGTGCTGTACGGCCACCGCTCGACGGTGCTGCACGCCCTGGCCCTGGCGTTGCCGGACGCTTTCAATCTGTCGGCCCGCGACGTGGTGCTGCCGTGCGCGCAGATGTACCACGCCAACGCCTGGTGCACGCCTTATGCGGCGCCGCTGGTCGGGGCCAAGCTGGTGCTGCCCGGCCGGGCGCTGGACGGTCCAAGCATCTGCGAACTGATCGAAGCCGAAGAGGTGTCGTTCCTGCTGGGCGTGCCGACCATCTGGGTGGGCGTGGCGGACCATCTGGACCAGACCGGCGGCACGCTGACGTCGGTCCGGACCATCGCGGTGGGCGGTTCGGCCCCGACCGCGGCGCTGGTCTCGCGGATTGAACAGCGGCTGGGCGGCCAGGTGCGGCAGATCTGGGGCATGACCGAGACCTCGCCGCTGGGCGTCATCAACACACCGCTGCCCGCGCACGCCAGCGAAGACCCGCAGGCGAGCTTGCAGCGCAAGCTGAAGCAGGGCCGAGGCCTATGGGGCGTCGACCTCAGGATCGTCGGCGAGGACGGCGCGCTGCTGGCCCGCGATGGCAAGAGCACCGGCGCCTTGCAGGTGCGCGGCCCCTGGGTGGCTTCGGCCTATTTCAAACAGGACGGCGCGGACGTCTTTACCGACGACGGCTGGTTCGACACCGGCGACATCGCCACCCTGGACGACGAGGGCTATCTGCGCCTCACCGACCGGGCCAAGGACGTCATCAAGTCCGGCGGTGAATGGATCTCGACCCTCGACCTGGAGGAGGCGGTCTGTTCCCACCCAGCCGTGGCCATGGCCGCCGCCATCGGCATGCCGCATCCGAAGTGGGACGAGCGCCCGCTGCTGCTGGTGACGCTCCGGCCCGGCCAGAGCGCCGACCCGGAAGTGCTGAAAGCCCACGTCGCCGAACGGGTCGCCAAATGGTGGACGCCGGACGAGGTGCGGATCGTGTCTGAGCTGCCGATCGGCCCGACGGGCAAGGTGCTGAAGCGCGAACTTCGTGATCAATTGGCCACGCCCGCAGCGGCATTTAAGCCATGACCAAACGCTAGACCAAAGTGCTACTTGTTTGGTGCATTCTGGCCTCCAGTTTGCAGGGTGAGATGGTCTGGAGGTGCGGTCGTGCGAAAGCGGCCCAGGGGTTTGATCGCGGTAGGTTGGGCGGCCGTCGATGCGGCGATGCGCGGCCGGACCGAGCATGCCCCGACCTCGGCTGACTTCCCCGACCACGTGATCCGCCGGACCAGCTTCATCGCCGGCGGCGGCCATGGCTGGCGCATCTCGGCGCTGGAGACCCCCCGCGCGGCCCCGGCCCGCTGGAAGATCGTGGTGATCACCGGCGCGCCGTCCTGGGCCGAGTACTGGGCCGACACCCTCGCTGAGTTGCCCATGGACCGCGAGATGATCGTCGTCGACCGGCCAGGCTACGCCGGCTCCGAGCCGCAGCATCCCGTCTCCGATATCCGTGTCCAAGCCGAAGCTTTGGAGCCCGTCCTGCACGCCGCGCGCGGCCAGAAGGTGCTGCTGGTCGGCCAGAGTTATGGCGCGGCGATCGCCTCGATCATGGCCGAACGAAATCCCGGCAAGGTCGCGGGTCTGGTGCTGCTGTCCGGCTTTTTCGGCGAAGCCGGACCGACGGCGCGCCGGCTGCTGGACCTGGGATCAAGAGCGCTTCGGGTCATCCCGCGCGACCTGCGCCACGCCGTGATCGAGGTGACCGGCCAGCGGCCGCAACTGGAGCACGCCCGCCGGGCGCTGGGCCGCCTCAATATCCCGATCCACATGATCCATGGTGACCAGGACGATTTCGCCCCGCTGGAAGTCGCTGAGCGACTGGCGCTGGAGACCATCACCCGCCGGCCGATCCAGCTGGTTCGCACGCCTGGCGGCACGCACTTCCTGAACGACGGCCCGGCCGAACAGATGCTGGCCGCGTTGGAGGCCTGCATCCCGACGCCGCGCGTATTGCGGCTTAAGTGGCCGCGTTTCAGCTGGCCGTGGGCGGCGAAACGGGCGTTAGCGGCGGGGTAGATCTTTCGGCGGTTGATTTGAATCAGCGCACTTCACCCCTCTCGCTCGTCATCGTCCGGCTTGTCCGGACGACCCATGAACACGATTGGGTCCGAACGAAGCGCTACGGCGCCGCAGCGAGTGGCATTCGAACGCGGTGATCATGGGTCGTCCGGACAAGCCGGACGATGGCGAACCAAGGGAAGAGTTGGGCTGAACCTCAACCCCGCATCAACCCCGTGGCCAGGGCGAACCCGATCACCACCAGCCACGGCGGCAGCTTGGCCACTTGCAGGAACACAAACGCCGCCGCCACCAGCGCCCAGTCGGTGGGTCGTCGCACGGCGCTGGTCAGCACCGGGTCCCACAGCGTGGCCGCCAGCAGACCGACCACGACGGCGCCGACACCCGCCGCCGCGCCCTGGGCCCAGGGCTCGCGCTTGAGCCGCTCCCAGAACGGCATGACGCCGATGATCAGCAGCAGGCTGGGCAGGAAGATGGCGCCGAGCGCGATCAGCCCGCCGGTCAGCCCGCCCGGACCATAGCGCTGGGCGGCGCCCACATAGCCGGCAAAGGCGAACAGCGGTCCCGGCAGGGCCTGGATCACCCCATAGCCAGCCAGGAAACTGTCCTGGTTCAACCAGCCGCGATCAACGATCTCGCGTTCCAATAGCGGCAGCACCACATGCCCGCCGCCGAACACCAGCGCGCCGGTGCGATAGAAGACGCTGGCCAGGCCGAGGCCCGGGTTCTGCAGCACCGCCGCCAGCAGCGGCAACCCAGCCAAGAGCCCGGCGAACAGCCCAAGCGCGATCAGCGCCGTCCGGGTGTCGACCGTGGTCTCTGCGGGTTCGGCCACAGCCCCGGTGACCGCGTTGCGCAGGAAGGCGCACCCGAACGCGCCGCCGGCGATCAGGGCCGCGACCTGCGCCACCGGTCCGTGGGCGTAGGCCAGGCCCAGCGCCGCGCCAATGGCCATGCCGGCGCGGATCGGCCCGACCGCCAGCGTCCGCGCCATGCTGACGACGGCCTGCAGGATCACCGCCGCCACCGCGACTTTCAGCCCGTGGATCCAGGCCGAGCCATAGAGCGCGGTCACGTGCGGCGCGAGGCTTGCAAACACCAGCATGGCGCTGGCCGCCGGCAGGGTGAACCCGGCGAACGCCGCCAGGGCGCCGCCAAGGCCCGCCTGGCGCAACCCAATCGCCATGCCGACCTGGCTGGACGCCGGCCCCGGCAGGAAGTGACACAGCGCAACGAGATCGGCGAAGGCGGCCTCGGATATCCACTGACGCCGCTCTACGAACGCCCGCCGGAAATAGGCGATGTGCGCCGTCGGCCCGCCGAACGCCGTCAACCCCTGGCCCAGGAACGCCAGGAAGATGTCAAGCACGCCGATGCGTCTCAGAGGTTGGGCCGCGTCCATTGCCGGCTAGATGAAAGCCCACGCGCGCCCTGTCGACCAGTTTCGCCGGAAAGCCCTTTCCAGCGGCGTCTGAACGGCGATAAGTCTGTGCCCGAAACGCCAATCAACGCCAATCAACCAGGGAAACGCCATGAAAGCCGCCGTACTCCGTGAAGTGGGCAAGCCGCTGCAGATCGAAGACGTCAAGATCTCCAAGCCCGGCCCGCGTGAGGTGCTGATCCGTACCGCCGCCGCCGGCGTCTGCCACTCCGATCTGCACTTCATCGAGGGCAAGTATCCGCACCCGCTGCCGGCCGTGCTGGGCCATGAGAGCGCTGGCGTCGTCGAAGCGATCGGTTCGGATGTGCGCACCGTCAAGGTCGGCGACCATGTCATCACCTGCCTGTCCGCATTCTGCGGTCACTGTGAGAGTTGCCTGACCGGCCGCATGAGCCTCTGCGTGTCGCCAGACACCAAACGCGAAAAGGAGGACGAGCCGCGCCTGACGTCCGCCAAGGGCCCGATGCTGCAGTATCTGAACCTCTCCTCGTTCGCCGAGCAGATGCTGATCCACGAGCACGCCTGCGTGGCGATCCGCAAGGACATGCCGCTGGACCGTGCCGCGCTGATCGGCTGCGGCGTGATGACCGGCGTGGGCGCGGTGATCCACACCTCCAACGTCCGGCCGGGCGACACCGTAGCGGTGATCGGCTGCGGCGGCGTCGGCCTTGCGGCCGTCAACGGCGCGGCGATGGCCGGGGCCGGGCGGATCATCGCCATCGACATGTCGCCGGGCAAGGCGAACCTGGCCAAGGCCATGGGCGCCACCGACTTCGTGCTGGGGGGACCGGATGCCGTGAAAGAGGTCATGGAAATGACCGGCGGCGGCGTGCAGCACTCGTTCGAGGCCATCGGCCTGGCGGTGACCGCCGAGCAGTCGTTCAACATGCTGCGCCGCGGCGGCACCGCCAACATCATCGGCATGATCCCGGTCGGCCAGACCATCAGCCTGATGGGCGCGGCGTTCCTGGGCGAAAAGCGGATCCAGGGCTCGCTGATGGGCTCGAACCGCTTCCCGGTCGACATGCCGCGTCTGGTCGACGCCTATATGGCCGGCAAGCTGCACCTGGACGACATGATCTCCCGCCGCATCCGCCTCGACCAGGTGAATGAGGCGTTCGAGGAAATGAAGACCGGCGCCGTGGCGCGCTCGGTGATCGTGTTCGACAGCTAGGCGGCGATCTTCCCCCAAACGGTGTCATCCCGGTTTCCGCGCAAGCGGAAGACCGGGACCCAGGGCGGCGACCGGTCGTCTGGGTCCCGGCTCTCCAGCCCGCCAGAGCGGGCTTGCGGCCGGGATGACAACAGTTGGGGCCTGGGCGCCTGCTTCTAAAGCAGCTCCAACGTCCGCTCCGCCGGCCGGCATAGCGCCGCGCCCTTGGGGGTGACGACGATGGGGCGGTTGACCAGGATCGGGTCGGCGACCATGGCCGCGATCAGCTGCGCGTCTGTCGCGCCGGGTTTGGTCAGGCCCAGCGCCTCGGCCTGGGTTCCCATCACGCGCAGGATGTCCCGCGCCGGGACGCCCATGGCCTTCAGCAGGCCTTTGAGCTGCGCCGCCGTCCAGCCGGCCTTGAGATATTCCACTACCTTGGGCTCCACGCCCTTCTCGCGCAGCAGCGCCAGGGTGTTGCGGGACGTGCCGCAGGCCGGGTTGTGGTAGATCACGACGTCGCTCATGGCCGTTCGGATAGCGCGTTCGCCCTCACCAGGAAAGGCTGCGAATCCCGGCCACCAGGGTGCCGTCGGACTCGTTGAAGGGCGCTACCGAGGCCGAGCGCGAAGGCAGAGGCCGGGCCGCCGCCGGCCAGTCGGGGCGAACGGAGGTATAACGCACCTCCAGCCGGCCTGGCCCCGAGGGCGTCAGGACTAGGTCCACGCCCTGCGGCGAAGCTTGCCAGATGACCCGCGCGGTCTTGCCGGGTTTCAGGTCGAGCGGCGCGACGACGTCAGCCACCGTCTGCAGCTTCATCGCGACGGTAGAGGTCAGCCGCAAGCTGATGTTGTCGGAGCCTATCGGCGGCGCGGCGTGCAAGGTCAGCCCCCCGTCGGCCTGGCGCGTCAGGGTAATCTGGGGCTCAGCCAGGGTGACCATCGGTGCAGCAGCGGCGTCGATGGGCTCGCCCCAGACCCACTCCTTAAGCTTGGTGATCGCGCCGCCGTCGGCGGTCAGGACCTGGCGGCTCCACTTCGGAAGGTCGGGCGTCAGGCTTATGCGCCAAGCGCGGTTGGCGCTTTGGTCGACCTGATACATCACATAGGTCGCCTGCGGATGGCGAGCATCATAAGGGTCGCCGAAGCGGACAGCTGCGGTCATGGCCAGGCCGGCCAGCAGCAGGATCGGGCCGATCCAGCGGGCCGGTGGCGCGCCGTCCGCCGGCTGCGCCAGCGGCCAGACCACCAGCGCGGCCAGCAAGGCGGGCAGGCCCAGCAGCGCCATCAGGTCCAGACTCTGGAACGAGGCATGCGCCAGACTGCCGATCCAGCCGACGCCCAGCGCCGCGGACACGCCCAGGACGATCAGGCCCAGCGCATCGCGGCGGTGCGCCGCTGAGGTGAGGGCGGCGGCCAGTGCGGCCAGGGCCAGCGGCCAGGCCAGGATGTTGGCAGCCGGCGGAGCTAGGGCCTGGGCGATGACGGCCAGCACCAGCCCGGCGAGCAGCGCGCCGCCCCAGGCGCCGCTGCGACTGACCGGCCGTCCGAGCGCCAGCAAGCCGAACACCGCTGCAGCCGCGCCAACCCCAAGACCGACAGGATCAAAGCCGCCGAACGCCGAGCAGGCTGCGCCGGCCAACAACGGAATCACTGCGGCGATGCGCCGACCGCGCGACATCTCGGCGATCGCCAGGATGACGAAGCCGGCGCCGACCAGCATGATCGCCAGCTCCCAGCGCGACACCTGCGCCAGCAGGAAGCGTTGCTCCAGGAACCCGAAGCCGGCGCCCGTGGCATGCCGCGCGAACTGCATCACCGCCACCGCGCCCAGCACAGCGAACATCAATCCGGCGGCGCCGCGCAGCAGGTCGGTCCGGGGGAAGGCTTCCGCGCGGCGGGCGCGGTTGACGCCAAACGCGATCAGCGCGCCCGCGCCCGCCAGCACCAGCCAGCCGACCCAGGCCGGATAGGCCAGGATCCAGCTTTCGAAGGTGTTGGCATAAACTGCCGAGGCGGCATGGCGGGGCAGGGTGGGCGCGAATGCCGCTGCCGACGCGCTGGCCAGAACCTCCTGCCCCATATCCTGGAGCGAGCCCTGGTCGAGCCAGGCGGGGGTCGAGGTGGACGAGTGATAGTCGAACTGCCGGCCAATGAAGGCGTAGTTCATGCCGTCGACGCCAACCTTCAGGCTCTCGGTCAGGTCGGTGTCGTTGGGCATCTTCTCATAGACGAAGACGGTCATCGAGGAGGATGACGGCCGCACACCGTGGTGCTGGATGAGACGGATCAGCTGGCCGTTCTGCGGGCTGGTCTGAAACATCAGCACCCGACCGCCGGCCCCACGCGCCTCCATATTGATCACCAGCCCCACCCGCTTGGCCAGCGGATCGCGCTGGAAGAAGGCGTTGGCGCCCAGCAGGCCCGCTTCCTCGCCGTCGGTGATCAGCACGATCACGTCGCGCGCCGGCGTGCCCTGGGCCTTGATCGCGCGGACGATCTCGAGTGCTGAGGCCACGCCGGCCGCATCGTCTGCTGCGCCCGGTGATGCGGCGACGCTGTCGTAGTGGGCCATCAACGCCAGCGCTGGCGCCGCCGGGTCACGTCCCGGCAGCACGCCGATCAGGTTCTGGACCGGCGCGCCGACAATCACATCGGGCGCCTGCCGGGGTTGCTGCACGCCGACGCCGGCGTGGGTCTGCGGCGCGAGGCCAAGCTGGGCCATCCGGTCGATCAGATGGTCGCGGACCCTGAGATTCTCGGCCGACCCAATGGGGTGAGGCGCGCGCGCCATGGCGGCGACATCGACCATAGCGCGTTCGGCCGAAAAGGCGGTCTGCGGGGCCGATGCCAGCCGCGGCGCAGGTAGGCGTTCCTCGAACCTGGCGATCATAACGCCCACCGCCAAGGCGACCAGCAGCGCGATCATCCGGCCCATCTATGCGTCTCCCCAACCATCCGTGGGGCAAGCTAGCGCGTCCGGGCCAGAAACCGAAACGTCTGCCGACGCGGTTGCGCCATCGCCCTAACCCCCCACGCATGGCGGGGCATCTGGCGAATGTCGTGTGCCTGATGTGATCTGAACGCGTAGGTGTCCGGGCTCTTGCCACCACCTGCGGACGGACAGCCCGTTCGCCGCAAGAGGTGCGCAAACAAGGATATCCACCATGCCCGATAACGCCGCCGCCTGGCTGCACGACAAGCCGACGGCGCTGAAGGTCGGGCCGGCGCCTTACACGCCGCCGGGTAAGGGCGAGATCGTCATCCGCAACCGCGCCGTGGCGATCAATCCGGTCGACTGGGCGATCCCACTCATCGGCCGTCAGGCCTTTCCCTGGGTCAAGTATCCGGCGATCGTTGGAGGCGACGTGGCTGGCGAAGTCGTTGAGGTGGGCGAGGGCGTCACCCGGTTTAAGGTCGGCGACCGGGTGCTGGGCGCGGCCTGTGGACTGAACTCCAACCGCAACCGGCCCGCAGAGGGGGCCTTTCAGATCTTCGTCGTGCTGTCCGACTACATGGCCTCGCCGATCCCCGACAGCCTGTCCTATGAGGCGGCCTCAGTGCTGCCGCTGTGCCTGTCGACCGCCGCTTGCGGCCTGTTCCAGAAGGACTTCCTGGCGCTGCAGCATCCCTCAGCCGACGCCAGGCCCACCGGCCAGACCCTGCTGGTCTGGGGCGGCGCGACCAGTGTCGGTTGCAACGCCATCCAGCTGGCCGTCGCCGCTGGCTACGAGGTGTTCGCCACCGCCTCGCCGCACAATTTCGACTATCTGAAGTCGCTCGGCGCGGCTCAAGTGTTCGACTATCGCAGCAGATCAGTGGTCGCCGACATCATCGCAGCGCTGAAGGGCAGGACGGTCGCCGGCGCGCTCAACATGGGTTCGGGCATGCTCGGCGCGTGTTTCGAGATTCTGCACGCCAGCGAGGGCGAGAAGTTCGTGGCCCAGGCCGCCGGTCCAGTCTCGCTGTCCGATCTGGGCTCGGGCGGTCCCCTCGATATGCTGCGGGTGATGCCGAAGATGCTGCTGTCGAACGTCGCGACCGCCCGCAAGGCGCGCCGGCTGGGCGTGCGTCACAAGTTCATCTTCGGCGGTTCGCTTGCCGATAATGAGGTGGGTCCCGCCATCTATGTGGACTTCCTGCCCAAGGCGCTGGCGGATGGACGGTTCGCCGCCGCCCCGCCCGCCCTGGTGGTCGGTCAGGGCCTGGAGTCGATCGAGGCTGCCTTCGCGGTCCAGCGCAAGGGCATGTCAGCGCAAAAGGTGGTTGTGTCGCTTTGAACGGGAAACGTGGGACATCGCCTAATTGAGGTAGGCCGATCCAAAGTGGAATGACCCTGGGACGGCCCATGTGCCGCGCTGCCGGAGGACCAGACCACGATCGCTCTGAAGTCCCCATTCTGGGGGTTTTGCGGCTTCTGTGGTTCGTCGTGGGGCCGTCGGATCGGTCCGCCCCGGATCTTGCCGACCCGGGGCTGGGCGCCGCCCGGCGTCAGGCCGCGACGGCGGCCGCGATCTCCTGCGGGTCGCGCAGCACATAGCCACGACCCCAGACGGTTTCGATGTGATGTTTGCCGTCGGCCGCCGCTGCGAGCTTCTTACGGAGCTTACAGATGAACACGTCGATGATCTTCAGCTCCGGCTCGTCCATGCCGCCGTAGAGGTGGTTGAGGAACATTTCCTTGGTCAGCGTCGTGCCCTTGCGCAGCGAAAGCAGCTCCAGCATCTGGTATTCTTTGCCGGTCAGATGGACGCGCGCACCGTTCACATCAACGGTCTTGGTATCGAGGTTGACGCGCAGTTCGCCGGTCTCGATGACCGACTGGGCGTGCCCCTTGGAGCGCCGCACGATGGCCTGGATGCGGGCGACCAGCTCGTCCTTGTGGAACGGCTTGGTCATGTAGTCGTCGGCGCCGCCAGAGAAGGTCTTCACCTTGGTGTCGATCTCGGCCGAGCCGGACAGGATCATGATCGGGGTGTTTATCTTACCGACCCGCAGGGTGCGCAGCACGTCCATGCCGCTCATGTCGGGCAGGTTCAGATCGAGCAGGATCAGGTCATAGTCATAGATCTTGCCGAGATCGACGCCTTCCTCACCGAGGTCGGTAGTATAAACGTTGAAG
>JAYTFM010000049.1:0-37867 GCA_043734425.1 Alphaproteobacteria bacterium
TAGGCCGCGATTGCGTGCCGATCCTCGGCAGCCGACGCAGCGCTTTTTCCGACCTGCTGGAAGGCGGCGGCACCGTGCTCACCCAGACCATCGAGGCCCTGGGCCAGGTCAAGAAGGTGCTGTCGGATAAGAACGTCGAGCGCCTGTCAGCGACCTTGGCCAACATCAATGCCGTGACCGCCGAACTCAGCGCGCGCAAGGCGCTGATCGCCGACGCCCAGCAGACGCTGCAACGCATCGACGCGGCGGCCCAGGAGGTGACTCTCCTGGTGCAATCCAGTCGCGGCATCGTCGATGGCGATGGCAAGCGGGCCGTGCGCAATGTCGCCGATGCAGCGGCCGAAACCGCTGAGACCGCCAAGCAAGTCCGCACGATGGTCGCGCGCCTGCAGGATCCGGCCGCGAATTTCGCGACCAATGGCCTGCCGCAGGTAACCGCCGCCGTCGCCCAGCTGCAAACTGCCGCCGAGGCGCTGGAACGGTTGGTCAACGATGTGCAGTCCAGCCCCACCGGCGCCCTGGGCAGGGCCCCCGCCGATGACCTGAAGGTGCCGAAATGAGCTTGTCCCGCCTCGGGTTGATCGTAGCCTCCGCCCTCGCCCTCAGCGCCTGCATCTCGCTGGTGCCCAAGACCAAGCCGGCCGACCTTTATCGGTTTGGACAGTTCACCGCGCCCTCGCCAGGCTCTGCGGATCGCGCGGCCGAAACGCCCGTCTTTCGCGCGGCGAGCACATTTCAGCGCGGGTCGGCCAGCGACCGGCTGCTGACCATCACTGGCGACAAGGCGGCCTATATCGCCGGAGTCCGTTGGATCGCGCCTGCGACGGTGCTATGGGACGAGGCGCTGGTCGCCGCGTTCGACGCCGATCCGGGGCCGACGCGGCTGGTCTCCCGAGGCGAGCCGGCGCGCAGCGACTACCTCTTGCGGCTCGACGTGCGAACGTTCGAGACCCGCTATGATCGCGGCGCCAAGGCCGCGCCGGTGGTGGTCGTGCGGGTGCGCGGCGCAGTGCTGCGCAACAAAGACCAGACGCTGGTCGGCGAACGAATCTTCGAAGCCCAAGCGCGCGCCGGCGATAACCGCGTGTCCGCCATCGTCCCCGCCTACAGCCGCGCGGTCGGCGAGGTGCTGAAGGCGATCATCGACTGGACGAATGCGGCGGTGACGGCGGGGTAAGCTGGGGCGCGCCGACAGCCGATCCTCCCCAAGCGCGAAGCGCGGCAGGGGGAGGTGGATCGGCGCTATGCGCCGAGACGGAGGGGGTTACAGGCAGAGCGTTTTGGTTATCCGGCCGCGTCCCCAGCGGAGAGGCTGCGGGCTTCAACCCCCTCACCTGCGGAACCTGTCCTCGGGCCGGCCTGTGGCCGGACCCGGGGGCGGGAGCTCCCCCAGAGGGGGAGCATCTTGTGGGAAGCATCCGGCTTCTTGCGGACGCACTAACCGGACAACTACCCGACCCCCGCGATCCGCTTGGCGGCCGCCACGGTGTTGAGCAACAGCACCGCCACGGTCATCGGACCGACGCCCTTGGGCACGGGCGTGATCGCGCCGGCCACCTCCAGGGCTTCCTTGTAGTTCACGTCGCCGACGATCTTAGTCTTGCCGAGGGCCGCCTGTTCGGGGTTGTCGAACGGCACGCGGTTGATGCCGACATCGATGACGCAGGCGCCGGGCTTGATCCAGTCGCCGCGGATCATTCGAGGCCGGCCAACGGCGGCGACCAGGATATCGGCGGTACGGCAAACCGCCGGCAGGTCGAGGGTCTTGGAATGCGCCATGGTCACGGTGCAGTCCGCCGCCAGCAGCAGCTGGGCGATCGGTTTGCCGACCAGCAGCGAGCGACCGACCACCACAGCGTGCCTGCCGGTGAGGTCGCCCAGGGTGTCCTTCAGCAGGATCAGACAGCCGGTCGGCGTGCAGGCGACGAGGGCCGGGAGCCCGGCCACCAGCCGTCCGGCGTTGACCACATGCAGGCCGTCGACGTCCTTGTCGGGCCCGATGAGGTCGATCACCGGCTTTTCGTCCAGGTGCCCCGGCAGCGGCAGCTGGACCAGGATGCCGTGGATCTTGGGGTCGTCGCGCAGCTCAAGGACCAGGGCTTCCAAAGCCTCCTGGGATGTATCGGCCGCCAGCAGATGGGTGACCGAATGCATGCCGGCAGCCTTGGACTTCTCGCCCTTGGATTTCACATAGGCCTGTGAGGCCGGATCATCACCGACCAGCACGACGGCCAGGCCCGGCTGCAGCCCGTGCTCGGCGCGCAGCCGCGCGACCTCGGCGGTCACCTCGGCCCGCAGCCGCTCGGCGACGGGCTGTCCTTCGATGATTCTGGCTGTCATGGGCTGGGCTGCTATCCGTTCAGGTGATCCGGTGCAATCGCCGCATCAATCGATCCCGTAGAGCGCCGGAAAGGGATCCACCCGCCCGGCCAGCACCTCTCGCACGGCGACCGGTCGCCAGCCGACCTTGCTGTCCAGGCTGGCGCGCCAGGCTTCGGTGATCAGGTCGCGCAGTTCCGAGGCGCCGGCGCCGATACGGTCGGCGGCGAAGGCGGGGCCGCGTGGATCGCCGCGCTCCAGCCCGCCAGCCTTCTCCAACTCATAGAACGGGATCACGAAGCGGCTGGTCGCGGTCAGGTACTCGGTGACGCGTTGCTCGATCGGACAGTCGCAGGCCTTGGGGGGTCGCACCTTCGCCGCCACGGCGGCCGGCCGCACAGTGGCTAGCACCAGATCGCTCTCGAACGGGCCGTGCAGGCGGGCGGTCGAATAGCGGTTGGGGTTCGGATAGTCGCCCCAGCCGTTGAAGTGGGTGGTCACATGCAGCGGCTGGCTGCCGTCCCCGACCAGGTGCGACAGCTCGCCAAGGCTCTTGAAGATCAGCGCCTCACGCCGCCGGCGATCCGCCGCGAACCAGGGCCTGTTGACGATCCAGCGCGGATTGGCCTCGGCCGCCTTCAGCACCCGCCAATAGGCGAGATCCGAGGTCAGCTGCTGCCAGCGGTCGACAATGGCGTAGGGCAGATAGCCGGCCTTCCACTGATCAATGCCGGCCGCCCGGAGCGCTGTCTCATACTCCGCGCGGTTGGCGGCCAGGGGCGCCATCGGCGGGCCGCCCAGGACGCGGCCCTCCTCGTCCAGGTCGATGAAGTGACCGGGATCACGGTCGGCGTCATGGATCTTGCCGGCGCCCTTGGAGCGATCCAGCTCGCGCGACAGTTCGCCGACATCCCCCACCGCCTGACGGGTCCGCAGAAAGGCCGGCAGCTCCGTCGGCAGAGCCCGCATGGCTGCCTCGCCCAACATCCGATGGCCGCTGTTGCCCCAGGCGGCGGCGAGGTTGGGGGTCGCCAGGACCAGGGTCGCGAACGCGATAGCGGCGAGACGTTTCATGGACCCGGATTTGCCCAAGTGTCCGGCGAAAGCAAGGCGTAGCTCAGATCCCCAGCGCCTGCTCCACCCGGGTCACCCAAGCCGCCACCCTTGGATAGGCCTCCAAGCTGAAGCCCCCCTCATGGGACACCCGGGTGTAGGCGACCAGGGCGATGTCGGCGAGGCTGAGCGTCTGGCCGACCAGGAACGGCGTTTCCGCCAGGCCCAGCTCGAGCCGGGCCAGCGCCGCCGCGCCGCGCTCGACCAGCTTGGCGTCCAGATCGGCCGCAGTCTTGCCCAGATAACGCACCTGGAAGCGGGCGACGGCGATATAGGGCTCGTGGCTGTACTGCTCCCAGAACAGCCACTCCAGCATCTTGGCGCGGTCGTAGGCGTCCACCGGAATCAGCGCCGAGCCCTCGGCCAGATGGAAGATGATGGCGTTGGACTGGGCCAGCGGACGGCCGTCATCCAGGATCGCCAGCGGCACCTGACCGGCGGGATTGTCGGCCAGAAAGGCGGCGGTGCGGCTCTGTCCGGCCAGGATATCGGTCTCGATCCAGGTGTAGGGACGACTCAGCAGATCGGCCGTCCATTTCACCTTCAGGCAGTTTCCAGAGATGCTATCGCCGTAGATTTTCATGAAGCCTCTCCCGCTGGATCCACCGCTCATTCGCGAGTTTCTCCCTTGTCAGCAAGCGATCCGCTCTCGAATAGACCCTAGTTTTCCTCACCGGTCGCTTGGCCGCACCCTTTGCGGGTTGTCCGCCTGGGGGCGAGCCGGTAAGGTTACAGGGTTCCAGTTCAACGACGAAGGAGACGCCGTCCATGCGACGCCGCCTCGCCGCCCTGGCCGTAATTCCCCTCCTGCTCGGCGCCACAGTTGCGCATGCCGCTGAGCGCGAAACCGTGGGCGAGACCGTGGTCGACACTCTGGGCGACCTGATCGCCTCGATGGTTTCCGGCGCGCTGCCAGGCACCGGGGTGTTCAACGTTAAGGCCACGCTCTACCACGCCGGCGCGAAGGGCGTGGGCGCGCTGGACAGCCTTGGCTGCCGCGTCGTGCCGATGCGCACCATCGCCGTCGACAAGACGCTGATCCCGCGCCGCACGGTGCTGTTCATCAAAGAAACCGTCGGCCTGACCATGCCCGACGGCAAGGCGCACGATGGCTATTGGTACGCCTCAGACGTTGGCGGCGCGATCAAGGGCCAGCGGATCGACCTCTACACCGGCCACGGGGCGGCTTCGATGAAGCCCATGCGGCAGTTGAACCTTGCGACGCTCACCGCAGTGAAAGTCGGCAAGTTCGAGGGCTGTCCGCCGCAGTAGGCGGACGTTCTGCACCTCCCCTCAGGTCTCGACGAACGCGCGCTCCAGCACAAAATCCCCCGGCTGGCTGATCGAGCCTTCGACGTAGCCCAGGTCCAGCAGCTGCTGCTTCAGGTCGACCAGCACCGAGGGGCCACCGCACAGCATCACCCGATCTTCGGCCGGGTTGAACGGCGGGTTGCCCAGGTCGCGGAAAATCTGGCCGGAGGTAATCAGGTTGGTGATCCGGCCGGCGGTCTTGAACGGCTCGCGGGTGACGGTGGGATAGTAGACCAGCTTGTCGCCGATCATCTCGCCCAGGATCTCATCGGCGGCCAGCTCGCGCTCGAACATCTCGCGGTAGTTGAGGTCGGCGATGTTGCGCACTGTATGGGTGACGATCACCTGTTCGAAGCGGTCATAGACCTCCGGATCGCGGGCCAGCGACAGCCAGGGCGCGAGGCCCGTGCCGGTGCCCAGCATATAGAGCCGCTTGCCGGGCTTCAGGCCATCCAGCACCAGCGTGCCGGTCGGCTTGCGGCCGATCAGCACCTGATCGCCGACCGCAATCTTCTGCAATCGCGAGGTCAGCGGGCCGTCGGCGACCTTGATCGAATAGAACTCCAGCTCCTCATGCCAGGACGGCGAGGCGATGGAATAGGCGCGGACCAGCGGCTTGCCATCGTCCTTGGCCAGACCCACCATTACGAACTGGCCGCTGGCGAAGCGGAAGGCGGGATCGCGCGTCGTGCGGAATGAGAACAGCCGGTCGGTCCAATGCTGGACCCAGGTCACCGTCTCGACGAAGAAGGCGCCGGACTTCTCAAGCTTCGGCGCGGCCGGGTGGGCCAAGGTCACGTCATCCATCCTGATGGCCTAGATATCGCCGCCGACGTTGTTGGGTGTGCCCGGCGCGCGCGCCAGATGGATGCCGCACTCCGACTTGTCCAGTCCCTTCCAGCGTCCGGCCCTCGCATCTTCGCCATCCTCGGCCGGCTGGGTGCAGGGCCAGCAGCCGATCGACGGAAAGCCCTGAGCCACCAGCGGGTGGGCCGGCAGGCCGCGCTCGGCGATATAAGCGTCCAGCTCGGCCTTGCCCCAGTTGGCCAGCGGGTTGAACTTCACCTTGCCGTCGGCGTGCTCGACCACCGGCAGGTTCAGCCGGTCGCCGCCATGGAAACGCTTGCGCCCGGTGATCCAGGCGTCAAACCCCTGAATCGCCCGGTCCAGCGGCAGCACCTTGCGGATATGGCAGCAGGCGTCGGTGTCGGTCTGCCAGAGGTTGGCCTGGGGATCGCCGGTGGCCAGGTCCTGAAAGGCCGGACGCAGGTCGCGCACACCGGTCAGCCCCAGCCGCTCGGCCAGCTGCTTGCGATAATCGAGTGTCTGGCCAAACAGCATGCCGGTGTCGAGGAACAGGATTGGCAGGTCCGGCTTCACCTGGGCGGCGATGTCCAGCAGCACGGCCGACTCGGCGCCAAACGAGGAGACCAGCGCCAAGCTGTCGCCAAACGCCTCGACGGCGGATTCCAGGATGGTGCGCGGATGGGCGCGGCGCAGTTCGGCGTCCAGGCGCGCCGCCAGGTCCGGACTACGGGTTGCGGTGTCGTAGGCCAGACTCATGACGAACGCTCCTCAAAGGCCGGCGCGCGCGCGTCGGCGGCCCGCTGATACACATGACGATGGCGGTGGGCGGCGGCGTCCCATTCGTTGGAACTGGACCCATCGGCCGGCTCGAAGGCGTCGAAGCCGCAGCGGACCATGAAGCCCGCCTGCTCGCGCAGCACATCGCCAACCGCCCGGACCTGACCGGTAAAGCCCAGGCGCTCACGCAACAGGCGGGCATTGGTATAGGCTCGCCCGTCGCGGAACTTGGGAAACTCCAGCGCCACCACGGCGATGCGCGGCAGGTCATAGGCCAGGGCCTCGACCTCTTCAGCCGCCGTCAGGCGCACGCCGACCCTGCGACCCTCGGACAGCAGCCGCTCGCCATCGGACTGGAAACGGGCCAGCGAAACGATCACATCGCCGGCCGGCAGGTCCTGGTCGTCCGCCACGCTCGTAAACCCGTTGTCGGCCGGCGCGGCGTGGCCGGCCCGCCACTCAATGAGCATCGGCATAGACGGCCTCCTTGAATGGCGCGACGCCGGTGCGGCGGAAGGTGTCGAGGAAGCGCTCGCCGGGCTGGCGCTGGCGCAGATAGACCTCGACCAAGGTGTCGACGGCCTCGGCGACCCGCTCATAGGGCACCGCCGGACCCAGCGCCGAGCCGACAGAGGCGTCCTCGGCGCCCGATCCGCCCAGGGTGAGCTGGTAGAATTCCTCGCCCTTCTTATCGACCCCCAGGATGCCGATGTGGCCCACATGGTGATGGCCGCAGGCGTTGATGCAGCCAGAGATCTTGATCTTCAGCTCGCCGACGTTCTCGGCTCGGTCGGGGTCGCGGAACCGCTCGGCGATCTGCTGGGCGATGGGGATCGCCCGCGCATTGGCCAGGGCGCAGTAATCCAGACCCGGGCAGGCGATGATGTCGCTGATCAGGTTGATGTTGGCGCTGGCTAGGCCAACCCCGCGCAGCTCCGTCCAGACCGCATGCAGGTCGTCCAGCTTGACGTGCGGCAGGACCAGATTCTGCTCGTGGGTGACGCGAATGTCATTGTGGCCGAACCGCTCGGCCAGGTCGGCGACCACATCCATCTGGTCGGCGCTGGCGTCACCGGGCGTTTCGCCGATGGCCTTCAAGCTGATCTCGACGATGCCGTAGCCGGCCTGCTTGTGCGGCTTGACGTTGTTGCGCGCGAACCGGGCGAAGGCGGGGTCAGCCAGCTTGGCCGTCTCGAACGCCGCCGAGCGCGCGGGCAAGGTTTCGAACGCGATGTTGGCAAAGGCGCCGCGGATGCGGGCCAGTTCGGTGTCTGGCAGGTCCGCGCCTTGGCCGATTTTGACCCATTCGGCCTCGACCTGACGGCCGAACTCCTCTGCGCCCAGGGCTGCCACCAGGATTTTGATCCGTGCCTTGTACAGATTGTCCCGCCGCCCGTGGCGATTATAGACCCGCAGCACCGCCTCCAGGTACGAGAGCAACCGGTTGGCCGGCAGGAACTCGCGGATGGTCGGGCCGACATAGGGCGTGCGCCCCATGCCGCCACCGACAATCACCTCAAACCCCAGCGTTCCATCGCGGGCGCGCTTCACCATCAGGCCGATGTCGTGGACCTTAGCGGCCGTGCGGTCCTGGGGCGCAGCGGTGATGGCGATCTTGAACTTGCGCGGCAGGAACGAAAACTCGGGATGCAGGCTGGACCACTGGCGGATCACCTCAGCCCAGACGCGCGGGTCGTCGACTTCTTCGGCCGTCGCTCCGGCATAGGGATCGGCGGTGACATTGCGGATGCAATTGCCGCTGGTCTGGATGCCATGCATGTCCACCTCGGCCAGGTGGTCCAGAATGTCCGGCGCGTCCTTCAGCTTGATCCAGTGCAATTGCAGGTTCTGGCGGGTGGTGAAGTGGCCGTAGCCCTTGTCATAGACCCGCGCGATGTGGCCCAGCTTGCGCAGCTGCACCGGGTTCAGCGCGCCATAGGGGACGGCGATCCGCAGCATATAGGCGTGCAGCTGCAGATAGAGGCCGTTCATCAGCCGCAGCAGCTTGAACTGCTCCTCGCTGAGTTCGCCCGACAGCCGCCGCGCCACCTGGGCCCGGAACTCAGCCGAGCGGTCGGCGAGGATCTGTTTGTCGATCTTATCGTAGAGATACATCGCCGTTCACTTGCGCTTGATGAGATTGACGCGGCCGGTCGAGCGGGCCGCGCCATGGGCATGTTGCAGCGCCTCAACCATCGCCCCGCCCTCGGCCTGCTTGCCGTGGTGTAGGTGGTTGGTGGGGCCTAGGGCGCGGATGCGCTCGCGGTAGGAGACCGGGGCCCACAGGCCCTCGGATTCCACCAGGTCGATCAGATAGACGTCGATCACTGTGGTGAACTGCGCCTGCCCGGCCGCTTCGGCGGCGGGACCGGCGGGATCCTCGTCGGCGAACAGCTCGGCGTCGCCGAACCCACGGACCCACTGGCCGCCGTTCCAGAACACCACTTCGCCGTCGTCGAGTAGGTTGGCGATCAGGGCTTTCATGATGCGGCTCCGGCGCGGGGGAGGAAACCCCCTCCGGCGCGTTGCGCCACCTCCCCCTGATCGGGCTTCGCCCTGGGGGAGGAACTGCTCAGTTGCTCCCCCTCAGGGGGAGCTCCGGCGAAGCCGGTGAGGGGGTTCAAGCCCACCGCGTCCGCCAACGCCATCGCCTCGCCGACCATCAGCACGGCCGGGCCATCCAGACTAACAACCGCCGCCTCCAGCCCCGCCAACGTCGTCAGCACCCGCTGCTCAACGGCGCGGCTGGCATTGACGACCACCAGCGCCGGCGTCCCGCCGCTGCGGCCCGCCGCCATCAGCTGCGCGGCGATCCGGCCGGCCATCGACAGGCCCATATAGATCACCACCGTGTGGTTGGGCCGGCTGAGGCTGGTCCAGTCCAGGTCCGGCTCGCCGCCATTCGCCGCGTGGCCGGTGACAAACGTCACCGCCTGGGCCGAGCCGCGATGGGTCAGCGGCGCGCCGGCGCTGGCGGCGGCGGCTAGCGCCGCCGTCACGCCCGGAACCACATGACAGACAATCCCCGCCGCACGGCAGGCTTCCAGCTCCTCGCCGCCACGGCCGAAGATAAACGGATCGCCGCCCTTCAGCCGCACGACGGCCAGGCCCTCGCGCGCGAAAGCCACCAGCATGCGGTTGATCTCATCCTGGCTGTAGGAATGCCGCGACTTGCGCTTCGCCACCGAGATCCGTCGCGCCGTCGGAGGCGCCAAATCCAGAATCTCGTCCGACACCAGGCCGTCGTGCACCACCACGTCAGCGCCTTGCAGCGCCTTCAGGGCCTTCAGGGTCAACAGCTCCGGATCACCGGGGCCCGCGCCCACCAGCCAGACCGCGCCAGCAACCCGCTGGGCCGGGCCGCCGCTCAGGAGCACCAGGCGCTCAGTGCGCTTTCCGCTCTTGGCTTTGTCACTCATCTTTAGCTTCTCTAACGATACCAGGGCCGTGATCGTCTCGGCCAACACCTGTGTTGAGCCTTGCAATAAGGGACTGGACCCCCCTTATCGCAACCCAAGGACTTCTGCCGCACCCCCTAGAGATTCTCATGGATCGCAATCCGCAGCGCCGCCGGCTTCCCCCTCTCAACGCGCTACGCGCCTTCGAGGCTGCGGCGCGTCACCTGAATTTCAGCCGGGCGGCGGACGAACTGTCGGTGACCCCCGGCGCGGTCAGCCAGCAGATCCAGAATCTGGAAGACTATGTGGGCGCGGCGCTCTTCAAGCGCACCCCCAAGGGTCTGCTGCTCACCGACGCCGCTCAGACCGCCCTGCCCGCCCTGCGCGAAGCCTTCGACCGTCTGGCCGAAGCCGCCAGTCTGTTGACCGCCGCCGTCGATGGTCGCCGCCTGACCCTGACCGCGCCCCCGTCCTTCACCGCCAAATGGCTGGCCCCGCGTCTGGGCGCCTTTGAACAGGCCCACCCGCAGGTCGATATCTGGCTTAACGCCGGGATCGAGCTGGTCGATCTGACGGCCGGCGAGGTGGATATCGCCATTCGCTATGGCGCCGGTCGCTATCCGGGCCTGGAGGTGGCGCGGCTGATGGGTGAAACCGTCATTCCGGTGATCAGCCCGGCCCTGCTGGCCGAACAGCCGCTGGCCTCGCCAGCCGACCTCGCCAAGCACATCCTGCTGCACGACGGCTCATCGGACCTGGACGACAGCTGCCCTGACTGGGCCATGTGGCTGGCGGCGCGGGGCCTTCGCGGCATCGACGCTCAGCGCGGCCCGCGCTTCAATCAATCCAGCCTGGTGATCGAAGCCGCCGCCAATGGCCGAGGCGTGGCGCTGGCCAAACGCACCCTGGCCCAGGCCGACCTCGACGCCGGCCGGTTGGTCGCCCCGCTGCAGATCGCCACGGCCGTCGACTTCGCCTACTTCCTGGTCCACGCCAAGGCCAAGGGCCGCCTGCCCCAGGTCAAGGCGTTCGTCAGCTGGATCACCGCCGAGGCGGAGGCGCATGAGGCCGCGCTCAAGGCGATCGATCACGGGGCGGGGATTTAGGGGCGGCGGAAAGCTCAGAATTGCGCCGCTTCCCAAATTGTTGTACATAAAGCTGTGCAATAATGAGTGTCGGCATGACTCAGGTGAATCTGGCTGCGGCGCGCGCGAACCTCTCCGCGTTGGTTGATCGCGCCATGCGCGGCGAAGACGTCGTCATTGCGAAGTATGGCAAGCCTGTCGTCGAGTTGCGCGCCGTCCAGCCCATAGCTCCCAAGAAGTCGCCACGCGAGTGGGTTGAATGGATGGGTGAGCGCCGAACGTCATTGCCGACGATGGCGCTCACGTCGGTCGAGCTGCTCAACGCGATCTACGATGATGAGCCCGAGTGAGGCGCTACCTCGACGCCAGCGTCATCGTGCCGTTTTTGCTTCCCGAGCCATCGACGCCCTTGGTCGTGGACTTTCTCCTGATGGCGGGAACCCAGCTCACCATCGGAGACTTCGCGGCCGCAGAAGTTTCCTCAGCAGTTTCGCGCCTCGCCCGGATCCAGCACATCTCGCCGTCGCAGGCGAGCGAGGTGCTCGAACGTTTCGATGATTGGCGAGCGGACATCAGCGACACCATTGCGCTGTCTCCAGAAGACCTGCGCCTCGCAGACCGATTCGTGCGACAGTTTGAACACGGCTTGCGGGCGCCCGATGCGATCCACGTGGCCAGCTGTTGGAGATGGGAACTGCCGCTTGTGACCCTCGACCGCAGACTTGCGCGCGCCGCAACCGCATTGGGCGTTTCCGCCGAGGTCCCGGCTTAGGGGCCGACCTGTGACCCTGCAAACATCGGATGGGGACGATGAAGTTAGGTTCCCGTCGCCTCGACCAATTGAGGGGCGACGCCTTCGGAGGCGTCACCGCAGCAGTGAGGCGGGTGGCGTTCGGGTGGGCAGGTCCCCACTGGGGGGCCAGCCGTGAACGTGGTCGGAGCGCTGCTGCTATGCGCATAGCTGAAATTGCCGAGTTCTATTCCCCGACCGGCGGCGGGGTGCGCAGCTACATTGATCGGAAGTTCGAAGCCGCCGCCGCTGCGGGACACGAGCTGTTCGTGCTTGCGCCGGGCCGCGAGGACCGCTTCGAGCCGCGCGCCACCGGGGGTGTGATGTGGATCGCCGCACCTCAGCTGCCGATGGATGCGAACTACCACATGTTCTGGAGCGCGGCGCCCGTCCACCAGAAGTTGGACGCCTTGCAGCCCGACGTCGTCGAGGCGTCCTCACCCTGGCGCGGGGCGTGGATTGCGGCGAGATGGCCGGGGCCCGCGTCCCGAGCCCTGTTCGTGCATGCCGATCCCGTCGCGTCCTACCCGCAAAGATGGCTGGCGCCTGTGGCGAATCCCGAACGGATTGATCGCCTGTTTGGCCCCTATTGGGCGTACCTGCGTGGCCTCGCCGCCAAGTTTGACAGCGTGGTCGTCGGCGGCGACTGGCTGGCGCACCGGCTGGAGTCGCAAGGTGTCGGATCGGTCACGAGTGTGCCGCTGGGGATTGATCGAAGTGTATTCTCACCAAAGCTGCGAGATCCTGAGTTACGGGCCCAGCTGCTGGCGGCGTGCACGACGCCCGAATATGGAAAGCTCCTGATCGGGGTCGGGCGCTTCCACCCGGAGAAGCGATGGCCCATGGTTATCGACGCAGCGACTCGAGCGGGTGGCCATCTACCGATTGGACTGGTTCTGATCGGGGACGGTCTGGATCGGGTTCGCGTGCAACGCGCGGCGGCGCGTTGGCCCAACGTCCACCTGGTCCCGCCGACCCGTGATCGTCGCCGGCTGGCCACACTCCTGGCTAGCGCCGACGCCCTGGTCCACGGCTGCGAGTCCGAGACCTTCGGCCTGATACCCGCCGAAGCGATGGCTTCGGGCGTGCCTCTGGTGATACCTGATCGGGGAGGTTGCTCGCACTTTGCAGACCCGGCGGCGTCGGAAATCTACAGGTCCGGTGACACCGACTCCGCCAGCGCCGCAATCCGCCGCCTGTTTATGCGTCCGTCTGGGGCGCTGCGGGCGGCAGCTCTGCGCGCCGCGCGAAGCGTTCGCAGTGATACACGCCATTTCACCGACCTGTTCGCACAGTACGAGGGGCTTCTCACCAACCGCCCGGTTCGCAGAGCTTCAGTTGCAGCTGCCTGAAACGGAGCAGTTCTTGAAGAACTGCAACAGTCAGCCATGATCCTGCCCGGCCGCGACATCTGGCGAGTCGGGATCGCGGCCGGCTCGATCTCAGAGATCGCAGCGGCGGAATCGCTCTCGGAAACTCTAGTCACCTGGCTGCCGGAGGAGCCCGGATTCACCTTCCTCGCCGACCCGTTCGGGATCTGGCGGGACGGCCGGCTGCATCTGTTTGTCGAAGCCTACGACTATCGAACCCGCCATGGCGAAATCCAGCTGATCGAACTCTGCGAGGCCTTTGTCCCGGTTCGCCGCAAGACCGTGCTGCGTGAGCCCTGGCACCTCTCCTATCCGCACGTCTTCGAACACGAAGGCGAGGTCTGGATGGCGCCTGAAGCGCACCGCTCGGGGGCTCTCACGCTCTATCGCGCTGCGGCGTTTCCAGAGGTCTGGGAGCCCGTCGTGCGCCTGGATCTGGATACGCCCGCGATCGACGCCTCACCCTTCAGGCATGAAGGCCTTTGGTGGCTGGCCTATGCCCCGACCGGCCCCCAGCGTTGGAAGCAAGGCCGTTTGCATCTCGCCTACGCTGAAGACTTGACCGGTCCTTGGCGGCCGCACCCCGGCAATCCGGTTCGCATCGATCGCGCCTCTAGCCGCCCAGGGGGCAGTGTCTTCCGGCTTGAGGGCCAACTGATCCTGCCGGTCCAGGACTGCTCCCAGACCTATGGGGGTGGCGTCCGCATGCTGCACATCCTGAAGCTCACGCCGGACAGCTTTGAGGCTGAGGCTGGCGCGGCAATCCAACCTCCCAGGTCGGCTGGCCGCTACCGCGACGGCCTGCATTCGCTCTCCGCCTGCGGCGAGGTCACCCTTTTCGACGTCAAGCGGATCGATCGGACGCTGCGCGGGCTCAGCGCCGGCTTGTTCTGGCGTCGGGGCTGACGAGCCAGACCTACCCGCCCCGTCGCAGCCCCAGCAGGTCCGACCAGCGCCAGGTTCCGCCGCCGAGCACCAATCGCCCGGCGCCAGGGCCGTCGGCGAGCGTGATCAGCACCAGACCGTTAACGGACTCCTTGCGGCAGGCGGCCGGCGCGAAGCCGACTTCCCACTGGATCACTTCGCGCAGGGACGCGAGGCCCGCGCCGTCCTGGCCCTGGCTGCGGATCCAGCCGCCGTTCCAGATCCACAGCGGCCGGGTGGCTCCGGAGGTTCGATGCGCGTCGGCCACCACGGCCTGAACCTGCGGATCGCGGCGCAGCGCGGCCTGCAGGCGGCGTGTCATGTTGCAGTCGCCGCCGCCAGATCCGCCACCGCCGGAGCCGGCCGTGGCCGCGCCGGCCAGTTCGGCTTCGCCCGGCCCGGTCATCGCCTCACCGCGACCCTCGGCCGGCCCTGCGGCGCGTGGCGGGATATCGGGCGGCGCAAGAGTGGGCCTGGCCAGCGCGCGGCGCGGCGCGGCCTTGGCGGGGGAGGGCTTGGCCAGTGCTGGCTTTGTGGGCGCCGGCTTTAGCGGGGCGGGCGGCGTCGGATCAGGCTCGGCCGGCGGCGCAGGCGGCTTCACCACCGGCGGCGGCGTGACCAGCGTGACGGTGATCGGCAACGGGTCGAGCACGTCCGGCGGCTGCGGCTGGACCGAAAGCAGCACCGCCGCCAGCCCCAGATGCAGCGCAACGCTGGCCCCCGCCGTCAGCATGCGGCGGCGTACGGCGGGCCTGTGCTGGGCGTCAGGCATTGTGAGTCAGGACCGGAAAGCTGCTCTCCCCTGCGGGAGAGCAGCGTGCAGCCACGCCCTGACCAAACCCGTTCTAGGCCAGGACGATCAGCACCACCCGACGGTTGGCCTGGCGGCCGGCGCGGTCCTCGTTGGGCGCGACGGGCGCGTCCGGACCATAGGAGATGGCGCTGATGCGGTTGAGGGCCACGCCGTGCTGGTTCAGATAGCGCCGAACCGCCTCGGCCCGCTGTTCGCCCAGCCGATAGTTGTAATCCTTGGCGCCGGTGGCGTCGGTGTGGCCCTGGACCTCGACATAGACGTTGCGGTTCTCGCCCTTCAGCTTGCCGACAAAGGCGTCGAGTCGGGCCTGCGCCTCGGGCGACAACGTGGCCTCATTCACCGGGAACTTCATGCTGTCGTCGGAGAGCACCTCGGCGAACAGGAACTTGCCTTCCGCCAGCTTGCCAGCGGCGGTCGCCCGGTCCAGGGCGTCCCTGGCCGTGCCTTCGACAGCCGCGACATGGGTGTCGGTGGAATCCACGCGGGCGCCAACGACCGCGACGTTTTCGCGTACGAATTTCTTGGTTGCGCAGCCGCCCAGGCTGAGCGCCGCCAAAACCATCGCCCCCGCGATCACAGTCTTTGATCCACGTTGAATCATGCACGTTCCTCCGTCCAATTGGCCTCCCCGCCAGTTTGGTTAACGCCACCTTTTCGGCCTGGAACACGGCGGTATTATGGGCGGAACCGGGCGAGGTTGGGGCGCGGTGGACGGCGCTCAGGGCTGCGGCGGCCTCAGCAGCCAGCCGAACAGCCCCACGGCCACGACGGCGCCTACCAGCTGTGCGGCGATGAACAGCGGCGCGGAACTCGGCGCAATGCCGGCAAAGCTGTCGGACAGGCTGCGCGCCACGGTCACGGCCGGATTGGCGAACGAGGTCGAGGCGGTGAACCAATAGGCTGAGGTGATATAGAGCCCGACCGACACCGGCGTGAAGTCCGGCTTGAAGCGCACCGTCCCCAGGATGGTCGCCAAAAGGCCGAAGGTGGCGATGAACTCTGACCAGGCCTGCGCCGGGCCATCGCGCAGCTTCTGGGAGACCTGCAGGATCGGCTGGTCGAACATGGCGTGGGCCGCATAGACACCAAGCACGGCCCCAACCAGCTGCGCGGCAACATAGGCCAGGGCCATCCGAGCCGGCAGTTCGCGGCGCAGGGCGAAGGCCAGGCTGACGGCGGGGTTGAAGTGGGCGCCGGAAATCGGCCCGAACACCGTGATCAGCACCACCAGACCCGCACCGGTTGCGATGGTGTTGCCGAGCAGCGCAATGGCGGTGTTCCCACCGGCTAGGCTCTCGCCCATGATTCCCGAGCCAATAACGATGGCCAGCAGTAAGGCGGTTCCCAGCGCCTCAGCGACGAGACGGCGGGCGGTGTCGAAGGTGGGCGGCGGCGTCCCGCTCTCGCTGCTCATGAATTGTCCGCTGCCGGCATGGCGCCGATCTCTTTCAGGCGAGTCTGCAACGACATACAGTCCAGCGCTCCGAGGGGCAGTTCAACGAAGAGGGATATCCGATTTCGCAGCAGCCGGGCGGCTTCGGTGAACGCCACAGCAATCTCAGCATCGGTCCCGGTCGCGGCGGCCGGATCCGGAATACCCCAGTGCGCCGACATGGGCTGGCCCGGCCATATGGGGCAGACCTCGCCGGCCGCGTTGTCACAGACGGTAAACACAAAATCGAGCGGCGGCGCGCCGGGACCGGCAAATTCGTCCCAGGATTTGGAACGGAAATCTCCGGCAGCAAACCCCAGCGATCTGATGATCGGCAGGGCGTGAGGGTTGACCTCGCCCTTCGGAAACGAGCCTGCCGAACAGGCGGCGAACCGACCGGCCCCCAGCCTGTTCAACAACGCCTCGGCCATGATCGAACGCGCCGAGTTTCCGGTGCACAGGAACAGCACATTGAAGGGCGGGCGTTGGCTCATGGGCAATTTCCAGGTCAGCAGGCTTGGGCTTCAAGTTCACAGCAACGATTCGCCAGCAGCGCGATGGGCGCACAGATCTGCGAGGTTCCGGCGCAACAGTCCTCGACGAGGAACGCCAGCAGCTGGTTCATCCTGTCATAGCCGGCGGCATAGATGATCGAACGGCCCGCGCGGCGCGAGCTGACCAGTCCCGCCGCGCTGAGGATATTGAGATTGCTGGACAAGGTATTGGGCAGGACACCGGTCGCACGCGCAATGTCACCGGCCGCCATGCCTTCGCCGCCTGCCCGGACCAGCATCCGAAAGATGGTAAGCCGCCCTTCGTGGGCGAGCGCGGACAGGGCCGGGACGGCGGACATCATTTCCATGATTCGACGTTACACGAACTTCACGACATTGGAATGACGGCCCCAACCAAGACGAGCTGCTAGTCCGCCCAGGCCCCGCCGGCGTTGGAGCGACATCCCAAGGCGCGGTAGGCGGCGTCGACCAGGCTCTGGCCCCGGTCGTTGAGCAGGATCCCGGCGCCCATCCGGTTCATGGCGTAGCCGAAGCTCATCCGCCGATCAGGGTCGGCAAAGCCGATGGAGCCGCCGGCGCCCACGTGTCCGAACGCCGCCTCCGACAGGATGGCTGAACAATCCTCGGCATTCTCCAGCGCCCGGTTGTCCATGGACTTCATATAGCCCAGCGAAAAGCGCGTCGGGATGCAGAGGGTGGCGTCCTGGTGCGTGGCCACAGACACGCGGCTCATCCGCGTCAGCGTATCTGCGCCCACCAGACGAACGCCGTTCAGCGATCCTCCATTGGCCAGCGGCGCATAGAGGCCGGCCAAGCCCCGGGCGTTGGTGATCCCATTGGCCGAGCCGATCTCGGCGGCATGGCCCTCGCGGCTGTTGGCGTTGAAGCCGCCACCGTTCAGCATGAATCGCCCGGTCGGACCCATCGGATCGGCGCGCATGGCCAGGGCAATGCGCGAATTGCGCGCCTTGTCGTCCGGCGGATAGGCGATCATCCGGGCGACGCGAGGCTCGATCTCTTCCGGCAGGCCGATCCAGAAGTCGATCCCGAGCGGCCCGGCGACCTCGTCGGCGAAGAAGCGGCCCATGCGCACGCCGGTGCTGCGCCGGACCATCTCGCCCACCGTCCAGGCCGAGGTCATGCCGTGATAGCCGTTGCGGGTTCCGGGCTCCCAGAAGGGCGCCTCGGCCGCCAGCCGGTCGCACATCAGCTGATAGTCATAGGCCGCGCCGTCGGGGAGCGGCTCGCGCAGGCCTGGCACGCCGACCGAATGGTCCAGCATCATCGAGACGCGGGCCGACTCCTTGCCGGCCTGGCCAAACTCTGGCCAGTAGTTGGTGACTGGCGCATCGAGATCCAGCAGGCCGCGATCCACCGCCATGTGCGCGCAGGTCGCCGAGGCGCCCTTGGTGCAGGAATAGACCACGCAGACCGTGTCCGCCGCCCACGGATCGCCGGCCCGGGTTTTGACGCCGCCCCAGAGGTCGACGACCGTCTGGCCGTCGATCGTCAGGCAGACGCTGGCGCCCACCTCGTCGCGGGCGCTGAAGTTCTCCAGGAAGGCGTCGAGCACGCCGGAAAACCGCGGGTCGCAGCGGCCAGTGACAATGCCGTTCGGAACGGTGCGTTCGATGGTGTTCATGGGCGTACTCCAGCGTAGTGGCGTGCGTTTGGCTAGGGACTATGCATCCGCATCCCCCGCAAGTGCGTAGGAATAGATCGGGGCGAGAGGAGCGGCATGATGGCGGACTCTGGGCTCAGTCGGCGGGGGCTGGTCGGCGCAGGTTTGGCCTTGGCGACGCCCGGCCTGGCGTTGGCCGCGCGTCCGCGTCTGGACTTCCAGGTGTTCCGCAACGGTGCACGGGTCGGGCTGCACCAGATGGAGTTCGCCGGCGACGCCGCCAATCGCACCATCACCACCCACGTCGCCATGACCATCAAGGTGGGTCCAGTGCCGGTGTTCCGCTATCGCCACGAGGCGGTTGAACGCTGGGTGGGCGGGCGTTGGTCCAGCCTGGAGACCCGCACAGTGCAGAACGGCAAGACCCGCAAGGTGTCGGCGCGAGCCGTCCCCGGCTTCGTGCAGATCGAAGGGCCCGCCGGCCTGGTGCGCGGCCCGGCCGGCGCTGCGCCGCTGACCCACTGGAACTCGGCCGTGCTGAGCGGGCCGCTGTTCAATCCCCAGGAAGGCAAGATGCTGAAGGTCCGCTGTGTCCAGGCAGCGCCCGGTCGCTGGACCATCCGCGGCGAAACCGAGATCGACGACGACTATGACCCGGCCGGCGACTGGCTGGCGCTGCGAGGCAAGCTGGAGGATGGCTCGCGGATGGAGTACCGGCGGGTTTAGGGGGTGTGCGCGGCCTTCATTCACGGGCGTGTCCTGCGAAGCTCTGCACGCCTGAATTTTGGTGGTTCACGTAGTGCCCCACGCGGTGGCGGGCAACCCAAAGGCGTGTGCGACCAGACTTCCGCAGATATGATTCCATGCTAGCCTGCCGCAATGAGAAGAGCAGCACTGGCGTTTGCGGCGATTGGAGCGATCTGGAGCACCCCCGCGTTCGCGGGAGTCCACCACCTTAAGTGGACGGGGTCAGTCAGCACAGTCCAATCAAACGCTGCGGCTTCAGACATCAGGGTTGGTGACCTGATTTTCGCGAGCCTAACTCTCGACGATGCTTTGGCGACCGGCCCGACTGTACTGCCACTGGGCGGCGGCTTCTACAGCATCTACGCGGTTCCGATATCCGCCTTCACACTGTCAGTGGGTTCATACGCAGTCAGTTACTCTGCGCTCGCCAGCGCTTTGACTTATATCGACAATAGCTTTGGCGGAGATGGAATTGTCATATCGATGGATCGCCTGCCGGGCGGCCCTTTTGGCGGCACGTTTGCTGACGTTCAGTTTCAGGCTCGCGGGCCATCTACTGCGATCGACGACACCGGCATCGGCAATGGTCTTCCATATGAACGCTTCACGCCAAGCTTCTTCGTTGCGTTCGGCGGTGGTGGTTCAGGCGCACGGGTGTTTGGGGACCTCGCGGTATCGGACAGTACCGTTCCTGAGCCTGCAACCTGGCTAGAGCTGCTGATCGGGTTTGGAATGATGGGGCCTTTGTTGCGTCGTCGAGCTCCCGCAGCGCCCCTTGGTCTTCCAGCAGCCCCTCTTTGGTAGAGACACCGTCCGTATCGAGTTTTTTGCGGTTCCGAGTAGCGCATCCGCTTGGCCCGCAGCTTTGTGCTTGGTGTTTACCGCATCAGGGGAGCCGGTTGCCGGTGAGCGCTAGTCAATCGCGGGGGCGGTGAATGAACTATTATGAAGTCCTCGGCCTTGACCGCAACGCTGAACCAGAGGTGATTGGCGCTGCTTACCGGGCGATGATGCGGCGGCATCACCCTGACACGTTTTCAGGCCCGAAAGACGAAGCTGAGCGCCGCGCGAAGCAGCTAAACGAAGCCTATGAGGTGCTGAAAGACCCGGATCGCCGCCGCGCATATGATGCGACGCTTGGCCCCTCCCCTCCATCGCTTGAACCCGAATACGTGACACTGCCGACAAGAGGTGAAAGCAACTTTCAACGGCGTCGTGTTGCAATAGTGCTTGGCGTAGCGGCGATTGGCGCAGTTGGATTGGCCGCCTCTTTCGTCCAGCAGCGGGCTATGTCCCAAGCTCAGCCAAGCCCGGTATCCTCTGAGTCGCTTGCCGCTAAATCTGTCGCACCTCAGGCAGCTAACGCGACGCCAACCTTAAGTGCGGTGCCAAGCGAAACTCCAACATGCAAAGGAGTGTCGTGCCGCACAATGACGCCGGTTGGATGGGGCGGCATCGAAGCTGGAGTCACTACGGACCGTGCGCAGCAATCCTCGGGAATGACCATCGAAGACAACGGACACTACACAGGCGTGGGCGACGGCTCCTGCCTTGAGTACGCGGTCGTTGACGGGCCTCCAAACTTACAGATGTTGGTCGAAAGCGGCGTCGTCACCACCGTCGAAGTGAGTCTCAATCCTAAGAATCCGAAGTTCCGTACTGATCGAGGTGTCGGGTTGGGAGATCCAGAATCTTCTGTGCTTGCCGCATACGGACAATTAAAGCAGCTCCCTGACATATATTCAGAGCCTCCTGACAGAAAACTCCTATTCTACGATTCTTCGGGAACGCGTGGGATCAAATTTTCGATTAACGGCGGCAAGGTCACAGGAATATCAGTCGGGACACGTAGCATCGAGTATGTCGAAGGCTGCCTATAGTTGTTCGAAAAACCACGATGATGCGTAGTTTGAATGCAGTAAGTTGAAGTAGTCGGGAAATTCCTAGCGAAAGTCGGGTCGTGATTTGTGCGGTGCCCTAGGCGACCAAGTAAGTCCAGTTGCGACTCGCCCCCTACCGTGCCTAACTCGATCCATGTGCACAGAACGCCTTCGGGCCTGACGCCCCCAGCCAATTCGCAGGCCGCCCGCCGCGCGCGGGTTTGAGCCACTGTGCACACCCCTTAGATGGGCGAACTCCCCATGAGCTTCTTCGGCAACGACGCGATCAACCGCGTCAATCTTCACACCGGCATCCAGACCCTGGCCCAGGGCATGGGCGGGGTGTTTGTGCTGGTGTTCCTGCTGCGGGCGGGCGTGCCGCTGCCGGTGGTGTTCCTGACCCAGGGCGCAATGTCGGCGGTGCGTTTCGTGCTGCGGAGCTTCGTTGTGCCGCTGGCCAAGCGGATCGGACTGAAGTGGACGCTGATCAGCGGCACGGTGCTGGAGGCGGCGATCTTTCCGCTGCTGCCGCTGGTCCACGGTCCGGACGTCTGGCTGCTGGTGATGATCGGGGTCAGCGCCATCGGCAGCGCGCTCTACTGGACCTCTTACCACGCCTATTTCGCATCCCTGGGCGATCCGGAGCACCGGGGTGGCCAGATCGGCGCACGGGAGGCGCTGGCCGCCTTGGTCAATATCGTCGCGCCGCTCTTGGGCGGTTGGGCTTTGGCGACGGAGGGGCCTTGGGTTTTGTTTCTGGCGGCGGGGCTGATCCAGGTATTGGCGGCAGTTCCGCTGATCGGCGCGCCCAACATCGCGATCCTCAAGGACGCACCCGGCGGCTACCGCGCCGCCCGCTTCGCCGCCGGCATGATGGCCACGGACGGGTGGCTTTCGGCGGGCTACCACTATGTCTGGCTGATCGCGCTGTTTCTGGCCCTGAGCGAAAACTACCAGACCTACGGCGGCGCTTTGGCGCTGGCCGGGGTGGCGGGCGCGGCCTGCGGTCTGGTCGCCGGACGGATGGTCGACCTGGGCCATGGCCGACGCTCGACCCTGGTGGCCTATGGGATCGGCGCCTTGATCCTGGGCGCGCGGGCGGCCAGCCTGGAAACGCCGTGGCTGGCGATCGGCGCCAATGCGGTCGGCGCCTTGTTCATGGCCCTGCAGCCAACGGTGATGATGACCCCGATCTACAACATGTCGAAGCACTCGCCCTGCCCCTTGCGGTTCCACGTGGCGACCGAGGGCGGCTGGGACATCGGCTGCACCAGCGGCTGCTTGGCTGCGGCGGCGCTGACCTGGGCCGGCCAGCCGCTGTCGGTGTCGATCCTGCTGGCGTTGGCAGGCGCGGCCGCCAGCGTGACGATGCTGTGGCGCGCTTACCGAAGGTGACGGCGTTCGGCCGGCGCCCGGCTGACGGCTTGCCCGGCGCACGAATGCCCCTACGATGACCGCACCGGATTTTCGAAAACGCAGACTTCAGGAGGCAACCGGGACAGGATCATCGATCCCGTCCGGGTGACAGGTCATTGGACGCCAAAGAGGCTCAATCCCCGAACGACGCGGATGCCGACGACCTGGCCGTGCGCGAGGCGGCCTATGAGACGTTTGTCTGGGACAATCTGAAGCGCAACTACCTGGGCAACTACCTGCACGGCATGCTGGGCATGACCGGCTTTCGGCTGATCAATGCGCCGACCTTCCTGCCGGCCTATTTGCACGCGGTTTCCGGCTCCAACGCCGTGGTCGGTCTGGCGCTGGCGTTGCAGCAGGTGGGCGGGATCATTTCGCCGATCTTCGGCGCCACCAAGGTCGAGCACCGCAAGAAAGTGATGCCGGCGGCGGTGCTGATGGGCAGCTTGGGGCGGCTGGCGATCCTCGGCATGGCGCTGGCCGGCTGGTTCGTGACGCCGGAACGCAAGACCCTGCACGTGCCCTTCACCGACTGGCAGTTCAGCGTCCAGCCGCAGGTGGCGGTGCTGTTGTTCTTCATCACCATGTTCGGCGTGTTCATGGGCGCCCAGCGGGTGGTGTTCTCGCTGCTGATGTCCAAGGTGATCCCGATCAGCCGGCGGGGCCGCCTGCAGGCCTGGCGCAACGCCACCGGTGGAGCCATCGCTGCGGTGCTGGCCTATCTGGCCGGCAAGTATTTCATCGGGCCAAACCTGTTCGGCAACGGCTATTCGACGACGTTCGTGTTCGCGTTTGTGCTGACCAGCCTGGGCCTCTGGGCCCTGCAACTGCTGCTGAAGGAGCCCGAGCCGCCGACCACCCGCGCGCAGGCCAGGTTCATCGACCGCCTGAAGGAATTCCCCAATCTGATCCGCGAGGACCGGTCCTACGGCTTCTTCGTGCTGATGCAGATGCTGGCCACCTCGGCGCGCATCGCAACGCCATTCTACATCCTCTACGTCGGCAAGGTGGTGGGGACGGACGGCGCCACGCTCGGGCTGCTCAGCTTCGCGTTCCTGGGGGCCGACACCGCCTCCAACCTGGTCTGGGGCTATATGGGCGACCGACTGGGGTTTCGCTCGGTGCTGATCGTCTCGGTGATCGGCTGGATGGCCGCAACTCTGGCCCTGCTCAGCGTGCACGAACCGTGGGCGATCTTCGCGGCCTTCGCCGGCCTGGGCGCCTCGCTCTCCGGCTACATGATGGCCGCCCAGACCATGATCCTGGAGTTCGGGGATCGGGATGACCTGCCGATGCGCATCGCGGTCTCCGCCACCGCCGAGAGCGTCACCGCCACCCTGGGTCCGCTGATCGGCGGCATCGTCGCTGAGATCTACGGCTACACCGTGGTGTTCGGCGCCTCGCTGGGGTTCCTGGTCGCGGCGCTGGCGATCCTGCTGTTCTTTGTCTCTGAGCCTCGACGCGTACGACTCGGCCGAGTCTGACGCGGGACCGAACAACGCTCGGCGCCCAGGTTTTCGGCGCCTGTTGCCCAAGAATTCAGCGATTCCGCCAGCGACGGCGGCCGGTCGGGCCCGATCCGCGCGCCGAGTGATTGCCTCATGTCTAAGCAGGTGCTGTACGCATCCTGGGCAGAGGGCGGAAAGTCCCTGTCCGGCGCTCTTGAGGGCTAGAGATTCGATGAACTGTGCAAAGGCGCTCGCCTTCTTCAGCCCCTTGGCGCTGGCCGCCTTCGCGGGCGCTGCCCGGGCCCAGGCTGCAACCCCCGTCGCAGACACCGGCCACACCGCCTGGATCCTCTCGGCCACCGCTCTGGTGCTGTTCATGACCCTGCCGGGGCTGGCGCTGTTCTATGCAGGGCTGGTGCGGGCCAAGAACAGTCTGTCGGTGATGATGCACTGCGTGGTGATCGCTTGCATCGCATCGCTGCTGTGGCTGCTGGGCGGCTACAGCCTGGCGTTCTCGGGAACCCACCCGTTCATCGGCGACCTGGCCAAGTTCGGCCTGCCGAACGGCCGCACAGGGCTCAGCGGCGCGCTGCCAGAGGGCGTGTTCTTCGCCTTCCAGATGACCTTTGCGATCATCACCCCGGCGCTGATCGTCGGCGCCTATGTGGAGCGGATCAAGTTCGGCGCGGTGATGCTGTTCAGCGGCCTGTGGCTGCTCGCCGTCTATGCGCCGGTCTGTCACTGGGTCTGGGGCGGCGGCTGGCTGGCCAGCCTGCATGTGATGGACTACGCGGGCGGCCTGGTGGTGCATGCGACGGCCGGGGTCTCCTCGCTGGTGGCGGTGGCGTTCCTGGGGCCGCGCGACGGCTATCCCAAGGAGCTGCATCCCCCGCACAACCCTGGCATGACCATGATGGGCGCCGGCATGCTGTGGGTCGGCTGGTACGGCTTCAACGCCGGCAGCGCCTTGGCGGCGGACGGCGCGGCAGGATCAGCCCTGATCGCCACCCACATGTCGGCGTCAGCAGCCGGGCTCACCTGGGCCCTGATCGAGCGCCTGCGGTTCGGGCGCTCCAGCATGATCGGCGTCGTCACCGGCGTGGTCGCCGGCCTGGCCACCGTAACCCCGGCGTCCGGCTTCATCGGCCCGCTCGGCGGTCTCACGCTCGGCGTTCTGGCCAGCCTCGTCTGTTTCCACGCGGTCGACATCGTCAAGAGCCGCCTCAAGCTCGACGACAGCCTCGACGTCTTCGCCGTGCACGGCGTCGGGGGCATCCTGGGCACGTTGTGCGTCGCCGGCCTGGCCTCCACCACGCTGGGCGGCGCGGGCTATGCCGAAGGCATGGACGCCGGCTCGCAGCTGGGCGTCCAGGCCCTGGGCGTTGCGGCGGTCTGCGCCTGGTCGGCCGCGGTCTCGGCGGTGATCCTGATTGTCTGCAAGGCCACCATCGGCCTGCGCGCCAGCCCGGAGGCCGTGGAAGACGGCCTGGACCTCTCCACGCATGGCGAGCGGGCATATCAGAACTGAACCCTCTCCCTCTCGGCTTCGGCCGGGGAAGGGGGTCATCAATGCACAAACGCATAGTCACTCTGTGAAATCGGGGATCTGTGCAGTGTTCAGATGATGCTACATAGGGGTTGTCCAGACGGACAGCCCCGCTCCCCCAGGGTTCAGACCGAAAACCTCAAGGTGTGTGTCATGACCTTCATCCGCTTCGAACGCGCGCTCGACCAGATCGCCCCCACCGTCCTGCTGGCCATTGGCCTGCTCACCGCATTCGCCTTCGCCGGCCTGGGCGCCTAAGCCCTTCAGGACCCCGTATCCGGCACGGATGAGCGGGCTATCAGAGTTCAGGCTTCGGTCTTACGCCCGCCGAACGCCGAGAGATCCCTTCGTGACTCCGATGACCGCCAAGGCGGCCAGGGTGTAGGCCCCGGCAGCGTATATCGCGCCGTCCTGGCCGAGATCGCTGAACCGATTGAAGGCCCAGTGCATGAGGATGGCCGGGATCACCGCCCCCCGGGTGTTGATCGTCACCCAGCTCATCAGCACCGTCACCGAAACCATCGACAGGCAGAACCAGCCGATCGGCAGGCTGGACTGCGGCATGCCAGAGAACAGAAACGCGGGCAGGTGCCATACCGTCCAGATCACCCCCAGCAGCAAGGCTGCGGTGGTGGGATGGAAGCGCTCCAGCATTCTGGGCAAGGCAAACCCGCGCCAGCCTGGATCCTCGCCGATGGGGCCTGGGTCCAGCACCAGCAGCGCCACGCCGGTCATGGCGAACGTCGGCCAACTCCCAAATTCGAACACTGGTGGTGGTGGCGTATGGGTCAGTAACGCCTGGAGGAAACGCGCACTCAAGGCCACGCCCGCAATCCCCACGGTCGCCGCCAGATACCAACGCAGCGGGAAGCGCCAGCGGAATATCCGGCCTAGCAGTTCGCGCAGGCCCGCCCGGCCGGCCGTGAGCGCCGTGACCGCAAACGCCAGGAGGGTAGGCGACCACACCGTCAGGAAGATCAGCGGATTCCACAGCGCGACGGGGCCGAATATCCGCACCATCGGAGCGCTCGCCACCACGAACAGCAGACCGATCCCCCAGGCCCATCCGAAGACCAGGATGTAGAACATCCAAAGGCCTCTGGACGCACGCCTGGCCGCCTGCCCGCCAATGGCCGATTGCGCCATGGCCTTCCCCGGCGAAGATTTGTGTTTGCGCATGTTCGAGACCTCCAGGAATGAGGCCCACGAAGCCGGTTCATCGTCCTACCGTCGCGGCGACTTTGGATAAGTCGCGTCGATTTCGCGCCTAATCGGCGCCCGGGACATCCTGAGGCGCCAACGCCGCACGTCGCCACTTGGTGGGCGCAGAGCCGGTGGCGGCGCGGAATGCACGGTTGAACGGGCTCAGTGAGCCAAAGCCCAGGTCAAAGGCGATGCTGGCGATCGTGGCGTCGGCCTGAACAGGGTCGCCCAGTCGCGCCTTGGCCGCCTCGATCCGATAGCCGTTCACAAAGTCTGCGAAGTTGCGATGCTGCAGCTGCGCATTGATCAGCCGGCGCAGCCGATGTTCCTGGACGCCGAGGTCGCGCGCCACAGCCCCGATCGTCAGCCGCTCCTGCCGCCATGCGCCGGCCTGCATGAGCGCCTCCAGCTTCGCCAGCAACATACGGTCAGCGACCAACCGGGTCGGGTCCGGCGCATCCGACCGAGCCGCGGGCGTCGCGAAAAACGAACCTCTGGCCTGGAGCAACAGGCCGCCCATCGCCAGGGCCAGCGCGGACAGGGTGACCGCGCCAAATGCCTCCCCGATGGCGAACGCCGCCCAGGCTCCGCCCCGACCTAGCCCGTGCAGCGCGCCGCCAGCGCCCTGCGTCGCCGCCAGCAGAGCGGCGATTCCCAGGATAATGGCCCTGGAGGATCGCCGGCTATTCACCAGGTCGCCGCGCCAGCTACGCGCAATCAGGACCAAGGCGTGCAGGCAGACCGCGGCGGCGGCGGCGTTGAAGACGGCCGCGAGCGCCCGGCTGAGCCCCGACGGCGCCGCAGTGACTGCGAGTCCCAGCAGTAGCAGCGCCACCGCCGGTGCGAAGGCCCATCGACCGAGCGGGCGATCCTGAAAGACGCAGGCGACAAACGCCCAGAAAAAACCCGCCGCCGGAAACGCCAGCAGGACAAGCCCATAGGGCCGGCCCAGCGCGGCCGACGTCGACTCAGATCCGGTGAGCGTCCAGGCGGCGGCGCTCAGGCAGGTGAGCCCCGTGGTCAGCTTGGCGTCACGGCTGATTTCGCTTCGCCAAGCACTCAGCGCTGTGACGCCGAACGCCCCCGCCGCAACGCCTCGCAATGCCAGCGCAACCATGGAAAGCATTCGGTTCCTCGCCCCTGTTCCCCTGTAGGCGCTCCTGAGCCGAGAGCGAGGGGCCACGCAAGCCCCAATGCACAAACGCATAGTCACTCTGTGAAATCGGGGATCTGTGCAGTGTTCAGATGATGCTACATAGGGGGCGTCCAGACGGACAGCCCCGCTCCCCTGGGGTTCAGACCGAAAACCTCAAGGTGTGTGTCATGACCTTCATCCGCTTCGAACGCGCGCTCGACCAGATCGCCCCCACCGTCCTGCTGGCCATCGGCCTGCTCACCGCTTTCGCCTTCGCCGGCCTGGGCGCCTGAGCCCAACACCACAGACCAGCGACGGATGAGGGCCCCCTGCGGGCCCTTTTTCGTGGGTGCCCAGTTTGCTGAAAACGCCTGCCGTGCCGCTACGAGATCTTCGGCGCCTCGGCGCCGACGAACTGCACGCGCAGTTCGCGCTTGAGCACCTTGCCAGTGGCGTTCCGAGGAAGCGCCTCGATGATCGCGATCCTGTGCGGCACCTTGAACTTCGCCAGCCGTCCTGCGCAGTGCTGGATCACCGTCGCCTGGTCTATGGCGGCGCCGGGTTTGAGCGCCAGAACCGCCAGGCCCACCTCGCCCCAACGGTCGTTGGGAATCCCGATTATCGCCGCTTCCGCGACCTCAGGCAGTTGGTAGAGCACGTTCTCGACCTCGGCCGGATACACGTTCTCTCCGCCGGAAATGTACATGTCCTTCCAGCGGTCGACGATGTAGACGAACCCTTCGTCGTCCATCCGGGCTGCATCGCCAGTCTTCAGCCATCGACCCTCAAAGGCCGCAGCTGTCGCCTCCGGCTTGTTCCAATAGCCCGGCGTGGTGTTGGGGCCGGCGACCCAGAGTTCACCGATCTCGTCCGGCCCGCAGTCGTCGCCGTCGCCGCTGACGATCCTCATCTCGGTGTGCAACAGGGCTTTGCCGGTTGAGCCAAGTTTGCGCAGAGCGTCGCGTGGGTCGAGGAAGATGCAAGCCGGACTGGTCTCGGTCATCCCGAAGCCCTGCGTCATCAGGACCCCCCGGCTCGCCCAGGCTTCCATGATTGAAAGCGCGCAGGGCGCACCGCCCACGCCGGCCACGCGAAGGCGCGACAGGTCCGTGCGCTCGAATTCGGGGTGCTGCATCATGAACTGATAGGGCGCAGGCACGGCGAAGAAGTGCGTGATGCGCTGCGCGGGGTCGCCTAGGACCCGCAACGCCTCGCCCGGATCGAAAGCCCGCAGGATCACCACCGTCCCGCCGGCGTGCAGCACCGGATTGGAGTAACAGTTGAGGCCGCCGGTGTGGAACAGCGGCAGCACGTTCAGATGCACCGTGTCGAGCCCGATGCCCGCCGGAATGCCCAGGTTGATGGCGTTCCAGAAGTTCATCCCGTGGGTGATCATTGCCCCCTTCGGGTGTCCGGTCGTGCCGGAGGTGTACATGATCGTGATGACGTCATCGTGCGTCAGATCTTCTCGCGCGATCCGCTGGTCCGCAAACGCCCCCAGCGCGGTCTCGTAGGGGTTTTCCCGGCCGGTCGCGTCAATTGCCAAAAGGGCGCCGATGCCGCAGCGCCGTTGCAGCTCCTCAGCGGAATCTGCGAACGCAACGTCATGCACCAGAAGCTGGGGCGAACTGTCGTTCAGTATGTACTCAAGCTCCGGCACTGTGAGCCGCCAGTTTAGCAGCACGCAGATCGAGCCCGTACGCGCGCAGGCGAACTGGACGTCAAAGTACTCGACCCCGTTGTGGGCCAGCACGGCGACCCGGTCTCCGCGCCCGATGCCGAGCGAACGGAAATAGGCGGCCGCGGCCTCAACCCGGCAGTCGAGCTCTCCGTAGGTGAAACGCCGCCCCGTACCGAGGTCGCGGATTGCTTCCTTGGCCGAGCGGTGCGCCGCATGGTGCGAAATCCAGTCGTAGGATCTCACCCTCCCCCAACCCGTCGGACGCGACGACGTCATCGCCGCCAAGCCAGCCGGATCTGAATCGAAATCGGACGACATGGAATTGGCGAAGCTCCAGCGGCATCTCTCGGCTAACTGATACGACCCGGCGCGTTACCGTCAACCCGAACGACGCCCCGGGGGACAGCGCCCATCTCAGGGCCTCGCGAGCGCTCGCGCCAGGGCCGGACGGGCGTAGCAGGCGTCGGCCCAGCGCTGGACGTTGGCGTGCTCAGCGTAGGTGAAGCCCACCATCTTCATCAGATGCATCACCGCCGCGACGTTCAGGTCCGCCACCGAGAACGCCTCGCCCAGCAGAAAGCCACCGCCGGCCAAGGCCGCGTCCAGCACCTTCAGCGGCCGCTGCAGGCTTTTCGACGCGCCTTCAATGACTTCAGGCCGGCGCTTGTCCTTGGGTGTGAACAGCTTCTGGATCACGATCTGCATCTGCAGCGGCTCGATCTCGCTGATCGCCCAGACGCTCCACTGCCAGGCCCGCGCCTCGTCTTCGGCGCGGGCCGGATAGAGCGCGCCGCCATAGCGCTTGGCGAGGTAGAGGTTGATGGCCATCGACTCGAACAGTTGCAGGTCGCCGTCGATCAGCGCCGGGATCCGGCCGTTCGGATTGACGTCCAGATAGTCCGCACCCTTGGAGTCCGCCCCGTAGGTGACCGGCACATGCTCATAGTCGATGCCCACCTCCTCGATGCCCCAGATCGCCCGCAAGGCGCGTGAACCCGATATGCCGAAGAGTCTTGGCTTGGTCATGGTGGTGGATCCCCGTTGTCTTGATTGCGGAGCATAGCGCGTGAACTTCGGGGTCCGATAGGGCGGTCCGGAAATCCCCTCCCGAACCCGACCTCGCGGCGGGGAGGCTCAAGTGCGCCTGCCGCCCTCGAGGACGCAAGTGTGATCACCTCGCCGGGTTCCCTTGACCGAATGCACGCCCTCCGGCAGCGGTCTCTCAAACCGCAGACTTGCCATTTCGTGGCCTTCGTGAGAGCATGAACAATACAGGAACCTTGTTCCACCGGTCTTTGATAATTGGATTTTTTTCAGCCTTGGCGGGAAGACATCGGCGCAGGTGGCCCGAGAGGCTCTCCGGTGTCTCGCAGAGCCCCAAACGCAGCGCTGCTTGGCGGTCTGCCAACGGCGGCGGGCGTGGTGCTAGTGCGGAGCGGGTTGAAGACGTTGCGGGAGGGGAATGTGTCTCCAACTCCCTCCCCTACTGATCCCGAAAAAGGCGGGGACCCAGGCTGAGTCTCGTCTCGGATTTCGGCGACTGAACTTGCTACCTACTGGGTCCCCGCCGGAGCCTTTCCTCGGGCCGACCTCTCGTCGGTCCCGGGGGCGGGGATGAGCAATTTTTGGGGTTGGACTGGCAGGATGGCGGGCGCCCCCGACGGCAGCGCGCGCGCCGGGTCCCCTAAGAATGCCAGCACATCGGCGATCACCACGGCCCGTTGATGGTCTCGGGTCAGGAGGTGGTGACCGGCGTCGTAGTAGGCCGAGCGGTCGCTTGCCGTCAGACCCCGCGCCGCACGCACAGCGGCCTTCTTGGGGATGATGTCGTCGTGCGCGCCGTAGAGATAGAGGGTCGGAACCCGGTCATGGCCCACCGCCCGTGAGGCGCGGCTCATCAGTTTGACCAGACCGTAGAGCGTGTCCGACCGGGCGCCCCAGATCATCAGCGGGTCGCGGCCCATGGCGATCAGCTCTTCGCGGTTGTCGGTCGGCGAGACGCGCGAGGTGACCCAGCGCGGCGGCGTATAGACCTTGGCGGCGGTGACATGGGCGGCCAGCCACAGGGCGGTCTTGTAGGCCAGCGGTTGGGTCCGGAACCCCCAGACCCCTGGCGACAGCAGGATCAGCCGATCGGCTGCGGGCGGACGGTCCGAAGCGAAGGCCGCGACGGCCACCGAGCCGCCCATGCTCTCGCCGACCACCGTGATCACCGCCTGCGGATGGCGCGCGCGGACCAGGGCGGTGACGGTGCGCAGGTCCTCGGTCATCAGCGCCTCGCCGCCCCAGACGCCGCGCTGGGGCGACCGGCCAAAGCCCCGCTGGTCGTAGGCATAGGTGGTGACGCCGGCCTTGGCCCATGCCGGCGCGGCCAGATGGAAGGCGCCCGCGTAGTCGTTCATCCCGTGGGCGGCGACGATCACCGCCCAGGGCTCACCCTCGGCCGGCCAGAGGGTCAGGCCGAGCCGAGCGCCGTCGAAACTGACCACCGTATCGGCCTCCAGGCGGGGGCCCTGGAAGTCGGCGGACGGGGTCAGCGCCTGCTGACGCAGCATCGGCGCGCAGGCGGCGAGCGTCAGGGCCAGGAGAACGGCGACCAGTCGGCGCATGGGCGGGCGGCTCAGACGCCGAGCATGGCCCGTTCCTGGGCGACCATGGCGGCGAAGGAGGGCCGGGCCAGGATGTCCTGGACGTACCTGGCGCTCTTGGGGTGCGTCGCGGCGTCGATCGCACAGCCAGCCAGCGCGAGATTGTGGAACGGGCTGGCGACCGAGATGTCGGCCAGGGTGATGCGGTCTTCCACCAGGAAGCCGGACGCCGGAACAACGCTCTCAAGGTAGTCGACAAGCTTGGGGAACAGGTCCCTCTGCGCTTCATCGGCCGCCGCCAAGTCGCCGTCGCGGCCCAGGAACTTCGGCGCCACTACGCGGTTGAAAAACACCTTGCCCACGCACTCAACGACGACGGTGTCGCCGAATTCCTCGTACCAGATGGCGCGGGCGCGGCCTTTCGGATCCGTGGGGATCAGGTTGGGGTTCGGCTTGATGGCCTCGAGGTAGGCGACGATGGCGGTGGAGTCCGAGATCAGGAAGTCGCCGTCCTGGAAACCCGGCATCTTGCCGAACGGGCTGGCTTTGAAAAACTCAGGCGGCCCGCCGCCCATACCCGCCGCGACTAGCTCGACCGGCTGGCCCTTCTCGGCGGCGAAGGCCAGCACCTTGCGTACGAACGGGCTCAACTGGTTGCCATAGACGATCATGTCGGGTCTCCCGCTGCGGCCTCCGGCAAGCGCAGCCGGTAGACGCCCTTGAATGTGTCCGGATCGGCCGGTTTACCGTGCCGGGTTATCACCAGACGGCCCTGGCGCGCGAGCCCAATCGCGACTGCGCGGACGCGGCCGAGCAGGCGAAGCCAGCCCTCGGGATCGACGGCGCGAGCGACCTGTTCCGGCGAGATCGACTTGCCGGGCTGCGCTGCGGAAAGAAGGTCAAAAATGGCGGCTTCGACGGGGTCGCTCATGCGCGGATCACCAGGACATCATACTGCTCGAACATGCGGTCATGCGTGAGGATCGGCAGGTTCTCGACCTGGGCCTGAGCGATTAGCAGACGGTCGAAGGGGTCGCGGTGGTGGAGCGGTAGCGCCCCTGCGATCCACGCGTGGTTCGGATTGATCAGCATGATCTCATGCCCAAGCTCGAGGATCAGGTCAGGTAGATCGTCAGGAGCACTGAGTTTCCCAGTCGAGCGCTTGATGGCGATTTCCCAGAAATTGACAACGCTTACGATTGCCGATGTTGAAGCGTCTTTCATCAGTGACGCTGCCGGCTCGCTGATCCGCGCAGTATCGAACAGCGACCAGAGCAGCAGGTGGGTGTCGAGCAGCACCCTCACTCGGGGTCGTCAGGGGGAAAGATCTCGCTCTCTTCGAAGTCGCGGATAATCTGCTCGTCGCAGGCGTCGAAGTCGGGGCCGATCCAAATCTGACCCTTGAGCGAGCCCATCCAGGCGGGAAACCCGTCTGGCCCGCGCGGGATGTCGAGCTTCGGCGGCTTGGGCTCAACCGGCGTCAGCCGCACAGCGGGCTTGCCGTTGCGGGCGATGACAACTTCTTCGCCCGCCTCGGCCTGCTCGATGAGCTTGGAGAGCGTCGTCTTGGCCTTGTGGATGTTGGCTACGATCATGTTAGCTAAGCTAGCCTAGCTAACCCCGAAAGGCAACGCTTTCACCCGCCCCGCTTCAGGGTCTCGCGTGCGATGATCACCTGCTGGATCTGGCTGGTGCCCTCGTAGATCCGGAAGATGCGGACGTCGCGATAGAAGCGCTCGATGCCATAGTCGGCGACATAGCCGGCGCCGCCGAAGATCTGCACCGCCTTGTCGGCCACGCGGCCGACCATCTCGGAGGCGAAGTATTTGGTGGCCGCCGCTTCCATGGTGACGCTCTGGCCGGCGTCGCGCTTGCGGGCGGTTTCCAGGGTCAGCGCTCGGGCAGCCAATGACTCTGTCTTACAATCCGCGATCATGCCCTGGATCAGCTGGAACTGGCTGAGGTTCTGACCGAACTGCTTGCGCTCGGTGGCGTAGGCGACGCTGTCGGCGATCAGCCGTTCAGAGACCCCCACGCAGATCGAGGAGATATGCAGGCGACCGCGATCCAGCACCTGCATGGCGACCTTGAACCCCTCACCTTCCTGGCCCAGGCGGTTTTCAACCGGCACGCGGACGTTGTCGAAATTGACGTCGCAGATGTGGGCGCCCTGCTGTCCCATTTTCTTCTCGGGCTTGCCAACCGACAGGCCCGGCAGGTCGCGCTCGACCAGAAACGCTGAGACCCCGCCGCCGCCCGGTTTGGACGCGTCGGTCCGGGCCATCACCGTGAACAGGTGGGCCTTGTTGGCGTTGGTGATGTAGCGCTTGGAGCCGTTCAGCACGTAGTGGTCGCCGTCGCGCACGGCGCGGGTCTGGACATTGGCGCTGTCGGACCCGGCCTCGGGCTCGGTGAGCGCAAACGAGGTGATGATTTCGCCCGATGCGATGCCGGGCAGATATTTGGCCTTCTGGGCGTCGGTCCCGAACATCACCAGACCCTGGCTGCCGATGCCGACATTGGTGCCGAAGGCGGAACGGAAGGCCGGGCTGGTGCGGCCCAGCTCGATGCCGACCAGGCATTCCTCCTCCATGGAAAGATCGAGGCCGCCATACTCGGCCGGGATCGACAGGCCGTAGAGGCCGAGGTCCCGCATTTCCGCAAGCACGTCCTCCGGCATCGCGTCGTCCTCAGCCACCTTGGCCTCGAGTGGGCGCAAGCGTTCGGCCACGAAGCGGCGGACGGTGTCGATCAGCTGGTCACGGGTCTCGGTGTCGAGCGCCATGTGAAGGTCCCCTGTTGGCGGCGGGGAACCTAGAGTCTGCGGAGCCGCTCGGCAAACCCTTCCCCATCGCCCGTGCGCATGCTTAGAGGCCAGCGCGGAGCGAGGGTCAGAAACGCATGGACGGCGTCGTGGAAGCCAACAGCTATCAGTCGAAGCTGATGACGGTGACGGAAGGTCCTTGGGCCGGTTGGTCGTGCTATCCCGGCGGCGATCCGTTCGAGGACCTGGCGGGTCCGTTCTACTATCGCCAGGACGAGCGCGGCTATGTCAGCGCCTTCATGCCGGAGTTCCGGCACATGAACGGCGGCGGGTTCATGCACGGCGGCTGCATCATGACCTTTGCGGACTTCGCGATCTTCGTGATCGCCCGCGATCAGTTGCTGGGCGCCGGCCACAGCGTCACCGCCACGTTCAACGGCGAATTCGTCGGCGGCGCGGTCGAGGGTCGGATCGTCGAATGCCGGGGCGAGGTGGTGAAGGCCGGCCGCAGCATGGTGTTCACCCGCGGCCTGATCACTCAGGACGATGCGCCGATCATGAGCTTCTCGGCGGTGATCAAAAAGACAGGACCGCGTCCATGATCGAAGCCGTCTGCCACTGTGGCGCCGCCCGATTGGGCGTGCCGACGACGCCGACCGAGGCCACGGAGTGCAACTGCTCGTTCTGCCGCCGTGTGAGCGCGCGCTGGATCTACTACAGTCCGCGCGAGGTGACCTTGCCGGACGGAGCGCGCACCGTGACCTACGTTACGGGCGACCGCATGCTGGCCTTCCACCGCTGCCGCACTTGTGGGGTGTTGACCCATTGGCAGAGTCTGGACGGGACTCACGACCGGATGGGCGTCAACGCCCGGCTGGTTGACGGCCTGGATTGGAGCGCCATCCGCATTCGCCATCTCGATGGCGCGGACACCTGGACGTACCTGGACGAGGATTGACCTGCGCCGCTCCGTCCGCGACGTGGACGGCTGCGGTGGCGAGACCCAACGGTCCCGCGCTCAGGTCGAACCCGCAGCCGGCCGAACCATCCCCGCCTGCGCCGCCGGCCGCTCTCGCAGGACGGCCAGCCAACGGATCACGTGGGTGAGGTCGGCGGGGATCTCAAGCTTGATCATCCGGCCGAAGTCGATGCTGGCGAAGGCGACGATGTCGGCGATGGTCAAGCGGTCGGCGGCCAGCCATTCCGACTGGCCCAGCTGGCGATCCAAGACCTTCAGCGCCCGCAGGCCGTTCTCCAGATTGTGTTCGCCGACCACCGGGACCTGGGCTTCCAGCGCAGCCATACGCGGATTGAGATGGCGCACCGCCAGCATGAATGGTGTGGCCACCATCATCTCGGCCCGGCGGGTCCACATCTCGATCACCGCCGTCTCGGTGGGCGTGCGTCCGAACAGGTTCGGCTCGGGATATAGACTCTCCAGGTAGCGACAGATGGCCAGGGATTCGGTGATGCAGGTCCCGTCATCCAGCTCCAGCATCGGCACATTGCCCAGGCCGGCCTTGGCCAGATACTCGGGCCGCTTCTGGTCACCCTCCATCAAGTTGAGCGTGACGATCTCCAGGTCCAGGATGCCCTTCTCGGCCAGGAAGTAGCGCACCCGGCGCGGGTTCGGCGCCAGCGGGGTGTCATAGAGTTTCATGGGTATCTCCTATCCCCCGAACAGTCCGGCTGGCAGCAGGCCGACGATCGAGGCCGTGAGGCACGTAGCCAGGAAGCCGGCCATCATCGCCTTCCAGACCATGCCGACAATCTCAGCGCGACGTTCCGGCGCCAGAACGGAGAAGCCGGCGAGATTGATGCCCACCGAGGCGATGTTGGCGAAGCCGCACAGCGCATAGGTCATCAATACCCGTGAGCGCGGGTCCATGGCGTCGAGCGGGATTGCGCCCATGCGGATGAAGGCGGTGAACTCGGTCAGCACCAGCTTGACGCCTAGCAGCGATCCGGCGGTCGGCGCATCCTTCCAGGGCACGCCGATGGCCCAGGCCAGTGGTGCGAACACCAGGCCGAGACCGCGTTCCACCGAGAGCGGCGCGCCGGCCACATCACCGAACGCGCCGAGGATATTGTTGACCATGGCGGTCAGGGCCACGAACACGATCAGGGTCGCGCCGACGTTGAGCATGATCTGCAGCCCATCGGTCGTGCCCTTGATCAGGGCGTCGATGGAGCTGTCGTACTTCTTGGCGGCCAACGGATCATAGGCCTGTTGCTCTTCGACGCTCGGGTCGCGGGGCACGATGATCCGGGCCAGCAACACCCCGGCCGGCGCGGAGACGATGGAGGCGGTCAGCACATGCGCCGCCGCATTGGGCAGCACGTCCTTCAGGATCGTCGCATAGGCCACCATCGTTGAGCCCGAGACGCAGGCCATCCCGACGGCGATCAGCATGAACAGCTCGGAGCGCGAGAGGCTGGGCAGATAGCTGCGGATGAAGATCGGGCCTTCCACCTGGCCCATGAAGACCGTGGCGGCGGTGGCGAGCGCCGGCGGACCGCGCAGGCCCATGGTGCGCTCGAACACCATGCCGAACAGGCGGGGGATCCAGACCAGGATCTTCCAGTGCCAGAGCAGCGCCGCCAGGGCGCAGACCACGAGGATCACCGGCAGCACCCGGAAGGCGAACACGAACAGCGCGCCGGGCTCGGTCAGGGGATAGGGCTGGCTCTCGGTCCCCGCCAGGAAGCCGAACACAAAAGCCACGCCAGCCTGGGTGGAACTGGCCAGACCATCAATGGCGAACCCGACGCCCTGTAGGGCCGCGCGCAGGACGGGCAGTCCGAAGAGCGCAAGAACCAACACGGCCTGGGTGAGGATTGCGCCCAGCGCCAGCTTCCAGGGGAACCGCCGCCGATCCTCCGACACCGCCCAGCAGATAGCCAGCACGAGCGCCACGCCCACAAGACTCTGGGCGTTTTGCGGACCGAACATGAACCCCCCAAATCACGCCGCCAGACAGGCCGGCGACGCGATCAAGGGCTCAGATACAGCCGGAAGGCAAGTGCGGGTTAGCGCCCGTTTCCGTAGGTGTAGCGATCAGCATCGTAGCGGTTGTAACGGTTATCATCGCGACGATCGTAGCGGGTGTCGTAGCGGCCGTCGTCGGATCGGTCGTACCCGTCATAGCGGACGTCATTGTAGGTCGATGCATGGCGACGCCC
>JAYTFM010000050.1:0-17311 GCA_043734425.1 Alphaproteobacteria bacterium
CCGCACGGTGGGTTCCGGCGTGGTGTCGAAGATTAGCAAATAGGCCAACCCCACCCCGCTCGCCTGACGGCGAGTCGCCCTCCCCACACGGGGGAGGGATTGGGGTGGTTGTGCCGTCAGCACGCCTTCAGGCTTGAAAACGTCGGTTGCTTCGGTCATACGCCTGCCTCCTATCCGACATCGTCAGAGTCTGCTTTCTATCCGCCGGTGCGCGGATCACGGGTGTTCACCCGAAGGTCTGGAAACGCGGACGACGACGGTTCGGACGGGGGCGCAGATAGGAGTGTAGCTCAGCTGGTAGAGCGTCGGTCTCCAAAACCGAAAGTCGTGGGTTCGAGTCCCTCCACTCCTGCCACCCCATATAGAGCGCCTGACGGAACCGGATCGTGGCCCGCCCTGATCCAAGAGAAGAGTTTGAAGAGCCGCATGGCCAGGAAATCCGGGCGCCGCCCGCAAGCGATCCGAGACCGCGCCGCCAAGACGGCGGCGGTGCTGGCGACGCCGAGCGCGTTGCCGCAGACCGTCAAGCCCCGCACCAGCATCGCGCAGTTCGCCAGAGAGGTCCGCGCCGAAGCGCGCAAGATCACCTGGACGAGCCGGCGGGAGACCTGGATCACGTCGGTGATGGTCGCCATCATGGTGGTGTTTGCGGCGGGGTTTTTCTATGTGGTCGACTTCGTCCTGCGGGTGGGCGTGTCGCAATTGCTGAAACTGGCGAACGCTGGGTGATTTGAAGATGTCTGAAGCCGCCGCCGCCGCCCCCAAGGGCAACCCCCGCCACAAGTGGTACATCGTCCACGCCTACTCGAATTTCGAGAAGAAGGTGGCCGAGTCGATCCGTGAACAGGCCCGGACGCACAATCTCGAGGACAGCTTCTCGGAGATTCTGGTGCCGACTGAGGACGTGGTCGAGATCCGTCGCGGCCGCAAAGTGAACTCGGAACGCAAGTTCTTCCCCGGCTATGTGCTGGTGAAGATGGAGCTGACCGACGAGGCCTACCACCTGATCAAGAACACCCCGAAGGTGACCGGTTTCCTGGGGTCCGGCTCCAAGCCGATCCCGGTGTCGGAGAAGGAAGTCGCCCGGATTATCGGGGCGATTGAGGAAGGCGTGGAGCGGCCCAAGCCGACCATCGCCTTCGAGATCGGCGAGACTGTGCGGGTCACGGACGGACCCTTCGCCAGCTTCAACGGCAGTGTCGAACAGGTGGACGAGGACCGGGCGCGTCTGCGCGTCACGGTCTCGATCTTCGGCCGCGCGACGCCGGTGGAACTGGAATACGCCCAGGTGGAGAAGGTGAGCTAGGTTTCCAACGTGTCGACGCCGCCCACCGAAGACGTGTCGGCGACCCGAGCACGCCTGCTGCAGGCCTTCTGGAGCCGGCGAGGCATTGACGACCAGTTGGCCCACGCAAGCGTCAATTGCTTGCAGCGCTCATGGCCTAAGACGGTCAACGAACTGGTGATGGACGAACTGCTCGCGGAGGCCCTGCAAGGTTTCCCGGTCTTCCCCGTCTGGTTCGAGCGCGCCATGACGACGACGCGCCGGCAGTTTCTGTTCAAGGACTATGGAGGCCTGACATCCAGGGCCCTGTCGCACATCGCGATTCAGTGTCACCTGAATGAGTACGCCTGGACGGAGGACGCCGAGGAAACAGCGCGCGTCGATCAGTGGGCGGCCAGGCTTACTGAGTTGACACCCGACCAAGTGATGGCGGTGGCCTGTTATCGGCCGCTGGCTTCGCTGGCGGGGTCTGATGAGCTGTTGAAAAAGGGCTGGATAGGCCCGGTGACGGACGTTCTGCGCGAGCAGATCAGCGTGGTGCGCGAGGAGCGGCAAATCGCCGCCGCCATGCCGGCCCTCGGGACAATTCGCGACGAAATCTCGCAAAAGGTCCAAGCCCAGTACGAGGTCAATCCCTATCCCCGCTGGCGGCGCCCGGCTGGTTTCCCGCCCTATGCGAACATCTTCGGGCGGGCTTTGCCGGCAGAGTTCGACTTGCTGATCGCCGGGTGCGGCACGGGTCGCCATGCAATCGACGCGGCCCTTACCTTGCCTGGGGCAAGGACGCTCGCCATCGATCTGAGCCGCACGAGCTTGGCCTATGCGGTTCGCAAAACACAGGAACTCGGTCTTCAGGACCGCATCACCTATGCGCACGCCGACATCCTTGAATTGGCGGAGAGCGAACGCACCTTCTTCATGGTCCAGTCGGTTGGCGTGCTGCATCACATGTCCGACCCGTTTGAAGGCGCTCGGGCGGTGTCGCGAATGGTCAAGCCGGGGGGCCTGCTGGCGCTCGGCCTCTACAGCGCCAGGGCGCGTGAGCATCTGAACCCGGCCAAGGCGCTGGGAAGGAACTACACGGCGGAAACGGTGCGAGAATTCCGCTACGCTATCACCAGCGCGCCGGAAGATGATCCCGTTCATAAATACATCGTGCAGTCGCGGGATTTCTACGCCTCGAGCGGCTGTCGGGACCTATTGATGCATGTCAATGAGCACCAGCACACCATCGCCGACATCCAGAGGATCCTGGACGAGAACGATCTGGAGTTTCTGGGTTTCAATCAGTTCGAGCAGTTCAAGGAAGTGTATCGCTCGATGTTTCCGCACGATCCGAACGGCAAGGATCTGAACTGCTGGGACAAGTTCGAAGAGGCCCACCCGCGAGCCTTCGGTCGCATGTACCAGTTCTGGACGGCAAAACGGGCGTAGAGCCTGATTGGCCCTGCATCACGGTTCAAACCGGTCGCATCGCCGACCTGTCCCATAAATGGCGACAGTCAGGCCGACTCATTCAGCATGAAGTCGACGTGGACGGCGTTGTAGGGAAACACAATTCCCGCGCCGGTTTTGTCGATCACCCCGGCCTTGAGCAGCGCCTGAACGTCGCCATGCACCGCCTTGACGTCGCGGTCGACCCGGCGCGCGGCCTCGCGGATCGACATGGCGCCTTGCCCGGTCATTGCTCGTAGCAGACCCCACCGCTTACGGGTCAGGGTTTGCCAGAGCAATTCGGCAGATGCGAATGAGATGTGGGCGCCCTGGCCTTCCCCTTGCAATGCCGACAGGGCGCGCGCGGTCAGAGCGTCGCGGGGGGCCACGGAAAGGGTCACCGTGTTCATTCCGGTTTCCATCGGTCCACATCCTTCCAGAAATCGGCCAGCAAGGCGGCTGGGGTGGTGAAATCGTAGTCTGTCTCGACGGTCCCGAAATGCCGGTGATCGCCCTTGCCAGCCTCATTGTCGTAGCGCACCACACAGACGCCGCCGACGATGTAGGCGAATGCGTATTTCAGGCTATGTCTCGATCCGCGCACAGGCTGTGGCACGTTCCAAACCCGTAACTCCGCGAACGAGTCTTCGGTCAATTGATGGCGCTCGTGCAATAACGGTTCGGCCCTCATGTTGGATTAAATGCCAACAATCGACGGTGTTGTCAATTCTTCCAATGCTCTCCTGAGGCGCCCTTGCGTGGGGACCATCCGCTTGCTAGTAGCGCGCCCTTCCGAGTTTTGGGCTCGGCTCGTGTCCGCGCGAGATAAATCCGTGGGAGGGGCTGCAAGCCATACCCCGCACCACGGCTCGAACCGGTCGCATCGCCGACCTTGAGGAGTAAAGATGGCCAAGAAGATCTTGGGCTATATCAAATTGCAGGTGCCTGCGGGCGCTGCGACGCCTTCGCCGCCCATCGGGCCGGCGCTGGGTCAGCGCGGTGTCAACATCATGGGTTTCTGCAAGGAGTTTAACGCCCGCACCGAGAAGGAAACCAAGGGCACGCCCCTGCCGACGGTGATCACCGTCTATCAGGACAAGTCGTTCACCTTCATCACCAAGACCCCGCCGGCGACCCACTTCATCAAACAGGCGCTGGACCTGAAGTCCGGCTCCAAGGCGCCCGGTCGCGACAGCGCAGGCACGATCAGCCGCAGCCAGCTGCGTGACATCGCCACGAAGAAGATGAAGGACCTCAACGCTCATGACGTTGAGGCCGCCGCCCGCATCATCGAGGGCTCTGCGCGCTCGATGGGCCTGCAGATCGAGGAGGTCTGACCCATGGCCAAGCAAGCCAAACGCACCAAGACCTGGACCGGTGATCGCCTGGCCGCTCACGCCGTGGGCGCCGCCGTCAAGCTGGTCAAGGCCAACGCCAACGCCAAGTTCGACGAGAGCATCGAGATCGCTGTCAACCTGGGCGTCGATCCGCGCCACGCCGACCAGCAGGTTCGCGGCGTTGTCGCCCTGCCGTCCGGCACCGGCCGTCACGTTCGCGTCGCGGTCATCGCCAAGGACGCCAAGGCCGCCGAAGCCACGGCGGCCGGCGCCGAGATCGTCGGGGCCGAGGAGCTGGTGGAACGTATCCAGGGCGGGTTCATGGAATTCGACCGGGTGATCGCCACGCCGGACATGATGGCCCTGGTGGGGCGCCTGGGTAAGATATTGGGCCCGCGTGGCCTGATGCCAAACCCCCGCGTCGGCACCGTGACGCCGAACGTCGGCCAGGCGGTCAAGGACGCCAAGGGCGGCTCGATCGAGTTCCGCACCGAGAAGACCGGCATCATCCACGCCGGTATCGGCAAGGCCAGCTTCACCGACGAAGCGTTGGTGATCAACGTCAAGGCGATGATCGACGCGTTGAACAAGGCCAAACCGTCGGGCGCCAAGGGCACCTACATCAAGAAGGTCAGCCTCTCCTCGACGATGGGCCCCGGCTTCAAGATCGACCAGGCCTCGCTCAGCGCCTGAGGCGGCGAGCGAGCGAACGCCAACAAGGCGCGGGAGCGATCCCGCGCCTTTTTCGTGACGGGAGGGAACGATGACAGCCGTGGTGCTAGAACCTGCGCAGTCGGGCCAGCGGGACACGCTCGCCAACCTCTTCCAGCTCTACACCTACGACTTCACCGAGCAGTGGGCGGGGTTGGACCGGGGCGAAGTGGGGGAGGACGGGTTGTTCGACGCCTATCCTTATCTGGACAGCTATTGGTCGGATCCTGACCGTCACCCGTATCTGATCCGGGCGGACGGCCACATCGCCGGCTTCGTGCTGATCAACGGCTTCAGCCATTCTGGTCTGCCCGTCGATTTCGCGGTCGCCGAGTTTTTCGTGATGCGCAAGCACCGGCGCGGCGGCGTAGGTCAGGCGGCGGCGCGGGCGGCGATTGCACCATACGCTGGGCATTGGGAGCTGGCGGTGGCGCGGCGCAATACGGCGGCGCTGCCGTTCTGGCGGGCGGTGGCGGCGGAGTTGGCCAGCGGACCAGCCGAGGAGATCGACCGGGATGACGCGCTGTGGAACGGGCCGATCCTGAGGTTCGTCGTAGCGTGATCACGCCGTCTGCGGTCTAATCGCGCCATGGACCTGAAAGCCACCCGCTGCGACGTGATCGATGGCGTTGCGGTCGTGACCTTGGCGCGCCCGAAGCGGCGCAATGCCTGGACCGGGCGGATGCATACCGAATACCGCTGGATCCTGCGGGAGGCGGATCGTGATGCGGCGGTGCGGGTGATCGTCGTCACGGGCGATCCGGAAGGGCAGGCGTTCTGCGCCGGGGCGGACCTGCAGGCGCTGGAGGGGCATTCAGCCAAGGGCGGCTACGATGCTGGCACGCCCGAGGACATCGCCGAGCCCGGGTATGGCGTCGATCCCGCCTTTGACGCCAGCTTCGCCTATCACTTCGGGGTCGGTAAGCCGATTATCGCGGCGATCAATGGGGCGGCGGCGGGCGTGGGGCTGGTGCTGGCGGCGTTTGCGGACCTGAGGTTCTGCGTTCCTGGAGCCAAGTTCACGGCTGCGCACGGGCGGTTCAACTTTCCGGCGGAGTTCGGGCTGTCGTGGGTGCTGCCCCGGATCGTGGGCCTGACCCACGCCAATGACATCCTGTTGTCGAGCCGGGTGTTCACGGCGGAGGAGGCGATGGCCATGGGGTTCCTGAACCGCATCGTGCCCGCTGAGCGGCTGATGGACGAGGTGATGGCCTATGCGCGTCAGATCGCCGTCAGCGTTGCGCCGGGATCAGCGCGCGAGACCAAGCGCCAGATCTATCGCGACCTGCACCGCGATGCGGCCGGTGCGGTGAGGGCGGCTGAGGCGCTGCTGACGCAGATGTCGCGGGAGCCCGACTACAAGGAGGGGGTCAAGGCCTGGATGGAGAAGCGGCCGGCGGTTTGGACGGGGTGAGGCGGCGGAGCAGAGAGCGCTCACCACCAAGCTCACCAAGTTCACCAAGACGTCGAGGGGCTGAAGCGTCGTGCGACTGACCGGCCGGCTTGCGGAAAAACGCGCTTCGCGCCTCATCGAGGCGCAGTCCACGTCATCCCGGCGATGCGGCGAGCGGCGGGTCTCGGCAACTTGGTGAACTTGGTGTGCTTGGTGGTGCGCCAAGCTTACAACAGGAACGGGTGCTACGCCGCGAATGGCTTGACGGCAGGGCGCAGGAGCCGCAGGACGCCTACGAAACAGGAGCATTTCGCCATGCGCAGAGCCGCCATCGTCAGCCCCATCCGCACCGCCGTGGGCAAGTTCCAGGGCAGCCTGGCCAGCATGACCGCCGGCGAACTGGGCGCCGTGGTGCTGAAAGCGTTGGTGGAGCGCACCAAGCTGGATCCGGGCAAGGTCGATGATGTGATCTTCGCCCAGGGCTATGGCAATGGCGAAGCGCCTTGCATTGCGCGGTGGTCGGCGCTGGCAGCGGGGTTTCCCATCGAGGTGCCGGGCTATCAGCTGGACCGGCGCTGCGGCTCGGGCCTGCAGGCGGTGATCGACGCGGCGATGATGGTGCAGACCGGGGTCGCGGACATCGTGATCGCCGGCGGCGTCGAGAGCATGAGCAATGTCGAATACTACTCCACCGACATGCGCAATGGCGCACGGGCCGGCTCGGTGACCATGCACGACCGGCTGGCGCGCGGGCGGGTGATGAGCCAGCCAGTCGAGCGTTTCGGAGTGATCAGTGGCATGATCGAGACCGCTGACAATTTGGCCCGCGACTATCAGATCAGCCGCGAGGAATGCGACGAGTACGCCGCGATGAGCCACCAGCGCGCGGCCGCCGCCTGGGCCGCCGGCAAGTTCGACGATGAACTGGTGCCGGTGTCAGTGAAGCAGAAGAAGGGCGACCCCATCATCTTCGCCACGGACGAGGGCGTGCGCGCCGATGCGACGGCCGAGAGCCTGGGCAAGCTGCGCGCCATCGAAAAGGACGGCGTGGTCACGGCCGGCAATGCCAGCCAGCAGAATGACGCGGCGGCGGCGTGCCTGGTGGTGGCGGAGGACAAGCTGGCGTCGCTGAACCTGGACCCGATGGCCTGGTTCGTCAGCTGGGCGGCGGCCGGCTGCGAGCCGTCGCGGATGGGCATCGGGCCTGTGCCGGCGGTGGCCCGGCTATTTGCGCGCACCGGCCTCAGCTGGGACGACATCGATCTGGTGGAACTGAACGAGGCGTTCGCGCCGCAGGTGCTGGCGGTGCTGAAGGGCTGGGGCTGGGACGAGCGGGATCGGCTCAACGTCAATGGTTCGGCGATCAGCCTGGGTCATCCGATCGGTGCGACCGGCGGACGGATCCTGGCCAATCTGTTGCGTGAGCTGAAGCGGCGGGACGGCAAGTATGGTCTGGAGACCATGTGCATCGGCGGCGGCCAGGGGATCGCGGCGGTGTTCGAGCGCGCCTAGGGTTGAGGGTCCTGGCTGATGTGGCGGATGCGGAGCACCAGCACGCGCTCGGCAGCGACTTGATAGACGACGACGTAGCTGGTTTCGCGCGCAACGATCTCGCGGGTCCCAATCAGAGCGCCGTTTCGGCCACGATTTGGCAAGACCGAGAGGCTGTCGATTGCTCGCTCGACGGCTGCTCGAATGCGATTGGCCGCAGGACCGTTCCTGGCGCGAAGATAGTCAAGAGACGTGCTGAATTCCGCCGCCGCCTCGTCCGCTATTTCGACAATCAATCTTCGAGGTCGGCGAACTTGGCGCGCCACTCCTCACGTACTTCGGACCAAGGGCGTGTGCGGCCGGCCGCGACGTCATCCAAGCCGGCCTGGATGTAGCGACGGTACTCATCGGAGACTTGGGTGAATTCGGCGGCTTCCTCAGCCATGCCGTCCGGCTTCGGCGCGTCTTCATCGGGGACCATGGCGTGGAACTCCAAGCTTAGGGTTCATCTATCATGTTCCCCTGATGTTCACAACGCCGAGCGCTCCAGCGCCATCCGGACCAGAGGCAGGCGGTCATTGCCGAAGTACATATCCAAGCCGTTCACGAAGAGGGTCGGCGACCCAAAACCGCCGCGTTCGATCAACTCGGCGGTGTTGGCGTGGAGGGCGTCCTTCACGGGCTGCTGGGCGATGGCGGCGAACAGGGCAGGGGCATCGACGCCGGCGCGGGCGCAGATGTCGGTGACCACCTCGTCCTGGGAGATGTCGAGGTCGTCCGCCCAGTAGGCTTCGAAGGCGGCGGTCGCGAACGGAACCAGCTTGCCCTCAGGCTCCAGCACCAGGCACCCGCGCATGACCTTGACGCCGTTCACCGGGAAGACGCTGGGCGGCATCTTGATCTTGAGGCCAGCCAGGCGGGCCCAGTCCTGCAGATCCTTGGCCGAATAGCGCGCTTTGGCGGGCACGGGGCTGCGGCGGCCCTCGTAGACGCTGGGATTGATGGTGTTGAAGACGCCGCCGACCATGAAGGGCCGCCAGCGGATCGGGACGCCGAACTCAGCGGCCAGCGGCTGGATGTTGTGGAACGCCAGATAGGTCCACGGGCTGGAGACGTCGAAGAAGAACTCGATCATGGAGGCAGGTTAGGCCTTAGGAAGCATCATCGGAAGCGCCTGGGATCGACCAGCTGCCGCGAAATTGAACCACCAAGCTCACCAAGCCCGCCAAGCTACAGCGCGATACGACGAAGTCCGTCTTTGAAGAGAGGCGTGTTGAAGTTCATCAGGAAACCAAGCCGCCTCTTGGAGAGTTTCAGATAGGTGAGCAATTGCGCCTCGTGGAGGCGTGACAGCGCCTCGACCGCCTTGATTTCAACGATCAGCTCGCCCGCGACCAGAATGTCCAGTCGGTAGCCGGCATCGAGTGTGACGTTGTCGTAGATGACGGGAAGGGCCACCTGTCGCTGAACCGAGAGATCGCGTTTGAGAAGTTCGTGAACCAGGCAGGCTTCATACGCGGACTCAAGCAGCCCTGGCCCGAGCGCGCGGTGCACCTTGAGACCAGAGTCGACGACTTGCGCCGCAATACGATCGAGGCTTGCGGGAACGACTTGGTGTTCTTGGTGAGCTTTGTGGTTCATTTCTCGGGACGCCGTCACCCTAAATACGATCTGGAACAAATAGAGTACGATCCTGTTGGCGCAAAGCGTTTGTTGAACTTATCTGCGCCATCCTGTAAACGCCGCCGCTTCGCTGAGCCCTTCGGGGTGACGCGGGGACGGGAGGCTCTTAGAGACTCCCGATCCTGTCCATGAACTGTGCAGCCGCCGGGGTCACCGGAGGCCGTAACGCGGGGGAGGGCCCTTCCCCCAGGCGCAGGGAGACGGGAAGATGAGGTTTCGACGCCCACCGCACTGCGGCGGCGCGAGGCTGCGGCTTCTCTGAACAGGACAGGTTGCTTACCCGTGCGCGCAACTTCGCGCGTCACGGAACCTGAGTATGGAGACCGCAATGGACCGCGCTCAAAAGCAGGACGCCATCGAAGCGCTGAAAGGCGTGTTCGCAGGCTCCGGCGCCGTGGTCGTGACCCACTATCTGGGTCTGACCGTTGCGGAAATGACCGATCTGAGAGGCCGCCTTCGCAATGAAGGCGCCAAAATTCAGGTGGTGAAGAACACCCTGGCCACGAAGGCGCTCGGCGGTTCGATCGGCGAAGCGGGCGAAGCCCTCTTCAAGGGTCCAGTCGCCATCGCCTTCGCCCCGGACCCGGTTTCGGCCGCCAAGGTCGCGACCCAGTACGCCAAGGACAATGAGAAATTCAGCGTCATTGGCGGCTTCATGGGTCTTGAGGTGCTGGATAAGAGCTCGGTGACGGCGCTCGCCACCCTGCCTTCCCTGGACCAGCTCCGCGCCAAGCTCATCGGCCTGCTGCAGGCTCCTGCGACCAAGATCGCGGGCATTTTGCAGGCGCCGGCGGGTCAACTCGCGCGGGTCATTGGGGCCTACGCCGCCAAAGACGCCGCCTGATCGTCATTTTCGCAGACACCTAACCTCACACATCCCAAGGAAAATCATCCCATGTCGAAGCTTGAAAAGATCGTCGAAGACCTGTCCGCCCTGACCGTGCTGGAAGCCTCTGAGCTGTCCAAGCTGCTGGAAGAAAAGTGGGGCGTCTCCGCCGCCGCTCCGGTGGCCGCCGCCGCTGCAGCTGGCGCCGCTGCTCCGGTCGAAGTCGCCGAAGAGCAGACCGAATTCACCGTCGTGCTGACTGGCGGCGGCGAGAAGAAGATCAATGTGATCAAGGAAGTCCGTGGCGTGCGTCCGGACCTCGGCCTGAAGGAAGCCAAGGACCTCGTTGAAGGCGCCCCGCAGAACGTCGTCGAGAACGTCTCCAAGCAGCAAGCCGACGAAGTCGCCAAGAAGCTGACCGACGCCGGCGCCAGCGTCACGATCAAATAGGTCGGATAACGTCCGATCTATCCCGGACGCGCAGCGATCCGGAATCCAGAGCTACAACGAGGGCCGGGAGCGATCCCGGCCCTTTCCTTTGCGTGCTAGGCTGACCGCATGAGCGAGTCCGCCGCCCTCGTGAACGTCTTCATCCACGGGATCGCCGCCGGGGCGATGATCGTCAGCGCCTTGGTGATCGCGCGCAGTCGGCTGAGCCGGGACGTGCGTATCGCCGCAGTGTTGGCCGGCGTCAGCATTGTGGCCTGGATCATCTGCGAGATTACGCCGCTCTGGCGCGCGATGGGCCACCTGTACCTGCTGCAATTTCTGACGTTTCCCGTCGCGGCGATCTTCTGGCTGTTGCTGTTGGCGATCTTTGACGACTGGCGGGTGACGCCGGCGACGCTGGCGCCGGTTGGCCTGTTGGTGGTGATGGGCTTTGCGCAGGGCCAGACGGTGGGTTCGGTCAATGATTGGATCTGGGCCAGCCGCAATATCCTTGGCGCGCTCTTGGCGATCCACGCAGGAACCGTGGTCTTGAGGGGCTGGCGCGGCGACCTCGTCGAGGGGCGGCGACGGTTCCGGGCTATGCTCTTCGGGCTGTCGTGCCTGTATGTCGTGCTGATCACGGTAGCTGCACTGGCCAACAAGTTGGACCCGAGCGGACCGTGGCTGATGGTGGTCGTAGGACAACCGTACGGCGGCTTGCTGCTCAGCCTGCTGATCATCGCCATGGCGCTGGTGGCCCTGCAGGTCTGGCCGGCGGCCTTCGGCGCTTCGCGCCGTGTCGAGGTGTTGGCCGATGCAAGAGGGGATCCCGCCGACAACCACGACCTTGCCCGCCTGCAGGCGGTCGTGACCGCGGAAGGCTGGCGGCGCGAAGGTCTGACGATTGGCGATCTGGCGCGCGAGCTTGATCTGCCGGAGCACCGCCTTCGCCGGCTGATCAACCAGCGCCTTGGCCATCGAAACTTCGCTGAGTTTGTGAATAGCCATCGCATCGAGGCGGCCAAGGCTCGACTCGGCGACTTACGCGAGGCGCGTACAACTGTGGCGGTGATCGCGTTTGATCTGGGCTATGGCTCGTTGGGTCCGTTCAATCGTGCATTCCGCACAGCGACGGGCGTGACGCCAACGGACTATCGGCGCACGGCCTTGGCCGAGGGCTCGCCGGAACTGAACGAAGCTGGCTGAATCCGGAAACGGCCAGAGTTTTTGGCTCCCGGCGAGACGTCGCGCCGCCGGCTGAGGCTTCCTTGCATCGCCAAGCAAGGAGATACCCATGTCTGCTTTTCTGACCGACGTGACCGACATGTGGTTCAGGGGCCTGAACCACGACCTTCGCCGCTATGTGATCTTCGCCGTCGCGGTGTGGGTGACGTTGTGGGTTGTGCTTCGGGTCGCCATAAGGCCGCGCAAGATCCGCGATACCTCGCCGCCGGCGCGCCAGCTGATCAGCGAGTTCCTGTTCTCGACCCGCTCCATTGCGGTGTTTTCCTCCGTTAGCGTCGGGATCAACTTGCTGGAGCGCGCCGGCGCCTATCCGTTGCAAAAGCTCGCTGTGTCCTGGGGCGCCAGTTGGTTCTGGGTCAGCCTGGTCGCGATGATCGTCGCGCACGACGCCTACATCTATTGGACCCACCGCTGGATGCACCATCCTCGGCTGTTCCGGTGGTCCCATCTGCGCCACCACCGCAGCCACAATCCCTCGCCGTTCACGGCCTACAGCTTTGATATCGCCGAGGCGCTGGTGAACGTGGCCTTCGTGTTTGCCTGGCCGATGATTTTCCCCACCGCGTGGGAGGTCATTGGGCTGTTCATGCTGCACCAGATCTTCCGCAACACGATGCTGCATTGTGGCTATGAGCTGATGCCGGCGCGGGCGGATGGGCGGCCGTGGCTGGATTTTCTGACCACCACCACGCACCACGACCTGCATCACGCGCAGGCGGGCTATAACTACGGCGCCTGGTTCACCTGGTGGGATCGCTGGATGGGCACCGAGCATCCGGACTATCTGGAGCGCTACGCCAAGGTGGCGTGGCGGCCAAACATCCCGCGCCCACTGGCGGAGGCGCTGTCGCCTTTCGACCGGACCATCTGAGAGCATATGATAACGGCGCGGGAGACAATCTTCTGCGTCGCTGGCGGTTTCTGGCCCACTGGGGCTTCACAAGCCCTTCGAAACCTCCTATTTGCGCCGGTTCGCGAACAGCTCCCGATTCACATCGCTCCGATGGGGCGTTCGCGCGTTTAGGCCTCGAGGCATGGTCCGCCGCCCTCTGACCATGCGAAGGGGCGCTCCCGGCGATACGGGGAGCCTTCCGGCGTCCGGCGGCCCTTTGGGTCGCTGAGGGTGGACGCGGACAGAGACATTTGACGCCGGGAGTCCGTTCCAGGCGTCCGCAAGGGAACAACATGGCGCAATCCTTCACCGGCAAGAAGCGGATTCGGTTCTCGTTCGGCCGCATCCCCGAAGCCGTGGCGATGCCGAACCTGATTGAGGTTCAGCGCTCGTCCTACGAGCAGTTCCTGCAGCGCGAGACCCGCGCGCCGAACCGCAAGGAAGAGGGCATCGAGGCGGTGTTCCGCTCGGTGTTCCCGATCAAGGATTTCAACGAGCGCGCCGTACTCGAATATGTCTCTTACGAGTTCGAAGAGCCGAAGTACGACGTCGAGGAATGCGTCCAGCGCGACATGACCTATGCGGCGCCGCTGAAGGTCAAGCTGCGGCTGATCGTGTTCGAGACCGACGAGGAAACCCAGGCCCGCTCGGTCAAGGATATCAAGGAGCAGGACGTCTACATGGGCGATATCCCGCTCATGACCGAGAAGGGCACGTTCATCGTCAACGGCACCCAGCGGGTGATCGTCTCGCAGATGCACCGCTCGCCCGGCGTGTTCTTCGACCACGACAAGGGCAAGACCCACGCCTCGGGCAAGCTGCTGTTCGCGGCCCGGGTGATCCCGTATCGCGGCTCGTGGCTGGACTTCGAGTTTGACGCCAAGGACATCGTCTATGTTCGGATCGACCGGCGCCGCAAGCTGCCGGCGTCCACGTTCCTGATGGCGCTGGGGATGGACGGGGAGGAGATCCTCTCCACCTTCTACAACACCCTCCACTACGAAAAGCGCACCAACACGGCGGGCGTGGCCGGCTGGGCGACTGCCTACCAGGCTGATCGCTGGCGCGGCGTGAAGCCGGAATTCGCCCTGATCGACGCCGACACCGGCGAGGAAGTGGCGCCGGCCGGAACCAAGGTCTCGGCGCGTAACGCCAAGAAGCTGGCGGATGCGGGCCTGAAGACCCTGCTGCTGGCGCCCGAAGCTCTGACGGGCCGCTATCTGGCCCGCGATCTGGTCAATATGGAGACCGGCGAGATCTATGCCGAGGCCGGCGACGAACTGGACCCAGTTCTGCTGGCGGCGCTGGAGGAGCAGGGCTTCTCGACGCTGGATGTGCTGGACATCGACGATGTTACGGTCGGCGCCTACATGCGCAACACCCTGCGCGTCGACAAGAACACCCTTCGTGAAGACGCGCTGTTCGACATCTATCGGGTCATGCGCCCCGGCGAGCCGCCGACGGTGGAAGCCGCCGAGGCCATGTACAAGAGCCTGTTCTTCGACGGCGAACGCTATGATCTGAGCTCGGTCGGCCGGGTGAAGATGAACATGCGCCTGGAGCTGGACTGCCCGGACGACGTGCGGATTCTGCGTAAGGACGACGTGATCGAGGTGCTGCGCACCCTGGTCGGCCTGCGCGACGGCAAGGGCGAGATCGACGACATCGACAACCTGGGCAACCGCCGGGTGCGTTCGGTGGGCGAACTGCTGGAAAACCAGTACCGGGTCGGCCTGCTGCGCATGGAGCGGGCGATCAAGGAGCGGATGAGCAGCGTCGATATCGACACGGTGATGCCGCACGATCTGATCAACGCCAAGCCGGCGGCCGCTTCGGTGCGGGAGTTCTTTGGCTCCTCGCAGCTGTCGCAGTTCATGGACCAGACCAATCCGCTGTCGGAAATCACCCACAAGCGGCGTCTGTCGGCGCTCGGCCCGGGCGGTCTGACACGCGAGCGGGCCGGCTTCGAGGTGCGCGACGTGCACCCGACCCACTACGGCCGGATCTGCCCGATCGAGACGCCGGAAGGCCCGAACATCGGCCTGATCAACTCGCTCGCCACCCACGCGGTGGTGAACAAGTACGGCTTTATCGAGAGCCCCTATCGCCGCATCAAGGACGGCAAGACCACCGACGAGGTCGTCTATATGTCGGCCATGGAGGAGGCGAAACACGTCATCGCCCAGGCCAATATCAAGCTGGATAACGGCGTCATCGTCGATGAGCTGGTGCCCGGCCGGATCAACGGCGAGCCCGGTCTGTTGCCGCGCGATCAGGTCGATCTGATGGACGTGTCGCCCAAGCAGGTGGTGTCGGTCGCCGCCTCGCTGATCCCGTTCCTGGAAAACGACGACGCCAATCGGGCCCTGATGGGCTCGAACATGCAGAAGCAGGCTGTGCCGCTGATTCAGTCGGATGCGCCGCTGGTCGGCACCGGCATGGAGAGCGTCGTGGCGGTGGACTCCGGCGCCGTCGTCGTCGCCCGGCGCAAGGGCATCGTCGAGCAGATCGACGGCACCCGCATCGTGGTGCGCGCGACCGAAGAGACCGACCCCACCAAGCCGGGCGTCGACATCTATCGGCTGCAGAAGTTCCAGCGGTCCAACACCTCGACTTGCATCAACCAGCGACCGCTGGTTCGAGTGGGCGACAAGATTCAGGTGGGCGACGTCATCGCTGACGGCCCGTCGACCGAACTGGGCGAGCTGGCGCTGGGGCGTAACACCCTGGTCGCCTTCATGCCGTGGAATGGCTACAACTTCGAAGATTCGATCCTGATCTCGGAACGGATCGTGCGCGACGACATCTTCACCTCGATCCACATCGAGGAGTTCGAGGTCATGGCCCGCGACACCAAGCTGGGTCCAGAAGAGATCACCCGCGACATTCCCAACGTCGGCGAGGAAGCCCTGCGCAACCTCGACGAGGCCGGGATCGTGGCGATCGGCGCCGAGGTTCTGCCGGGCGATATCCTGGTCGGCAAGGTGACGCCCAAGGGCGAGAGCCCGATGACCCCGGAAGAAAAGCTGCTGCGCGCCATCTTTGGCGAGAAGGCGTCCGACGTTCGAGACACCTCGCTGAAGTTGCCGCCGGGCGTGGCCGGGACCATCGTCGAGGTGCGGGTGTTCAACCGGCACGGCGTCGAGAAGGACGAACGCGCCCTGGCCATCGAACGGGCGGAAATTGACCGGCTGGGCAAGGACCGTGACGACGAATTTGCGATCCTGAACCGCAACATGACCTCGCGCCTGCGGCAACTGCTGGTCGGCAAGAACGCTGTTTCAGGTCCGAAGGGCCTGGGTCGCGGCGAGATCGCCGCCGACAAGCTGGAAGAAATCTCGCCCGGTCTTTGGTGGCAGATCGCGGTGGACGACGAGAAGGCCATGGGCGAGCTGGAGGCCCTGCGCCGCCAGTTTGACGAAGCCCGCAAGCGGCTGGACCGCCGCTTTGAGGACAAGGTCGACAAGCTGCAGCGCGGCGATGAACTGCCGCCGGGCGTGATGAAGATGGTCAAGGTGTTCGTGGCGGTGAAGCGCAAGCTGCAGCCGGGCGACAAGATGGCCGGCCGTCACGGCAACAAGGGGGTGATCTCCAAGATCCTGCCGATCGAGGACATGCCCTACCTGGAAAACGGCCAGCACGTGGATATCGTGCTGAACCCGCTGGGCGTGCCGTCGCGAATGAACGTCGGCCAGATCTTCGAAACGCACCTGGGTTGGGCCTCGGCTGGCCTCGGCAAGCAGGTCGCTGACCTGCTGGAAGCCTGGCAGCATGGCGGACAGCGTCAGGCGCTGATCGACTACCTGGCAGGGACCTATGGCCCTGATGAAGAACTGCCGGACAACGACGAGGACCTGATCGAACTGGCCAAGAACCTGTCGAAGGGCATTCCCTTCGCCACGCCGGTGTTCGACGGCGCCCACATCGATGACATCGAGAATCTGCTGGAGAAGGCGGGCCTCGACAGGTCGGGCCAGTCGTACCTGTACGACGGCCAGACGGGGGAGCAGTTCAAGCGCCCGGTCACCGTCGGCTATATCTATATGCTGAAGCTGCACCATCTGGTGGACGACAAGATCCACGCCCGCTCGATCGGCCCCTACAGTCTGGTCACCCAGCAGCCGTTGGGCGGCAAGGCGCAGTTCGGCGGACAGCGGTTCGGCGAGATGGAGGTCTGGGCGCTTGAGGCTTACGGCGCGGCGTACACGCTGCAGGAGATGCTGACGGTGAAGTCGGATGACGTGTCCGGCCGCACCAAGGTCTATGAGGCTATCGTGCGCGAGCAGGACAACTTCGAGGCTGGCATCCCGGAGAGCTTCAACGTGCTAGTCAAGGAGCTGAAGTCCTTGGGCCTGAACGTCGATCTGGATATGCGGCCGACCTGATTACTACGGCGTGACTTTCGCAACGGGCGGCCTGCTCTGATGGGCGGGCCGCCGATGGGGTATGCGACATGAATGAACTGATGAAGATTCTCGGTCAGGCCGGTGCGGCCATGACCTTCGACCAGATTAGAATCCAGATGGCCAGCCCAGAGCAAATTCGCAGCTGGTCGTATGGTGAGATCAAGAAGCCCGAGACCATC
>JAYTFM010000051.1:0-12078 GCA_043734425.1 Alphaproteobacteria bacterium
TTGAACCCCCTCACCCGCTTCGCGGGAGCTCCCCCTGGGGGGGAGCATCTTGGCGTCCAGATCCTCCCCCAGGGCGGAGCCCGCCAGGGGGAGGTGGCCCAACGGGCCGGAGGGGGTTCAAGCCCGCGGCGATGGGGGCTCGGCCCCTGCGTCGTCCTCGCGGCCCTCCTCACCCTCGCCGCCGCGCCCGCGCCAGACGGCGTGGCCCTGAACGCCCTGCTCGCCGAAACGCCGGCGCCGAAGCTGTCGGACTACCGCTTGCTCAACGCCGACGGCCGCCCCGACCCCCGCCTGACGCCCTACGCCCTCAACACCCCGCTGTTCAGCGACTATGCCGAGAAGCAGCGGTTTCTCTATCTGCCGCCCGGGACGCGCGTGCGCTATCGCAGCGCCGGTGTGTTCGACTTTCCGGTCGGGGCGACGCTGGTCAAGACCTTCGCCTATCCGGCCGATTTCCGGCGGCCGAACGATGATGTGCGAAAGCTGGAAACCCGCCTGTTGATCCGCAAGCGGGCCGGCTGGGTGGCGACGACCTATGTCTGGAATGACGCGCAGACCGAGGCGGTGCTGAAGCGGGCCGGCGCACGGCTGGAGGTCAGCTTCATCGATGCGGCGGGCCGGACACGGCAGGTGGACTATGCCGTGCCCAACCAGAACCAGTGCAAGGAATGCCATCAGCTCGACAAGACGCTGACCCCCATCGGTCCCAAGGCGCGCAATCTGAACGGCGACTTCGCCTATGCAGCCGGGACGGAAAATCAGCTGGCGCACTGGAGTCGGGCGGGCCTGCTGACCGGCTCCCCAAAGCCCGCCGCCGCGCCGCGCACCGCGCGCTGGGACAATCCGGCCGAGCCGCTGGCGGCCCGCGCGCGGGCCTATCTCGACGCCAACTGCGCCCACTGCCACCAACCCCGTGCCATCGCCAGCAACAGCGGGCTGTTCCTCAATCTGGAGGAGACGCGCGGCCCTGCCCAGGGCATCGGCAAACGTCCGGTGGCGGCCGGACGCGGGTCGGGCAACCTGGAGGTGGCGATTGAGCCGGGACACCCCGAAGCCTCGATCCTGCTCTACCGGATGGCGTCCACCGAGCCGGGCGTGATGATGCCCGAACTGGGGCGATCCCTGACCCATGAAGAGGGGCTGGCTCTGATCCGCGCCTACATCAAAGGTATGGGCGCCGCCCAGAAACCCTGATTTGCCGAACCCAGCGTCAGTCCCGTAGGGGACGGGACGCTATTTTTCTGGAGACCTGCGCCTTGTCCGACCTGTTCGCGCCGATGACCTTCGCCCATGGCCCGGCCATGAAGAACCGCTTCATGCTGGCGCCGCTGACCAACCAGCAGAGCCACGCTGACGGGCGGCTCTCGGAGGAAGAGTTCCACTGGCTGACGATGCGGGCCAAGGGCGGGTTTGGCATGACCATGACCTGCGCGGCCCACGTGCAGGCGGTGGGCCAGGGGTTCGCTGGCCAGCTGGGCGTATTCGGCGATCAGCACCTGGAGGGCCTGACGCGGCTGGCTTCGGCGATCAAGGCCGAGGGCAGCATCGCCTCGCTGCAGATGCACCATGCCGGCAACCGTTCGCCGGCGGAGCTGGTGGGCCGAGCGGTCTGTCCGTCGGACGATCCGGAGACCGGCGCGCGCGGGCTCTCGACCGGCGAGGTCGAACAGCTGATCGAGGATTTCATCGCCGCCGCTGTGCGCTCCGAGCAGGCCGGCTTCGACGGTGTCGAAATGCACGGCGCCCACGGCTACATCATTGCCGAGTTCCTCTCGCCCAAGCTCAACCGGCGCGAGGATCGCTATGGCGGATCGGTGGAGAACCGGGCGCGGATCATCCACGAGATCATTGATGGGGTGCGCAGCCGCTGCCGGCCTGACTTCCAACTGGGCCTGCGCCTGTCGCCGGAGCGGTTTGACCTGCAGCTGGCGGATATCCTCAAGACCGCGCAGGCGGTGCTGGCCGACGGACGCCTCGACTTCCTCGACATGTCGCTGTGGGATGTCTTCAAGGAGCCGGTGGAGGAAGAATTCCAGGGCCGCAGCCTGATGTCCTGGTTCACGGAGCTGGATCGCGGCGTGACCCGTCTGGGCGTGGCGGGCAAGGTGACGAGCCCGGCCATCGCCAGCCAGATGCTGCACGACGGCGCCGATTTCGTGCTGGTCGGCCGCGCGGCGATCCTGCACCACGATTTCCCGAAGCTGGCGCGAGACCCCGACTTCCAACCGATCCCCCTGCCCGCCAGCCGCGCGCACCTGCGCCATGAGGGCCTGAGCCCGGCGTTCGTGGACTATATGAACAACTGGAAGGGGTTTGTGGGCGAGCCGGAGACGGTGGAGGCTTAGGGGCGCGCGCCCCATTCATTCGTCATCGTCCGGACGAGCCATGATCTCCGCGCTGCGAAGACTATTTGCGGCGCCGCCGCGACCTGTCCGGAATCCTTCGAGTTCATGGGTTCCCGGCACGGCGGCGCTGCGCGTCTTGGCCGAGAATGACGAGCGGGGTGGGGGCTCGTCAGCTCGTATCGTCACCGGCCAAGATCCCCGCCGGCCTCGGCCCGCCTGTGGCCCAGTCAAGTAGTTCCACCGGATGGATGATCGCCGCGTCCAACACGGGGGCCAGCTGGGTCATACAGCCAATGTTGCCGGCGGCGACCACCTTTGCGCCGGTCGCGGCGATGTTGGCGGCTTTGCGGTCGCGCAGCTGGGTTGCGAGCTCGGGCTGCAGGATGTTGTAGACGCCGGCTGAGCCACAGCAGAGGTGGCCTTCGGCGACCGGGCGCACCTCGAACCCGGCTTCGGTAAGCAGGCGGACCGGGGCGGTCTTGATCTGCTGGCCGTGTTGAAGCGAGCAGGCCGCGTGGTAGGCGACGGCCATATCTGTCGCGCGGACCACAGGCGGCAGGCCGACCTCGGCAATGAACTCCAGGATGTCGCGGGCCGGCGGGCCGGCCGTGTAACCGAGCAACTTGCCATAGCCCTTGATCGCCGTGCCGCAGCCGGCGGCCGTGGTGATGATGGCGGCGACCTCGCCGACCGCCGCCCAGGTCTTTAGATTGACGCGGGCCATCGCCTTGGCCTCGACGGCGCGGCCCAGGTGTTCGGACAGGGCGCCGCAGCAGCCTTCGCTCGGGGCCAGGACGACTTCGTAGCCTGCGCGGGTGATCAGGCGAATCGCGGCCTCGCGGATCTGGGGGGCGAGGACGGGTTCGATGCAGCCCTGGAGGAGGATGACGCGGCGCGGGCTTCGTAGATGTCCCCCCCCAGGGGGAGCTGTCGCCCCCGGGTCCGGCCCCTGGCCGGCCCGAGGATAAACTCTGCGGGAGAGGGGGTTGGAGCCCCCGGCGCCGGGGATGAAACCCCCTCCGGCCCTCTGGGCCACCTCCCCCTGCCGCGCTTCGCGCTGGGGGAGGATGAGCCTCAGCATCGCCGCCAGCGGCCTGAGGCCCAGTCGATCGAACGTTGGCGCCAGCGGCCGCGCCATCCGGCCCAGCGCCAGGGCGACCGCGAACCTCCGCCGATACGGCAGCACCCAGGCCAGGGCCAACCGCAAGGCGCGCTCGGGCCAGGGCCGCACATGCGTGGCTTCGATGTGCGCGCGGGCGTGGTCGATTAGCTGGGCATAGTCGACGCCTGAGGGGCAGGTGGTGGTGCAGGCCAGGCAGGACAGGCATCGGTCGACGTGGGTCACGGTGCTGGGCGCGGGCGGGCCGCCGTTTTCCAGCATGGCCTGGATCAGTTCGATGCGGCCGCGCGGGCTGTCGCGCTCATCGCCCAGCAGCACATAGGTCGGGCAGGTGGCGGTGCAGAAGCCACAATGCACGCACTTGCGGATCGCGGCCTGCGAGGCGCCGATCTGCGGATCCGCCAGCTGGGCCTCGGTGAAATGGGTCCTCATGGGAAGCGCCCCGGATTGAGCACGCCCAGCGGATCGAAGGCCGTCTTGATGCGAGCCTGCAACGCCCCCAGAGCGCCGTCGGCCGGGGCGAACGCGGGGTGGCCGCGCAGGCAGAGGGCATGGCCGCCAAGCTCGCGGGCCACGCTGCGCACCTTGGCGGGCGGCTCGTCGGTCAGCAGCCAGGCAAGCCCGCCGGCCCAGTCATAGAGTGCGTGGCCGGGCAGTGCATGCGGGCCGCGCCACCCGACGGCCGGTGGCAGCGACAGGCGCCACAGCGGCCTCGGATCACCGACGAAGGCCTCGACCTCGCGGACCTGACCCCAGAACTCGCGGCTGTGCGCAGCGTCCAGCCGGTCCACCCGGCCAAAGCCCTTGAGCGCGCTGGCAAGGCTTTCGACCCGCGCGGCGACCGAGGCTTCGAATCCCTCCAGACGCAGCGCGGTCACCGGCATCTCGGCTTTCAGCGGCGGCGCGGCGGCGGCGTGGGCCGGCAGGTGCGCCGCGCCGGAGACCTCGAACGGGCCGTTCATCGCCAGGCCCATGGCCTCGCTGGCGCGCGCGTCGGCCAGGCCGAACAGCAGCAGAGTGGTCTCGGTCCGGGGGGCCGGTAACACCTTGATGGTCACCTCGGTCAACACCGCCAGCGTGCCCCAGGCGCCAGCCAGCAGCTTCATCAGGTCATAGCCGGTGACATTCTTGACCACCTTGCCGCCGGCCTTGAACTGCTCGCCCCGGCCAGAGATCGCCGCAAAGCCCAGCAGGTGATCGCGCACCGCGCCGGCCCGGAGGCGTCTGGGGCCGGAGAGGTTGGCGCCGATGATCCCGCCAAGAGTCGGCTCGCCCCGGGCGCCCAGCAGCCGGGTCAGGCGCGGCGGCTCGAAGGCCAGCATCTGGCCGCGCCCGGCGACCAGCCGCTCCAGGTCCTCCAGGCGCACGCCGGGCTGGACGGTCAGCACCAGCTCGTCCGGCTGGTAGTCGATGATGCGATCCAAGCGCGTGGTGGAGAGCGTGGCGTCGACGCCGTCGACCACGCCCAGGCTGCGCTTGGAGCCGGCGCCCATGATCTCCAGCCTGCGGCCGTGCGCATTGGCCTCGGCGACGATGGCCAGCACCTCATCCGGGGTTGTGGGGGTCAGGGAGCGGACGCGGGCTTCCAGCATCAGAACCGCGGCAAGTCAGGAAACGCGAGCTTGCCGCGATGGACGTGGACGCGGCCCAGTTCGGCGCAGCGGTGCAGGGTGGGGAACATCTTGCCGGGGTTCAGCAGCAGGCCGGGATCAAACGCGCACTTGACCCGCTGCTGGCAGGCCAGGTCGGTTTCATCGAACATCTCGCTCATCAGGTCGCGCTTCTCGACGCCGACCCCGTGCTCGCCGGTCAGCACCCCGCCGACCGCGACACAGAGTTTGAGGATATCGGCGCCGAACGCCTCGGCGCGCTCCAGCTGGCCGGGAACGTCAGCATCATAGAGGATCAGCGGATGCAGGTTGCCATCGCCGGCGTGGAACACATTGGCGACGCCCAGACGATGCTCGGCCGCCAGCTCCCTGATCCGGGTCAGCACCTGCGGCAGGCGGCCGCGCGGGATGGTGCCGTCCATGCAGAAATAATCCGGCGCGATGCGGCCGACGGCGGGAAAGGCCGCCTTGCGCCCCGCCCAGAAGGCCAGTCGCTCGGCCTCGCTGCCGGAGACCCGCACAAAGTCGGCGCCTCTGGCCTCGGCGATGGCCTGGACCTGGGCGGAAAGTTCGGCGCATTCGGCCTCTGCGCCGTCCAGCTCGGCGATCAGCAGGGCGGCGGCTTCAACGGGATAGCCGGCGCCGACGAACGCCTCGGCAGCGCGGATGGCGGGGTTGTCCATCATCTCCAGCCCGGCCGGGATGATGCCGGCAGCGATGATGTCGCCCACCGTGGCGCCCGCCGCCTCGACGGTGGGAAAACCCAGCAGCAGCGCCCGCGCCGTCTCCGGCCGGGGCAGGATGCGGACCGTCACCTCGGTGACGATGCCCAGCAGGCCCTCGGACCCGGTCATCAGGCCCAGCAGGTCATAGCCCTCGGCGTCGAACGCCTTGCCGCCCAGCCGCACCACCTCGCCGCTGATCAGCACGATCTCGACGCCCAGCAGGTTGTTGGTGGTCAGCCCGTATTTCAGGCAGTGCACGCCGCCGGAGTTCTCGGCCACATTGCCGCCGATGGTGCAGGCGATCTGGCTGGAGGGATCTGGGGCGTAATAGAAGCCGTGCGCCGCCACCGCCTCGCTGATCGCCAGATTGGTCACCCCCGGCTGCACCACCGCGCAGCGGTTGGCGTAGTCGATGTCCAGGATGCGATTGAACTTAGAGAGGCCCAGCACCACGCCATCGGCCAGCGGCAGCGCGCCGCCCGACAGCGAGGTCCCGGCGCCGCGCGGCACCACCTTGACGCCCTCCGCCTGGCACCAGGCCAGCACGGCCGAGACCTGGTCTACGGTTTGCGGCAACACCACGGCCAGCGGCGTTTGGCGATAGGCCGACAGGCCGTCGCTCTCAAAGGGAACCAGCGCCGCCGGCTCGGCGACCACCCCCTCCCCCGGCACGATCCGTCTGAGCGCCGACACGATCTCATCCTTGCGGGCGATCAGCGCGGGGTCCGGCGCAGGCATCTTCATGGGGGGAGCCTAGGCTGAGACTCAGGCGCGCTCCAGGGGTTTCCCCCGCCCCCTCAACTCCGTCATCATCCGGCTCGGGAGCCTGCCCTCGGGCGAGCCGCGCAGCAGCGCGACCCGGGGGGATGACCCATGATCACCGAGGCCGGAACGCCATCCCCTGCGGCGCCGCCGCGACCTATCCGGACCCGCCGGCGATCATGGGTTCCCGGCACGGCGGCGCTGCGCGCCTTGGCCGAGAATGACGAGTGAGAGAGGAGGAAGCTCGGTGCTACCCCACCACCTTGCCGGGATTGAGCACATTGGTGGGATCCAGCGCGCGCTTCAGGGTCCGCATCAGGGCGATCTCGCCGGCATTGCGCGAGATGCCCAGGTGGCTGAGCTTGTGCAGGCCGACGCCATGTTCGGCCGAAACCGAGCCGCCGATCCCGGCGAGCGGCTGATAGACCATCTCTTCCACGGCGTGGCGCGCTTCGGCGCTGCGGTCACCAACGTGGGTGATGACGTGCAGGTTGCCATCGCCCAGATGGCCGAACACCCAGAGGTTCGCATCCGGCCAGCGGCCGAGGATGGCCGCTTCAACCTCAGCCACATAGGCCGGCATGTCGGCGATCCTGAGGCCGACATCGAAGGTGAAGGCCGCGCCGTGCTGGTTGGTCTGGCCGACGTCGTCGCGCAGGCCCCACATCCGGGCGCGTTCGGCATTTGATTTGGCGATCACCGCATCGACGATCAGGCCGCTCTCCAGCGCCTCGCCCAGCACCCGTTCGAAGCGCTCGTTATCGGCCGCCTCATCGCCGCCCAACTGCTCCAGCAGCACATAGAACGGATAGCCCCGGGCCAGCGGCGGCTGACCCATGGCGGGCGCCGTGGTGACCAGATCGTAGAACGTCGGCCACATCACCTCGAAGGCCGACAGGCCGCCGCCCAGGCCGGACTCCAGGGTGCGCAGCAGCTTCGGCAGGGCGGCAAAGCTGTCCACCGCCACAAACGCCGTCGCCTGGCTGACCGGCGCGCTGCGCAGCCGCAGCACCGCACGGGTGACGACGCCGAGCGTGCCCTCCGAGCCGATGAACAGCTGCTTGAGATCATAGCCGGTGTTGTTCTTCATCAGCCGGTTGAGCGAGGACAACACCGTGCCATCTGCCAGCACCGCCTCTACCCCCAGCACCATGTCGCGCATCATGCCGTAGCGGACCACGCGGTTGCCGCCGGCGTTGGTGGAGATATTGCCGCCGATGGTCGCCGAGCCGCGCGCGCCCAGGTCCAGCGGCAGCAGCAGGCCCTCAGCCTCGGCCGCCTCGCAGGCGACCTGGAGGATGCAGCCGGCCTGGACCGTCATGGTCGCCGAGCCGGTGTCGATCTCCTCGATCCGGTTCATCTTCTCCAGCGACAGCGCGATGGCCCCCTCGGCGATGGCCCCGCCGGCCAGCCCGGTCTTGCCGCCCCAGGGCACCACCGCAGCGCCGGTCCGGTGGGCGATCTTCAGCACTGCCGAAACCTGATCGGTCGAGGCCGGATAGACCACGGCGCGCGGGCTGCCGAGCCGCGCCCAGGTCCCGACCGCGCGCTCCTTGGCCGCCTCGCCGGTGAACACCGCGCCGGGGCCGAGCAGGGCGATGAGCTCGGCAGCGACGGGGTCGGGGGTCACGAGGGTCTGGGACATGGGCAGAGGATACATCACCTGGACGAGGCGGCGAAGCGGGGTCCGCAGGCAGCGGCGGTCTCTTGATGTGATATTGTATTGTGATACTATATTGCAATGAACAGCCGGCATCGGCGAACTCTGGATCAGATTTTTGCGGAGCCAACCGCCGGGGATATGCGCTGGGCTGAGATTGAGGCCCTGCTGCGAGCCTTGGAGGCGGATATCACTGAAGGCGCAGGCAGTCGGGTTCGCGTCGCGCTGGGCGGGGCTCGCGCCGTCTTCCATCGGCCGCATCCAAGTCCGGAAACCAAACGCAGTAGCGTGCGCGCAGTTCGCGAGTTTTTGATTGTGGCCGGCTTTCGACCCGGAAAGGACTGAGCTGATGCTGGAATACAAAGGTTATGCCGGAACCGTTGAAGCCGATGACGGTGCCTTCGTGGGTCAGGTCGTCGGCCTGCGCGACGTGGTGACCTTCGAAGGCGAGACCTTCGCCGAGGTGGAGGCGGCGTTCCGTGACAGCATCGATGACTATCTGACCTTTTGCGCCGAACGTGGCGAAGCGCCGGACCGGTCCTACAGCGGCAAAATCCCCCTGCGCCTCGATCCCGAGACCCACCGCCGGGCCGCAGTGCGCGCGCTGGCCGAAGGCGTGAGCCTCAACGCCTGGATCGCCCGGCGGATCGAGGCGGTGGCGTAGGTGCTCGGGCTACTCCGCCGTCATCCTCACCAACACCGTTCCCTCGCTGACCTGAGCGCCGAGGGTCGCCGCCACCTCGTCCACTATCCCGTCGAAGGGCGCTGTCAGGGCGTGTTCCATTTTCATGGCTTCCAGGGTGACAAGGGGCTGGCCCTTGGTGACCTTGTCGCCAGCCGCCACGCCGACCACGGTGACCTTGCCGGGCATGGGCGCGCGGATCTGGCCGTCGCTGGCGGAACCTGTTGCATCGGCGGCCGGGGGGTGGTCGCGGAAGACGAAGGCTTCGCCGGCTTCGAAGACGACCGCCGCCTCTTCGCCCAGCACATGGACCGTGCGGGACGGCCCTGCGCCCAGTTCGACCTCCACCGCCTGGCCGTTCAGGAACAGGCGGGTGGTGGTCGCGGCGGGGGCGTTGAGGCGAAAGCCGCTCAAGCTCACCCAGGGGCTGGGCCCCACCGTTTCGGCCTCGCGTTCGACCTGCTCGCGGAACGCCCAGCCGGCGGTGGCCAGGGCCTCGGGCGAGGGTTCGGCCGGGGTGGTCAGCACCTCCAGCTCGCGGCCGATCAGGCCGGTGTCGACGGCGCCGGCGATAAAGTCCGGGCTCTCCAGGCAGCGGACCAGGAAGCCGGCGTTGGACCGGACCGGATAGATCTCGACCTCGGCGCAGGCCTCGGCCAGTTCGGCGATGGCCGCCTCGCGGGTCGGGGCGTGGGCGATCAGCTTGGCGATCATCGGGTCGTAGTGCGGGCTGATCTCGTCGCCCTCCTCGACGCCCGCATCGATGCGCACCCCCTGCGGCAGGCTGAAGCTCTCCAGCCGGCCGATGGAGGGCAGGAAGCCGGTGGCGGGGTTTTCGGCATACAGCCGCGCCTCGACCGCATGGCCGCTGAGGGCGATCTGGTCCTGGGTCAGCGGCAGCGGCTCGCCGGCCGCGACCCGGAACTGCCATTCGACGAGGTCCAGGCCGGTGACCATCTCGGTGACGGGATGCTCGACCTGCAGGCGGGTATTCATCTCCATGAACCAGATGCGGTCGCCGCGCAGGCCGGCGGAGGCGTCGGCGATGAATTCGACGGTGCCGGCGCCCTGATAGCCGACCGCCTGGGCGGCCTTGACGGCGGCGGCGGTGACGGCGGCGCGAGCCTCATCGGTCATGCCGGGAGCCGGCGCCTCCTCGATCACCTTCTGGTGGCGGCGTTGCAGCGAGCAGTCGCGTTCGCCGAGGTGGCAGACGTTGCCGAAACTGTCGGCGATCACCTGCAATTCGATATGGCGCGGGGTCTGGAGGTAGCGCTCCATATAGACCGCGTCATCGCCGAAGGCGGCCTTGGCCTCACCGCGCGCGGTGGAGACCGCCTCGTAGAGGTCGTCCTGGGTCTGGGCCACCTTCATGCCACGCCCGCCGCCGCCGGCCGCGGCTTTGATCAGCACGGGAAAACCAATTTGCTTGGCCGCCTCGAACGCTTCTTCTTCGGTCGTCACCGCGCCATCGGAACCGGGCACCACGGGGATGCCGGCGTCCTTGACCACCTGTTTCGCGGTGATCTTGTCGCCCATCATCTTGATGTGCTCGGGCTTGGGCCCGATGAAGGTGAAGCCGTGGGCGCCGACGATCTCGGCGAACCGGGCGTTTTCGGAGAGGAATCCGTAACCTGGATGGATTGCCTGAGCTCCGGTGATCTCCGCCGCGGCGATGATCGCGGGAATGTTCAGGTAGCTCTTGGCCGCCGCGGGCGGACCGATGCAGACGCTCTCGTCGGCAAGCCGGACCCACATGGCGCCGCTATCGGCCTCGGAGTGCACGGCGACGGTGGAGATGCCCATCTCCTTGCACGCGCGATGAATCCGCAGCGCGATCTCGCCGCGGTTGGCGATGAGTATCTTGTCGAACATGGCCGGGTCCTACTCGATGACCGCGAGCGGCTCGCCGAACTCCACGGGCTGGCCGTCCTCCACCAGGATTTCCACGAGCTTGCCGCTCTTGGTCGCGGGGATGGGGTTCATTGTCTTCATGGCCTCGATGATCATCAGCGTCTGGCCGGCGGTGACGGTGTCTCCCAGCTTTACGAAGGCATCAGACCCCGGGTTGGGTTGCAGAAAGACGCTGCCAACCATCGGCGACTTGACGACATCGCCACTGGCGCGCGCGGGCGCGGCGTCGAGGGCGGGCGCCGCCGCCGGAGCAGGCGCCATCGGGGCCGGGCCCGCGGCCGGGGCATACATCTGCATCGGCGCGGCGGTCAGGGTCTTGGCGACGCGGATCTTCAGGCCGTCGTGCTCGACCTCGATTTCCGAGAGGTTCGTCTCGGTCAGGATATCGGCGAGTTTGCGCACGAGGCGCGTGTCGATCTGATCGGTGGGAGGTTTGGGAACGCCGGCCATGGATTACCTTTGTATCTTCTGCGTCGGACTTAGCGGGCGAGGCCCGCGGCGGCCTCGACGGCCAGTTCATAACTCGCGGCGCCAAAGCCGGAAACCACACCCGTGGCCGCGAGGGAGACATAGGTCTGGTGGCGGAACGCCTCGCGAGCGGCGGGGTTCGACAGGTGGCACTCGATCACCGGGATCGCGAGCATCTTCAGCGCATCCAGTAGCGCGACCGAGGTGTGGCCGTAGCCCGCGGGGTTGATCACCAGGGCGCAGGCGGCCTCGCGGGCCTCCTGGATCCAGTCGATCAACTCGCCCTCGTGGTTCGACTGCCGGAACACGACCTCGCGCCCCAACGTCGACGCCCGCGCCTCGCAGAGCCGCCTCACGTCTTCGAGGGTCTGGTGGCCGTAAATCTCCGGCTCGCGGGTCCCGAGGAGATTGAGGTTCGGGCCGCTCAACACATAGATCGGTTTCGACATTCGGCCCCGCCGTCGATTCCGCCGACTTGTACCGGGCGGGGCGCCGGGTCACAAGCTTAGCGACTGGAGGCCCTTTGCATGAACCTGACCGTCAATGGCGAGCCGCGCAGTTTCGAGGCGCTGGCCTGGGTGACGGACCTGGTCGCGGCGCTGGGACTGGACGGGCGCAAGGTGGCGGTCGAACGCAATCTGGAGATCGTGCCGCGGTCGACCTTCGACACGCTGATCGTCGAGGACGGTGACGATTATGAGATCGTCCATTTCGTCGGGGGGGGATAAAACCGACTGTTCCCCTGCGACGGCAGGGGTCCAGACTCTTTTGCAGGGCTGGGTCCCTGCCTGC
>JAYTFM010000052.1:0-86903 GCA_043734425.1 Alphaproteobacteria bacterium
GCATAGGCGTGCTCGTACATGTCCAGCGCCAGAATCGGGGCGCCGCCGGCCAGGGTCTGGGTGTGGTCAGAGGCCCAGGTGTTGACCAGCCGCATCTCATGGCGGCACCAGGTCAGCAGCACCCAGCCGGAGCCGCCGCCCAGCGCCTTGCCCATGCCGGCGAACTCGGCAGCCCAGCGGTCATGGCTGCCAAAGTCGCGCTCCAAGGCCTGGGAAAGCGCCTTGGCGGGCGGCGCGGCGGAGGCCAGGCCGGCGAAATAGAGCTCGTGCAGGATCATCGAGTTCCAGGCGATCAGCTCCTCGCGCTTCAGGCCATTGATCTGAAAGCCCGGCGCGGCGGCGAAGTCCAGCTTGCTGAGCTCCCCCCGGATGACGCCCAGGCGTTTGACCGCGCCGACGTAGTTATTGTCGTGGTGGCTGGTCAGCAGCTTCTCCGACAGCCCGGCCACGGCGGTCGGATCGAACGGCAGGGGCTTGGGCGCCGGGAGCGTGGCCGGCGGCGCCGGGCTCTGGGCGGCGGCCGGCACGGCGGCGAGGGTGGCGGCAGAAAGGCCGGCGGCGGTGAGCAGGGCGCGGCGGTCGAGACTGGACATGGCGGGCTCCATCCGATGGGACTGACCCAACCCTAGACCAATCGCCGGGCTCGCGCCCGTCCGACCGGCGCCCGCCCAACCCGCCTTGGCGCAAGGCGCCGGCTCAGCCTAGTAAGGGCCATGCCGCGCGCCAGCTTTCCCGTCGCCCTGTTGGCGCTTGCCGCGCTGCTGGCGCTCAGCGCCTGCGATGAGCCTAAGCCGCGCGGACCGGGCGCCGGCAACACGGTGGTGGAGCTGGGCCGGCTGATCCGGCGCACCGTCCTTCAGCGTCAGGTCGGCACGCCACCGCCGCCGGCCTGGGCCCGGACGCTGATCGGCAAGTCGCCCGACCAGGTGTTCGCCGGCCGCGCGGTCTGCCTGGGCAATCTCGACCAGATCACCCGTCGCTATACCGCCGCGCCGCGCGGGGTGCGGGTCCTGGGCTGGGGCTGGGATCCGGCGGCCGGCGTTCGGGTGGCGCGGGTGGTGCTGGTGGACGTCTCCTACCACATCGTCGCGGCGGGCGATGGCGGCGCGCCCCGGCCCGACGTGCCGCTGCAGGTCCCCACGGTCAGCGATCCGGACAGCGGCTGGGTGGTGAACCTGCCGCAGACCCATGGGAAGGTCGACGCCTACGGCCTGGTCGGCGCCGGGCTGACAGCCTGTCCGCTCGGCCATCTGGAGTTCTGACCCGTGCGCCGCGCCATGACCCGCTTGCACGGACTGGGGGAACAGTTGATCGGCGTCAGGGCCTGGACCCTGGTCGGCACCGTGTTTCGGTTCGGGGTCAGCGGCGGGCTGGGCGCGGCCGTCTATATGGCGACCTTCTATTCGCTGACCGAATGGGCGGGTGTCTTTTACCTGCACTCCTCGCTCGCCGCCTGGCTGATCGCCTTCTGCGTCAGCTTCCTGATGCAGCAGCGCTGGACCTTCCGGGGCGAAGGCCCGCGCGCGCGCCGCCAGCTGGCGCTCTATGGGGGATTGTTCCTGTTCAACATGGGGCTGAACGAGGTTCTGCTCTATCTGCTGGTCGACCGCGCCCATGTCCCCCGCCAGATCGCCCAGCTGGGCCTGCTGATGATGATCTCCACCTGGAACTTCTTCATCATGCGCCACTTCATCTTTCGCGCGCCGCCGCAGGTCGCTGAACCGCCACTGCCGGGCTCAGGTTGATCAGAGCCGGATCGCTTCCCATATAAGTCGCATCCGGTCAGGCCGCGCCGCTTCAGGGCGACCCGTCGGAGAGTCGCTTGCGGATAGGACTCGCATGAACCGGAACCCGATCTTCGACAGCCCGTTCCTGTTGGGCTTCGAACACACCCGTGGCCTGATCGAACGCGCCGCCAAGGCCGCCGCCGAGAGCTATCCGCCCTACAATGTGGAAGACTTGGGCCAAGGTGCGTTGCGCATCACCCTGGCGGTGGCCGGCTTCTCGCCGGATCAGCTGCAGGTGACGCTCGAAGAACGCCAGCTGGTGGTCGCCGGCCGGCGGGACGGTCCCGGCGGCCGCACCGAAGAGGCGTTCCTGCATCGCGGCATCGCCGCGCGCGGGTTCATTCGTAGCTTCGTGTTGGCCGACGGCATGGTGGTCGAGGACGCAAGCCTTGAACACGGCCTGTTACATATCGACCTGGTCCGGCCCGAACCGGAGCAGCGCATCCAGTCGATCCCGATCCGGGTGTCGACGTAAAGTCTATGGAGGTGGTCATCATGACACCGCAACTGATACCCGAACTGACGACGGAAGCGTTCGCCGCGCTCGGTGGTCCGAACCTGGTCTACGTGCGTCCCGTCACCGGAGCCGAGATCCTGGCCAGCGTGCCGTCAGCCCAGATCGAGGGCTTGGAGCTGAAGCCCGACCAGACGCTCTATGCCGTGCATCGCGCGGATGGCGAACGGTTGGCCGTGCTCACTGACCGCCACGCCGCCATGGCCGCAGCCCTGGCGCACGAACTCGCGCCAGTATCCGTCCACTAACCGGATCAGGCGGCCGAAGGCTTGGCGGCCGGTGCGGAATCCTGCGCCAGCAGCGCATGCACCGTGTCGGTCGTGCGGGCCTTGCGCAGCTGTTCGCGCAGGTCGCCCTGGCGCAACAGCCGTGACACCCTGGCCAGCGCCCGCAGATGTTCAGCGCCCGCATTGGCCGGAGCGAACAGGGTGAACAGCAGATCGACCGGCGCGTCGTCCACGGCATCGAACTCGATCGGCTGATCGAGGCTCACGAACACGGCGCGCATGCGCTGCAGACCCTGCAGGCGGGCATGCGGCACGGCGACTCCGTGGCCAACCCCCGTCGAACCCGCAGCCTCGCGCGCCATCAGCGCCGCCAGAATGTCGCCTGCCTCCAGCCCAAAGTTCCGCGCGGCGGTCTCCGAGACCACCGCCAGCGCCTTGCGCTTGTCAGACGCGCTCACGCGCAGAGAGATCGCTGAGCGATCCAGCAAGTCGCCAATCGTCATGGACGCGAAGAACAACCTTCTGTCCGCCCCGCCCGACGGGGCGGTGGCGAAAAGCCAAACCTAATGCGCGGAACTCCGCACGCTCTCTTGCGATCCCTGTCCGGCGCCGGTGCGCTGCGGATCGATCCACCCGATATTGCCATCGGGGCGGCGATATACCACCGATAGCCCCCCGTGCGCGGCATTTCTGAACACGATTGTTTGAGCCTCGGTAAGGTCCAGTTGCATGACCGCCATCGAGACGGTCATCGCGCGGATCGAGGTTTCAGTCTCAGCGATGATCATCGGCTCGGAGCCGCCATCCAGCGCCTCGGCGTCCGGCTCATCGGCCTCGTCATCGGAGGCGGCGATGATGAAATAGGCGGCGCTTTCGGCCTGTTTCGCCAGGGCCTGCGGATGGTGATCCTTGAGCCGGTTCTTGTAGCGCCTGACCCGCTTGGTCATCTTGCTCAAGGCGGCGTCGAAGGCCTGGTGGGCATCGCCGCCGACGCCATGCGTGGTGAGTTGCTGGCCGGACGCCAGGGTCACGGCGCAATCGACCCGGAAGGCGCCGCCCTCCCGACTGACCACCACCTCGGCGCCACCGCCACGGTCAAAGTATTTGGCGATGCTTGAGGAGAGTTCGTCGGCGACCCGCGCGCGTAGCGCCTCGCCGACATCGACATGTTTGCCGGTGACCTGGACTTGCATGAGAGGATCAACGCGCCCGCTGCGGAAAGGTGTCAAGCAATCGCAAGCACCGTCAGCATCTGCTGGAGGGCCTTGACGATAATGTGAGCGGCGAGCGCCAAAACCCCGGCGCTGGCGGCGGCGATCGCCAGCCCGATCAGGGCGATCAGGCCGTCACGCTGGATCAGGGAGAACGACAACGTCGAGACTGCCAGAGCCGGCAGCATGTTGCCCAGCGGGATGGGCAGGATCAACACCACGGCCAGGGCGCTGCAGACCAGCCCGATCACCCGTCGCCCCACCGGCCCGAACAGGCTGGCCAGACGCGGCTTTGACACCGCCTCGACCCGACGCAACCACGGCAGCACACGGGGCAGACCATTGCGCAGGTCGATGGTGGCGATCATCCGGTCTCGCACGGCGCGCGGCAGCCAGAGCGCACCGTTTCCGAACACCAGCTGTGGGGCCAGCAACACCAGCGGCAAGCCGAGTATCGTTGTCGCGCCTGGCGGCAGCGGGAATATACAGGTCAGCGAGAACACGAAGATCAGCGCGCCCAGCGCCTGGCCGCCGAATCGCACGGTCAGTTCGTCGACGGATATCTCGGGCTCCGGGCGCCGGCTGAGCTCGTCCAACACGATGGAAAGGGGCTCACGGCCGACACTCTCAGGCATCTGACTCATCTGGCCCGTCGGCGGGTCCACGCCAAGGGGCGGGGTGCGAATCCGCCTTAGGCCGGCTCCTTCAGCATTCGGCGCCGTTCCACCGACGAGCCGATCCGCATCGCCTCGCGGTATTTTGCGACCGTCCGCCGGGCGATATCGACACCGCCCTGTTTGAGGATCTCGACCAGCCGGTCATCGGAGTGAACCTCGGCCTCCTGCGCCTCCGCGTCGATCAGCTGGCGGATCTTGTGACGGACGCTTTCGGCCGAGTGGGCCTCGCCGCCTTCCGTGGCCTGGATCGCTGAGGTGAAGAAGAACTTCATCTCAAACAGCCCGCGCGGCGTGGAGATGTATTTGTTCGACGTCACCCGGCTGACGGTGGATTCATGCATGCCGATGGCCTCGGCCACGGTCTTGAGGTTCAGCGGCCGCAAGTGCTCGACGCCATAGGCCAGGAAGGCGTCCTGCTGGCGAACGATCTCGGATGAGACCTTCAGAATGGTCCGCGCGCGCTGGTCCAGACTCTTCATCAGCCAGTTGGCCTGGGCCATGCAGTCCGAGACAAAGGTGCGTTCCTGGTCGCTGCGAATGTGGCCGGAAACCCGGGCGTGGTAGCGCTGGTCGACCAGCAGCCGAGGCAAGGTGTCGGAGTTCAACTCCACATGCCAAAGGCCGCCCGGCCCTTCGCGTATGTAGACATCTGGCGCGACGGGCTGCGTGGGTTCGCCGCCGAACGCCGCCCCAGGCCGGGGCGTGAGGCCGCGAATTTCTGCGACCATTTCCCGTAGATCTTCGTCATCGACGTCGCAGGCCTTGCGCAGCGCGGCCATGTCGCGTTTCGCCAGCAGCGCAAGGTTGTCGAGCAGCGCCGCCATCGCCGGATCGAAGCGATTCTGGTCCTTGAGTTGCAGCATCAGGCATTCGCGCACATCGCGTGCGCCGACGCCGACCGGTTCAAAGCCCTGGATAACGTCGAGGACGCTGGCGATCCGCCCTTCGGGGCAGCCCAGCCGCTCGGCCAGGTCGGCCAAGTCGGCGCGCAGGTAGCCGCCTTCGTCGATGGAATCGATCAGAATTCCGGCGATCGCCCGCTCTGCGGGGGCCAGGCCGGCCGCAGCCAGCTGATCGGTAAGGTGGTCAGCCAGGGTTTTCTCGTGGCTGTGCCGGCCTTCAAAACCCTCGCCGTCGGTGTCAAAACTGCCGCCGCTCCCGGCCCGCGACCAGTCCACCGCGCCGCCAACGTCAGCGGCTTCCGGCGCATCGCCGGTCGCGCGCTCGCCGGGCGAGACGTCGTCATGGCTGGCGTCAAGCTCGGCCCGCGCCTGGGAATCGTCTGCGGTCTCGGATGCGACCGGCGTCTCGACAGGGGCGCCGTCGGGGTCATGCTCCTGCTCATCGCGCTGCAGCAGCGGGTTTCGCTCCAGCTCGGCGTCGACGAAGGCATCGAGCTCAAGATTCGACATCTGCAGCAGCTTGATCGCCTGCTGCAGCTGGGGCGTGATCACCAGCCCCTGTCCCTGCCGGACCTCCAGTCGTGCGCTAAGCGCCAAGAACCGCCCCCGAATATCGTTCAGACCCCAAGCTAGGCGGCGATCCCCCACTGAACCGTTAATCGGGCCGCACGCTCACGCCTGACGATTCGGTAAGTTGGCGCGCGCGCCGCAGCCGCCTATGCCTCACTCCAAGCTCTGGAGATTCCACATGACCGACATACGCCGCCGCGAGGCTCTGTTGCTGGCCGCCGCCGCCCTGGCCACGCCAGGTCTGGCCAGGGCCGCAGGCGAACCCACACTCGCGACAGTCTGGGACCTCAGCGATCTTTACCCATCGCCCGCCGCCTGGGACGCGGACCGAGCTCTGGTCCAGGCGGCGCTGCCCGGCGTGCGCGCCTTCAAGGGCCGGCTGGGGGAAGGCGCGGCCGTGCTCAAGGCGGCCCTGCAGGCGATGTCGGACGTGAACCGGCGGCTCCTGCGGCTGTTCGTCTACGCCACCCTGAAGGGTGATGAGGATCTCGGCGCTGCCAGCGATCAGGAACGGCGCCAGGTCGCCACCAGCCTGATGACCCAGGTCAGCGAGGCCACGGCCTGGGTGAACCCGGAGGTGCTCGCGGTCGGCGTCGTCAAGATCAGGGCCGCTCTCGACGCCGATCCTGGGCTCGGCAAGTTCCGCTTTGGCCTTGAGGACACTCTGCGACTGGCGCCGCATGTGCTGGACGAGGCCGGAGAGTCGCTGTTGGCCTCGGCCGGCGACGCGCTGAGCGGCCCCAGGACGATCCGTTCCCAGCTGGTGCTGTCAGATATTCCCTGGCCGCAGATCGACGTGGCGGGCAAGACCGTGCGCCTCGACGGCCAGGGTTACAGCGCCGCCCGCGCCACCCCGGATCGCGCCACCCGCCAGAAAGTGTTCGCCACCTACTTCGGGGCGTTCAAGACTTATGAGTCCAGCCTGGGCGCCGCCCTCGCGGCCAAGGTCCAGGGGGATCTGTTCTCAGCCCGCGCGCGCAAATATCCGAACGCTCTGGCCGGCGCGCTGAATGGCCCGAACATCCCCGAGGGCGTCTATCGCACGCTGGTGGCGGAGGCGAACAACGGACTGCCGATCTTGCACCGCTACTTCGAGGTGCGTCGCCGGCTGCTGGGCCTGCCGGACATGGCCTATCACGACATCTATCCGCCGTTGACCAAGCTCGACGCAAAGTTCGACCTGCCGACCACCCGCAAGACCGCTTTGGAAGCGCTGAAGCCCCTGGGTCCGGACTATGTCGACACCCTGGCCAAGGCGACCCTGGGCAAGTGGGCCCACGTCTATCCGCAGAAGGGCAAGGCGGCTGGGGCCTATATGTTCGGCGCCGCCTATGATGTGCATCCCTATCTGCTGCTCAACCACACGGACGACTTCGAGGGTCTGACCACCTATTGCCACGAATGGGGCCACGCCATGCATTCGCTGCTGGCCGGCAAGGCCCAGCCGTTCGAGACCGCCGACTATCCCACCTTCACCGCCGAAGTCGCCTCGACGCTGAACGAACAGCTGCTGGTCGCCCATCTGCTGAAGCGCGCCAAGGGCCGGGATGAGCGATTGTTCTATCTGGACCGCACCTGCGAGGCGATCCGCAGCACCTTCTTCCGCCAGACCATGTTCGCCGAGTTCGAGCTGGCGGCCCATGAGCTGGCCGAACGCGGCGAGCCGGTGTCAGGCCAGCGGCTGAGCGCCACCTATCTGGACCTTCTCAAACGCTATCACGGCCCGAAGGTGGCTATCGATGACGCCTATGCGCTGGAGTGGGCGGCGCCCCAGCACTTCTTCATCTACACCTTCTACGTCTACCAGTACGCGACCTCGGTCACGGCGGCGGCGGCGTTTGCCGAGCTGATCCTCAGCGGCGGCGACAAGGCGCGCGAGGCCTACCTGGGTGTGCTGAAGGCCGGTGGATCGGACTATCCCGTCGCGGTGTTGCAGCGGGCCGGCGTCGACATGACCTCGCCCGCGCCCTACCGCGCTCTGCTTGCAAAGTTCTCGCGGACCTTGGACGAGATGGAATCCCTGATCGGCTGACCCGCCGCCACACGGCCCATTGCCCTCTCGCCACCGGAGATTTGCGCATGCGCCGCGCGGACAGGCTGTTTCAGATCATCCAGATCCTTCGGCGGGGTCGCAGCGCGGTGACGGCCCAGGCGCTGGCGGATGAGCTGGAGACGTCAAAGCGTACGGTCTACCGGGATATCGCCGACCTGGTCGGCCAGCGGGCGCCGATCCGCGGCGAGGCGGGGGTCGGATACATCCTGGAGGATGGGTTCGACATGCCGCCGCTGATGCTGACGCCCGACGAGGTGGAAGCCGCCGTGCTCGGCGCGCAACTGGTGGTCGCGCGCGGCGATCCGGCGCTCAGTCGGGCGGCGCAGGACCTGATCGCCAAGATCGGTCTGGTGATCCCCGAGAGCCTGCGACCGCTGGTGCTGGAGCCGGCGAGCCGGGCGGCGGGCAACTGGCGGGCGCTGCCGGACAACCTCGACATGGCGGCCTTGCGCCAGGCCATCCGCGCCGGATGGAAGATCGCGCTGACCTATCGCGACCTGCAGGACCAGGACAGCCAGCGCACTATCTGGCCCATCGCCATCGGCTATCACGAGACCATCCGGCTGATCGTCGGCTGGTGCGAGCTGCGCGGCGACTTTCGCAGTTTCCGAACCGACCGGGTCGTCGCCGCCGCCTTCAGCGAGGACCGCTATCCGGAACGCCCGGCGATGCTCCGGGCCAAATGGCGCCGCCAGCAGCGCGATCTCTATGCCGCGAAGTCGCCGAGCCGGCCCAACAGCGATTCGACCCCGTTCCGTGAGCAACCATGAATAACAACCCCCCACCAAGCTCCGTCATTCGCGGGCCTGTCCCGTAAACCCATACGCGCGGGAGACGCGAGATGTGCACGGAGCGCGAGATGGCCGGTGGACGGGATTCTCGCAAACGGCCCCGCGACGCCGATGCAGGGCCGCGCTCCGCGCGGAACCACGGAAGGAGCCCGGAGCGATCCGGCGCAGCGCGCGACCAAGTCGGACCCGCACCTGCCGCGCCTTCCGTGATTTCTGTGTATTCCGTGGTTCCGCGAAGCGGGCCTCGACCACGCGAGATCGGGCTGACCATGAATTGGGTGTCTCATCCATTGGGATCAGTCCGCTTGTAACTGTAAGGGGGGGTGGAGGAAGTGCGTGTCCCTACTTTCATCGGCTGCGAGACCGCGCAGTCAGGGTTCGCCGACGACGTCTACGCACATGAAGAACTGGGAGCTCTCGATGAGACAAATCCATAGGTGGATCAGCTTGGTGGCGGCGCTGTTCCTGCTGATCGTCGCGACCACGGGGGTCATCCTCCAGGTTCAGCGGCTCACCGGGGAAGACGAAGACCGCGATCAGGCCGCTCTGGGCGTGTTGGCGATGCCCGCCGACGCCTATGGCCCAATGCTCGCCAAGACGCTCGAAGTCGCCCGTGGCCGAGAGCCGAGACGGCCGATAACATCGATCGAATTGCAGATGGCCCGCGACGGACCCCAAGGCGTTGTCACCTTCCCCGGCGACCCCGGCCGACAGATCACCGTCGATCCGCGCGACGGCAAGGTGTTGAAGGACGAAGCGCACGAAGCTGAGTCCCTCATCCTGCGCATCCACAGCGGCGAAATCCTCGGCAAGCCCGGAGTGGTGCTCGGCGTATTCTGGGGCTCAGCTCTGGTCCTGCTCAGCATCACCGGCTTCATCGTCTATCTCGAGCTCTACCGCCGCCGCCGCAAAGCGTCGGGCAAGAACGGCCTGTTCTGGTGAGGTGCGCCGGCTGCCTCGCCCTGATCGCAATCGCCTGGTTGCTCTCTAGTACGGCCCAAGCGGACGAGGCTCACGCCCGGTCGGAGGAGCCGCTGAAGGCCGCCGCTCGCGGTTGGGCATTCAACCCCGACGCGGGCTTCGTCTTCCAATCCGGAGACTTCAAGCTCACCACCTGGGGCTTCGCCGAGCGGATCATTGACCCGGATGGCCCCGACTCCTTCCGTCGCTTCAGGCAGGGTGCCGAGTTCGACTTCCCAAGAATGACAGAGCGGCTGCGGCCGGCCTTTGTCTACGAGATCGACCTGACCGACACCCACTTCTTCAACAACGGCTTTGGTGGACGCGAGGGCGTTGGGCGTCGCAATTTGGAGAATGCGTTCCTGGCCATCCAGGACGTCGACGACCCCGGTCGGTTCCGCCTGCTGATCGGCGAGAACACCCACATCCTCTCGCGCGATGACAACCTTTCGTCCGGCAACCTGCCGACCATCAACCGTTCCCTGATTCTGGAAGAGCATGGGTCGGTGACGAGTTTCGGCACGCAGTTCGGGGTCCAGTTCCAGAAGGCTCTCTCCGACAAGCTGACCCTTCAGCTGGCCGCCATGGACAATCGCGGCTCCTTTAACCAGGCCAAACCCCGATACGAGGTGGGGAACTCCCTCTCCGCCAAGCTCCTGCTGGTCCCGGTGAATGATCCCGACCACGGGCGCAGGCTGACGCTCGGCGTCGCGGTCGATCACACGCGGGAGATCGGCGAGCGAAGCTTCACCCTGGGCACCGCCATCGGCCAGACCCCGGTGGGCGGCGCAGCGGCGAGCGGCGACAAGCTGACCTGGGAAGCCGACGCGGCCTATACCTTCCCGCTCTTTGGCCGGCCAACCACGGTCGAAGCAGAAGCCATGCGCTCGCGGTTCTCGCAGAGCCGCAGCGATGTGGCCGGCGGCTATGGCATGGTCCAGTGGTCGGCCTTCGACACGGCGGCTGCGGGGGATCTCGACCTGTTCGTCCGCTACGATCTGGTCAGCCTGGGCCAGGACGTCATCAGCGGCAGGGCGATCCAGCGCGCCTGGCGCACGGGGTTCAACTACAACCTGCCGCACACAAACAAGCTCGTCAGCCTGCATCTCGAGCAGGCCCACAACACAATCTCCGGACCGGCGGCCATCGTGACCGCCGGCCGAAACGTCGATGAGTTCCGCGTCGGACTGCGTGTCAGCTTCCAGCGATACGTTCGCCACTGATGCCCGGCGCCACCCTTCGCAGCCTGCGCGCAGTGCCGCGTGGGGTCTGGGCCATCGGCTTCGTGTCCATGTTCATGGATATCTCCTCGGAGATGATCCACAGCCTGTTGCCGGTGTTCCTGGTCGGCACGTTGGGCGCCAGTGTCGCCCTGGTCGGACTGATTGAGGGAATCGCCGAGGCCGCCGCCTCGATCACCAAGGTCTTTTCCGGCTGGATCAGCGACCGCCTGGGCAAGCGCAAGCTCCTAGTCTTGCTGGGTTATGGCTTGGCCGCAATCACCAAGCCTGTATTCCCCCTTGCTGTAACCCCTTTCGAGGTCTTTGGCGCACGTTTCGCCGATCGCATCGGGAAGGGCCTGCGCGGCGCGCCTCGTGACGCCTTGGTGGCGGATCTCACGACGCCCGGCACGAGAGGCACCGCTTTTGGTTTGCGACAGGCCCTCGATTCCGCAGGCGCCTTCCTCGGGCCGACCCTGGTGATGATCCTTATGGCGCTGTTCGCCGGCAATATGCGTTCAGTCTTCGCTTGGGCCATTGTGCCGGCGATAATCGCCGTTCTGCTCGTGATCTTCGGCATCGACGAACCAAAGCGATCAAAGGGTTCTAAGCAAGTCCCGGCGCCCATTCGGTGGGCGGAGATTCGCGCCATCGGCTGGCCGTACTGGTCCGTTGTCGTCGTGGGCATGGTGTTCACGCTCGCCCGCTTCAGCGAGGCCTTCTTGGTCTTGAGGGCCCAAGGCGTGGGTCTCCGCCTGGCCCTGATCCCGCTCGTGCTGATCGTGATGAATGTCGTTTACACAGCAGTGGCCGCGCCCGCTGGTGCGCTCTCCGACAAGATGGATCGGCGGACACTTCTCGGCATCGGACTTGGGGTTCTCATCCTTGCGGATTTGGTGTTGGCCCTGCTGCCGTCGATTGGCGGCGTCCTCTTTGGGGTGGCGTTATGGGGCATGCACATGGGCCTGACACAGGGGCTGCTCTCCGCCCTGGTGGCCGACGCCGCCCCGGAACGCCTGCGGGGAACCGCATTCGGCATCTTCAACCTCGCCACGGGTGTGATGCTTCTCATCGCAAGCACACTCGCAGGCAGCCTTTGGGCCGCGTTCGGAGCGGGCGCGACATTCATATGCGGGGCGGGGTTCAGCGCCGTCGCGCTGCTTTGCCTAGCGATAGCTCGCGCAACGCTGCACCGCTCAGTCACTCTGCGTTAGATTCGGCGCTACAATGTTCTGAACACCACGCGCGGCCATCGAGGCTGAGCGTAGAGAGTGCGGAAGGGTAGGGACGCAATCTCATTCCCACTGCGTCGCGGCGGAGGGGCGGGCGCTCGTGGTTTTCGGCGTTCCTCAAAGCCTTCGCCATCGCGGGCACGGTCGCCCCTACCGGCCTCAATCGATGAGCAGGTCTTGGGGCGCCTTGGCGAAGTGGACCACCCGCGCGCCAGGGTGATCGGCGGGGTTGAAGCGCGCCACGCCCTTGTCCAGCGGCAGGGCTGCGCGTCGGCCATTGGCGTAGATCACCTCGCCCTGCGCCCCGCCCGGGAACAACACGCCGGAGAACTTCGGCGCCGCAAAGCTCAGCGGACCGGCGAGGGATTTCGCAGCGGCGCTGGCCTGGCTGACCGCAGCCGACAGACTGGCGGCGTCCATCTCCGCGGCCGGCGCGACCAGGGGATGCATCTCCAGGCGAACCGAATAGCGCGCCTTGTCGGGGCCGGAGACCAGGATTTCGCCGCGTTCGATCTGCTCGGCGTTGGGCAGGCGCAAAACGCGACCTTCGGCGTCCACCGGCAACGGGGTGCGGGCCGCGCCCTCCACCAGCCACAGGGCGGTCGGCCGGGTCTTTATGAACACATAGGCTGGCGTGAACCGGCTGCGCTGGGCGGGCGGTATGCGCAGATAGGCGTCAAGGTAGGGGAAGACCTTCTTGGCGGGCACGCGCCGTTCCTCTGCGCCCGCCGATGTGGCGGCCCCCAGGGCGAGAAGGCCCGCTAGCACCCAGCGCCGCGACGACATCAGCTGTAACGGTCGCCGAGGTAGACCCGTCGCACCTCAGGATCATCGACAATCTCGTCGGGACTGCCCTCGAACAGCACTTCGCCCGCATGGATGATCGAGGCGCGGTCGATGATGTCCAGGGTCTCGCGCACATTGTGGTCGGTGATCAGGATGCCGATGCCGCGCTGCTTCAGATAGCTGATCACCTCGCGGATGTCGGCGATGGCCAGCGGGTCGATCCCGGCGAAGGGTTCGTCGAGCAACATGAACGAGGGCTCGGACGCCAGGGCCCGGGCGATCTCCACCCGCCGCCGCTCGCCGCCCGACAGCGACACCGCCGGCGCATTGCGCAGGTGCTCGATGCGCAGTTCCTCGAGCAGTTGAGTGACGGTCTCGCGGGCCTTGCGGCCATCGCGTTGGCGAAGCTCGACCACCGCCATCACATTTTCCCAGACCGACATGCCGCGGAAGATTGAGGTTTCCTGCGGCAGGTAGCCGACACCCATGCGGGCGCGCTGATACATCGGTTGGGCGGTGATGTTCTCGCCGTCCAGATAGATCGCCCCATAGTCGGCCGGGATCAGGCCGGTGATCATGTAGAAACAGGTGGTCTTGCCGGCCCCGTTCGGACCCAGCAGGCCGGCGACTTCGCCCCGCGCCAGGCGCAGCGAAACCCCCTTCACCACCGGCCGTCCCCGGAATGACTTGCCGATGTTGTCGACAATCAGTCCCTCGGTGGGAATGGCGCCCCGGGCGTCTATCCGCTGCGGCGCTGCGTTCACGGCTTGGTCCCGGTGGTCTTCTTGGAGGGATAGAAGACGCCGCGCGGCCGGCCCGCCTGGTTGCGGCCTGTGGAGGTTCCGACCATCCGGCCCTCGCCGGTCCGGGTGTTGAACACCATCCGCGTGCCGCGCAACACGTTCTGACCCTGAACCGCCACCACGTCGCCGGTCATGACCACCGTCTCGGCCGAGGCGTCGTAAACGGCGGCGTCGCCGCGCACCCGCTGCTCCTTGCTGGTGACGTAATAGACCGAGCCTTCGGCCTCCATGCGCAGCAGGTCGCCGCAAGCGCCGGTTCCCGTAGCGCCCGACGCGCCGGCCTTGGGACTGAAGATCGCGCGCAGGACGTCGGCTCTGATCCTGGCTTCGCCCTGCAGAGCCTCGGCGCGGCCGCGCCAGATCGAGACGCAGGCCTTGTTCTGGACCTCCAACTCATCGGCGGTGATATCCACGGGGCCATCGGCGTTGGGGCCCAGCCGCTGGGAAAGCGCGGGCCCGCAGGTCAACAGGGCCAGCCCGAAGGCGGTGAGCGTGACGAAATTCTTCATGATGGCTCTATGACTGCCTTCCAGACCGCTCAGCGCCTACTTCTTGGGTTCCAGGCGCGTGTGCACGCCGCCCTTGAACACCATGCGCTCGCCCTTGCCGTACACGGCATAGGACTTCGCGCTGATTTCTCCAAGACCACCTGCGCCCTGAATGGGCCCTGAACCCTCGACCTCGCCGGTCTTGGTGTCGAACAGCGAGGCGGCGGTGTCGAAGACGTTCTTGGTGTCGGACAGGCGCACGCCGCCGGCCAGTTCCAGTTTGCCATTCTGTTCGTGGAACACGCCATCGGCGCCGCTGATGCGAAGCTCGTCCGGACCGCTCTCATCCAGCACCAGCGCCGGCTTGGTCAAGACAACGCGCTGATAGTCCAGTCGGTCCCGTGTGGCTGACAGCGCTGTCAAAACGAAAGCGCGACCTTTGTCGTCGCGTCCGACGAAGCGCGGGTTGAGCAGTCGAATGGGCTCATCGCCGCTGTGGGTCGTCTGCGGCTGGGCCTTCAGGGTGGACCACGCGACGCTCCCAACCAGCCCGGCGAAGATCAGCGCAATCGACGCTGGCAAGGCGATCCGCAGCGTTCGAATCAACCGCGAGCGGCGCCGCCAGCGCTCAAAGTCGGCGCGGCGATGGGGGGCGAACTGGGCGTCGGCGGCGGTCATTGGCGCGGGCCTCAGCTATGCGCGAAGATGTCGACGTCTTCCCAACCGGCGTCGTCCAAAAGGGCGCGGTGCGGCAGGAAGTCGAAACAGGCGCGGGCCAGCTGGTCGCGGCCCTCGCGGACCAGCATGTCGTCCAGGCGCGCCTTGAGCGCATGCAGGTGGAGGACGTCCGACGCCGCATAGGCCAGTTGATCGGCGCTGAGGGCTGGAGACCCCCAGTCGGAACTCTGCTGAACCTTCGAGAGGTCGACACCCAACAGTTCCTTGGTCACATCCTTCAGGCCGTGGCGGTCGGTATAGGTCCGGGCCAGCTTCGAGGCGATCTTGGTGCAGTAGACGGGCGCGGTCACCACGCCAAGGTGACGCCAGAACATGGCGATATCAAAGCGCCCGAAGTGGAAGATCTTGGTGACCGCCGGGTCGGTCAAAAGGCGCTTGAGGTTCGGCGCGGCGTAGGTCGCCCGGTTGAGGCGCACGACGTGGGCGTCGCCACGCCCATCGGACAGCTGAACCACGCAAAGGGGATCGCGCCCCAGGCGCAGGCCCATGGTCTCCGAATCGATCGCCACCAGCGGCGCGCCGACCAGCACATCGGCTGGCAGATCGCCCTCATGTAGGAAAGTCGTCACTGCTGTCTACGTCGCTCCGGCGATCCACCCCGATCTCCACTATAGAGAGGGATGGTGCCCAGGAAAGGACTCGAACCTTCACGGCCGTTAAGCCACTGGCACCTGAAGCCAGCGCGTCTACCAATTCCGCCACCTGGGCCCGATCCACCGGATCGCGCGAGGGCGCTTCCTTAGAGCGGCGTCCCGGCCGGGTCAACGACCCTCCGGCAGGTTCGGTGAAGCTGCATTGCCGCAAAGCGGCGCATCGTCTAATCGGCGGTCATGCAGAATCTCGTGACTGTGTTCGGCGGATCGGGTTTCGTGGGAACCCAGACCGTTCGTCAACTCGCCAAGGCCGGCTGGCGAATCCGGGTGGCGGTACGCAATCCCGGCTTGGCCTACCGGATGCGGTTGATGGGTGACGTCGGCCAGATCGATGTGGTCCAGGCCAATCTGCGCAATGCGCCTTCGCTGGACCGCGCCCTGGAAGGCGCCAGCGCCGCGGTCAATCTGGTCGGTCTGCTGTATGAGACCGGCCGCCAGGGTTTCCAGTCCGTCCACGTGATGGGCGCGCGCCACATCGCCGAGGCTGCGCGTCGCGCCGGTGTCAGCCGCATGGTGCAGATGTCGGCCCTCGGCGCCGATGCAAACTCGACCTCGAAATACGCACGCTCCAAGGCCGAAGGCGAGGCCGCTGTGCGGGCGATCTATCCCGACGCCGTGGTCGTGCGACCCTCGATCATCTTTGGACCCGGGGATGGGTTCTTCAACCGCTTCGCCGGCATGGCGCAGTTCAGCCCGGCGCTGCCGCTGATCGGCGGCGGCCATACCCGCTTTCAGCCCGTCTATGTCACCGATGTCGCGCGCGCCCTGGCCCAGGCCGTCAGCGACCCTGATCTTGCCGGTCAGACGCTTGAGCTGGGTGGCCCGGGCGTCTTCAGCTTCCGCGAGCTGATGCAGATGCTGCTGGCGCAGACCGGCCAGCGCCGCGCGCTGATCCCGGTGCCCTTTCCCATGGCGAGCCTGCTCGGCACGGTCGCCGGCTGGTCGCGGGTGGTGATCGCCCCGCCTTTGACCGCCGATCAAGTCGAACTGCTGAAGTCGGACAATGTGGTCAGCGGCGCCTATCGGGGTCTCGCGGAACTGGGGATCACGCCGACGACCCTGGACGCCATCCTGCCGACCTATCTCTACAGTTTCCGGCGCGGCGGCCAGTACGCTGACCAGGAGGCGCGGGCGACGGCGTAGACGTTCTTGGATATCGGGGGGCCAAAAGATGCCATCAGCCACGACGATGCCGCGCAAGACGCGTGAGCTCCAGAACCACCATATGGATTCGCATTTCTGGGACGATTTCCAGTTCCGGGACGACGACGTCATCGTCGCGACCTACGCCAAGTCCGGCACCACCTGGACCCAGCAGATTGTCGCCCAGCTGATCTTCCAGGGCGATCCGGACGTGGCCGTGAGCCAGATTTCGCCCTGGTGGGACATGACCATCATCCCGCCCGAGGTGCGCGAGATGGTCAATGCCCAGACCCACCGTCGGGTGGTCAAGACCCATCTGCCGGCCGATGCCCTGGTGATGTCGCCCAAGGCCAAATACATCTACGTCGCTCGCGACGGTCGCGATGTGGTGTGGAGCGCCTACAATCACCACACCGGGTTCACCGACGCCGCCTACGACATGTTCAACAACATGCCGGGGCTGGTGGGCGCGCCGTTCCCGAGACCGGACCCGGATATCCGCAGCTATTTCCGAAACTGGCTGGACCAGGACGGCTGGCCCTGGTGGTCGTTCTGGGAAAACACGGCGACTTGGTGGGCTTTGCGCGACCTGCCCAACGTTAAGCTCGTTCACTTCAGCCGCCTGAAGGCCGACCTCGAGGGGGAAATGCGCGCCATCGCCCAGTTTCTCGAGATCGAGCTTGCCGACGACGTCTGGCCCAAGGCGGTTGAACACTGCACCTTCGAGCACATGAAGGCCCACGCCCCGCAATACGCCCCGCTGGGCGGCATGCCCTGGGAAGGCGGCGCCGACACCTTCATCAACAAAGGCGTCAATGGACGATGGCGCGATGTCTTGTCGGCAGACGAGGTCGCTCGCTACGAAGCGATGACGTTGGAAAAACTGGATCCGGAGTGCGCCCGCTGGCTGGCGACCGGCGAGGGGCTGTAGGGCCTACTTCACCCCGCCCTGCGCCTTGGCGTAGGCGCGCAGGACCGCGTTCATCCGCGTCTGCCACCCGCGGCCCTGAGCCTTGAACCAGTCCATCACGTCGCCGTCGACACGCATGGAGGTGGGGACCTTGGCGGCGGGGATTGAGATCACTGCGTCGCGCAGCCACTCATCGTCAAAGATCGGGGCGGCATCAGGATCCTCAGCGATAGCGCGATCGATGTCGTCGTCGGTGAGCGCATCAACCCGCGCCCAGTCACTGTCGCCGGCCCGAAGATCCTGCGCCGACACTCTGATGATACGTGACTTGCTCATTCTTCCTCGCTGTCCGCGCAGAAACGATACGGATCACACCCATCCTTGGCGTCCAGATCACCGTGATCAACCTGCCACCGGACATGCAAATCGACGCAAAGCGGTTCTCTAGCGATCTTGAACTCGGGACCGTCATCGCTAGCCCTAGAAGAGCCAAGGCGGCGTCACTGAACGCAATCCCGTGCTTTTCCAGGTTGACCTTAGCCTTCGCCTCATCCCATTCGAACATCGACATCGCGCCGCCAATCACGTGTGCAACGGAGCCCGACGTCGATGTTCATGTATATACATTTGCATATGCACAGAATCAAGAACCCCGCCCCAGCAACGCCAGGCCCAGCCCTCCAATCACGATCCGCAGCCAGCCGAACGGCGCGAGCCCTCGTTTGGTCACCACCGCCAGCATGAAGCGGATCACAACTAGCGCCACCACAAAGGCCACGACAAAGCCGATGGCGATCAGCGGCACGGTCGCGGCGGTAAGCTGATCGCGGCTCTGCCAGGCGTCCAGCACGAAGGCGCCCAGCATGGTCGGTATCGCCAGAAAGAACGTGAACTCCGCTGCGGCGCGCTTTTCCACCCCCATCAGCATGCCACCGACAATGGTGGCGCCAGAACGCGAGACGCCGGGGATCATCGCCAACACCTGGAACAGCCCGATGATCAGCGCCTTGGGCAACGGCAGGCGCATGGCGTCTTGATCCACTGGCGCGGGCGCCATGCGGTCGATCACCAGCAGCACCAGACCGCCGAGGATCAGCGAAATGCACTGCACCGTCGGATTGTCGAACAGCACCGCCTTGATGAAGTCGTGGAGCAACAGGCCCAGCACCACCGAGGGCAGGAAGGCGACAATCAGGCTGAGCGCAAACCGCCGCGACGCCGGATCGCCGGGCAGGGTCACCACCGCGCGCCACAGCTTGGTGAAGTACAGCACCACCACCGCCAGGATGGCGCCCAGTTGGATCATCACCGCAAAGGTGTCCCAGAACCCGTCCGGCAGGCCCATTGCGGTCTTGGCGAGCAGCATCATGCCGGTGGACGAGACCGGAATGAACTCGGTCAACCCTTCGATGACTCCCAGGATGACGGCGTAAATCCAGTCGGGCACGGCGTAGGGCTCCTCACAGGCTGGGCGCGCCTACCTCGGCCAGATATGGTGAACAAGGTGTTCATGGGGGACGAGCGACTCATGTTGCGGCGGACGGTGATCGGAGCGGGTGTTGCGGCGGGGGCGCCTGTTCGCGTGGTGTGGGCCCGGTCGCTATGGCGCACGCTGCTCGACGGTCGCAGCCTGGCGGGCTGGTCTCCAACCGGCGACGCCAATTGGAGTCTGAGGGAAGGGGTTGTTCAGGCGGACGCGGGAACCGGCTTTCTGGTGTCGGACGAGACGTTCGGCGACGTGGAAATCCGGGCGGAATTCTGGGTCAGCGAGGACGCCAACAGCGGCATCTTCATCCGCTGCACCAACCCACTGCGGATCGATCCCACCAGCGCCTATGAGGTCAACATCTATGACCGCCGCCCCGATCCGACCTACGGCACCGGCGCCATCGTCGGCGTGGCCAAGGTCTCGCCCATGCCCAAGGCTGGCGGCCGTTGGAATGTCATGGAGATCCTCGCCAAGGGCGATCGTTTCACGGTGACCCTCAACGGAGTTCGCACGGTCGACAATGTGCAGGACGCCAGCCACGCGCATGGCCGGATCGCCTTGCAACATGGCGCGGGCCTGGTGAGATATCGCAAGGTGCAGGTGCGGCCAATCTAGAAGGCGATGGTTTCCGGCTCCGGGCCGATATAGCGGGCGCGGGGACGGATCAGAGTGTCGGCTTGGCCCTGCTCGATGGCATGGGCGATCCAACCGGCGCAGCGGGCTACGGCGAATAGCGCGAAGGGCGCATCGGCTGGCAGCTTCAGCGCCTCGCAGGCGGCGATCAGCGCGAAGTCGATATTGGGCGCCAAGCCCGTAATCGCCCGTACGGACTCTTCCAGCCGCAGCAGATCTGGCGGCAGGACGAAACGGGCTTGCAGGGCGGCGGCGCGCGGGTCGCCGGCGGCATAGAGCGGATGGCCAAAGCCTGGCAGGGCGCGATCATCGACCAAGCGTCGCGAGATCGCCTCGCGCGGCCCCAGTTGGACGGCTTCATCGGCGAAGGCCCGGACCGCCTGGGTGGCGCCGCCGTGCCGGGGTCCGGACAGCGTCGCCAGTCCGGCCAGGGCCGACGCCGCCAGCGACGCGCCGGTCGAGGCCGCGACCCGTGCGGAAAAGGCGGACGCATTCAGCTCATGATCAGCGACCAGCACCAGAATGCAGCGGACCACATCGGCGCCGGGCCCGCCCGGTCCCAGACCCCAGGCCAGGGCCAGACGATTGTGGATCGCGCCGCCGCCCACTTCTCCTGCCACCGCATCAGCCAGCACATCCAACAGCGTCGCCGCTTCGACGGCCAGGGCCATGGCGGCCCGGCCCCGCGCTGGCGCATCCGCCGCCGCACGGGCGGCCAGGGCCAGAAAGGCGCGCGTTCGCATGTCGGGCGCTGTCGGCGGCGCCGGGCGCTCCGTGCGTTTCAGCGCCACCCCATGGCCACCGCGCAACAGCCGGGCCACGGATTCCAGGGTCTCGGTCTCGGCCAGCCGGATCGCGTCGCGACCACGATAGAACAGCCGCCCGCCGGCCACGGTGGTGATCTCCGAAGCCAGCACAGGCTCGCCCCAGCTGATCGCCCCGGCCGCGACGTCCGAGACCTTGCGGCTGCGGGACTTGCGCTCGGTAAGGGCGGCGATATCGGCGGCGCGATAGAGACTGCGCCGGGAATCGCCCGGATCCGGCCGCACCTGCACCCGTCCGCGACTGACATAGGCATAGAGCGTCTGGGCCCGGACCCCCAGGCGCTCGCGCGCGTCCTCTGCTGCGATCCAGTCTGATTGCGACATTTATATTGATCACATTGATCAAGATTGACGACATGATCATGAAGGCTTTTCTCTGGTCCCGCAAGAGATGGAGAACGAGCATGTCTGACGGTCTGGAAGGCGTCGTCGCGGCGCACACGGTGTTGTCCGAAGTGGACGGCGAGGCGGGGCGGCTGATTATTCGCGGCCGCTCGCTGGACGAACTGGCGGGTCGCACGCGGTTCGAGGACGTGGTGGCCCTGTTGTTCGCCGGCTTCTACCCCGACCTGCCCACCGACTTGGCCGGAGCCCTCGGGGCCGCGCGCGCGGAGGTTTTCGAGGAGGTCTCTGCTCTAGACACCGGCCTGCTCGATCACACGCCGATGGAGGCTATGCGGGCCTTGACGGCGCGGTTGGCGGATGGCGATAGCGTTCAGATCGCGCTGCGCTTGCTGGCGGCGCCGGCGGTGTTCACCGCCGCCGTAGTGCGCGGCCAGGCCGGATTTGCGCCCATCGCGCCTGATCCCAAGCTGCGCCACGCCGAAGACATCCTGCGGATGTTGCGCGGCGCGCCGGCCAGCGCCGCCGAAGCGGACGCCCTCGACACCTATCTGGTGACCGTGAGCGACCATGGCCTTAACGCCTCAACCTTCGCGGCCCGGGTGGTGGCCTCAACACAGGCGGGCCTGACCTCGGCTGTTATCGCGGGAATCTGTGCGCTCAAGGGTCCGCTGCACGGCGGCGCGCCGGGGCCGGTGATCGAAATGCTCGACGCCATCGGAGAGCCGACCAATGCCCGCGCCTGGATTGAGACCGGCCTGGATCGAGGGGATCGGATGATGGGTTTCGGCCATCGAATCTACCGCGTGCGCGACCCCCGCGCGGACGCGCTCAAGACGGCCGTTCGGTGGCTGGATGCGCGGCAAGGACGGCTGGAGTTCGCCGAACAGGTCGAGGCCGCAGTCCTGACCATCCTGCGCGAACGCAAACCCGACCGCTCGCTGCAGACCAATGTGGAGTTCTACACCGCGCTGTTGCTGGAAGCCCTGGCCTTCCCACCCGCCGCCTTCACCTGCGTGTTCGCCATGGGCCGGGTTGCGGGCTGGCTGGCCCACGCCCGCGAGCAGCTGGCTGGCGGCCGTCTGATCCGCCCGGCTTCGGTCTATGTAGGCCCCATGCCCCGCAAGGCCTCTTAGCGCGCGATCCGCCGGAGGCTTGAATCCACGGATGCACACGGAAACACACGGATGAGATCGGCTCTATGTTCTCGTCTGGCCCGCGCCTCGCTGGGTTATATCTCTGACATCCGTGTGTCTCCGTGGACAGCCTTCTTGGCTGGCTACCACCATCGCGCGCCGCCACAGGTGTTCTACGCGCGAGCAACTGAGACACGATCAGCCCTCCCCATTGCACCATTGGGCGGCTATCAGGAGCCCATGGCCCCACCTCGCCTCACCACGGCTCAGTCCGGCGTCCTGACCCGGCGGATCACGCTGCTTTCGGTCGCCACCGCCGCTGTGCTGGTGACGATCAAGGCTGCGGCTTGGGTTGCATCGGGCTCGACCGCGTTGCTGGCCTCGATGGCCGATTCCGGCCTCGACCTGGTAGCCTCGCTTGCGACCTTCTGGGCCGTCCGCTACGCCGCCGCCCCTCCGGACGCCGAGCATCGTTTCGGTCATGGCAAGGCCGAAGCCTTCGCCAGCCTGATGCAGGCCGGTCTGGTGTTCGCCTCGGCCGCCCTGATCGCCCGGGAGGCGGCCGGCGACCTCCTCGTTCCGCATCCGCTTCGTCAGGAAGGCTGGGCGGTGGCGGTGATGGCAGTCTCGACCTTGCTGACCCTGCTGCTGGTCACCGCCCAAACCCGCGTTCTGCGCCAAACCTCTTCGGTGGCCGTCTCGGGCGACCGCGCGCACTACACCACAGACTTGGCGTCGAACGTCATCGCGCTGGCCGGCATCGCGGCCTCAGCCTGGCTGAAGCTCAACAGTCTCGACGCCATCGCCGCGATTGTCGTCGCCGCCCTGCTTCTGTGGGGCGCCGTCACCGTGTTCCGCGAAGCCGCTAACCAGCTGATGGACCGGGAGCTTCCCGACAATGCCCGCGCCGAGATCATGCGGCTGGTGACGTCGGACGCCCGGATCACGGATGTCCACCAGCTGCGCACCCGCGCGTCTGGACCGTATGTCCATATGCAGATGCACGTGGACCTCGACCCGGATCTTTCGCTGGAAACCGCCCACCAGGCCGTTGTTGCGGCCGAGAAGCGGATCCTGACCGCATTTCCAGCCGCCGACATCATCATCCATGCCGACCCCCGCGGGCGCGCCGAACCGCACGGCGGGGCCTTCGCCGAAGCGGAATCCGCAGCGCGGTAAACCAGCCCTTAACGGCTGCGGCCGCTGTAGTGGCGACACGCATTTCCTGAGATTGCCTCCCCCTGCCGATGAGCGTCGAACGCACCCTGCACCACTTCCCGCTGGACCCTGCCTCGCGGCAGGTACGTCTGGTGCTGGGCGAAAAGCGGCTGACGGTGAACGAAATTTCGGTGCGCTACTGGGAGCGGCCACGCGCCCTGACCCGGATGAACCCGTCCGGCCTGATCCCGGTGATGGTCGAGACAACCGACGATGGGCTGCCGCTGACCCTTTGCGAAAGCCGAGCGATCATCGATCATCTGGAAGAGGTCCATCCCGATCCGTCGATCTTTGCAGACGATCCGCACGAGCGGGCCGAGGCCCGGCGGCTGGTCACCTGGTTTGAGCGCAAGTTCGACTTCGAGGCCGGCGGTTACATCCTGCACGAAAAGATCGAGAAGCGTCTGCTCGGTCTGGGTGCGCCAGATCCCACCAGCCTGCGCCAGGGACGCGAGGGCCTGAAGACCCACCTGTCCTACATCGACCACTTGCTGCAGGCCCGCGAATGGCTGGCCGGCAAGCGACTGTCGCTGGCCGATTTCGCCGCCGCCGCCCACCTTTCAGTGATCGACTATTTCGGCGATGTACCCTGGCGCGACTATCCGGCGGTCAAGACCTGGTACATGAAGCTGAAGTCCCGGCCGTGTTTCCGGCCGCTGTTGGCCGACCGCTGGCCGGGGCTGGCCCCCGCCCGGCATTATGACGACCTCGACTTCTGACCGGCCCGAAGACCTGATCCGCGCCAAGGCTATCGAGCTAGGCTTCGACCTCTGCCGTTTCACCGACATCGACGAGACCTGGCCCGCGGCCGGCCGGCTGGCGACGTTTGTCGAGGCCGGTCGCCAGGGCGAAATGGCCTGGATGGCGACCACCTTGGAGCGCCGTCGTCACGCTCGCGCCATGTGGTCCGGCGCCCGCTCGGCGGTCATGCTGGGCGTCAACTACGGCCCCGACGCCGATCCGCTCGCCATCCTCCGTCAGCCTGACCGCGGGGCGATCAGCGTCTATGCCCAGGGTGACGACTATCACGACCTGATCAAGGGACGGCTGAAGATGCTGGCGGGCTGGCTGCAAGCCCGTTTTGGCGGCGAGCTAAAGGTGTTCGTAGACACTGCGCCCTTGCTGGAGAAGCCGCTGGCCGAACGCGCCGGACTGGGCTGGCAAGGCAAGCACACCAATCTGGTCAGCCGCGAATTCGGCTCTTGGCTGTTCCTGGGCTCAATCCTGACCACGCTGGAGCTGAAGGCCGATCCGCCCGAACCCGAGTCCTGCGGGACTTGCCACGCCTGCCTCGACATCTGTCCGACCCACGCCTTCCCGGCGCCGTTCCAGTTGGACGCCCGCCGGTGCATCTCGTACCTGACCATCGAGCTGAAGGGTCCGGTCCCGCAGGAGTACCGCACCGCCCTGGGCAACCGCATCTATGGCTGCGACGACTGTTTGGCGGTCTGTCCCTGGAACAAATTCGCCAGCGTGGCGCGCGAACAGAAGCTGGCGGCGCGCGCGGCGCTGACGGCGCCCGCCTTGGCTGACTTGGCGCAACTGGACGACGCCGCTTTTCGCGCGCTGTTCGCCAAGAGCCCGGTCAAACGCATCGGCCGTGATCGCTTCGTACGCAATGTGCTCTACGCGATCGGCAATTCTGGCGACCCGGCCCTGGCGGTCCAGGCCGAACGCCTGCTGGAGGACGCCTCGCCGCTGGTTCGCGGCGCGGCGGTGTGGGCGGTGTCGCAATTGCTGAGCACGGAAGCCTTCGAGGCCCTGCGCCGGCGACACGACAACGACGCCGACGATCTTGTCCTCAGCGAGTGGAACGCATCGGCCCGATCAGAACCCGGCTGAGCCCAGGTCCTTCAGACGTGGCAGGGTCTTGTCCTTGTCGGAGAGCAAGGGCTCACCTGCCAGCGGCCAGGGGATGGCCAGGTCCGGATCGTTCCAGATCACGCCGCCCTCACTTGCCGGGGCATAGGGGCCGTCGACCTTGTAGAAGATTTCGCAATCTTCGGTGACGGTGCAATAGCCGTGAGCGAAGCCGCGCGGCACCCACAGTTGTTCGCCGCCCTCGGCGGTGAGGGTCGCGCTGACCCACTGGCCACGCGTCGCCGAGCCGGCGCGGATGTCCACCGCCACGTCGAAGATCGCCCCCTTCAGCGCCCGGATCAACTTGCCTTGGGCCTCGGCGCCTGCCTGGAAGTGCAGGCCGCGCAGGGTGCCCTTGGCGGCGCTGAAGGCCTGATTGTCCTGCACGAAGGCGGTGTCGGCCGGTGTGCCGGCCAGCGCCCGGGTGCTCCAGGTCTCGGCGAACCAGCCGCGCGCATCGCCATGCCGCCTGGGCGTGATAAGCAGGACATCGGGAATCGCCAGCGGCGTGATCGTCGTCATGAGGGTCCTGGCGGAAGAGGGACGAAACGCTCGCATGGCGCAGCCGACCGGCGATGACAAGGCCCCGGATGGGCGGCCTCTGGCGCTGAGCGTATGCGTGATCGCCTACAATTCCGGTCCGACCCTGCGCACTTGCCTGGAGCGGCTGGAGGCCCAGACCTTCCGCGACTTCGAAGCCCTGGTCATCGATAACGCCTCGCCCGATCCCGGCGACGCGGCGATCGCCGCCAGCTTTCCGTTCGTGCGGCTGATCCGCAACGCGGCGAACCTGGGCTTCACCGGGGCCGGCAATCAGGCGGCGCGACTGGCGCGCGGGCGCTGGCTGGTGCTGCTCAATCCGGATGCCTTTGCCGAGCCGACCTGGCTGGCTGAACTGGTCGCCGCAGCCCAGCGTCATCCGACCGTGCGGTCCTTCACCTCGCGCCAGATGGTCGAGGGCCAGCCGGGGGTGCTGGACGGCCTGGGCGATGTGATGAGCATCACCGGCATTCCCTATCGCGGCGGCTATCTCAATCGCGATGAGGGCCAGGCCCAGGAGGGCGAGGTGTTCAGTCCCTGTGGCGCGGCGATGATGATCGACCGGGCGCTGTTCCAAGACGTCGGCGGGTTCGACGAGGCGCTGTTCTGCTATTGCGAGGATGTCGACCTTGGATATCGGCTGCAGCTGGCCGGTGAGCCGACGCTGCTGGTTCCGGAGGCGGTGATCCGCCATGTGGGCTCGGCCTCGACCGGCGGCCGCAAGTCCGAGTTCGCGGTGTTTCATGGGACCCGCAATCGCTTCTGGGTGCTGTTCAAGAACACGCCGTGGCCGCTGCTGCCGCTGGTGTTGCCGCTGCATCTTATCGCTCTGATCGCGATCTATCTGCGACGCGAAAACCGCCCGCACATCCGACTGATCCTGACGGCGGTGGGGGCAGCGTTCACGGGAGCGGGGCCGATGCTGCAGGCGCGATCCGGAATTCAGAAGCGGCGGACGGCGTCGGTCTGGCGGATCGCCCGCGCCATGACCTGGAATCCCCGCGACCTGGCCGGGCGCCGGGCGGTGATCCGCAAGATCAGCCCTCCGCCGCCCATTCGATCAGGCGGCGCATAAACAGCGCGCCGCGTTGCATCTGGGAGACTTCAACGTACTCGTCCGGCTGGTGGGCCTGGTCGATGGAGCCGGGGCCGCAGATGACGGTGGAGAACCCGGCCCGTTGGAACTGGCCGGCTTCGGCGGCGTAGGCGACGACGCGCGGCGGGCCATTGTCGCCGGTCAGGCGGCGGGCGAAGGCTTCGGCGAGACCATCAGGCTCCGGCGCAAACGGCGGGACATTGGTCTTCATCTCGACGTGGACGCCAGCCTCAGGCGCGCGGGCCTTCAGGGCCAGATTCAGCGCCGCCGCCTCGGCCAGGAACGGAGCGATCACGCCCTCCGGGGTCAGGGGCGCCGGGCACCGCAGGTCGAAAGTGAACCGGCACTCGCGGGCCAGAATGTTGTGGGCCGTGCCGCCCTCGATCAGGCCGATGGTCAGCGACGCGCCCTTGGGCGTGAACGGCGAGGCGGCGTCGCCATCGGCTTCCAGGCGCAAGGCGAGCGCCTTTAGCGAAGCCATCAGCGGGATCGCCTCCATGATCGCCGAGACGCCCAGGTGGGTCATGCTGGAGTGGGCCTCGCGGCCGTGGACCGTGACGTGGAAGGTGGCGATGCCTTTATGGCCGTTGACGGCCTCCATATTCGTCGGCTCGCCGACCACCACGAAGGCGGGCGCGGGCAGCTCGGCGCGGATCACCTCGATCATCTGCGGCGCGCCCAGGCAGCCGATTTCCTCATCATAAGAGAAGGCCAGGTGGACGGGGCGGCGGGCGGTCTTCGCCAGCTCGGGCGCGGCGGCCAGCGCCAGGGCCAGGAAGCCCTTCATGTCGCACGTGCCGCGGCCATAGAGCCGGCCGTCCCGCTCGTTCAGCGTGAAGGGCGCGGTGCTCCAGGGCTGGCCATCGACCGGCACCACATCGGTGTGGCCAGACAGCACCACGCCGCCGGCAAGCGAGGGACCAAGGGTGGCCATCAGGTTGCTCTTGGTCCCATCAGCGTTGGGCACGCGGCGATGGGGAACCTTGAGGCCGTCCAGATAGGTCTCGACCCATGCGATCAGCGGCAGGTTCGACCCACGCGAAGTGGTGTCAAAGCCCACCAGTGTGGCGAGGAGATCGCGGGCGGTGGGATATAGGTCGGCTGTCATCGCCAACGCATAGACCTTGGCGGTCCCGGGATCACCCCTGTTGAATGCGGCCCGGCCCTGGCAGCACGTCGATCAGTTCGATGCGGAAGATCAGCGGGGCGCCGGGCGGGATCTGGCCCTGACCTTCCTCGCCATAGCCCAGGTTGGACGGCACATAGAGGATCCACTCATCGCCCGGCCGCATCAGCTGCAAGGCCTCCTGCCAGGCGAGGACCAGGTTCTTCAGCGGCATGGCCGCCGGCTGACCGCGCTCATAGGATGAGTCAAAGACGGTCCCGTCTTCCAGTTTGCCCTCATAGTGGACCTTGACCTCGTCGGCGAGCTGGGGCCGAAGACCGGCGGCGGGGCCTGTACGGACGATCTTGTAGGCCAGCCCCGAGGGCAGCACCTTGATGCCCGCCTCCTTGCCCACCTTGGCCATGAAGGCGTTGCTAATCGCTGAGGCGGCGGCGGGCGCGCCGTCGGCGTGAGGCGCGGCCTTCGGCGTGCAGGCGGCGAGCGCCAGCAGGGCGACAGCGAGGATCAGCGAGCGTGTCATGGGTCAGACCAGTCTCGGCGGATAGCCGGCCTCGCGCAGGGCGGCGATGACGTCCTGGGTGTGCTGGGCGTCGCGGGTCTCGATCATCACGTCGAACTCGGCGCCCTTGGCCGGCACGTCGAGCGCGAGGCGGTTGTGGGCGACCTCGATGATGTTGGCGCCAGCGTTGCCTATCGCTGCAGAAACGTTTGCCAGGAATCCGGGCCGGTCATCGCCGACGATTCTGAGCGAGACGATCCGGCTCTCACGCACCAGTTCGCGGGTGAGGACCGAGGCCAAGAGGCGCGTGTCGATGTTGCCGCCGGTGATCACCAGGCCGCACTTCTTGCCCCGGAACCGGTCGGGATAGGCCAGCAGCGCGGCCAGCGAGGCCGCGCCCGCACCCTCGACCACGGTCTTTTCCACATTGCAGTAGAGAGCGATGCCGCGCTCAAAATACGGCTCTTCGATCAGCAGCACTTCGTCGATCAGCGGCCGGGCGATGCCATAGGTGAGCTCGCCCACTGTCTTCACCGCGATGCCCTCGGCGATGGTCTGCGAGCGGCCGTTGGCCGCCGTCTGCACGCCGCGCATCTTGGCGGTGAAGGATGGGAACATGGCCGGCTCCAGGCCGACCACGCGGATGTCCTGCTGCATGTGCTTGGCGGCCGTGGCCATGCCGGCGATCAGCCCGCCGCCGCCGATCGGGATCGGCAGGATCTCCAGGTCCGGCACATCCTCCAGCATCTCCAGCGCCACCGTGCCCTGGCCGGCCATCACATCCAGGTCGTCGAACGGGTGCACAAACGTCAGCTCGCGGGCGTCGCAAAGCTCGCGCGCCTTGGCGGCGGCGTCGTCATAGCTCTCGCCCTCGATCACCACCTCCGCGCCATGCGCCCGGGTCTGCTGGACCTTCATGAACGGGGTGCCCTTGGGCATGACGATGGTCACTGGAATGCCCAGCCGGGCCGCGTGATAGGCCAGTCCCTGGCTGTGGTTGCCGGCCGAGGCGGCGATAACGCCGCGCGCCCGCACGTTCTCGCCCAGCAGCAGCAGCTTGTTGAGCGCGCCCCGCTCCTTGTAGGCGGCGGTGAACTGCAGGTTCTCGAACTTGACCCACACCTCGGCGCCGGTGATCTGCGACAGGGTCCGGGAGTGGCGACAGGGCGTGCGCTCAATATGACCCTTGATCCGCGCCTGAGCGGCCAGGATGTCGTCAAAGGAAAGGGTCATGCTGAAAGCCGGGGTCCCGAAAAGTTGCGCAACCTAACGATGGCGGGCCAGCGGGGCAATCTCAGGCGTCGAAGTCGGACACTAGATGGCCGGGGGCGACTTCGCGCAGGGCCGGCGCGGCGCCCTGACCGATACGCGAGGGCGCGAAGCGGAAGGCGGACTTGGGGTCCATCGGGCTGGCCGGCTCGCCGGTCAGGCGCAGTCGCTGGCGGGTGCGCTCGACGACCGGGTCCGGGATCGGCGCGGCCGAGATCAGCGCCTTGGTGTAGGGGTGCTGTGGCGCGCGCCAGATGGACTCGCGGTCGGCCAGCTCCATCACCCGGCCCATGTACAGCACCAGCACCCGATGGCTGATCTCACGGACCACCGCCAGATCGTGGCTGATGAAGATCATCGCCAGGCCCATCTCGCGCTGAAGCTCGATCAAAAGGTCGATGATCTCGGCGCGGATCGAGACGTCCAGCGCCGAGACCGCCTCGTCGCAGATCACCAGCCGGGGCTTCAGGATCATCGCCCGGGCGATGCCGACCCGCTGGTTCTGGCCGCCCGACAGCTCGTGCGGATAGCGATTGATCAGCGCTGGATCGAGCTGGACCTTGGTCATCATCGCCCGCGCCGCATCCTCGCGCGCCGCCCGGTTCAGGGCCGGCTGGAATACCCGCAGAGGCTCGGAGATCGCCTCGCCGATGGTGGTGCGCGGGTCCAGGCTGGCCAGCGGGTCCTGGAAGACGATCTGCAGGTCCTTGCGCGCGGCGCGCAGGCTCTTGGCGTCGATGTCGGTGATGTCGCGGCCCATCAGCGTCACCGCGCCGGCGTTCATCGGCATCAGCCGCAACACCGCCCGCGCCAGGGTCGACTTGCCCGACCCGCTCTCGCCGACCACGCCCAGGGTCTCGCCGGCCCGGACCTCGAACGAGACCCCGTCAACGGCGCGCAAAGTCTGACGCTTGCCGAACAGGCCGTGGTGGATCGGAAAATGCACTTGAACGCCCTGGCCTTCGACGATCTTCGGCGCGTCCGGGGCCGGGGGCGAGATCATCGGCCGGCCGCCGCGATCCGCACGGTCCAGGCGCGGAATGGCCGCCAGCAGGGCCTGGGTGTAGGCGCTCGTGGGGGCGTGGAAGATGTCCGCGACCGGGCCTTCCTCGACATAGGCGCCGTTGCGCATCACGCAGACCCGGTCGGCCAGCCGGGCGATCACGCCCATGTCGTGGGTGATCAGCGCCAGGGCGGTTCCGGTTTCCTTTTGAAGTTCCGCCATCAGGTCGAGAATCTCGGCCTGAACGGTGACGTCCAGCGCGGTGGTCGGCTCGTCGGCGATCAGCAGTTCGGGGCCGGGGGCCATGGCGGCGGCGATCATCACCCGCTGGCGCATGCCGCCGGACAGCTCATGCGGATACTGCCGCATCCGGCGGACGGCCTCGGGGATGCGCACGCGGTCCAGCCACTCGCGCGATCGCCGCTCGGCATTCTCGGCGCTGAGGCCCAGGTGCAGACGCAGCGGCTCGGCGATCTGCTCGCCGATGCGCACGTGCGGGGTCAGGGCGGTCAGCGGATCCTGAAAGATCATGGTCATCTTCGAGCCGCGGATCCGATTAAGCTCGGCCGGCTTCAGCCCCAGTAGGTCCTGCCCCTGGAACTGCACCGAGCCGCTGGCGCGGCCGTTGGCGGCCAACAGGCCCATGACCGCCATGAAGGTCTGGCTCTTGCCCGAGCCGCTCTCGCCGACCACGCCAAGCGTCTCGCCGCGCCCGATGGCGAGCGACACGCCCCGCACCGCGCGCACCTCGCCGTCATGGGTCGTAAAGTCGACCGCCAGGTCGTTCAGCGTCAGGACGTCAGCCAAGCGAACCTCGCGAACCGGTCGCGCAGACCTTAGAGCGACAGCCGGCCACGTGAAGGGCTATAGTTGGCATTGTGACCCCTTTGCTCCGACCTGCCCTGTTTCTCGACCGTGACGGCGTGCTCAATGAGGACCACGGCTATGTTTGCCGATGGGCGGATTTCCGCTGGCTGGCGGGCGCTCGCGAGACAGTGGCGGCGTTCAACCGCGCCGGCTGGCTGGTGATCGTGGTGACCAATCAGTCGGGCGTGGGACGGGGCTTCTACACCGAGGCCGAGATGCACGACCTGCACGCCCGGATGCAGGCTGACCTGGCTGAGGTCGGGGGTCACCTCGACGCCATCTACCACGCGCCGCAGCACCCCGAGGCGACACTCGACGCCTATCGCCACCCGGACCCGCCGGACCGCAAGCCTAACCCCGGCATGATCCTGAAAGCCCTCGCCGAGTGGCCTATCGATCGCGACGCCTCGCTGCTGGTCGGCGACAAGCCCTCGGACCTGGAAGCGGCGCTGCGGGCGGGCGTGCGCGGGGTGTTGTTCGACGGCGGGGACTTGCTGGCGTTCCTGCGGGACCAGGACCTGCTGCCCGCCGAGTCGCCTGACCGATAGCGCCCGAAGCACATCAAGGGCTGACAACGCCCATTCCCCCCGCTATAAACCCCGCAACATCGTCCGTTAGCGTTGTCATGACGCCTACGAGCGGCGGGCTCCGGCCCGGCCGCTTTTTTCTTTGCCGGAGGCCAGGCCAGGATCATGCGCGGGAAGACCGCCGAGGACCTGAAGCTGTTGGAGCTGATCGACCCAGTCGCTGAGGCGGCGGGCTATGCGGTGGTGCGCCTGCGACTGATGGGCGGATCGGAGACCCGGCGGCTGCAGATCATGGCCGAGCGGCCTTCGGACGGCGACATGAATGTCGAGGACTGCGCGCGGCTGTCGCGGGCGCTCTCGGCGGTGCTGGATCCGGCCGACCCGATCAGCGGCGAATATACGCTGGAAGTGTCGTCGCCGGGCGTCGACCGGCCGCTGACGCGACTGGCGGACTTCGAGACCTATGAAGGCTATGAGGTCAAGCTGGAGCTCGACCGTCTGGCCGAGGGCCGTAAGCGGTTCCGTGGCCAACTGGCCGGCGTCGAGGGTGATCAGGTCGGTATCGACCTGGAGGGCGAGGAGGCGACCGCGATGGTCCCCTTCGCCTGGATCCTCGAAGCCAAGCTGGTGCTGACCGACCAATTGATGAAGCGGGGCGCCGAGGTCCGAGCGGCCCGCATCGCCTCCGAACAACAACTGACGACCGAGTAAGAGGAACCCCTCCCATGAGCCTGACCGGTATCTCCGCCAACCGGCTTGAACTGCTGCAGATCGCCGAGGCCGTGGCCCGCGAGAAGTCGATCGACAAGGAAATCGTCATCGAGGCGATCGAGGAGGCGATCCAGAAGGGCGCCCGCTCACGCTATGGCGCCGAGCACGACATCCGGGTCTCCATCGATCTGAAGACTGGCGAGACCACCATCAAGCGGGTGGTGACCGTCGTCGCGGACGACGCGGTGTTCGGCGGCGGCGTCGATGAAGAGGGCAACGAGCTGCCGTTCGAGGAGCCGGCGGGCATCCTGCGGCTGGCCGACGCCAAGCGCAGCGACAAGACCGCCGAGATCGGCACGACCTATGAGGAGCTGCTGCCGCCGTTCGAGTTCGGCCGCGTCCAGACCCAGATGGCCCGCCAGGTGGTGATGGGCAAAGTCCGCGACGCGGAGCGCGAGCGCCAGTACGAGGAATTCAAGGATCGGGTCGGCGAGATCGTCAACGGCACGGTCAAGCGGGTCGAGTACGGCAACGTCGTTGTCGATCTGGGCCGCGGCGAAGGCATCATGCGCCGCGACCAGTCGATCCCGCGCGAGAACTTCAACCTCGGCGATCGGATCCGCTGCTACATCTATGACGTCCGGCGCGAGACCAAAGGCCCGCAGATTCTGCTGAGCCGTGCGCACGGCGGGTTCATGGCTCGGCTATTCGCCCAGGAAGTGCCGGAAGTCTATGACTCGGTCATCGAGATCAGGGCCGTGGCCCGCGATCCGGGCAGCCGCGCCAAGATGGCGGTGATCTCCAATGATAGCTCCATCGACCCCGTCGGCGCCTGCGTTGGCATGCGCGGCAGCCGGGTCCAGGCGGTGGTCGCCGAGTTGCAGGGCGAGAAGATCGACATCATCCAGTGGAGCCAGGACGAGGCCACTTTCATCGTCAACGCCCTGGCCCCGGCCGAGGTCTCCAAGGTGGTGATGGATGAGGAAGACGAGCGGGTCGAGGTGGTGGTGCCGGACGAGCAGCTGTCGCTGGCTATCGGCCGACGCGGTCAGAACGTGCGCCTGGCCAGCCAGCTGACCGGCTGGCAGATCGACATCATGACCGAGAGCCAGGAGAGCGAGCGCCGCCAGCGTGAGTTTGCCGAGCGCACGGCCCTATTCCAGGAGGCCCTGGACGTCGACGAGGTCATCGCCCAGTTGCTGGTCACCGAAGGCTTCGCCACCGTCGAGGATGTGGCCTTTGTGGAGAACGCTGAAGTCGCCGCCATCGAGGGCTTTGACGAAGACACCGCCGAGGAAATCCAGGCCCGCGCCCGCGACTTCCTGGACAAGGAGGCCGCCGAGTTCGACGCCAAGCGCCGCGAACTGGGAGTCGAGGACGGCGTCCTGGAGGTCGAGGGCGTCACCCTGCCGATGGCTGTCGCCCTGGGCCAGGGTGACGTCAAGACGGTCGAGGATCTGGCCGGTCTGGTGCCGGATGACTTGCGCGGCTGGTTTGAGACCAAGAACGGCGAGCGGGTGCGCGAGACCGGCATTCTGGAGTCTTTCGCCCTCGAGCCGCAGGACGCCGAACTGCTGATCATGCGCGCCCGCGTCGTGATGGGTTGGATTGAGGCGCCGGAGCCCGAGGAACTCCCTGAGGAGAGCCTCATCGATCAGGTCTTCGGCCAGGCTCCGGCTGCGAGCGAGCCGGCAGAGGCTGAGGTGTCGGGTGAGGCAGAAGACGCCTGATCCCGGCGGCCCGGAGCCGCTCACCGCGCCAGCCTACGCCACCCTTGCCGCCGCCTCGCGTGAGCGGCGGGATATCGTCTCGGGCGAGGTGATGGCTGAAGCGCGGCTCATCCGGTTCGTGGCCGGACCGGACGGCGGCGTGGCGCCCGATCTGGCGCGCAAGCTGCCGGGTCGCGGGCTGTGGGTGGCGGCCAACCGAGGTGCGGTGGAGACGGCTGTGAAAAAAGGCCTGTTCGCCCGCGCCGCCAAGGCCCAGCTGCGGGCGCCGCAGAATCTGGCCGTTCAGGTCGAGCTTTTGCTGCTGCGGCGGGTGCTGGCCGGCCTAGGCATGGCGCGCCGCGCCGGCCAGTTGGTCAGCGGGTTCGAAAAGGTCGCGGCGGCCATCGCGTCGGGCAAGGCGGCCTGGCTGGTGGAGGCCCGGGACGGGGCGACGGACGGCCGCCGCAAGATCCTGGCGCTGGCCCGCAGACAGCCTGGAAACCTCGGTCTGTTGGGTCTCTACACGGCGGCGGAATTGGGTTTGGCCTTGGGGCGCGAGAATGTGATACACACCGCCTTCCTTGCGGGGCGAGCCGTCGAGCGTTGGGCCGAAGATGTCCAGCGCTTGTCGGGGTTCAGTCCGCTCCTTCCTGAGGATTGGCGCGAGGAGCCTATCGAGGCGAAGCGGGAACCTTAAAGGTTTCCGCCCGTCTCGCGTTGAGGAATTGGGCCGGGCCGACCGGCCGGTATGTAAAGCGAGCGCATGAGCGACGAGAACGACAACGGCCGCAATGCCGCCCCCGGCGGACGCCAGCCCCTCACCTTGAAGCCGCGCGTCGGCGGCTCGGTCAGTTCGGGCACGGTGAAGCAGAGCTTCAGCCACGGCCGGACCAAGACGGTGGTCGTCGAGACCAAACGCGCGCGCGCGCATTCGGCGCCGGCCAGCAACCTGGGCGGCCCGTCGGCCGCCGAGCAGCGTCGTGTGTTCGATGCGCCGCGTCCTGCCGCGTCCCAGCCCTCCCGCCCTGCGACGCCCGGAGACGGTCTTTCTCCCGAAGAGCGCGCCGCGCGCCAACGGGTGATCGAGACGGCCCGTGCTCAGCAAGCGCAACAGGAAGCCGACCGCCGGGCGCGTGAAGAGCACGCCCGCGGCGAGGCTGAGGCGGTAGCACGCGCCACCCCGGCCGCAGCCGTGCCAGCCCAGCCCGCCGTCGCCCAGCCCGCCGTCGCCCAGCCTGCCGCCGCCCCGCCGGTTGTCGTGGCGCCCACAAGCACGCCGGCAGTCGCAACGCTGGATGTGCCGCCGCCGAGCGTTGTTCCAGCTGCAGTCGCCCCCGTTGCTGTCGCCCCCGTTCCGGTCGCCTCGGTTCCCACGCCTGTCGCCGCCGCGCCGCCTGCGCCGCGGCCAGCTCAGGCCGCCGCGCCGGCCCCCCGGCCCCCGTCATCCGATCCGGCGCGGTCCCTTCAATCCAGCCAGACCCGCACCTATCAACCTTCGCCGGATCGGCGCGACGACCGGGCCTCGACCACCACTTTCCGCCCGGAACGCGCCGCGCCGCGCTTTGAGAGCGCGACCTTCAACCAGCGCGCGCCGCGCGTCGATGATCGCGGTCCGCGGCCGCCGCGCGATGATCGCGCCCCGCCGCCGCGCCGCGATGATCGTCCGCAAGGCGCTCCGGCGCGGCCTGAGGGCGGCACTGTCCGGTATTCCGCAAACACCCCGCGTCCTGCGGCGCCGGCCGGCGCCCGTGGTCCCGGCGGTCCGCGCGGCGCCCCCCGTACGGGGCCCGCCGCTCCGCCCGCCACGCCGGAGATCCAGCGCGCCACCCGCCAGGCGCCGCGTCCGGGCGGCGCGGTCATGGATCGCCGCCCCGATGACGATGATCGCCGCCGCGATGCTGGCCCGGGTAAGGCGATCAGCCGAGCCAAGGGTGCGCCGATGCGCCGCGAAGGCCGTCTGACCATCCAGACCGTGGCTGGAGACGCCGAGGGCGCCGAACGGATGCGCTCGCTCGCCTCGGTGCGCAGAGCCCGTGAGCGGGAGCGTGAAAAGCGCAAGGGCGGCTCGCAGGAGCAGGTCCGCGCGGCCCGCGAGGTCGTCATCCCCGACGTGATCACGGTCGGCGAACTGGGCAACCGGATGGCCACCCGAGGCGTGGAGATCATCAAGTTTCTGATGCGTCAGGGCGTGATGCTCAAGGTCAACGACGTCATCGACAATGACACCGCCGAGCTGGTCGCCACCGAATTTGGTCATACCGTGCGCCGGGTGTCGGAGGCTGACGTCGAAGAAGGCTTCATCGGCGCCGAGGATGTGGACGATCATCTGATCGCCCGTCCACCGGTGGTGACCATCATGGGCCACGTCGACCACGGCAAGACCTCGCTGCTCGACGCCCTGCGCTCGACCGATGTGGTGTCGGGCGAGCACGGCGGCATCACCCAGCACATCGGCGCCTATCAGGTGCGACTGGAAAGCGGCCAGGCGGTCACCTTCCTCGACACCCCCGGCCACGCGGCGTTCTCTGCGATGCGGATGCGCGGCGCCAATGTGACCGACATCGTGGTTCTGGTGGTGGCCGCCGACGACGGCGTGATGCCGCAGACCATTGAGGCGATCAATCACGCCAAGGCGGCCGGCGCGCCGATCATCGTGGCGATCAACAAGATCGACAAGCCGGGCGCTGATCCCACCCGGGTGATCAACGAACTGCTGCAGCACGAGATCGTGGTCGAAAGCCTGGGTGGCGACACTCAGGTGGTCGAAGTTTCTGCGACCCAGAAAATGGGCCTGGACGACCTGATCGAGGCGATCCTGTTGCAGGCCGAGGTCCTGGACCTCAAGGCCAACCCTGAGCGTACCGCTGACGGCATGGTCATCGAGGCCAAGCTGGATCGCGGCCGTGGCGCGGTCTCCACCGTGCTGGTCAAGCGCGGCACCCTGAAGCGCGGCGACATCGTGGTGGCCGGCGCCAACTTTGGCCGGGTTCGGGCGCTGCTGAACGAACGCGGCGAACAACTCGCTGAGGCGGGGCCCTCCGTGCCGGTGGAAATCCTCGGCCTAGACGGCACGCCCGATCCGGGTGAGCCGTTTGCGGTGGTCGAGAACGAGGCGCGCGCGCGCGAACTCACTGCCTATCGCGTCCGTCTGAAGCGCGAAAAGGCCGGCTCGCCGGTCCAGGGCGCCAGCCTCGCCGACATGATGGCGCGCCTTGCCGACAAGAAGGTCTCGGAACTGCCGCTGGTCATCAAGGCCGACGTGCAGGGTTCGGCCGAGGCAATCGTCAGTTCGCTGGACAAACTGGCTCACGAGGAGGTCCGCGCGCGGATCATCCTCTCCGGGGCCGGCGCAATCAGCGAGAGCGACGTGATGCTGGCCAAGGGGTCCGGCTCGCCGATCCTCGGCTTCAACGTTCGCGCCTCGAAGCAGGCCCAGGCCCTGGCCGAGCGCGAAGGCGTCGAGATTCGCTATTACGCGATCATCTACGACCTGCTTGACGACATCAAAGGCGTGCTTTCGGGCATGCTTTCGCCGATCCAGCGCGAAACCTTCCTGGGCAACGCCGAGGTGCTTCAGGCGTTCGATATCACCAAGATCGGCCGGGTCGCAGGTTGCCGCGTCACCGAGGGCACGGTCCGCAAGGGCGCCCGCGTTCGGATCATCCGCCAGGATGTGGTGGTGCTGGAACTGGGCGTCCTGCAGACGCTCAAGCGCTTTAAGGACGAGGTCAACGAGGTCCCGTCCGGGCAAGAGTGCGGTATGGCCTTCCAGGGCTTCCAGGACATCAAGGCTGGCGACGTCATCGAGTGCTTCACGCTCGAAGAGGTCAAGCGCAGCCTGTAGGTTGGCGCGGAACCGTCAGTTTCGGTCGATGGCCGAGGCGGTGTCGTCGATCATAGCGACGATGCGGTCGATATCGTCGGGCGTGACGGGTCGCGACATGCGGTTCTTGATGGCCATGCCGAGGTTCATCATCGCCCGCCCGATCCGGGGACGACCGGGGCCTGCGGTCTTGGACGCCTCAGCCATGCGCGCGAACACGGCCTGGACACCTGGACGGTTCCGCTCAAGCTCGGCGCGACCGTCGTCCGTGATCTCAAAAAGCTTGCGCCCGGTTTCACCGGCCGACGGCCGAATCAGGCCTTCGTCTTCAAGCAGAGCCAATGTCGGATAGACCACCCCCGGCGAGGGCCGATAGGCGCCGCCCGTGCGCTCCTCAAGTTCCTTGATAAGCTCGTAGCCATGTCGAGGCTGCTCCTCCAGCAGCGTCAGCAACACGTAACGCAGGTCGCCGTGCTCGAAGAAACGGCCGAAGCGACCGCGCCGATGGGCGTGATGATCGGTGTCGTGGTCCGCGCCGCAGCCCATGCGGCCGCCCCATCCATGGCGTCCGCGCGAATGGCGTTCTGAGAAAAATCTATGCATTTGTAGTGGTCCTAACTCGAGAGTGGGGGTTGTTCAGACATATCAATTTGGCCTCGATTAGACATATTTAGATATGTCTAAAAATTAGATACATCTAAATCGTATCTCCGTGCAAACGATTTTTCGATACAGTCGAATTAAAGTCCGTACAGGCCGCCTGCCGCGTCCATCAGGCGGCCTTGAACGCGTCGGCCAGCAGGCGGCCTTCGGCGGCGCGGTTGGAGCCCGCGCGCCAGGCGATGACGATCTCCCGCGCCGGGTTTTCGGCCTCGATCGGGCGTACGGCGAGCCGCGCGGCGTCGGCCAGACCTGCGGCAATCGCCATGCGCGGCAGCAGCGTAACACCCAGACCCGAACCGACCATCTGCACGAGAGTAGGCAACGAAGTGGCGGCGAATGGCTCCTCACCTGTCACAGTTCGGGGTGGATTCAGTCGGCAGGCTGAGAGGGCGTGCTCGCGCAGGCAGTGGCCATCCTCCAGCAAGATCAGATTAGCGCCCTCGAGCGCCTCAGGGGTCGTGCTGGCGAGGCGGGCGAGGGGGTGATCTGGCGGCAGGGCGGCCAGCAATTCGTCATCGGCGACATGCGCCCACTGCAGGCCGGTCATGTCAAAGGGCAGCGCGATGAGTGCGGCGTCGAGACGCCCCGCCTTCAGCTCGTTGATGAGCCGCTGGGTCTGGTCCTCTCGTAAGAACAGCCGGAGCTTCGGAAATCGCGCGCTCAGCAGCGGCAGGGCGGCCGGCAACAGGAATGGGGCGATGGTCGGAATGACACCCAGGCGGAACCGACCGACCAGCGGCTGGCCGGCGTTCTTGGCCGCCTCGACCAGTTCTTCTGCCTCATTGAGGATGACGGTGGCGCGCCGCAGCGCTTCCTCGCCAACAGGCGTCAGGATCACCCCGGACCGGGCCCGATCAACGACCGGTGCGCCAAGGGTGCGTTCCAGTTCCTGGATCCCGGCCGAGAGCGTCGGCTGGGTGACGTGCGCTGCCTCCGCCGCCTTGCCGAAGCCCCGGTGCTCGGCCAGCAGCTTCAGATACTGGAGTTGTCGAATGGTCGGGAGCATCGCTCAATCATAGACAATTCCGATGAAATTCCCACAATCAATTGATCAAATGTTAGTCCGGCCGACCCGTCTCCGCATAGCGCTTGAGCCTCGTGGCCTGTTCGACAATGACGCCATCGACCGCCTTGGTCAGGGCGAGGGCTCCCGGACCCGCGCCGCCGACGTTGTAAGTAACTGTGAGTTCGGTCCCGGCGGGCGTCGGTTTCAGGATGAACGTCAGCGCCGTCGACACCCCTTCGTCCTGCAGGGGCCCCAGCGCAGCATCGAACCGCACCATTCGTCCCGGGATCACCGCCTCGACGACGCCGTGCCGCACGCCGCCGCCATTGGCCAGGGCCTCACAGAAGCAGGCGCCGGCCTGCAAGGGCGCGCTCAAGTTCGCGGCCTTGCCGGAATAGGTGTGGGTGTCGTTCCACCAGTGGCCGATTTCACCCAGCGCCGCGTACACCTTGGCTGGCGAGGCAGCGACCTGCTGGACGGTCTTCAAGCGAAAACCTTGCGTTCCGCTCTCAACCACCTCGGCGCGCGCGACCCCGCCAGCCGCCAGAACGGCGGCCAATGTGAATGCGACGGCTCTCATGTTCCGTTCCTACTCAGGCTGGTTCAAAGCTTAGCGGGCCGCCCCAAAAGGTCTCTACCAAACTGTGCTGGGCGCCGGGACGCCCGGTGGTCAGAAAGCGACGAACAGCGCCGTGGCCGGGATCGAACTCGGGGTGACGCGCGAAGTAGCGTTCCAGTGCGTCGGCCGTCGCCGCCGGCTGGCGGATCAGCGGCGTGCCGGGCGGGAGGGCGGCCTGGAACAGGTCGGCGGTGATCTCGTAGTGCGTGCAGCCGAGGATCGCCCGGTCCGGCGCGCGGCCAATCCGCAGGCTGAGCGCCTTGACGTGGCCGGTGATCACCTCGGCCAACGCCTCACGCGCCGCGCCGTCCTCGATCATCCGCGCCAGGTCCGGGCAGGGCTCGGAGAACACCGCCACATCCTGGCGTCGCTTGTCGATCTCGATCTCATAAACCCGGCTGCGAGCCGTGGCCGGCGTGGAGAAGACGCCCAGGACATCCAGCTTCTCGACCTTGTCGCCGCGGCGCTCCGCCTCATGCTCCCAGGGCAGGCCCGTCGCCGCCTCAATGGTCGGCACCACGATGCCCAGGATGTTCACCGTTCGGCCGATCTCGCGCCGATAACCCGGCAGCCAGGTCTGTTGCAGCCGGCGCAGGGCGACGCTGGCGGCCGTATTGCAGGCCAGCACCACCACATCGCAGCCCGCCTCGATCAGCCGGATGCAGCCTGCCCGCGTCAGATCGACGATCTCCTCGCCAGATCGCTCGCCGTAGGGGGCATTGGCCTGATCGGCGAGGTAGATGAAGTCGGCGGTCGGGAACCGCTCCACCAGCCGATGGTGCACGGTCAGGCCGCCAACCCCGGAATCGAACACGCCTATGGCCATGGCGCGGTGTTAGCCGGGGATCGGTCTGTCGCATAGTCGCTTGCGCGGCCTTGCTATTTCGGTCGGTATCGGCGGCGATGTCCACCGCGACCTGAAGACGCTCGCCACCCGCCACGGTCCCATGCTGGCCTTGCCGCAGGACCAGTTCATCACGCGCTGCCTTGAGATCTACGGCGAGTTCAGCCCGGGGGAATGGGCGCTGCTGGCGCAGATCATCAAGCCCGTCATGGCGGTGGTCGAGGTCGGGTCGAACATCGGCGCGCACACGGTGCCCATGGCCAGGGCCTGCGCGCCCGGCGCGCTCTATGCGTTCGAGCCGCAGCAACGGGTGTTTCAAATCCTCTGCGCCAATCTCGCGCTGAACGGCGTGACCAATGTGATCGCCTCGCCTGACGCTGTGGGCGCCGAGCCGGGCACAGCGTCCATTCCGCCGCTCGACTATTCAGCCGACGGCAACTTCGGCGGTGTCTCGCTGCAGTCCACCCAGGCGCCGGGCCAGAAGGTGCGGATCATCCGGCTCGACGACCTGGACTTGCCGACGCTGGGGCTGCTGAAGGTCGATGTCGAGGGCTTCGAGGTTCAGGTCGTGACAGGCGCCCAGGCGACGATCCGTCGCTGCCGACCGACGCTCTATATCGAGAATGATCGCCCGCCGCATCAGCGCCAACTGATCGATCTCATCCATGCGCTGGACTATCGGCTCTACTGGCATACGCCGCCGCTGGCGGGGCCGGGGAACTTCAACGGCGTCACGGAGAACGTGTTCGGGCGCAGCTATGTGTCGATCAACATGCTGGGCCTGCCGCGTGAACGCGGGACGGGCACGGATCTGGAGTTGATCGACCCGGCAGATCCCCGCTTGCCGGTTTCGCTGGACCCGCAGCGTGGGCCAGTCGGATCGACCGCCGCCTAAGTCTTCAAGCGAACAGGTCGGCCTGGGCGGCGGCCTTGGCCCCCTCAATGGCCAACAGTTTCAGCTTGGTGTTGACCCCGCCGCGCGCTGAAAACCCGCCCGGCTTGCCGCCGGCCGCCGTCACCCGATGGCAGGGCACGATGATCGGCCAGGGGTTCTTGCCCAGCGCCTGACCGACGTCGCGGGCCATCAGCTTGTCCCCCAGCTGCACGGCGATCTCGCCATAGGTCAGGGTCTCGCCGGGCGGAATAGCGCGGGCGATCTCATAGACCCGGGCGTGGAACGCCGGCGTGCGGGCAAGGTCGAGCGGTGCTGCGGTGAGGTCAGCCTTCTCGCCGCGCAACAGCGCCTGGATGCCAGCGACGGTTGTTTCCAGCGCCTCGGGAACCGGAGCCTCCACGGCGTCCGGGAAACGCCGCAGGAAACTGCGGCGCGCCCCCTCCGCGCCCGGCTCCGGCAGATGGCAGGCGACCAACCCGGCCTCGCCCCAGGCGATCCCGGCGACGCCGATGGCGGTCTCGATGAGGGCGTAGTGCGTCATGGGCGGCAAGTTAGCGCGGATGCCGCCGAAGCGCTCGCGGCTTTCGGACATGGATGCGGCGGCCTCAGCAGGCCAATGCGGCGACATGTCCGGCCTGCGCATAGCTCAGGATCTTGCCGTCGCGCGTGACGACGCTCGCGCCCATCCGCCTTGCGGTGGCGACGATCATGCGGTCAGCCGGGTCGCTGTGGAAGTCGCCCGGCAGCTGGTAGACATCGATGGCGATCTCCGGCGTCAGGGCCGCAAGCCGGACGCCCGGCCGCGCCATGAAGGCGGCGAACCAGCTCTGCGCATCGGGCAGGAACTGTGGACCTGCCGCGCCGCCAGTCCTTGGCCGGGCGAACAGGCCAATTTCCCAGGCCGACGCTGGCGACACGAAGAGGTCGCCGCCCACCGCCGCCTCACGGATGGCCAATTTCGCTGACGCCTCTAGGGCGGCGTCCTGCGCGATCCAGATCAGCGCGCAGGTGTCGAGCAGCAGCAGGCTCACCGGTGCAGGACGCCGGCCGCTGTCGAGGGAAGGTCCTCGACGACCGGCGCGCTCAGATCGAAGCCATCGGGGACGAACGTCTGATCCTTGAGACACCCGAACAGATCGTCACCCGGTCCAGCCGGCGGCGTCAGCACCGCCATCACCTTGCCCCGCTTGGTCACCTCCACGCGATCCAGCTTGCCCGACCCCAGCCGGTCGAGAATGTCCAGGCACTTGGCCTTGAACTCGGTGACGGTGAAGGTGGTGTCCATGGGTGAGGAATTATGGTCATTTTATAAAACTGGTCAAACAAAAGGACCATACCGGCCAAGCGAATCCCCTCTCCCAAGCGCAAAGCGCCGTGGGAGAGGCCGGCGCGGCACATCGGATACCACCACCCTTGGACCCGCTCGCACCTCAGGCCTGTGGCCTGCCCCCGGCCGCGCGCGATATGGCGGAGTTATTCCAACGGTCCCGGCAATACCCAACACTGTCATCCCGGTTTCGCGGAACGCGAAGACCGGGACCCAGGCGACCGCGCGCCGAGCCTGGAAATTGCAGGCCCCTCAAAAGGCCGCGCCGCCCGGCGCGCTCCCGGCCATAAATCTCACGGGTGATGCGGGCCTGAGCGACAGGCAAACTGGGCACCATGAGATCCATGGCTGAGTCTGGCCGCAGGTGCGGCCTCAGAGCGCCCATTGCATCGGCCGTGATCCCTTGGGGATAGGTATCGTGTCCCTTGAGTTCCTACCGCGGCGCCGTCGCCGACCTCGAGGGTGATAATCCGCCCGATCCGGTGGAGCTGCGTATCGACGGCCGGATCGGGGACCTGCAGGAGGCGGGCGCGCGCATCGTGGCTGCGGCTTCGCCGGACATGCCTCGGGCTGAGCGCCTGGACCAACTGGACCGCATCGACGCCTGGATCGACCAGGAGGTCGAAGACAAAGACGAGAACTTCGGCGTCCAGGACCTGGACGACCACGTCATTAGCCTCTGCCGCGCCCTGGACCTTCCCGAGACCCTCGGCCGCACGTTCCGCGACCTGCCGCGCCCGCCCCCAGAGGGCGATGACGATGAAGGCTACGCCGGCGCCTACACCTTCGAGCCCCAATCCAGACCCGAGCGCCGCGACACCGGGTGACCAATCTCCTCTCCCCCGCGCAGCGAGAGGGAGATGGTTGGGAGAGGGCCGACTCGTGCAGACGTGATCCGCCGTGGGTTCCGCAAGGACCCTACGACCGCGAGGCAGCGGGCCCTCGCCCACCACCAGAGTCGCCCAGTCGGCCCTCTCCCGGCCTCTCCCTCTCGTCGCGCTTCGCGCGGCGGGGGAGAGGGGTCCTGCGCCATCGGCCCAACTAAAGAAGATGTGTGAATGCCCTCCCGCCGCTTCGCGGGGGAGGTAAACGCGTCGCCGCTTCCTTGACCTGACGCCCCTCCTCGGCGCATAAGCCGCCCCTTCCGGCGCCAACCTTGGTCAGCGCTCTCCACCGCCACGACCCCTGCACGGCAGGACGAGGGCGGCGAGGACCCCCGTCGACGTGATCGTCCACGGGGGCTGACTGCGTTTGGCGCTATGCGGTGAGTAGATGTTTGACGCGCTGACAGATCGGCTGTCCTCGGTATTCGACCGGCTCTCCGGGCGCGGCGTGCTGTCCGAGAAGGACGTCGCCGAGGTGATGCGCGAGATCCGCGTCGCCCTGCTGGAGGCTGACGTCGCCCTGCCGGTGGTGCGGGATTTCATCGCCAAGGCCACGGAAGCCGCCACCGGCGAGGCGGTGATCCGCTCGGTGCGGCCGGCCGATCAAGTGGTCAAGATCACCTATGACGGCCTGGTCGAGATGCTGGGCGGAGAGGGCGAGCCGGAGGGCCTCAACCTCTCGCTGAACCCCCCGACCGTGATCCTGATGGCCGGTCTGCAGGGCTCGGGCAAGACCACCACCGCCGGCAAGCTGGCGCTGCGCCTGGTGCGGGAGCGCAAGAAGGTGCTGCTGGCCTCGCTCGACACCCGACGACCGGCCGCCATGGAACAGCTGGCGATGCTGGCGACCCAGGCCGAGGCCCAGTCGTTGCCGATCGTCGTTGGCCAGGCCGCGCCAGACATTGCGCGACGGGCGATGCAGGCGGCCCGCCTTCAGGGGTTCGACGTCCTGATCCTCGACACCGCCGGGCGCACGACCCTGGACGAGGCGATGATGAGCGAGGCGGCCGAGATCGCTCGTATCTCTACGCCGTCCGAGACCCTGCTGGTCGCCGACGCCCTGACTGGCCAGGACGCGGTGCGCACCGCCAAGGCCTTCCACGAGCGCCTGCCGCTGACCGGCCTGATCCTGACGCGGGCGGACGGCGACGGGCGTGGGGGCGCGGCGCTGTCGATGCGCGCGGTCACCGGCCTGCCGATCAAGTTCCTGGGCGTCTCCGAGAAGATCGACGGCCTTGAAGTTTTCGATGCGCGGCGGGTGGCCGGCCGCATCCTGGGTCAGGGCGATATCGTCGCCCTGGTCGAGAAGGCCGCCACCGATCTCGACATGGCCAAGGCCGAGGCCACCGCCAAGAAGCTCGCCAAGGGCCAGTTCGATCTGGAGATGATGGCCGACCAGCTGCTGCAGATGAAGCGCATGGGCGGCATGGAAGGCATGATGGGCATGCTACCGGGCGTGCAGAAGATGAAGCGGCAGATCGCCGACACCGGCCTTTCCGACAAAACCTTCGACCGTCAGCTGGCGATCATCGGCTCGATGACCAAGACCGAGCGCAGGAAGCCCGACATCCTGCAGGCCTCGCGCAAACGCCGCATCGCCAAGGGCTCCGGCGTCGATGTGGCTGAGATCAACCGCCTCCTGAAACAGCACCGCCAGATGGCCGACGCGTTCAAGGCGCTGAGCCGCAATGGCGGCAAGGGCTTTGGCCAGATGGCCAAGATGCTGGGCGGCGCTGGGATGGACATGGGCAAGCTGGGCCAGATGGCCGGCGGCGGCCGCCAGCCCACGACGGCCGAGCTCGAGGAGATGGCCGCCAAGCTCAAGGACATGCCCGGCATGCCGAAACTTCCAGGACTGGGCGGTGGCCTGCCGCCCGGTTTCAACCCCTTCAAGAAATAGACCCCAAGGACCAACCCAATGCTGAAAATCCGTCTCGCCCGTGGCGGCGCCAAGAAGCGCCCCTTCTATTCGATCGTCGTCGCCGACAGCCACTCGCCCCGCGATGGCCGCTTCATCGAAAAGGTCGGCTCGTATAATCCGCTGCTGAAAAAGGATGACCCCAACCGCGTGGTGCTGAAGGTCGAGCGCATCCAGGAGTGGATGAGCAAGGGCGCCCAGCCGACCGACCGCGTCGCGCGCGAACTGGGCAAGGTCGGCGTCGTCCAATGGACCGCCAGCAACAACCCCAACAAGGGCGTTCCGGGCACGAAGGCCACGGAACGTGTCGCCGAACGCGCCCAGCGTGAAACCGACCGCGCCGCTGCGGCTGCCGAGGCCGCCGCCAATCCGCCGCCCCCGCCGGTGGAAGAGGTTGCGGTCGAAGAGCCCGTCGCTGAAGCGGCTGTTGCAGAAGAACCGGCTGTTGAGGAAGCCGCGCCAGTCGAAGTCGCCGCCGAAGCGCCGGTGGCCGAGGAGGTTGCTCCCGTCGAGGCTGCGGCTGAACCGGTGACGGCCGAAGAACCCGCCGCTGTCGAAGCCACTGCCGAGGATGCCCCTGCGGCCGAGGCTGAACCGCAAGCCTAGCGATGGCCAACCCGCCGACGTTGGAAACCGAACGCCTGATCCTCCGTGCACCCCGCGCGGAGGATTTCGACGCCTGGGCGGCGTTTGCGGCCGACGAAGAGACGATGCGCCACCTGGGCGGCGCCCAGCCGCGGGCCATCGGCTGGCGCGGCATCTGCACCATGACTGGCGCCTGGGAGATCCGGGGCTATTCGATGTTCTCGGTGATCGAGAAATCGACCGGCCGTTGGGTTGGCCGGCTGGGTCCCTGGGAGCCCGAGGGCTGGCCCGGCACGGAAGTTGGATGGGGCCTGTCGCGGGACGTCTGGGGTAAGGGCTACGCCACCGAAGGCGCCACGGCGGCTATCGACTGGGCGTTTGACGCCCTGGGCTGGGACGAGGTGATCCACACCATCGAGCCGGCCAACACCGCCTCCCAGGCCGTGGCGAGGCGCCTTGGGTCAACGATCCTGCGGCCAGCCCAGATGCCGCCGCCCTTCAACGATGTCATCGACGCCTGGGGCCAGAGCCGCGCGCAATGGATGGCGCGGCGCGGGTAACGCGCCTCAGATCCAGCTCCGCTCGCGCAGCAGCCCGGCATAGGTGCGGCTGACCGGAACCTCCGCACCGTCCTTCAGCGTCAGGGTCGCGCGTCCGTCTCCGCGTTTGGCGTCGGTGATCGCATCGCGGGCCACCCACCAGGACCGGTGCACTTGAGCCCCCTCGATCCCGTCGAGTTCATCCACCGCGTCTGCCAGTCGCATCAGGATCAGGTCCTGGCCCTTGGAGGTGTGCAGACGCAGATAGTGATCCTCGGCCTCCACCGCCCAGACCTCGGCCCCGCGCAGCTTTAGCGGCAGCCGTTCCAGGAATTTCGGCGGCGCGGAGCCCGTGTGAGTCAGGGCCTGGCGCTGGGTCTCCAGCAGCATGTTGATGATCGTTAGCACCAGCGATACGGCGAACACCGAGGCGAACATCACCGGCAGGCCGATCCATGAGAAGTTCGCTTTGAACAGGACCACGGTCGCCGATGTGACCACGATGGTGAACGGCGCTGACATAATCAGCGCGGCCAGCAAGGCGTTGAGCCAAAGGTTTCCGAAGCCGCGCCGTCCGCGCTGGAAGATGAACCTCGAGACCAAAGCTCCCCAGACATACCCGGCGAACATCATCAGCATCCAATAGGCAAGGCGCGGGCCGAACGGGGCATCTCCAGTTCCGAAGGCTCCAGCGAAGGTCAGGAAGAGGCCGGCGGCGAACGCAACAACGAGCCCTCTGAACCAGCCCGCGACCTCGTCATAAGGCCCGATTTTCAGGAGCATCTCGCGGATCATGCTGTCGCTCGCGAAGCGCCAACGGCGTTGGGCGGCCATTCGCGAACAAGGGCCGTCAGCCGACGCATCGCCGCTCGCACCTGATTTCCATCACCATCATGTGTCGACCCGAACCGGCGGCGCCGCAGGGCGACCGCCAGCCTCGGAGATAAAGAATGTCCGTCCAGACGCAAGCGGCCCGCACCAATCGCCTCGCCTTCGCGCCACGTTTCGCGCTCAGCATGTTCGTGGTCGCCGCAATCCTCGCCGTGGCCCTGGGCCCGACCGGCGACGGCATCGCCAGGGTGGCGCGCCAAGGCCATCTGCATGCGCCGAACCTTGCGATTTTGGCGGCCCTGTCACTGCCAATCAAGATTCACCTGGCCACCGCGCTGGCCGCCTTGGGGCTGGGTGCGGTCCTGATGGCCGTCCGCAAAGGCCGCACCTTCCATCGCGTCGCCGGTTGGGCCTGGGTTTCGTTGGTCTCGGTGACGGCCGGTGCGACCTTGTTCATCCGCGTCCTCAACAATGGGAGCTGGTCATTCCTGCACCTGTTTACAGCCTGGGTTCTGCTCATCCTGCCACTGGGCGTGATGGCCGCCAAGCGCCACACCGTGGCCAAGCACCGGGCGCGGATGATGGGCCTGTTCTACGGCGCCTTCGCCATCAATCTGGCGTTCGCCTTTATCCCAGGTCGGACTCTATGGGTGATGTTCTTCGGCTGACCTAAAAAAGCGGCGCCTGACATCAGGTCAGGCGCCTGTGCATTGGCGCCTGTTTCGGAGCCTCGCGCGGTTGTCAGGGCGGGACGCGGCGCCCTATAAGCCGCCTCACTCGCCGCAGGGGCGAGGTTTCGGCGATCGCCCCAGAGCCCATGAACATCCACGAACACCAAGCCAAGGCCGTCCTCGCGGAGTTCGGCGTCCCAGTCCCACGCGGGTATCCCGCGTTCACAGTGCAGGAGGCGGTAGAGGCCGCAGCGAAACTGGGCGGACCGGTCTTCGTGGTAAAGTCCCAGATCCACGCCGGCGGACGCGGCAAGGGGCGCTTTGAGGGCCTCGGCCCCGAGGCCAAGGGCGGCGTTCGAGTGGTCAAGTCGGCCGATGAGGTCAAGACCAACGCCGCCGAGATGCTGGGCCGGGTGCTGGTGACCCATCAGACCGGGTCCAAGGGCAAGCAGGTGAACCGCCTCTACATCGAAGAAGGCGCCGCCATCGCAAAGGAGTTCTATCTCTCCCTGCTCGTAGACCGCGAGACCAGCCGCGTCTCGGTCGTCGCCTCCACCGAAGGCGGGATGAACATCGAGGATGTCGCCCACGAGACGCCGGAAAAGATCGCCACCTTTTCCATCGATCCGGCGACGGGCGTCTTTCCGCACCACGGACGGGCGCTGGCCAAGTCGCTGGGCCTGAGCGGCGGTCTCGCCAAGGAAGCGGCCACCCTGCTGGGCCAGCTCTATGCCGCGTTCCTGGCCAAGGACATGAGCATGCTGGAGATCAACCCGTTGATCGTGACCGGCGATGATCACCTGCGGGTGCTGGATGCCAAGATCAGCTTCGATTCCAACGCCCTGTTCCGCCACCCCGACGTTGTCGCCCTCCGCGATGAGAGCGAGGAGGACCCCAAAGAGATCGAGGCGTCCAAGTTCGACCTGTCGTATATCGCTCTCGATGGTGAGATCGGCTGCATGGTCAATGGCGCCGGCCTGGCCATGGCGACCATGGACATCATCAAGCTCTATGGCGCCGAGCCGGCCAACTTCCTGGATGTCGGCGGCGGCGCCGACGAAGCCAAGGTGACGGCGGCGTTCAAGATCATCATGGCCGACCCCAATGTGAAGGGCATCCTGGTCAACATCTTCGGCGGCATCGCCAGATGTGACACCCTGGCCAACGGCGTCGTCGCGGCGGTCAAGCAAGTGGGCCTGACGGTGCCGCTGGTGGTGCGCCTGGAAGGCACCAACGCCGAGCTTGGCAAGAAGATCATCAACGAGAGCGGCCTGAACGTCATCGCCGCCAACGACCTCTCGGACGGCGCCGAGAAAATCGTCAAGGCCGTGCGGGGCGCTCAGTAAGACATGTCGATCCTGATCAACAAATCCACCCGCGTTATCTGCCAGGGCATCACCGGCGCGCAGGGCACGTTCCACTCCGAGCAGGCCATCGCCTATGGCACCAAGATGGTCGGCGGCGTCACCCCGGGCAAAGGCGGAACCACCCACATCGGCCTGCCGGTGTTCGACACCGTCGGCGAGGCCATGCGACAGGCTGGCGCTGACGCCAGCGTGATCTATGTGCCGCCGGCCTTCGCCGCCGACTCGATCCTCGAAGCCATCGACGCTGAGGTCCCGCTGATCATCTGCATCACCGAAGGCATTCCAGTGGCGGATATGGTCAAGGTCAAGCGTGCGCTCTCCGGCTCGAAGTCGCGGCTGATCGGGCCCAACTGCCCCGGCGTTCTGACCCCCAACGAATGCAAGATCGGCATCATGCCGGGCAATATCTTCAAGAAGGGCTCGGTGGGCGTTGTCTCGCGCTCCGGAACCCTTACCTACGAAGCCGTGTTTCAGACCACACAGGTGGGCCTCGGCCAGACGACGGCCGTGGGCATCGGCGGCGATCCGGTGAAAGGCACCGAGTTCATCGACATGCTCGACATGTTCCTGAAGGACCCGGAGACCGAGTCGATCATCATGATCGGCGAGATCGGCGGCTCGGCCGAAGAAGACGCGGCGGAATTCATCAAGAATTCACCAAACAAGAAGCCAATGGTCGGGTTCATCGCAGGACGCACCGCGCCGCCTGGGCGGCGCATGGGTCACGCGGGTGCGATCATCTCTGGCGGCAAGGGCGGGGCCGAGGACAAGATCGCCGCCATGGAGGCCGCGGGCATCCGCGTCTCTCCGTCTCCGGCGGCGCTCGGGACCACCCTGGTCGAGGTGCTTAGGGGCGCCTGAGTTTAGGCGAAGCGACGTAAGGGCGGACCGCGCTCGGCTCCTTCTTTCGAAGTCCGTGGCCCGTCACGGAAGGCGAGAGACATGGCGGACGACTCAGGGCTGATCAACGCGGTTCTGGCCGAAACTTCATTCCTCTACGGCGGCAACGCCGCATTCGTGGAGGATCTTTACGCGCGCTGGACGGTTGATCCCAACGCCGTGGACCCCTCGTGGCGGGCGTTTTTCGCGTCGCTGCTAGATGGTGCGCCGGACGCTGGCGGCGCCGTGCGCCAACCTTCCTGGATCCGACCCGCTTCGCCCGCGACGCGTCCCGATTGGCTGTCGGCGATTGATGGCCTCTGGCCCGCCGTCGAAGCCAAGGTCGGCAAGGCGATCCAGGATCGCACGCCGGCCGCCTCGACCGATCAGGTGCGCGCGGCGACGCTGGATTCCCTGCGCGCCATCATGATGATCCGGGCATTCCGGATGCGCGGCCACTTGAAGGCCAACCTCGACCCCTTGGGCTTGGCCACGACACCTGGCGACGCCACGGAGTTGGATCCCGCGACCTATGGGTTCGCCGACCCTGACCTGGATCGACCGATCTTCCTGGATTTCGTTCTCGGCCTGGAAACCGCCAGCCTGCGCGAAATCCTGGCGATCGTGCGACGCACCTACTGTGGCAATGTCGGCATCCAGTACATGCACATCTCCGATCCCAAGGAGAAGGCCTGGTTGCAGGAGCGCATCGAGGGGCGTGACAAGGAGATCGTCTTCACCCGCGAGGGTAAGATTGCGATCCTGAAGAAGCTGATTGAAGCTCAGGGCTTCGAAGGTTTCCTGCATCGCCGCTTCCCCGGCACCAAGCGCTTTGGCCTGGATGGGGCGGAGGCCATGGTCCCGGCGCTGGAGCAGATCATCAAGCGCGGCGGCGCCCTGGGTGTGGAGGACATCGTCATCGGCATGCCGCATCGGGGACGCCTCAATGTCCTCGCCGCCGTGATGGGCAAGCCCTACCAGGTGATCTTCCACGAGTTCCAGGGCGGCACATCGTTGCCCTCAGACGTGCAGGGTTCGGGCGATGTGAAATATCACCTGGGCGCCTCCTCGGACCGTGCGTTCGACGGCAACAACGTCCACTTGTCGCTGACCGCCAACCCCAGCCACCTGGAGATCGTCAATCCGGTGGTGATCGGCAAGGTGCGGGCCAAGCAGGCGTTCAAACTGCGCGAACAGCCCGACGCCGGCCGGGGCCATGTCCTGCCCCTGCTCATGCATGGCGACGCGGCCTTTGCCGGTCAGGGCGTGGTGGCCGAGTGTTTCGCCCTGTCGGGCCTGCGCGGCTATGGCGTCGGCGGGACCATGCATTTCGTGGTCAACAACCAGATCGGCTTCACCACCAGCCCGAGGAACTCCCGCTCTTCGCCCTACCCGTCCGACGTCGCCCTGATGGTCGAGGCGCCGATCTTCCACGTCAACGGCGATGACCCGGAGGCCGTGACCTTCGCCGCCCGCGTCGGCACTGAGTACCGCCAGATGTTCGGCAAGGACGTGGTCATCGACATGTTCTGCTATCGCCGGTTCGGTCACAACGAGGGTGACGACCCGACGATGACCCAGCCGTTGATGTACGCGAAGATCAAAGGTCACCCGAGCGTCCGCGACCTCTACGCCCAGCGCCTGATCGGCGAGAGCGTCGCCAGCCAATCGGATGTCGACGGCTGGATCGCCGAATTTGACGCCTTTCTCGACGCCGAGTTCGATGGCGGCAAGGTCTACAAGGCCGACAAGGCCGACTGGCTGGACGGCAAGTGGTCAGGGCTGAAACTGCCAACTGGCGATGAGCGGTTCGCCACCGGCGTCGCCAAGCAGAAGCTGCTGGATCTTGGTCGCAAGATCACCACGATTCCCGACCGCGTCGCGCCTCACAAGACCGTCGAGCGGGTGATCGCCGGCCGGCGTGAGGCCATCGAAAAGGGCGAGGGCATCGACTGGGCGACGGGCGAGCAATTGGCGTTCGCCAGCCTGCTGGACCAGGGTTTCCCCGTGCGCCTCAGCGGCCAGGACAGCGTGCGCGGCACCTTCAGCCAGCGCCACTCCGGCCTCGTCGACCAGCAGACTGAGGAAGTCTACCTGCCGCTTCGCAACCTGGGACCTGGGCAGGCCCACTTCGAGGTGCTGGATTCGGCGCTATCCGAAGAGGCGGTGCTGGGTTTCGAGTACGGCTTCTCGCTGACCGACCCCGACACCCTGACCCTTTGGGAGGGCCAGTTCGGTGACTTCGTGAATGGCGCCCAGGTGGTGATCGACCAGTTCATTTCATCGGGCGAGCGCAAGTGGCTGCGGATGAGCGGTCTGGTCCTGCTGTTGCCGCATGGCTACGAGGGCCAAGGACCGGAGCACTCTTCAGCGCGTCTGGAGCGGTTCCTGCAGCTCTGCGCCGAGGACAACCTGCAGGTCATCAACCCGACCACCCCGGCCAACTACTTCCATGCCCTGCGACGTCAGTTGCTGCGTGAGTTCCGCAAGCCGCTGATCGTCATGACGCCCAAGTCGCTGTTGCGCCACAAGCGCGCGGTCTCGACCTTGGCCGATATGGCCAGTGGCACGGGCTTTCATCGCGTGATGATCGACGGCGCCGAAGCGGAATGCGAGGTCGGCGGCGTCCGTCTGACCTCCGACGCCGAGATCAAGCGGGTCATCGTCTGTTCCGGAAAGGTCTATTTCGATCTCGTGGAACAGCGCGCCAAGTCGGACCGCGACGATGTCTACATCCTGCGCCTGGAACAGTTCTATCCCTGGCCGCTCAAGTCGCTGACCAATGAGCTGAAGCGCTTCAAGAACGCCGAGCTGGTCTGGTGCCAGGAGGAGCCCAAGAACATGGGCGGCTGGCAGTTTGTCGATCCGTGGCTGGAGCTGACGCTGGAGCGGATGAAGATCGCCGCCAAGCGCGCCCGCTATGTCGGCCGTCCTGCCTCGGCGTCGACGGCCGCCGGCCAGATGAGCCGCCATCTGAAAGAACTTGAGACCTTCCTGACCGAGGCGTTCGCCTAAACGCGGTCGCATCTACATCCCTAGGAGCCAGACCCCCCGATGGCCGACATCATGACCCCGGCGCTGGGCGAATCCGTCACCGAAGCGACCGTCGCCCGCTGGACCAAGAAGGCCGGCGATGCGGTGCGCAAGGACGAGATCCTGGTGGAGCTGGAGACCGACAAGGTCAGCCTGGAGGTCGCATCGCCGTCGGACGGCGTGCTGTCCGAGATCGCCGCTGAGGAGGGCGCGACGGTCGAGCCCGGGGCGCTGCTGGGCAAGATCAGTGACGGCGCTGCAGCCGCCGCACCGGCGCCAAAGGCCGAGGCCAAGACCGAAGCGAAACCGGAACCCAAGGCTGCTGCCCCCGCGCCGCCAAAGGCTGCGGCCCCGCCCGTGCTGGCCCCATCAGCTCAGCGCGTCGCCACGGAGAACAACCTCGACCCCGCCGCCATCGCGGGCACCGGCAAGGACGGTCGCGTAACCAAGGGCGACGCTTTGGCTGCGCTCGAGGCTCGCGCCAAGGCGCCGGCCAGCGTTCCAGAGCCCGCCGCGCCACGCGAGATACACGAGCGTGAGGAACGGGTCCGGATGACCCGCCTGCGCCAGACCATCGCGCGTCGGCTGAAGGAGGCCCAGAACGCCGCCGCCATGCTGACCACCTTCAACGAGGTGGACATGAGCGCGGTCATGGCTCTGCGCAATCAGTACAAGGACGTGTTCGAAAAACGCCACGGCGTGAAGCTTGGCTTCATGGGCTTTTTCGTGCGCGCCTGTCTCCACGCCTTGCAGCAGGTGCCCGACGTCAACGCCGAGATCGACGGCCAGGACATCATCTACAAGAACCACTACGACATCGGCGTGGCGGTCGGCACGGACCGCGGCCTGGTGGTCCCCGTGGTCCGCGACGCCGACGCCCTCAGCCTGGCCGGTATCGAGAAGGCCATCGGCGAGCTGGGCAAGAGGGCCCGCGACGGCAAGCTGGCGCTGGAAGACCTGCAGGGTGGGACCTTCACCATCTCCAACGGCGGCGTCTATGGCTCGCTGATGTCGACGCCGATCCTCAACGCGCCGCAGTCTGGCGTTCTGGGCATGCACAAGATCCAGGATCGGCCGGTGGCTCTGAATGGCCAGGTGGTGATCCGGCCGATGATGTACCTGGCGCTGAGCTACGACCACCGCATCGTCGACGGCAAGGGCGCGGTGACCTTCCTGGTGCACGTGAAGGAAGCCATCGAGGATCCGCAGCGGCTGCTGCTGGACGTGTAGGCGCTTGCATCTGGTCGCGAGCAGAATATATCTACAGTTAGTAGATACGGAGAAATCCATGGGCGCGCATCAAAAGGCGAAGCTGTTTACCCACGGCGGCAGTCAGGCCGTCCGGCTTCCGAAGGCGTTTCGATTCGATGGCAGCGAAGTGACGGTTGAGCGCACCGACGAGGGCGTGCTTCTGCGCGCGCCATCCGCCGTGCGTGGCGATGAGTTGTGGGCGGTGATTGACGGCCTGCGGGCGGATGAGCGCCTCGCCTATTCGACCCAGTCGATGATCGAACACGTCCCGAGTTTCGATTGATCTTCAGTCTCGACACCAATGTAATGGTCGATCTGGTGAACGGCCTGAAACCGGGAGTCCGCGCGCGATACGACGCGGCGGTGGACAGCGGCGCGCGGCTGGTGACTTGCGCGGTCGCCGCGCACGAACTGATTTACGGGGCGCTCATCAGTCGCCGCCCTGAAGTCCAGCGGGCGTCGGTTGAGGCGCTCTTGGGTCAACTTGAAATCGCGGATTTCAATCACGCCGACGGAATCTCCGCCGCGCAGATCAAGGCGGGACTCCGCCGACGCGATCTTTCGATCGGCGAGCATGATCTGTTGATCGCCGGTCAGGCATTCAATCGAGGTTGGTCGGTCGTCAGCGCCAACCTCCGGCACTTCCTCCGCGTTGACACACTGGACGTCCACGACTGGACGGAGGCGGCAACATGAAGAGCGAGCCCACCCATGGCTGAGACCTACGACGTCATCATCATCGGCGGCGGTCCGGGGGGCTACAACGCGGCGATCCGCGCGGGCCAGTTGGGTCTGAAAGCCGCTGTGATCGAGAAGCGGACGACTCTGGGCGGAACCTGCCTCAATGTCGGCTGCATGCCTTCGAAGGCGCTGCTGCACGCCTCCGAACTGTACGCCGCTGCGGCGGGAAGCGAGTTCGCGGCGCTCGGTATCGACGTTTCGCCCAAACTCAACCTGCCGCAGATGATGAAACAGAAGGATGAGTCCGTCACGGCGCTGACCAAGGGCATCGAGTTTCTGTTCAAGAAGAACAACGTCGACTGGATCAAGGGCGCGGGTCGGCTGGCAGGTCTTGGCAAGGTCGCCGTCACTGCCGAAGATGGCGTGGTCACGGAACTGGCCTCCAAGAACATCGTCATCGCAACCGGGTCGGAGCCCTCGGGCCTGCCGGGCGTCACCGTGGACCAGCAGCGGATCGTCGATTCCACCGGAGCGCTGACCCTCCCTGAGGTTCCCGGCCACCTGGCGATCATCGGCGCCGGGATCATCGGGCTGGAACTTGGGTCCGTCTGGCGACGTCTTGGCGCCCAAGTCACTGTGCTGGAGTACCTGGATCGGATCACGCCGGGTGTGGACGCCGAACTGGCCAAGACCTTCCAGCGGGCCCTCACCAAACAGGGGTTCAAGTTCAAGCTGGGCGCCAAGGTCACCGGCGCCAAGGCCACGAAAACCGGCGTCTCCCTGAGCTATGAGCCGGTGGCCGGCGGCGCTTCAGAGACTCTAGAAGCCGACTACGTGTTGCTGGCCATCGGCCGGCGACCGTTCACGGACGATCTCGGTCTGGACAGTGTCGGCATCACGCCCAACGCGCGCGGCTTCATCGAGACCGACCATTGGAAAACCTCAGCGCCGGGGGTCTGGGCGATTGGCGATGTGACTCTCGGACCGATGCTGGCGCACAAGGCCGAGGAAGAGGCGGTGGCGTGCATCGAGACCATCGCCGGCAAGGCGGGACATGTGAGTTATGGCACCATTCCCGGCGTGATCTACACCTCACCAGAGGTGGCCTGGGTCGGAAAGTCCGAGGAGGACCTCAAGACCGAGGGCCGGGCCTACAAGGTCGGAAAATTCCCCTTCAGCGCCAATAGCCGCGCCAAAATCAATCACGAGACCGAGGGCTTTGCGAAGATCCTGGCAGATGCAACAACGGACGAGGTTCTGGGCGTCCATCTGATCGGCCCCCAGGTCTCCGAGACGATCGGCGAATATTGTGTCGCCATGGCGTTCCGCGCCGCGTCCGAAGACATCGCCCGCACCTGCCACCCCCACCCGACCCGGTCCGAGGCGGGGCGGCAGGCCGCCATGGGAGTTGAAGGGTGGACCATGCAGGCCTGACGCCCGGCCTGGAGATCCGCTGCGCGGAACCAAGCGACCTGCCGGCCTGCGCCGCGCTCTATGTGCGCGTGCTGACGGACACCTTCAGCTGGCTGCCGCCGGAACGGCACAGCGAGGCGGACTTCCTTGCTGCGGCCCGCGAGGAGACCGTCTATGTCGCGGTCAACGCCGGCCGGATCGTCGGGCTGGCCAGCGTCTATGCGCCGCAAACCTTCCTCCATTCCCTCTACGTGACGGAGCGTGGCCAGGGGATCGGCAAGGCCCTGCTGGAGCACGTGATCGCTGAGATGGGCGGTGTCCTGCAGCTCAAGTGCCAGACCGCCAATGTCCGGGCCCAGGCTTTCTACCGCCGCGAAGGGTTTCGCCAGGTCGAGGCAGGGCAGGACGATGGCACCGCCTGGCGGCGGTTCTTGCGTGGCTGAGAGTTAACTTGGCCTCACCGCGGGGCGGCGCCATCGTTCCGACCACACCATAAGAGGTCGCCATGATCGCGTTGCTCGCCGCTGTTACCCTTGGCGCCGGTACACCGACGCTCCTCGCCACAAGCGCCTGCTCGTCGCAGGGCGCGCTCCAGACCTCGCAACCAGCAGATCCGGCCCTGCTATATCGCAACGACGGCCGGGTCCGACCCGCGCGCCTCGGCGACCTTCCCAAGGCGAACCATGAGAAGGCCGTGATGCGGACGGTCAATGGCTGCGCCGCGCCGCTCTATGTCGGATACCGCGTCGGGCGCTGAACGAACTGCCGGTCAAGCGTGCGGATGGGCGCTCGCATAGGCGCTGAGCAGCGCGGCGGCGTTGACCTCGGTGTAGCGCTGTGTCGTCGACAGCGAGGCATGGCCCAGCAGTTCTTGGATCGACCGAAGATCGGCGCCGGCGCCTAGCAGGTGCGTGGCGAACGAGTGCCTGAGCGCGTGGGGCGTGGCGCTGGCTGGTAGTCCCAGTCGTCCGCGCAGACCCTGGACGGTCGCCTGGACGTGGCGTGGACTTAGAGGCCCACCCCGCTTGGCGCGGAACAGCGGCGCGTCCGGCTCGAGCTGAAACGGCAGCACGGCGAGATAGCCGTCGATCGCCTGACGCACAGCGGCCAGGACCGGCGCGATGCGCGTCTTGGAACCCTTGCCGACGATCCGCAGGGTGTCGCCCAGCGGTGCGTCGGACCGTTTCACCGACAGCGCCTCGGAAATCCGCAAGCCGCACCCATAGAGCAGGGTCAGCACGGCCTGATCGCGGGCGATCTCCCAGTCCTCGCGGTCCGGGTCCAGCGCCGGCTCGGCGATCAGACCCATCGCCTGATCCTCGGTGACCGGTCGTGGCGCGCCGGGCTTGATCCTCGGGCCGCGCACCAGGGCGATGGCCGGGTTGGGCGCGTCCAGCCGATGGTCCAGGAAGCGGTGAAAGGTCCGCACCGCCGAAAGCGCCTGGCTCAAGGATCGGGGCGAGAGGGGTCGCTCGCCACCGCGAAGATGGGCCAGCCAGGCCCGCAGCTCGCCCGCACTGACGGTGGTCAGGCCGGCGATGTTCAGCGCTTCGCCGCGATGCTGTTCCAGAAAGGTGATGTAACGCTGGGCCGCGAACCCGTAGGCCTCCAGCGTCCGGGGCGAGGCGCGGCGCTCCTGGGCCAGATGCTCCAGCCAGGCGGCGCGGGCCGCGCCGGCGGTTACAGCAGCGGCCATCGCTCCGCCGTGCGTTCCACTACCCGGGCCAGGAAGGCCACCAGTTCCGTGCCCATATCCTCCGTGAAACCGTCGGGGTCGTTGGACCCGAACGCCAGCAAGCCCTGCCGGGACGGCTCCCAGATCGCCATCCGGACCATCGCCATAGAACGGACGCCCGCCGCGCCCGTTCCGAACAAGCCCAGTGCTGTGGGTGAAAAGCCCATGCGCGCCTGGCGGTGGGCGCCGCCGAGAATCAGATCGACCTGACCCTCGACAAGCGAGCGCCATCCGGCAGGAGCCAGCGCGTCGGTCTCGAGCGCGATCACCCCGGCGCTGAGGCCGAAACGCGTGCGGGCCAGTTCGTCGACCCGCCGCGCCAGGTCGGTCTGGTTGCGCGCATCCAGCAGGTCGACCACCGCGCCGTGGGTCTGCGCTTGGGCGGAAAAGTTGGCGCGCGCAGTTGCTTCCAGCTGCTGGCGTTGCTCGGCTTCGCGTTGATGGGCGGCATGGACGCGCGCTAAGGCGGCAGGCGCAAACTCAACGACATTGCCGGCGGCCACTTTCAGACCGAGCTCGGCCAACAAGCCATCGTCGCCGCGCAGAAACTCGGGATTGTCCGCCAGAAACCGGCGGACCTCGGCGGATGAAAGGGCAGCTGCGGCGACCTCGCCCTGCGATCCGTCCATCCGTCGGTATCCCCTATAAAATCGTCTGCCCGGTCTGAGCCCAGTCAGCCATGAACTGTTGAAGCCCCCGTTCGGTTAACGGGTGCTTGAAGAGCGCCAGGAAGACCTCCGGCGGAATGGTCGCACAATCGGCGCCGGACATCGCCGCTTCGGTCACATGGGCCGGCGTTCGGATCGAGGCGGCGAGGATTTCGGTGTCAAAACCATAGTTGTCGTAGATCGCGCGGATCTCGGTGATCAGGTCCATGCCGGCCGCGCCATGGTCGTCCAGCCGGCCGATGAACGGGCTGATGTAGCTGGCCCCAGCCTTGGCCGCGAGCAGCGCCTGGGCGGCCGAGAAGCACAGCGTCACATTGGTCTGGATGCCTTCGGCGGCGAATTCGCGCGTGGCGATCAGGCCATCCCAGGTCAGTGGGACCTTGACCACCACATTGGTCGCCAATCCGGCCAGTTTGCGGCCCTCGGCCAGCATACCCGCCGCGTCCATCGCCGCCACCTCGGCGCTGACCGGCCCGTCGATCAGGCCACAGATCTCGACGATCACATCCAGCATGTTGCGACCGGACTTGGCGATCAGGGTCGGATTGGTGGTGACGCCGTCCACCAGCCCGGTGGCGGCAAGGTCCTTGAGGACAGCGGTGTCGGCGGTGTCGAGGAAGAGCTGCATGGCGGAATGGTGACCTCGGGCTTGTTCGGCCTGCTTGTAGCTGCGAAGGGCTGGGGCGCAAACCGCCAGCACCAGACATGAACCGTATCGCCGCCGTCCTGATCCCCATGCCGCTGCCGGAGGCGTTCGACTACGCCGAACCGGAGGGCATGGACCTTGCCCCCGGCGATCAGGTCACCGTACCTTTGGGAACCCTGCACGTGCGCGGCGCGGTCCTGGCGGTCCGCGATGGGGTCGGCGGTAACCGGCCGCTGAAGTACGTGACCGAGCGCCTCGACGAACCCCGACTGCCACCGGGCACGTTGGAATTTGTGCAGTGGGCCGCCCGGTATTCGGTCGACACGCCGGGCGCGCCGCTGGCGATCGCCTTGCGAGGCGCGCGGGCGCCCAAGGCGCGGCTGCTTCGTATGCTTTTGGCCAGCGGCCAACCCCCGAACCGACTGACTCCGGCGCGGACACGGGTGATGGCGGCCGCTGAGGCTGGCTCCCAAACGCCAGCGGACTTGGCGCGCGCGGCCGGTGTTTCCGCGGGCGTGGTCAAGGGGCTGGTGGATGAGGGCGTGCTGACCCTCAGTCTGGTGGCGCCCGACCCGCTGTTCACGCCGCCAGACCCCAGCGCCGCCATCCCAACCCTGAATCCCAGCCAGACGGCGGCGGCGGAGGTGCTGATCAAGCTGGTCGAGGCGGGAGATTTCGATGTCGCGCTGCTCGACGGCGTCACCGGCGCGGGCAAGACCGAGGTCTATCTGGAGGCCTGCGCCGCAGCCTTGGCGAAGGATCCCGAGGCTCAGGTGCTCATCCTGCTGCCCGAGATCGCGCTGACCCAGGCGGTTATCGCCCGCGTCGCGGCCCGCTTTGGCGCCGCGCCGGGCGAATGGCATTCTGATGTCGCCCCGCCGGCGCGGCGGCGGCTCTGGGACGCGGTGGCTTGCGGCGAATGCCGCATCGTCGTGGGCGCGCGTTCGGCGTTATTTCTGCCATTTCGAAGGCTGCGCCTGATCGTTGTCGACGAGGAGCACGACAGCGCTTTTAAGCAGGAGGAGGGGTTTATCTATCACGCCCGCGATCTGGCGGTGGCGCGCGCCAAGATCGAGACGGCGGTCGTGGTGCTGGCTTCGGCGACGCCTTCGCTCGAAACCCTGCGCAACGCCGAGACCGGCCGCTTCCATTGGCTGCGGCTGGCCGCGCGGCACGGCGCCGCGCAGATGCCGGATATTGCGCTCATCGACATGCGTCAGACGCCACCTGAGCCCGGTCGATGGCTGTCACCGCCGCTGGTGACCGCCATGGGCGAGACCTGGGCGCGCGGCGAGCAGACGTTGCTGTTCCTCAATCGCAGAGGCTATGCACCTCTGGTCCTCTGCCGGGCCTGCGGGGAGAAGCTGTGTGCGCCGGACACCGAGTCCTGGCTGGTTGAGCACCGCTATTCGGGCCGGCTGGTCTGCCACCTGACCGGCTTTTCGATGCCCAAGCCGGCCGCCTGTCCGCACTGCGGCGCCAAAGACAGCCTGACTTCGATCGGTCCTGGCGTGGAGCGTGTGGAAGAGGAGGCGCGCGGGCTGTTCCCCGGGGCGCGGATCGCGGTCTTCTCGTCAGACACCGTGTTCAGCGCCCAAGAGGCGCGGCGGCTGATTCAGGCCATGACCGACGGCGAAATCGACATCCTGGTCGCCACCCAGGCCGCCGCCAAAGGTCACAACTTTCCCAAGCTGACCCTGGTCGGGGTCGTCGACGCCGATCTCAGTCTGCGGGGTGGAGACCTCCGCGCCGCCGAGCGGACCTATCAGTTGCTGGCCCAGGCGACCGGACGGGCCGGGCGACGTGAGCGACCTGGACGAGCGTTGCTGCAGACCTATGCGCCGGAGCACCCGGTCTTGCAGGCCTTGCAGGCCCAGGATCGCGACGCCTTCGTCGCCGCCGAGATGGCCGAGCGGGAGGCAGCCGGCCTGCCGCCGTTCGGACGCCTAGCGGCGGTGATCCTTTCAGGTCCGGACCCCGTTAAGTTAGACGCCTTTGCCCGCGAAATGGCCGAGGCCGCGCCCAACACACCGGGCGTGGAGGTCTATGGGCCGGCCGACGCGCCGCAGGGCCTGGTGCGAGGTCGGCGGCGCAAGCGCTTCCTGGTGCGCGCGGACCGCAGCGTGGACCTTTCCGGATACATGGCCGCTTGGCGCGCCCGGGTCAGACCGCGCGGGGCCATCCGGCTTACCATCGACATCGATCCCTACAGCTTTCTGTAGGGGATCGGCGTCAGTGCAGCGTTGACGTGGGATCCGGCGGCGCCCGACGGCGGGCCACCATGTTCAATCCTTCGACCAAGCCTGAGAACGCCATCGCCGCATAGATATAGCCCTTGGGAACATGCACGCCGAAGCCGTCCGCGATCAGGACCGTGCCGATCATCAGCAGGAAGCCCAAAGCCAGCATCACCACCGTCGGATTCTTGGCGATGAAATTGGCCAGAGGATTCGCCGCGACCATCATCAGAGCCACCGCGATCACGACGGCTGTCACCATGATCGGCAAATGTTCAGTCATGCCGACCGCAGTGAGGATGGAGTCGATGGAAAACACCAAGTCCAGCAGCAGGATCTGAATGATCGCTGCACTTAGATTGCCGGCGACCTTGGTCTTGGTGTCCATGACGCCCTCGGTCTCGACGGGGTCGACCTTTTCGTGAATCTCGGAGGTCGCTTTCCAGACCAGGAATAGGCCGCCGGCGATCAGAATCAGGTCGCGCCATGAGAACGCCAAGTCGAACATCGGCGCGCCATGCGCGCCGGGCGGACCTTGCCAAGGCAGCTCGAAGACCGGACTTGTCAGGCTGACAATGAACGATAGCGTCGACAGTAAGGCCAGGCGCATGATCAGCGCCAGCGAGATGCCGATCCGCCGCGCGCGAACCCGTTGAAGCTCGGGCAGCTTGTTGGACAGAATCGAGATGAAGACCAGATTGTCGATCCCGAGGACGACCTCCATCACCACCAGGGTGACCAGCGCGATCCAGGCGGCCGGATCGGTCACCAACTCAGCAATTGCCATTCTCACCCCCGACTCTTGGAGACCTATCTAGTGCGCCAAATGCGCTTCGATAGGGCAAGCGTCGCAAAATCGGCGCAAGTTTGGCCGCTGGCGCGCGGGGCGTTGAAAAATTCTCGCTCGGACGGTCCGCTCGCGAGGATGTGATCGGGCCATTCTCTCCACAGGCGAATTTCAACGAACACATGCGCGGTCACCGCGATCACTTGTTTCGCGTTATTTCAGACGCGTGATGCGGCCTGCTTATGAGATAAGTATCCATATTCGTCGAGAGTTCTCGCAATGATTGACAGAGAATCAGCGACAGATTTTGGATAATTTCGAAGATCACGGATATCATTCAAGTAAATATGTCGTTGAATGCTGAATTTTGTCGCGGGATGTGGGCAAAACTTGGGGGTTCAGGTCCATGCGACCTGTGGATAAGCCAAGTCGGCCGATCCGGGTCGGCTGCGTAAACCCTCTTTTCACTCAAGCGAGATAGAGCTACCCCTTGGCCTGGGGTGTGCGGGAGTCACCGGGATATGCCTAAACGGACGCGAGCCCTTCTGGGTTCCCTCGCCGCTGCGGCTTTCGTCGCGTTCGCGCCCGCTGGGGCGTCGGCAGATACCTATTGGCAATGCGTGCCCTTCGCGCGCCTGATTTCTGGCGTGCAGATTTTCGGCGACGCCTGGACTTGGTGGCAGCAGGCCTCGGGGCGCTACGAGACCGGTTTCAGCCCGCGGGCTGGCGCCGTACTCTGTTTCAAACCCACGGCAAGGATGCGCCTGGGTCATGTGGCCGTGGTCAGCCAGGTGCTGACTGACCGCATCGTGCAGATCACCCACGCCAACTGGTCGCCGATCGAGGGATCGCGCGGCAAGGTCGAGCAGGATGTCACGGTCATTGACGTCTCGGCGGGCGGTGACTGGAGCCAGGTCAAGGTCTGGTACGACCCTAACCGCGACCTCGGCGGTTCGACCTACGCAACCCACGGCTTCATCTATCCGGACGCGACCGCGCGGGTCATGGCGTCCAGCGGTCTGACCAAGCTGCAGAATGGCGCCATTTCGTTGGCCCAGTCGGCCGCCACCCAGATGGCCAGCGCCGTCCGACCAGGCTCTGGGCCGATGAGCCTATTGTCTCAGGCCGCCGACTCAACCGATCGGATCGCCGCCTTGATAGCGGCGGCAACGCGCTCGGACACCCCGTCTGACAAATAGGCGCCAGGCTTGACGGGCGCACCGCGTCATCGCCCCATGGCGCAGGCGAGGTAACCTTCATGTTGAGTGTCTTTCGCCGAGGCGGCGGCGCGTTCGAGTTCCCAGATCGCGTGGCGGTGTGGCGTCCCGCCGCCGACGCCATCTGGATCGATCTGCTGGATCCCACCCGCGAGGAAGAGCTGGCGGTCGAGACCGCGCTCGGCCTGCAATTGCCGACAGTTGCGGAAATGGAGGCGCTCGAGCCCTCCAGCCGGCTCTACCAGGAGGACGGGGCGACCTTCATGACGGCGACCTTGCTGTCACGCAGCGACGAGATGATGCCGATCGCGACGCCCGTAACGTTTGTGCTCGCCAAAGGGCTTCTGATCACCCTGCGCTACGCAGACCTCGGCGTTTTCAAAATCTATTCGGATCGCGCGCGCGAAGCGGCGACCGGCGCGGAGGCGTTGCTCGGGCTATTGGACGCCGTAGTTGAGCGTCTGGCGCAAGGTCTGGACGGCCTGGGCCACCGGACATCGGCGGCCTCGGCCACCGTCTTCATGCAGCCGGCCGTCAAGGACTACCGCACACTTCTGAGCGAGCTGGCGCAGGTGCAAGCCCGCGCCTCGCTCGTTCGCAATAGTCTGGTCAGCCTGGCACGATTGGTAAGTTTCGCCGTGCTCGCGGCAGACATTTCGGCCGGACCGGAACGGCGTGCGCATCTGGCGTCCATTCAACAGGACGTGCAGTCCCTCACCGAACTTTCTGGCTATCTCTCCAGCCAGTTGTCGTTCCTGCTCGACGCCGCCCTTGGCCTGATCAACATCGAACAGAACGGCATCATCAAGTTCTTCTCGGTGGTGGCTGTGGTGTTCATGCCACCGACCCTGATCGCTTCCATCTACGGCATGAATTTTGACCTGATCCCCGAACTTCACTGGCGGATGGGCTATCCTCTCGCCCTGGTTCTGATGGTCGCCGCAGCGATCCTGCCGGTGCTCTGGTTCAAGCGAAGGGGCTGGTTGTAGCTCGCCTTAAGGCTGTCACAGAACCGTTCCTTAAGATCGCACCGCCAGGGTTTTGGCGCACCCGCCATGTCCTCCCAACCCGAACAACACCACCTAAAGGTTGATCCACGCGCGTTGCGTGAGGCGCTGGAGGCGCATCGGCGCTATCTGGCGGGACGATCCGGCGGGCGGCGGATGGCCTTTCCTTATGCTGACCTCGCTCACAGCACACTGGCGGGCCTCGATCTTCGCGATGCAGACCTCACAGGCGCGCGCTTGGCGGGGGCGAATTTAGCGGGCGTCAATCTGGCCCGGTCCGTGCTGTTTGGGGCGGACCTCAGCAACGCCGATCTGCGGCGCGCCAACCTGAAGCGAGCGGACCTTCGGGGCGCCAGGCTTCGGGGGGCCAACCTTTCCAGCGCAGAGATGGCGGGCTGCGACCTGCGTGAGGGGCGCATCGCCCTGCAGGACAAATTGGATGGCTTCCACATCCTGCGCCACGAACACCGGGCGGGTGAACTCAGTGAGGCAATGCTGGCGGGGGCGAACCTTGCGGGCGCCCAGATGGGCGGCGCTCAGGCTCTGGCCAGCGATTTCACAGACGCCAACCTGACAGCCGCCATGCTGGCCGGCGCGAAACTGAAGGGCGCGGTACTGGATGGCGCAGATCTTTCAGGCGCCGATCTCGGCGGTGCGGACCTTTCGGGGGCGTCCATGCGGCGCGCCGTCCTGACCGGGGTCAACCTGCGCCAGGCGCGCCTCGATGATGCGGATCTGACCGGCGTGCTGCGCGCCCCGCCGGCGGCGGTCTTCGTCGACGACCGACCCCTGGATGTGGTTCTCGCCGAGCACGAAACCTATTGCGACACCGGCGGAGCGCGCGGGCGGGTGACGCGGCTCGGCGGCACAGATTTTCGATCTCTGCGCAACCTCGACCGTCGGCGACTGCCCGGGTTGATCGCGCCGCGGTCAGTATTTTTCGGCATGAGTCTTGAGGGCGGCCAGTTCCAGGGTGCGGACCTGTCCGGTAGCGATTTCCGCGGCGCAGTGTTACGCGACGCTGACCTGCGAGGGGCGCGATTCTCAATGGCGCTGATGTCGCGCGTCGACCTGCGCGGGGCGCGGCTGAGCATCCTGTCGATCAGCGAGACGCGGTTCGTGCAGACCGACTTCAGCGGCGCCACCTTGCGAGGCGCTGACCTACGCGGCGCCCATGCGCCCCGGGCGCGCTTCCTGGGTGCGCAGCTTGATGGCGCGTTGCTGGAAGGCTGTGACCTAGCCGGCGCCGAGTTCAGCCGCTGACCCGCGCCCTCACATGCCCTGGCGCAGCGGCGCTAGGTCGGGGAAGTTCGCCGCCCGCTTCTCGGCCTTGGCCTTGAAAGCCTCGCCCATCTGCGGTCCGCCGCCGAGTCCCGCCTGCCAGAGCGCGATATAGTCCAGCCCGTCTTTCAGGGTGTGGTCGCGGGCGTAGTTGATCATCACCTTGGAAACTGCCACCGCCAGCGGCGACTTTGAGGCGATCTCCCGCGCCACCGAGAGCGCGTGGGCGACGACCTCCTCGTGCGTATCGAAAACTGCATTCACCAGGCCGATCTCCCGCGCCTTGTCGGCCGGCAGTCGGCGACCCGTATAAGCCAGTTCACGCACCCAGCCTTCGGGGATCAGTTTGCACAGGCGCGGGAAGGTGCCCACGTCGGCGGTGATCGCGATATTGATCTCCTGGATCACGAAAAAGGCGTCAGCCGTACAATAGCGGATATCGCAGGCGCTGGTCAGATCGACGCCGCCGCCGACACAGCCGCCCTGGATTGCCGCGATCACGGGGGCGCGCGCCTCGTCCAGGCAGGCGAAACAGTCCTGCAGCCGCTTGACGTGCCGCCAGCCCTCTTCGGCCAGGATGTTGCGCTCGCGCGCAACACCCGCGCCGCCGCCGAACACCGCCAGGTCCATGCCGGCGCAGAAGTGCTTGCCGCTCGATGAGATCACGATGCAGCGCGCGCGGGCGTTGTCACTCAGGTCCCGGATGATCGCGGGAAGTTCGTTCCAAAACGCGGGGATCATGGTGTTGAGACTGTCTGGCCGGTTCAGTTGAACATGGGCCACCTGATCGGCCAGGGTGACCGAGAAACAGGTCCAGTCGGTGGTCGTGGCGTCGATCAGGGTCGGGGCGTCCATCGGGTTCTCCAAATCGTTCATCGCGATCATCTGCGCCTGACGCGGCGTCGGCCAACTAGAGTCCCAATCCAGGGATCGCAACGGCGTTGGTGCGCGCCACATCCTCGTCGCTGAGCGAGATAATCTTGCGGGCCTCCAGGTCGAGCGAGATGGCGATGGCCTCGGCGCTGCCCCAGGGGCGGCCGCTGTCAGGGTCGAGCAGCCAGTGGATCAGGCGCCGGATGCGCCGGTCGCCGCCGGCGACACCTGAACGAAGTTCCATGCGGTCTCCCGCCTGCGGCCAGGCGTGGTGGATCAGTCGGTACTCCAGGACGGCGCCTCCGATCCGCGCGGCGCCTGGGGCTGGGGCTTGCCGCAGCCCGGCGAAGACATGCGGCACGCCATCTGAGAGGCGGTGCATCATGATTTCCGGGCGCATCCGGCCAAAAGCGTCACAGTCGCTGACGCCGAGCACCCGAAGGCCGGTGCGGGGCATTCCGAGCGCGATGGCGCGCTCCAGGGTAGCTTGGGTCTCGACCGGCTCCAGGCTGATCGAGCGGGCCGCCGCCTCGGCCGGAATATCGACCATCAGCGCCCTGGCCCGCTCGCGGAACCGTGCGGACCAGGGAAAGGCGCGCACCTCATCCGAGGTCGCATGCGTCACGACCGTGTTGAAGCTCGCCGCCAGCTCGCCGGTGGCGTGGCGCATCAAGAGCAGGATCCGGGCATCGCTCTCGCCGAGCGAGATCACGCCCCCCGTCATCGACAGCGGCGCATTGGGCCTGGCTTCACGCAGGAAGCGGATGTGCTGTTCGCGGACAATCAGCGTCGAAGGGGCGGTCGGCCCGAACGCGCCCGCCATGCCCAACTCGGTGGCCAGGCTGGCCAGGCCCTCCATGGACTTGGCCACATAGAACGCGACGTTGAGATGCCCCATGGCGTCGCACTCCCAGGTGGCGACGCCGCCTCGCCAAACCTCGATCTCCGCCAACATCGCCCCCTGTTGTAGTCGGCAGAGAGCCTAGGCGGAGCCGAAGCAGATCGCCAGCGATGCAATTTTCGCATCCACACGCCTCTCGTCGCCGTAGTCCGCCTGTGCCAGACTGATCGGATCGGGAGAACGACGAATGGCTGAAGCCGAACGCCCCAAGCGGGTGATGATCCGACGACATACGGTGGTGACGCGGATCACCCATTGGCTGAACGTGCTGGCGATCAGCCTGCTGCTGATGAGCGGGTTGCAGATCTTCAACGCCCACCCCGCGCTCTACTGGGGCGCAAAGTCGACCTTTGCCGATCCCTGGGTCTCGATGACCCGGCAGGACGTGGCCGGTGAGCCACGGGGCGTCACCAAGGTCGGCGACCTCAAGTTCGACACCACGGGCGTCCTGGGCCTGTCAGGCGAGCCGGGCATGCAGGAGACGCGCGGCTTTCCGTCCTGGGCCACCATCCCCAGCTATCGCTCGCTGACCGATGGTCGCCACTGGCACTTCTTCTTTGCCTGGCTGTTCGTGATAAATGGCTTTGTCTATCTGGCCTGGGGCTTGATCGGCGGCCATCTGCGGCGCGATCTGCTGCCCACCGGCGCGCAGCTCAAGCCCCGCCACATCCTGCATGAGATCATCACTCATGCGCAGCTGAAGTTCCCCAAGGGCGATGAGGCGCGGGCCTACAACGTCATTCAGAAGTTCACCTATCTGGCGGTGATCCTGGTGCTGCTGCCGGCGATGGTGGCGACGGGTCTGTCGATGTCGCCAGGCTTCAACGCCGCCGCGCCCTGGCTGATCGATGTGTTCGGTGGGCGCCAGTCGGCGCGGACGATCCACTTCATCGCCGCCAATCTGATCGTGCTGTTTATCATCGTGCACGTGGTCCTGGTGCTGATCTCGGGTGTCTGGAACAATCTGCGGTCGATGATCACCGGTCGCTACGCTATCGAAGTCGAGGGAGGGCGTTGATGGACCCCTACCCCAGCCGCCGCCGTTGGCTCGGTGTCGCCGGCGCCACTTTGGGTGGCCTGTGGCTCAGCGCATGCGACAAGCTCACCAACAATCCGAAATTCACCGCCGGCCTGCAGCGCGCCGAGGGCCTGACCCAGCGGGTGCAGCGCGCGATCACGGACCGCAAGGCGTTGGCGCGTGAGTTCACGGCGGCCGATATCTCGCCCGATTTCAAGGCGAACGGTACTCTCAGTCCACCGGACGAGCCCTACCTGGCGCTGCTGGCGGGCAATTTCGCCGACTACCGCGTGGAAGTGGATGGCCTCGTCGAGACCCCGTTGGCGCTCACCCTGGCCGAAGTCCGGGCCCAGCCGGCGCGCACCCAGATAACCCGGCACGACTGTGTTGAGGGCTGGTCATCGATCGGCAAGTGGAAGGGCGCCCGCCTGGGCCCGCTGCTCGACCGCGCCAAGCTGAAGCCCAACGCCCGCTTCATCGTCTTCCACTGCGCCGACACCCTGGAGCAGACCCTGGATGGCACCGGCCAGTACTATGAGAGCATCGACCTGATCGACGCCTATCACCCTCAGACCATCCTGGCCTACGAGATGAACGACGCCACGCTCATGGTCGCCCACGGCGCGCCCCTGCGGCTGCGGGTCGAGCGCCAACTCGGTTACAAACAGGCCAAATACATCATGCGCATCGAGGCGGTCGAAAGCCTCGCCGACCTGGGGCGCGGCAAGGGCGGGTTCTGGGAAGACCGCGGCTACGAATGGTACGCCGGCATCTGAGCACGCAGCTCAGAACGGCGAGGTCGCCACGATCTCGGCCTCGGCCGCGCATACCGCTGCGTCCGGCGCCGGTCCGGCCTTGCGGGCGGCGGCGACCTCCTTGCGGACGATTTCAAGGTCTTTGCGGAAATCCTCACGCCCGTGCAGCGCGGCGACCACGATAGAACCATTGGTGCGTCCCGCCTCGACGGCGGAGAGGTTGTGCACGCCGCAGACCAGTCGGCTCTCGCCGAACGCCCGCGCGCGGCTGAGGATGGGCGCAGCGCGGTCTGGAGCCAGTTCGGCCAGGATCAGGCCAACCGTCCAGCCCCAGGTCACATGGCCCGACGGATAGTCCGGGCTGAGCGCCAGAAGGGGAGACTTGGCGATGCAAATTGGGCCTTCATCCACCAGATAGGGCCGCTTGCGCTTATAGAGGTCCTTGGGCCGGTTGGTGGCGCGCGAAACGTCAAGGCCGATCCGGGGAATCATCGACGCCAGCTTCGGCGCGGTCTCGCGTGTCAGCTCGACACCGACCGCGCAGGACATGGTCTTGAGGATGCCTGAGGAGTTGTCGTCGCCCTGGGCCATCTTCCAACGCGCCGAGCCCTCCAACTTGCGGGTGGCCAAAAAGATCGTCCGGTCCGCTTCATAGCGCGTGGTTCCCGCCACCGGCGCCGGCGGCAGGATGGCGTAGGTGTCGGGCGGCGACGCCTCGAGATAGCCGCCGAGCGGCGCGGGCGGGGGTTTGGGCGCCGGGGCTGCACCCAGCAGACCGAGGGCGAGACCCGCCGTCACAAAACCTTTCATCCGCATCTCCCGCGTCATCGGCAAGCCGCGCGCTTCCGTGTGACAGAGGGGCGTCGCAGATTCAATGCTGCTCCAGGAATTTGACCAGAGTTCATAAAACTTGACATGAGAATTAATTTTCTTAAGTTCTGAATATGAACATGAAGCAGAAACAGGATTGGCAGGCCCTCACCGATCTCACCCGCGGCCGCGACATCGTTGTCGAGCGGGTGCGGATGCTGGAGAGCGGTATCGCCATCGAGGGCGCCTTCGAGCTGCCGCGCCTGGCGCAGCTGGCGCTCGAGGACCAGGTGTTCATCGCCGCCTTTGTGCGCAGCCACGGCTCGATCAAGGAGATGGAGCAGGTGTTCGGCGTTTCCTATCCGACCGTGAAGGCGCGGCTGAACCGTATCGGCGCCATGCTGGAGATGGTCGAAGTCAATCCAGAGCCCCGCCGCAGCGACGCGCTGGAACGCTTGGGTCGCGGCGAGATCAGCGCCGATCAGGCGGTGGCGGAACTGGAGGGGCGGCGATGAGCGCCGCGCTGCCGATGCTTCAGGAGGGCCGCGAGCCCATCCACACCGCGCTGGTGGTCCGCGCTGAGCCGTTCCGGCTCAGCCTCTGGATACCGACGACGGCGATCTTTCTGCTGTTGGCGCCGTTTCCAATCCTGGCGCTGCCGCTGCTCTATCTCGCCCCACGTCAAGTCCTCCCCGACCCCTTTGGCCTCGTGTTTGGCGTGGGGCGCCTTCTTATGGCCCTGGGCGGAACCACCATCATCGTGGAAGCCCCCGACGCCCGGATCCGCATTCGCCTCTTCTAGATGGAGCTTTGCCATGAACGATGATCGTCGCCAGATCCTGGACATGCTGTCCCAGGGCAAGATCACCACCGACGAAGCCGAGCGGCTGCTTGCCGCGCTGGATCGCACCGGGGCATCTGCTGGGTTGGAGCCGCATCGGGTCGCCAACCGGGCTCCGCCGAAGTACCTGCGCGTCTCCGTCGACACCGATGAGGAAGGCGACGGCGGGCCGACCAAGGTCAACATCCGCGTGCCGATGCAGCTGCTGCGCGCCGGCGTGCGGCTCTCCAGCCTGATCCCGCCGGCCGCCCGTGACGAGGTCAACGCCGAGCTGCGCAAGCACGGCGTCCCGTTCGACCTCAATCAGCTGAAGCCGGAAAACTTGGAGGAACTGGTCGAGCAACTCGCTGAGTTGACCGTCGATGTGGACCAGGAGAAGACCAAGGTGCGGATCTTCTGCGAGTAGCCGTGTGAAGCGCGAGTGCGTCCGTTTATGGCCTGACTTTCGCGACAGGAGGGAATTGACTTCTCGTAGCTTTTAAGTCACAGTTTGGTCAATTGAGCTCCTACGTTACCGGCGCTTTGACGGCAAGGAGCCCTTCACTGAGTGGCTGGACGGTCTGTGCGACAAAGCGGCAAGCGCCAGAATTCGTATCCGGTTGCGGCGCATCGAAGCCGGGAATCTCGGAGATTGTGAGCCGGTCGGCGAGGGCGTTTCTGAGCTGAGGATCCATATAGGGGCGGGCTATCGGGTCTATTTCGGCAGGTCTGGGCAGAAGGTGATCCTCTTGTTGTGCGGCGGCGACAAGAGTTCCCAGTCGAGCGACATCAGGACGGCAAAAGCCCTCTGGGCGGAATGGAAGCAGAGGCAGCGATGAAGGCTCTTGCGGGCGCGGTCTCCCATCATGATCTGGAAGTCGCTGAGTTGCGGGCGGACCGCGAATTGGCGGTGGAGTATCTCAAGGCCGCGATGGCGGCGCTGGACGATCCGCAGGATCGCGGGGCCTGCCTCGTGGCGCTGCGCACGGTGGCCGAATCTTATGGCGGCTTGACGCTGGTGGCCACCGAAGCCGGGATCAGCCGCGAAGCCCTCTACCGCGCCCTATCGCCCAAGGGTAACCCGACGCTGAAGACGTTGATCGCGGTGTTGAAGACGGTGGGGATGCGGCTGTCTGTGGAGCCGGAGCAAGTGGCGGCTTAGGAGCATCGGTGGCTATTTCGTTGTGTGCCACCGCGCTCAGAGTCTGGGGTGAACCCCTGGAGTGAGACAGGCCGTCCCGGAGGCCATTTTCACGGCTCCCGGGACAACCGACTTGGAAAGTTAGCTATCTAAGCCCGCGCAAACAGCTTCGCCCACCGCGGCTTCTTGCGCGTTTTCCACGACCCCCGGTGCCAGGCGTCCGAAGCGATCAGCGGCACCACCGTAGTGGCTTCAGCGAACACCATCTGCTCCCAGGTGACGTCGACCTTGCCCCAGGAGCAGGCCTCTTTCAGCGTCGAGGACGAGCAGGCCCCGTCGCGCACGTCGGCGACGGTGATCTGCACGGCGTATTTGTGCATCTCGACCTCGTGGCCGAGGATCTCAGCACAGACCACAGTGTCCTGGGCGAAGTTCTTGGGCACGCCGCCGCCGACCATGAACAGGCCCGTCGCGCCCGCCGCCAGCTTGATCTCGGTGAGCTCGCGGAAGTCCGCCACGGCGTCGATGGTCAGGTAGGGTTGCTTGGCTTTCATCCGCTCGACCTGATGCTTCACCAGTCCAAAGCCGGCCGATGAGTCGACAAACGCCGGGCAGAAGATCGGCACGCCCTCGTGAAAGGCGGTCTCGACCAGCGAGCCCGGCTTCTTGGCGTTGCCGGCCGCCAGCCACTTGCCCATCTCCCAGATGAACTCGCGGCTGGAATAGGGGCGGGGCTCCAGTTGCTCGCAGATCGCATAGATCGTGCTGTCGCAGTTCTGCAGCTCTTCCTCGTCGATATAGGTGTCGTAGATGCGGTCGATGTAGAGACCGCGCAGGTCGCGGTCATCGACGTTTGATTGGGCCTGATAGTGCTTGAAGCCCAGAGCTTCGAAGAAATCCATGTCGACGATCGAGGCGCCGGTGGCCACCACCACATCGATCATCCCGTAGGTCAGCATGTCGCGATAGATGTGCATGCAGCCGCCGGCCGAGGTCGATCCGGCCAGGGTCAGCCAGGTGGAGCAGTCGGCGTCCTCAAGGCTCATCGACCAGATGTCGGCGGCGCGGGCGGTATCGCGGCTGGTGAAGCTCATCTTGCGCATGGCGTCGATGATCGGGCGCGCGTCGTAGGCGTCGATCGCCACGTGCTCGACGGTGTTGGCCAGCAGTTCGGCCTTGCGGTTGGTCTTTTGAACGTCAGCGTTCATCTTCGGAAGTTCCCTTCAGAGGGTGATCGCCCGTCCCATAGCAGACGCGCGACCGGGACGGAGCGACCGGCCGCGCCAATATCAACTGGAGTGTGTCCGTTGCTAGCGCTTGCGGCGGCTCTTGCCGGCCCGACCCTTTGGCCGGGAGAGGCGAACGACCTTGCGATCATCCTCCTGGCTCTCGCGCGGCAGCCGGATCATACGACCCGCAAGACCGAACATCGAGGCCATCGGCGCATCCTCGACAATCGCGGTCTCGGTATCGCCAAAGCCGTTGAAACGCGTGCCCATCGCCACGCCATAGGCGCCCAGCATGCCGATCTCGATGTAGTCGCCCTCGCGGATATCTTCCGGCAGCCAGAACGGCCCAGGCATATGGTCCAGGCTGTCGCAGGTCGGACCATAGAAGCGGAACGGCTTCAGCGGACCCTCGACCTCGCGTGCGCCGTCTTCGTCCGCGCGGTACAGCTTCACCGGGAACGGCCACTTCACGTGCGCGGCGTCGAACAGGCTGCCGTAGCTGCCATCGTTCAGATAGAGGGCGTCGGTCTTCTTCAGTTCGACCTTGGTGAGGATCGAGGAGGCTTCCGCCACCAGCGCCCGGCCGGGTTCACACCACAACTCGGTCTCCTCGTGGACCATCATGTCCGCGAAGCCGCGCTGGATCGAGTCGACATAGTCGCTCATGTCCGGCGGAACCATGCCGGGATAGACCGACGGAAAGCCGCCGCCCACATCGACGATATCGACCATCACGCCGGCCCGCACGATGGCGCGGGACGCCTGGGCCATGGCGGCCTGATAGGCGGTCGGCCGCATGCACTGGCTGCCGACATGGAAGGAGACGCCCATCTTGCCCTGGGTCGCCGCCCGCGCGGCCAGCAGCAGGGCCGGCGCCTCGTGCAGTTCGACGCCGAACTTGCCAGACAGCGAATAGGAGGCCCCTTCCGCCGACACCGCTAATCGAACGATGAGCGTCAGGTCGCCCGCGCCGCCCGTGGCGTCGAGAATCTTCTGCAGCTCTTCATGGCTGTCCAGGGCGAAGGTCTTCACGCCATGATCGAAATAGGCGCAGGCGATCGCCTTGCGGCTCTTGACCGGATGCATGAAGGCCATGCGCGCGCCGGGCGCATGCGCCGCGATCAGCTCGATCTCGGCGATCGAGGCGACATCGAACGAGGTCACGCCATTGGCGATCAGGGTCTCGATGACCCACGGCGAAGGGTTCGCCTTCACAGCGTAGAAAACGTCGCCCTTAAAACTGTCCTGGAACCAGCGCGCCGCTACCGCCACCACCCCCGGCCGCGCAAAGGCGACAGGGCGTTCCGGTGACCGCTCACGGACCAGGTCCAGGGGCGTATGGTACGTCTGCACCTCACGCAACCCCCAACGGATTGTTGAACCAAGTCCGGCGTTAGCAGCGCTTTTGAGGACATCGGGTCCGCCGGAAGCAGCGCAAATAGGGGCTATGGACCCGCATGTAAAGCATTCCCTTTCCGAGACGATAAAACCCTGAATGCTGGACCGCGGCTAGGCCGACGTGCCATGAAGCCGAACGCCCTGTTCGGAAAAGCGCCGCCGCCCCATGACCGCCGCCGCCGTGCTGTCGATACGGAACGCCTCGAAGACCTTTGGCCAGCGCCGCGCGCTGGACGCGGTGTCTCTGGAGGTTTGCAAGGGCGAGATGATCGCCCTGATCGGCCCGTCCGGCTCAGGAAAATCCACACTCTTGCGCTCAATCAGTGCGCTCCAGACGCTCGACGCCGGCGCGGGCGTCATCGAAGCGTTCGGCGGCCCGGTCCAGCAGAACGGTCGCATCGACGCGGACGTCCGCAAGACCCGCACCCGGATCGGGATGATCTTCCAGCAGTTCAACCTGGTCGGACGCCTCAGCCTGTTCTCCAATGTCGCCCTGGGATCTCTGGGCCGGATCGGCTTCTGGCGCGGTCTGTTTGGCCGCTGGCCCGCTGAGACTCAGCAGGCGACGATGAGCGCCCTGGCCCGCGTTGGAATCGCCGACTATGCCGCCCAGCGCGCCAACACCCTTTCCGGCGGCCAGCAGCAGCGCGCCGCCATTGCGCGCGCGCTGGTGCAGAAGGCCAAGATCATCCTGGCGGACGAGCCGGTGGCCTCGCTCGACCCCGTGGCGGCGCGGCGGGTCATGGAGATCCTGCGCGAGCTGAATCGCAAGGACGGCCTGACGGTGGTCGTCACCCTGCACCAGGTGGACTATGCCCTGCGCTATTGCGACCGCGTGGTCGCTTTGAAAGCCGGCAAGGTGGTCTATGACGGCCCTGCCGTTGGCCTCAAGCGCGAACAACTGATCGACATCTACGGCCCCGAGTTCGAGGACGTCTTCTGGGAAGGAGCGCCCACATGATCCGCCGCACCCTGATCTGCGCCATTCTGGTTCTCGGCCTTGCGACCTGCGGCAAGCCCAGCCAGCCGCCGCCGGCCGGCGCTATACCCAATGAGCTCACCTTCTCGATTCTCTCAGCTGAGAACCAGCAGTCCATGGAGCCGCTGTGGAAGCCCCTGCTTGACGATCTGTCAGTGGCCATTGGCGTCAAGGTGAAGCCCTATTTCGCCACCAACTACACCTCGCTGGTTGAGGCGATGCGCTTCAAACAAGTGCAGATGGGCTGGTTCTCGGCCTCGCCGGCGCTGTCAGCGGTGAAGCGCGCGGACGGCGAGGTTCTGGGTCGCGTCGTCGATGCGGGCGGCGAGGCCACCTACAAGTCGGTGATCATCGTGCGCAGGGACAGCGGCATCACGCTCGAAAGTCTGTTGACGTGCGACCACAAGCTGAGCTTCGGCATGGGCGACGCCCAGTCGACCTCCGGCACCCTGGCGCCGATGACCTACGTCTTCACCCCGCGCAAGATTGAGCCCTCCAAATGCTTCAAGGCGGTGCGGTCGGCCAGCCACCAGGCCAACGCCTTTTCGGTGGCCAATGGGGTGCTTGACGTCGCCACCAACAACTCCGTCGGCATGGTGTTCTTCAAGCGCCAGAGCCCAGCCCTGGCCGACAAGCTGCAGGTGATCTGGACCTCGCCGCCGCTGCCGGAGTCGTCCATTGTGGTGCGCAAGGATCTCGATCCAGCGCTGAAGGAGAAGATCCGGCAGTTCTTCCTGACCTACGGGACGGGATCAGACGCCGTCGCCGACAAGCAGCGCGAGGTGTTGAAGGGCCTGGCCTACGGCGGCTTCCGGCCGGCCGACAATTCCTACCTCGATCCGGTGCGTGAGATGGAGGCCGCCGAGGACCTGGCCGCCGCCCACCGCTCAGGCAATGCAGGCCGCATCGCCAAGGCGCAGGCCGAGTTCGACAAGGTCCAGGCGGCCGTGGCCCTCAAGCGCGCCAAGGATCCCGTCGCCCAATGACCGAGGCTGCCGTCCTTCTGCCGCCCCAGCGCAGCTTGGCGCAGCGCGCGCCGGACATGCTGGTGTGGGGGGCCGTGATCCTGCTGTTGGTGATCAGCTTCCAGCCGGTGGAGATTCACAACGCCACCAAGCTGTTCACCAACTCCGAAAACATGCGCCAGTTCGGTCAGGAGTTCCTGAAGCCCGATTTCACCGAGTGGCGTCAGTACGTCGCCAAGATGTGGCTGACCGTGCAGATCGCCCTGTGGGGCACGGCCCTGGCCATCCTGCTGGCGGTGCCGTTCGGCCTGGCCTGCGCACGCAATGTCTCGCCCATCTGGCTCCAGCAGCCCATGCGCCTTCTAATGAATCTGCTGCGGTCAGTTCCGGACCTGGTGCTCGGCACCCTGTTCCTGGTCGCTGTCGGTCTGGGACCCTTCGCGGGCGTCATGGCCTTGGCGATCAACACCGGGGCGGTGCTGGCCAAGCTATTCTCGGAGGCCGTGGAGGCCATCGACCGGGCGCCTGTCGAAGGCGTCCGCGCCACCGGCGCCAGCCGCCTGCATGAGATCGTCTGGGGAATCCTTCCCCAGGTGGCCCCGCTGTGGACTTCGTATGGGCTCTACCGGTTTGAATCCAACTCGCGGTCGGCCACCGTGCTGGGTCTGATCGGCGCGGGCGGCATCGGTCAGCTGCTGTTCGACGCGCTGAACGCCTTCGCCTACCAGCAACTGGCGGCGATCATCATCGTGATCATCGTCGCCGTGTCGCTGATCGACCTGTTGTCCCAGGCGATGCGCAGCCGATTGCTCTAACCCCCAAAGCGGGCGAGCAGCGCCTTCAATTCCGGCTCATCGACCATCTCGGCGGCTTGCGTCGGCGTCACCCAACGCAGCTCGCGCTGGCCCTTTTCGCGCCAGTCCTCGGCTTCCTTCCGAACCTCCAGCGCGAACACCTCGACCCGAACATCTCGGACCCGGCCATTCCGCAGGCGCTTGCCGTACTGGTAAGCGCCCAGCGGAAGCGCGGCGATCGCGCCACTGACGCCGGCTTCCTCGAATGCTTCCTGCGCGGCCGAAGGACCTGGCCCCAGAGTCTTCATCGGCCAGCCTTTGGGGATCACCCACCGCCGGGTTTCGCGTGAGGTGATCAGCAGGACCTCAACGGCGGCGTCTGAGGTCCGACGCCATGGCAGCGCCGCATACTGAGTTGACTTCGGCTGGTTCGGTTCCGGCGGCGTGGTCCGTCGCCAGTTTCGGAACAGCCAGCGGAACATCAGCCTGCCGTCCAGACCAGCAGTCGCGCCAGCTCATAGAACATCGCGCCCATCAGCCCGGCCATGGGCAGGGTTACGATCCAAGCCCAGATGATGTTCTTGGCGATGCCCCATCGCACCGCAGACACCCGCCGCGCCGCGCCCACCCCGATAATGGCGCCTGTGATCGTGTGGGTGGTCGAGATCGGAATGCCCAGGTGCGTCGCCAGGAAGATCGTGATCGCGCCGCCGGTTTCGGCGCAGAATCCCTGCTGAGGCGTGAGCTTGGTGATCTTAGAGCCCATGGTGTGGACGATCCGCCAACCCCCGAACAGGGTTCCGAGGCCCAGCGCCGCCTGGCAGGAGATCACCACCCAGAACGGGACGTTGAACTCTGGCCCGGACAGTCCGTGAGCGAACAGCAGGACCGAGATCACCCCCATGGTCTTCTGCGCATCATTGCCGCCATGGCCCAGCGAGAAGAGGGCGGCCGAGACGAACTGGAGGCGGCGGAACATGCCGTCGGCGAACGCCGGCGTGGAGCGGACGAAGGCCCAACTGACAAGGAACACCAGCAGCAGCGCCAGGCCGAAACCGAGCGCCGGCGAGACCACGATGCCGGCAGCGGTCTTCAGCGCCCCCTGCCAAAGTACGGGCTCAAGCCCCGCCTTCGCGATGCCGGCGCCTAACAGTCCACCGATCAGGGCGTGCGAACTGGAGGACGGTATGCCCGCCAGCCAGGTGATCACGTTCCAGGCGATGGCGCCGCCCAGGGCGCCGAAGATCAGCGCATCTGAGACGATCTTTGGATCAATGATGCCCTTTCCGACCGTGCTGGCCACGTGCGTGCCGAAGAACAGAAAGGCGATGAAGTTGAAGAACGCCGCCCAGATCACCGCCCAGCGCGGCGAAAGCACCCGGGTGGAGACGATGGTCGCAATGGAGTTCGCCGCGTCATGCAGTCCGTTCAGAAAGTCGAAGGCGAGCGCCACCGCAATCAGAAAGAGCAGGCCGATCTCCACGCCCCCGACCGCCACGCTCAAAGGTGCTCGACCAGAACGCCGCTGATCCGATTGGCGACATCCTCGAGGCGGTCGACGACCTTTTCGAGGTGATCATAGACCTCGCCGCCGACGATGAACGCCATGGGATCCTTGCGCGCCGGCCCCCGGAAGAGGGCCGACATCCCCTCGTCGTAAAGTCGGTCTGATTCTTCCTCCAGGCGGGTGATTTCGTCGGCAATCTGGTGGAGGCGGCTTGCGTTGGCCTTGAGCGAGCGCAGCAGCGGCACAGCTTCCGCCGTCAGGTCGGCGCCCTGCACAATGATGTCGCCCATCTGGCGCATCTGCGGTTCAAAGGTCCGAAGGTCGAACAGCGTCACCGCCTTGGCGGTCTTGTGCATCTGATCAACCGCGTCGTCCATTGAGCTGATCAAGGTGCGTATATCGCCTCGGTCGAACGGGGTGATGAAGGTGCGGTGTACGGCCAGCATGACCTCTCGGGTCACCGCATCGGCAGCTTCCTCATGCTCCGCCACGGCGCGGCAGAGTTCGGGGACGCGATCCCCCCCGTCCAGCAGTTCCCGCAGCGCTTTCGCGCCGGCCTGGATGGTTGCAGCGTGCCTTTCGAACAGTCCGAAGAACTGTCCCTCCTTGGGCATGATGGCGTTGAACCAGCCGAGCATGATCGCGCGCCCCAAATCTACGGATGTCCGCCTCTATAGACTGCGCCGCGCCCCCGCCAATGTCATCAAACTGTCACGTTCGGCTTCAGGCCGCCTCGACCCGCCGGCGGCGCACGCGCGCGAGGCGTCGCAACCGGCGCCAGAAGCGGGTCTTCTCCGGCTCTGGATAGGGTTGCAAGTTCTTGACGAAATCCTCAGCGCAGGCGCGCCAGGAAAAGGTCTCTGCGAAGGCCCGCACTTGTTTTCGATCAAGGTCCAGCGCTTGCAGACACGCCTCGCGTAGCCCCTCGGTCGCGGTCAGGGCCAGAACCCCCGCGCCTGAGCCTGGGATCAGGTCGATGGGGCCGGGCGCGGGATAGGCCGCCACCGGCGTCCCGGCGGCCATGGCCTCCAGGATCACCAGGCCAAAGGTGTCGGTGAGCGAGGGGAACACGAAGACGTCCGCGCAAGCGTAGTGCGCCGCCAGGTCTGCGCCCGACTTCGAGCCGGTGAACTGAACTCTTGGATACCTGACTCTCAGCTCATCGAGCTGCGGCCCGGGCCCCACCACCACCTTGGTCCCGGGCAGATCGACGGCCAGGAAGGCCTCGATGTTCTTTTCGACAGCGACCCGACCGACATAGAGAAAGATCGGCTTGGCCAGCTGGGCGAAGATGTCGGGCTCGTCGTCCCGGCGTGGCCGGAAGACCTCGGTATCGACCCCGCGCGACCAGGCCGAGATGTTGCGAAAGCCATGACGGGCCAGTTCCTCGCGCATGGTCGGCGTGGCCACCATCAGCCGGCCAGACGGCTTGTGGAACCATTTCATATAGGCATAGCCCGCCGCCAGCGGCAGCGGCAGGCGCGCGGACACATACTCCGGGAAACGCGTGTGGTAGCTGGTGGTGAACGGCAGCTTCCACTCCACGCAGATGCGACGGGCGGCAAGGCCGACGGGCCCTTCGGTGGCGATGTGGATGGCCTCCGGCTCGAACGCCTTGAAGCGCTCCTGCACCGGCTCATAGACCCCGATCGCCACCTTGATCTCCGCGTAGGTCGGCAAGGGGAAGGTTTTGAACTGACCTGGGTGGATCACCTCGACCACATGGCCCATGCCTTCCAGTTCACCGACCACCCGGGTCAAGGTCCGGACCACCCCGTTGACCTGTGGCTCCCAGGCGTCGGTGGCCACGAGGATGCGCATCGGCCTTTGGGCATCGCGCGGCGCGGTGATGGCTTCGCGGAGCCGGCGGTCCGAGCGCGTGACTCGAGGCTTTTCGGGTTGCCTAAACGCTTCGGATTGCATCCAGGCCCAGAACGCGCCCAGCAACGCCTCCTTGGTCGGGAAGTGGCGATAGACCGTGCGTTCGCCGACGCTTGCGTCGCGCGCGATGTCCGCAAAGCTCAGATCTTCAAGAGATCGGGTTTCAAGCTGGCGACCCACCGCGCGGAGAATCTGCTCCCGCGTCTCGGCCCGCTGTCGTTCGCGAAGGTTCAACGGCGTCTTCATGACAGTGGTACTGTCACCAGTTACCTCGTCGAGTCAACGACCGCAGCGAAGGCCAGCTGGTCGGTTTGAAAATCCTGGCGAAGCCGTCCGCTGCTCTGCTACGCAGGCGTACCACGCGATTCTACGCAACCGGCCGGAAAGGGTCGATGGACATCGTCACCCGGATTGAACATTCGACGCCGAAAGCTCGCCGGACCCAGGTGCATATTCTTGATGTGGTCCTGCGGCTGTTCGCCGAAGTCGGGTATCACGCGGCCACCAACGGCGCGATCGCCGAGGCCGCCGGCCTGACCCGAGGTGCGATGCTGTATCATTTTCCCAGTCGCCAGGCCTTGGTGGCGGCGGCTATCGGACACATCGAAGGCCATCGGGCACGGCTGCTGGAAGCGGCGGCTCAGCCGCCGGCGGCCGGCGTGGACGCCTCGGATCACGCCATCGATAGCTATTGGGCGCTGCTGCAGGCGCCGCCCTTTCTGGCGTTCGCCGAGTTGGAATCCGCCGCCCGGACCGATCCCATGCTCGCGGCGCAACTCGGTGCGGCGCAATCGGCCTTCGATCACGCCCAACTGGGCGGCGACCGGTTCGGCGCCATGGTTCAGGCTGGGGCCGATCCGCGCTTTCAGGCCAGCCGGGACCTCGGACGCTTTCTGCTGGAGGGCCTTGCCAGAGGCGCGATGACCTACGATCAGGCCGCGCGACGGGAGCGGTTGCTGGCCGTGGTCAAGCGCGCGGTCCATATGCTGAACCGCAAGGGCGATGCGCATGACCTATGGGTAGGCTGAGCTCAACCTGACGCGGTCACTTGATGGCGCAGCGGCTGGCCGGCCAGGTAGAGCTTGAGGTTCTCCAGGAAGATCGCATCGTTGCGGGGTTGCTGGCCGGCGGTGGCGCCTGAGGCGTGGGCGGTCAGACTGACCCTGGGATGGGTCCAGAACCGGCTGTCGGCCGGGAGCGGTTCGGCCTCGAACACATCGAGGATCGCACGTTCAGGGATCCCGCGATCCAGCGCCGCCAGCAACGCCGCCTCGTCCACCAGCCCGCCGCGTCCAACGTTCACCAGGATCGACTGCGGCTTCATCGATGCGAAGAACGCAGCGTCGGCGATCCGGCGGGTCTGATCGGTCAACGGGCAGCACAGCGCCACCACATCGGCCTCGCCGGCCAGCGCCACTGCGTCCTGCAGCGTCGCCATTCGATCGGCAGCCGGATGTGCGGTCGCGCTACGACGCACGCCGGTGACGTGCGCGCCGAGCGCCCGCGCGCGGTCCGCCACGCCTTGGCCGATGGCGCCGAAGCCGATGACCAGCCAGCGAGACCCGCCAACCTCGCGAAAATCGATACGCTCCCACCGGCCGGCAGCCTGGGCGGCGCGCCGCTCGGGTCCGCGCTGCAAGGCGTCCAGAGCGCCGGCAATGACATATTCTGCGATCCCGACGGCCTGGCCGTGGCTGGTGGTGAATGTGAGGCCGCGTTCTAGGAACCGTTGAAAGATCGGGTGATCGACGCCGGCTGCGCCGCTCTGGACCCACTTGAGGTTCTGTGAGCCGTTCAGCGCCGCCAGGAAAGACCGCATCGCAGCGCTGAAAAAGATGTCGTTGTTGACCCAGCCTGCCTCGGCCTGAATGTCATCGGGCCGTAGCGGCTGGCCGTTAAGGCGGACCGCACCGGTCTCATCCATGACCAAGGGTTCGACGGCGGCGCCATGCGCCGAGATCTGCGCTTCGAGGCGCCGGTACGACGTTTCGTGAATCAGCAGGCGCATCGGTCACTCCCCGGCTGCATCTAGCCGGGGGTGACCGCTTACGCCAGTTCGCTTAGCGTCCGCCGGGTTTGGCGGGCGTTGGCGAGGAAGGCATCGGCGCCTGTTGGGCCTGTTCGCGACGATGGCCGCCCATGGCCTGCATCGCGCTGAGTTCAGCCTGATCTAGCGCACCATCCTTGTTCTTATCGATCATGACGAAGTACTTGGCGATCGACTGGCCCATTTCGCCGCGAAGTTCGGCCTTCTGCAGCTTGCCGTCGACGTTTTCGTCCATCATGCCCATCATCCGGCCCTGGTTCAGCAGGTCATCGTAGTTGGTCAGCTTGGATGAGGTTTCATCCACCCAGCGGTAGCGGACCGCCGTGTAGAACATCTCCTCCCAGGACTGATCGCCCCACACCACGTTCTTCTTCGGGTCCGGATTGGCAGGGTTTTGCGGCGAGTTGTCATACCAGTAGCTGGCGATCAGCTTGGAGCCGGCGGGCACCTTCAGCGGCTCAGCGAAGGCGTACTCGCGCTGCCAGTTGAAGTCATAGCGCGGCATGGCCAGCAGCATCTTCCTTGAGCCGTCCGGATACTGGATCCAGAGGTCCGAGGCATAGCCGCGGTAATGCGCGTGCGGGAAGGCGGAATAGAGCAGCGCCGCCTTGGGGAATTCCAGATAAGCGGTCTCCTTGTGACGCGCCTCGCCGGCCGGGATGGAGATGTTCGGATTCAGAATCACCGAACTGCGCATCACCAGATCCGGCTTCTCGCCCTTCTTGTAGAAGTAGAGGCCGAGCTTGGAGTTATCCGTCACTTCCTTGCCGAACGGCGTGTAGTGGACCTGCACGCCGATGGCCCCGCCCGGCGGCAGGAAGGTGCCGACGCTCTTCGGCCAGAGGGTGGACTCAGCGCCCACCGCATAGCCGCCCATCGAGGCGCCCCAGCGCTCTTCATTGCCCTTGCCGTCGGCCGGGATTTCGCTGAGGTAGCCGGTCAGGAAATGGTGCACGGCCTGGCGCTGGCTGACCACAAAGGTCGAGGCCTTGACCCAACGGCCTTCGGTCAGCGGATTGACCATGATCGGCCGCTGATAGTCGACCACGCCCGACGCCGGGATGGTGTAGCTGGGAATATCCAGGATCAGGTCCGGCTTGCCCAAAGGCCATTGCTTCGCGACCACGCGTTTGGCGGCCAGGGGATCGGCGCCGCCGCCGCGCGGGGCGCCCGCCTCAATCCAGTGGACCAGGGTCTTGATCTCGGCGGTCGACAGGCTCTTGTCATCCGCCCACTTGCCCACATGCGGATCAACGTTCCACGGCGGCATCCGGTCGGTGCGAATCGTCTCGCGAATCATCGGCGAGAAGCCCTTGACCACGTCATAGCTGGTCATCGCGAAGGGGCCGATGCCGCCTTCGGAGTGGCAGGCCACGCACTTGGCTTCCAGGATCGGCGCGACATCCTTCACATAGGAGATCTGCGCGTGCTCAGCGCGTTTGGCGCGCTCGGGAAAGTCGACCAGGCAGCCGGGGCTGGGCTTGGTCGCCGCCATCGCCTGGCGGCCGTCCAGCACCGCGTCGATGGCGCTGGCCGCCCAGCTATGGCCGGCGACGGCCTTCTGGGTTCCATAGTCCATCCGGTCGTCCAGCGGGCCGCGATAGGCGACCTTCCAGGTCTTCGGATCAATGACAAAGAACTCGGCCGTGCGGGTCACGCCCAGTTGCTCGCCGACCAGCTGGTTGGAGTCCATCAGCACCGGAATATCGAGGCCGTAGTCAGCCGTCTCCTTGACGATCGCATCGCGACCATCCTGGATGTTGGAGTTCAGCATCAGGAACTGAACGCCCTTGGCGGCGTACTCGGCCTTCAGCGCCATCAGCGCCGGCGTCAGGCTGCGGACGATCGGGCAGCCATTGCCATGCGTGACGATGACGATCGCCTTGGCGTCGCCCATCCGATAAAGCTCGTGGCCCATGTAGTTGGTGTCGGCGAGCATGAAGTTGTCGATGACGCCCGATGATGCGACGCCCACCTCCACTGCCGAGGCCTGAGCCCCGGCCGACAGCGCATTCGGCGCAGCGCCATCGGTGGTGCAGCCGAACAGCAACGCCGCAGCAGCGACGGATCCCAAGGCGGCCAGACGCGCGTTCATCATTCCCATCTCCAACTAGAGCGCGCCGGAAGCCTGCTTCCGGCGCGTGAAAACCCTGGATAAGCCCAATACGTCAGAACCTAATCTAGGTGAACGAGCTTGCCGCATTATTTCTAAGCAATGTTTAGTTGGCCGCCGGGCGCCCGCCTCGCCCGCGATCAAGGCCTCGCCCCCAGTCGCTGAAATCCGACCCACTGCTGTCATCCCAGTTTCGCGCAGCGAAGACCGGGATGACAGCGGTGGGAGATTGGCCGCTTGCCCCGTTCACCCCAGGGTGATTCAATTCACCGCATGGCGTGAGGGCGCGAATAGGATTCTGAAGGCTCCACGAACAGGTGGAGATAATCATGGCAACGGGGACGTTGTACG
>JAYTFM010000053.1:0-75283 GCA_043734425.1 Alphaproteobacteria bacterium
GGGCCTCGATGGTCTGGGTGAGCACGGTGCCGCCGCCTTCCAGCAGGTCGGAAAAAGCGCTGCGTCGGCTGCCGAGGATCGGCACGCAATCGCGGCCTAATTTTTCGCAGCGCTCGCTGGCGACATCCTTCAGCAGCGGTCGGGTGGGCGTGCCCGGGCTGATCTGTATGTAGTTCAGACCGGTGATCCCCTGCGGTTCCAGAGTGGCGTAGGAATCGCCGCGGATCGGCACGTCCTCGGTGACGCGCACCCGGGCGATGACATTGCGCGGGTTGACCTTGTCGAGCGCGATCTTCGTCACCTCGCCGACCTTAATGCCGTTGAAGTGCACCTCGCCGCCTTCGTTCAGCCCGCGAACCGGACCTTGGAAAACAATGTCATAGAGGTCGAAGTCGCGGGCGAAGCTGAGCCGGCCCAGCCACACCACAAAGACGATCATCGCCACGGTGAGGATCAGGGTGGTCAGCCCCACCGTCGCGTAATTGGCGTTCTTCTCCATCAGGACTCCATCCCGGCCTTGGCGGACCGCGCCGCGCGGCCGCGCGGTCCGAGGAAGTATTCACGGATCCAAGGGTGATCCGACTGTTCCAGTTCCCGCACCGGCGCATTGGCGACGACGTGGCGATCCGCCAGCACCGCCACCCGGTCGGTGATTTCATAGAGCGTGTCCAGGTCGTGGGTGATCAGGAACACCGTCAGGTCCAGGCTGTGCGACAGGTCCTTGATCAGTTCGTCGAACGCCGCCGCGCCGATCGGGTCGAGGCCGGCGGTGGGCTCGTCCAGGAACAGCAGTTCGGCGTCAAGCGCCAGGGCGCGGGCCAGGCCGGCCCGCTTGCGCATTCCGCCCGAAAGCTCGGCCGGCTTCAGCCCGCCGGCCTCAGGCGCAAGGCCGACCATGGCGATCTTCAGATCCGCCAGCTCATAAGCCTCGTGGCGCGAGAATGTGGTGTGTTCGAACATCGGCGCCGCGACGTTCTCGCGAACCGTCAGGTTTGAGAAGAGGGCGCCGCTCTGGAACAAGACGCCCCAGGCGCGTTCCAGCGCGCTCCAGCGTCGGCGCGAGGCGTGTTGCAGTTCCTGGCCCAGCACCTTGATGGTTCCGGCCTCCGGCTGGCGCAGCCCGATGATGCTGTTCAGCAGCACCGACTTGCCGGCCCCTGATCCACCGACCACGCCGACCACCTCGCCGCGCTGGACCGTGAGGTCGAGGTCCTCATGCACCAGGTGTTCGCCGAAGGCGTTGCGCAGGCCGCGCACCTCAATCGCCGGCCCCTCCTGGTCCAGGATCTCGGCGTCCGACAGCTGGTCCTCGGTGCGCGTCTCACTCATATGTCGAGCTGCATGTAGACCACGGCGAACAGCGCATCGAGCATGATGATCGCGAAGATCGCCTGCACCACGGCCGCCGTCACCCGCCGGCCCAGGGTCTCGACATCGCCGCCGACCAGCAGACCCTGCCGGCAGCCGATCCCGGCGACCACCGCCGCCATTACCGGGGCCTTCGACAGGGCGACATAAAAGTGCGTCGGCCCGACGTTGTCGATGATCCTTTGCAGGAAGAACGCGGGGCCTAGGTCCAACGTCGTCCAGGTGACGATCAGGCCGCCGGCCAGGCCCGCCAAGGTCGCCACAAAGGTCAGCAGCGGCGTGGTGATCACCAGGGCGGCGAACCTCGGCAGCACCAGCGCCTCGAACGGATCAACGCCCATCACCTGCATGGCGTCGATCTCCTGGTTCATCTTCATCGATCCGATTTCGGCCGCGAATGCCGAGGCTGAGCGGCCGGCCAGCAGCACGGCGGTGATCACGATGTTGAATTCCCGCAGCATCGCCACGCCGATCAGTTCGACGGCGAACACCTCGGCCCCGAATTGCTGCAACATGTTGACGCCCAGCAAGGCGACCACGGCCCCGATGAACGCCGAGGTCACCGCCACGATGGGTATGGCGTCCAGTCCCGCCCGCTCCATCTGGCCGACCAATGGCGCCCAGCGTATCTTGCGCGGGTTGCTGACCAGATTGACCATGCCCCGCACCATCACCACCAGCAGGTGGCCCAGGAACCCCATGGTGTCGAGGAACTCCGCGCCGAACGCGGTCACACCCCGGCCGATGCGGATGGTCAGTTGATGAAACCCCCGGGGCTCGCGGCGAACGACCGGCTGGACCTGAACCGCCTTGTCCACCAGCTCGATCAGCCGCTTGGTCTCCGGCCGCGCCTGGATCCGCGTCAGGTCGAAACCGGGTCCGACAGCGCGGACGACCGCGTGCGCGCCGGCGGTATCCATCCGGCGCACCCGCATCAGGTCAAGGCGCAGGTCGTCCGCGCCCTTCAGCCCCTCACGCAAGGCGCCCGCAGCCTCGCCCAGCTGCGTCGCTGTCCAGTCGCCCGTCAGGTTTGCGTTCAGCCGACCGTCGGCGGTCTCGAGCTTAAGGGCGGCAGGTTTCTCCATGCTTGGAGGCTTCGACGCGCCGGCCGGTCATACCCGCCCCAACGCCTCCGCCCAGTCTCCCTAGAATCCCAATGCGCTAAAGAGCCACTGCCTGCACCGAACGTCCATACAGCGCAGGTTGTTCCGCCCTAAGAAAAGCCGACGGGACGCGTCATGGCCAGCCGTTAGGTCAAGTTTTCGTCCAAGTCCTCTGGGTATGCTGCCTCAGTTTGGCGTAGGATGCGGCGGATGTGCGGTCCTGGAGTGTGGAGTGACGGCTTTGATTGACCTTACCGGTGCGTCCGGCGCGCGCTATCGCTTCACTCAGATGGACGAGAACCGCTTTCTGCCGCCGGCTGGGGCGAACTATGTGATCGCCCACATCAAGACCGGCCCGCCGACCGTGGTGTTTGTCGGCGAGACCGACAACCTGGCCAGCCTGACCTGGCGCGCCGAGCTGGATAAGGCCCGCGAGACCTATGCGGAGGCCGTGGTTCTCACTCGCCTGAACGTCACGCGGTCCACGCGCGATGCGGAACGCTCTGACCTGATCGAGAACTATCACCCACCGATGAACAGCTAGCCGGGTCGGGGATCGCGGCTTAGGTTCCGGGCGAGGGCGACAACGCGATGCCAACCGACCCCCCAACGAACCCCGACGACAATCCGTTCGCCCGCCACAGCATCTGGCCCAAGATGCCGCAGGCGCCGCACCGCGTCGCCTCTTTGCCCAGGCCGCCGGAGCCGCCGCAACGGACCATCACGCCGGTGTTTGTCCGTTCGACCGAAGCCGTCGTTCCAGCCTTCACCCGCCCAGCGCCCGCGCAGCCGTCGGTCCGGCCATCGCCACCCGTGGTTCAGCCGCCGCCGATTGTCGCCGCCGCCGAAGCGCCGTTCGTCGCCCCGACCCCGCGCGCCACCGCGCCGCCCAAGTCTGCGATCTGGCCGGGCCTCATCGCCGCAGCGGTGGGCCTGGCCGGTGTCGCCGGGCTTTTCGTGCTGCTCACGCGAGATGAGCCTGCGCCGCAACCCCTCCCAGCGCCGGTTATCGCCACCGCGCCGCCCGTCGTGGCGGCGCAACCCGTCGCGCCGACCCAAGCTGAGCCTGAGGGCGCCAAGCCCGCAGCGCCAGCGATCTTGGCGCGCCGCCCACCTCTTCCAGTTCGCCGTCTCCCAGCCGCCGCGCCGCCCACCCGTGCGGCCGACGCCGCCCAGGCGGCGCTTGAGGCGCCAGTGTTGACCCTTCCGCCCGCGCCGCCGCCGCCGCCGCCGCCGGCCCCGGCTCCCGAGACGCTGCCCTTCAAGCCCGACGCCGCCCCCGATCCGAACGCGCCGATCGTCACCCACCGACCCTACGGCTAGCCGCCGCGCGCGCCGAAACGCTATAGGCTGGCGTTGATTCCACGCGCCGCCAGGGGAGGGGGCCGCATGCTGTCCGTCCTCGGCTTTGCAATGGTCGCCGCCTTCATGACATTGATCATGACCGGTCGCATGGCGCCGTTGGTGGCCTTGATCCTGGTTCCGGTGGTGTTCGGCCTCCTGGCCGGCCACGGGCTGGACCTCGGTCCGATGATGTTGGACGGCGTCAAAAAGATCGCGCCGACCGGCGTGATGATCATGTTCGCCATCCTCTATTTCGGCCTGATGATCGACGCTGGCCTGTTCGACCCGATGGTCCGCCGCCTGCTGGCGCTGGTGCAGGGCGATCCCGTCCGGGTGGTGGTGGGCTCGGTAGTGCTGGCGGTGGTGGTCTCGCTGGATGGCGACGGCTCGACCGCCTACATGGTCTGCGTCGCCGCCCTGCTGCCGCTCTACAGCCGCCTGGGCCTCGACCCCCGGATCATGGCCTGCCTCTTGATGCTGGCCAGCGGAGTGATGAACCTGATCCCCTGGGGCGGGCCGGCGGCGCGGGCGGCCAGCGCCCTGCAACTGGACGTCAGCCAGATCGTCCGGCCGCTGATCCCGGCCATGGCGACGGCCATAGCCTGGCTGCTGCTGCTGGCCTGGCTCTACGGCCGCCGTGAGCGTAGCCGGCTCGGCGCACTCAGCCTGGACGCTCCACCAACAATCGACCCCGACCCCGGCCTGATCAGCGTCTCGACAGACCCGGCCGGCCGCCGGCCGCGCCTGCTGGCGGTGAACGCCGCCCTCACGCTCAGCCTGCTGGCCGCCCTGGTCTCAGGCGCCGTGCCCCTGGCGGTATTGTTCATGGCCGGCTTCGCCCTGGCCGCCCTGATCAACTATCCGAACGTCGACGACTTGCGCGCCCGCATCGCCGCGCACGCGCCCAATGTGATCGCCATGGTGGCGCTGATCTTCGCGGCCGGGGTGTTCACCGGCATCCTGGCCGGAACCGGCATGGCGCAGGCGATGCCCACCAGCCTGCTGACCCTGATCCCGCCGCAGATGGGCCCGTACATGGCCAGCCTGACGGCCGCGCTCAGCCTGCCAATGACCTTCTTCATCTCCAACGACGCCTTCTACTTCGGCGTCCTGCCGGTATTGGCCGAGGCCGGCGCCCCTTACGGCATCACCCGAGAGGCCATCGCCGCCGCCTCCCTGATCGGCCAGCCGTTCCACCTGCTAAGCCCCCTGGTGCCCTCCACCTATCTGCTGGTCAGCCTGGCCGGCGTGGAATTCGGCGCGCACCAGCGGTTTACGTTCCGCTGGGCCGTGGTGACCTGCGCAGTGCTGGCCGGCGCGGCGGCGGCGGTGGGGGCGTTTCCGGTAAGGGGGTAGGGGGTTCCGTGAGCGACATACAGGCCCGTCAACGCCGTCGTGCGCCCAATCGGCGGCCGAGTTTCCGTTCGTCTCGGCCCTAAGGTTAGTCTAGCCCAAGGCCAACGTCACCCGCCGCCCTTGTGCTCTGGCTGGCCCTTTAGGGGCGGAGCGCCGGTGTGTTCTTGTTGCGGCTCTGTCAGGAAGCGCAGTGCATCTCGCGCTAGGCTTTGGCCACCTAACGCAGAATAGACCACCGTGAGGAGCAATACGAATACGACGGTAGCAGCTGCTCCGGCTATGCCTGCCAAGCCCTCCCGCCATGCAAAGCCCAAAACCTTCTGACCAACAGGTCGACTATCCTCCTTGAGCGCCACCGCGAGAGCGTCAACATCAACGACGACCTGATGTCGTTCGCGGAAGGCCTGGAGTTTGTCGGCTACCTCTTCATTTAGGCGGTCGAAGTCCGCCTGACTTAGCTTGTTCCATGCGCGAGGTATGCGTGGCGCCGGAGCCCCAGTATCCGCTTCTTCCGCAAACCAACGGTCAAACATGTATCGACCGGCAAAGAGAAGAACGGCGAGTTCCTTGTCTTGCTCTGCGGGCGTCGATGCCACCCCCGGCTCCGCTTGCGGAAGCAGGCCCTTTAAGACCAGACGAGCGTCCGCGAACGGTAGCAGTGCCTGGCCAGCAGCCGTTAGAGGCGAGAGAGCCAGCCGGATTATCCTCTGTAAGGACGTCGCTCGGACACAGCCTCGTCGGCGGAGCGGCTGGTCTTGTCTGCAACCTGCCTAAGCGCGGACCCGGCAAGCTGCTTCTTGGCATTGGAAACGGAAGCAGCAGCGGACGGCGAGGAGTTGGCGACGAGCGTTCTCCCGATGTCCCCTCTGGGACCTACCCTTACAAATTGGCCTGAACCTGGGGTGCGTTGAGGTTTCATCTGAGGGAAATCTAGGCGTGCGGAGGTCCCCTGTCTAGGAGATTGCCGGCCGCCTTCGCTGCAAATCGCACCGGTTTCCGGAGAGCAATCCCCGACGCGACGCAATGGCTAGTCGTCAACACATGGAATCCCCTGGTGGATGCGACAGGGATTGAACCTGTGACCCCCTCGGTGTGAACGAGGTGCTCTCCCGCTGAGCTACGCATCCGCTGCAGGGCAGGGCGGGGGCTATAGCGTCTGCGCCCTCGGCTCGCAAGCGGCCAGCAGGCGTGCGCAGGCGGCCGGCAGGTCGTCGAAGTGGTCGATCAGGAGGTCCGGAGCGAGTTCCTGGACCGGGGTTTCCGTGTAGCCGAAGCTGACCAGGATCAGCTTCGTCCCGGCCGCCCGCGCCGCGCCGGCGTCGGGAGCCGCGTCGCCGACCATCACCGTGCGGGCCAGCGTTCCGCCGGCGGCATCTACGGCCATCATCAGATGACGCGGGTCAGGCTTGATGGCTGGCGGAAGGTCGCCGCCGATCACCGCTGCGAACCGGTCCATCAGGCCCAGTGCTGAAAGCAGCGCCACGGAAAGGTCGGTGCGCTTGTTGGTGCAGACGGCGAGGGTTGCGCCCTGAGCACGAAGCGCATCCAGCGCCGCCTCACAGCCCGGGAACGGCCGGCTCTGGTCGGCGAGGTGGGCGCGGTAGTGGATGAGGAAGCGCGCGAACAGCGCCTCGAGGCGCTGGGCCTCCAGGGGAACGCCGGCCGCCTGAAACCCCCGCTCGATCATCCGGCGCGCACCCTGGCCGATGAGTGGCCGGGCTTCGGCGAGGGGCAGGGGCGTCAGGCCTTCCTCCGCCAACAGCACATTGAGGGTCCCGATCAAGTCAGGGGCGGTGTCGACCAGGGTGCCGTCGAGGTCGAAAACGATGGTGGCGCCGGCGAGGGGGTCAGAGCGCATGACTTCGAGCCAAGTTATTATTTTCCCTCCCCTTTATGGGGAGGGCCGACTCGCCGCAGGCGAGCGGGGCGGGGTTCGCTGGGAGAGACTTCCCCACCCGTCCCGGGCTTCGCCCGGTCCACCCTCCCCATGAAGGGGAGGGAAAGCGGGTGGCCAATGTCTCACCCCCCATTGATCACCGCACTCGCCGCATCCAGCCCCGCCGCATAGTCGCGGAGCGCCTCGGCGGTGAGGGCGATGTAGGCCACCGCGTCGTCGAACCGGCGCTCTTCAATGGCTTCCCGGACGCCCGGCAGGGTCTTGGCGCCATAGCCGGTGTAGCGGCCGGGGGCGTAGATCATGTTCTTGTACCAGGGCCGGAAGGGCAGGCCTTTGTCGCGCAGCAGCCGCTGTTCAAGCGGCAGCAGGGCGGCGTCGAGCTGCTTGGATTGAGCCGGCGTCAGACTGGCGGCCTTGGCGGCCAGCGCCTTGTCGAAGGCCGCCGCGCTGGTGCGAAGCTGAGCCACCGCCGTCTCCAGCGGCTTGAAGTCCAGCACCGGCGAGGCGGCCAGGGCCGAGGGGTCGCCCCGCGAGTGGGTCGGATCGTCCGCCAGCCTGTAGGCGTCACTGGCCAGCAGTTTCGCCTGGGTCGCGGCCTCGTCGCGCTTGCCGTCGGCCAGCTTTTTCACCTCGTCGAGATAGCCGCCCACCGTGTCGGCAAAGTCGCCATAGCGCTGCACGGGCCGCTCGGCGTCGGCCAGCCGCATCACCATCCGCCCGGTCACCTTGGCCAGCGCGCCGGCATAGGCGTGGCCGGGATCGACGAAGTGGCTGTGGTGCTCATAGGTGTCATAGGCCGAGTGATAGACACCGCCCTGCTCGCCTTCGCCGCCGAACCCCAGATTGAGCGTGGCCAAGCCCAGGTTCTGCAGGAAGCTGGAATAATCCGACCCGGACCCCAGGGCGTCGATGGGGATATCCCTGTCGGGATCCAGCGCGATCTTGCCCAGCGCCTTGGTGCGCTCGTTGGCGCCAGGTTCCGTCGCTGCGACCGCCAGGCCCGCCCGCTGGCGCTGCTGGACCGAGACGCCGGTCTGCGGGTCGGTGACATCGGCGGCGACCGCATTGACGAAGTGCTGCAGGCTGTGGCTGCCGCCAACGCCCAGAAAGCCCCGCCCATTGCTGTCGGAGTTGATATAGGCCACGCCCTTGGCCTTCAGCTCAGCGGCGTGGGTCTCGGCCCATTCGGTGGAGCCCAGCAGCATCGGCTCCTCGGCGTCCCAGCTGGTGTAGATGATCGTCCGCTTGGGCTTCCAGCCGGCCTTGACCAGCGCCCCCAGCGCCTTGGCCTCGCCCATCATCGCCACGTGGCCGGACAGGGGATCGCTGGCCCCAAACACCCAGCCGTCACGGTGGTTGCCGCGCACCACCCATTCGTCCGGCTTGGTGCGGCCCTTCAGCTTGGCGATCACGTCATAGGCCGGCTTCAGGCTCCAGTCGGAAACCACCTTCAGATGGACCCGCCCGCTCTCGCTGTCGCCGACGTGATAGGTGATCGGCAGCGAGCCGCGCCAGGCCGGCGGCGCCACCGACCCACCCAGCGCGCTGAGCAGCACCGTCGCATCGGCATAGGAGATCGGCAGGGTCGGGATCTTCAGGATGGTCGGCGCATCCTCCCGCGCCAGGTGCTTGGCGTCCTTGGTCGAACCATAGCCGGGCGTGGTGGGATCGCCCGGGAAGGTGGTCATGTCAGCCACCGAGCCGCGCTGGATCCCCTGCGGCGGCCGCGCCGCGCCCTTGGGATAGACGTCGTCGATGGAATAGCCGTCATCGCGCGGATCGGAATAGATGATCGCACCGACCGCGCCGTGCTCCTGGGCCAGCTTGGGCTTCAGGCCGCGCCAGCCGGCGCCGTAGCGGGCGATCACCACCTTGCCTTTGACCGAGACGCCCATCCGCTCCAGGGCGTCATAGTCCGACGGCATGCCATAGTTCACATAGACCAGCGGCGCGGTGACATCGCCGTCGCCCTGGAAGGCCACATAGGCCGGCAGTTCGTCCTTGGTGCGACTTGAGCTGTCATCGCCGGGAACGGGCGCTTCGGTCAGGGTCGCCTTGAACGGCGCGCCGGCCCCGCTGACCAGCTCCAGCGCCACCTCCTTGGGTGTGGGGTACAGCACCCAGAAGGTCTCAATCTTCGCGTCCCAGCCCCAGGACTTGAACTGCGCCAGGGTCATCTCGGCGTTGGCCTTGTCGTGAGCGGACCCCACGTGGTTCGGCTCGGCCGCCATGGTCTTCAGCCAACCGCCCATCTCGGCCGGATCGATCATGGCGTCGAAGCGGGCCTCCATCGCCTTGTCGGGCTCCGCACGGCTCGCTGCGGGCGCCAGGGCCAGGAGGGAAGCCGCGCCCAGAAGGGCCGTGACACGAGAGCTGAACAGCATGTGATATCCCCAGTGTGGTGCGCGCCTAGCTAGCTGTTTCTCGCGCCTCGCCACAAGGCTTGCTATGCGGTTCAGTTAAGAAGACTCAACGCCGCTGGGGAGGACTGCCCAATGACCGCACGCGCCGCCGTGATCATGGCCGCCGGCCACGGCACGCGGATGAAGTCGGCGACGCCGAAGATGTTGCACAAGGTCGGCGGCCGCAGCCTGTTGGACCGGGTGATCGACACCGTCCAGGCGGCCGGCTGCGAACGCATCCATGTGATCGTCGGCGCCCAGAGTACGGCCGTGCGCGATCTGGTGACGGCGCGGTTGGGCGCGGGCGCAGCGGTGCTGCAGGACCCGCCGCTCGGCACCGGCCACGCGGTGCTGTGCGCTAAGGACGCTCTGGCGGATTTTGACGGCGACGTGCTGGTGGTCAACGGCGACTGCCCACTGCTGCAGGCCCAGGATCTGGAACCGCTGTTCGCGCATCGAAGCGCTGGGGCAGCCTTGGCGATCATGGCCTTTGAGCCCAAGGACCCGCTGCGCTACGGCCGGATCATCCGGGGCGCTGACGGTCATGTGATGCGCATTGTCGAGCACGCCGTCGCCAGCGATGACGAAAAGGCGGTCAAGACCTGCAACGCCGGCATGTATGTCGCGGGCCGCGCCGACCTGTTCCGCTGGCTGTCGCGGGTGGGGAACGACAACGCCAAGGGCGAATACTTCCTCACCGACATCATCGCCGAGGCCGCGCACGAAGGCGCCCTGGTCCGCGCCCAGGTGTCCCCCGAGACCGCCGTCATGGGCGCCGACACGCCGGCCCAACTGGCCCAGGCCGAGGCGGTCTTCCAGAAGCGGCGGCGCGAACACTTCCTGGCCGAGGGCGTGGCGATGACCGCGCCCGACACCGTGTTCTTCGCCTGGGATACTGAGATCGAAGCCGGGGCCAGCGTCGAGCCCTATGTGGTGTTCGCCCCGGGGGTGAGCGTCGCGGCCGGCGCCGTGATCCGGGCGTTCAGCCACCTGGAAGGCGCCCACATCGGCCCCGGCGCCCTGGTCGGCCCCTATGCGCGCCTAAGGCCCGGCGCGGTGATCGGAGCAGACGCCCACATCGGCAACTTCGTCGAGGTCAAGAATGTCACCGTGGGTCCCGGCGCCAAGGCCAACCACCTGGCCTATCTGGGCGACGGCACGGTCGGGGCCGGCGCCAACATCGGGGCCGGCACGATCTTCTGCAACTACGACGGCTTCTTCAAATACCCGACCCACGTGGGGGCAGGCGCGTTCATCGGCTCCAACAGCGCCCTGGTGGCGCCCGTCACCATCGGCGCCGGCGCCTACATCGGCTCCGGGTCGGTGATCACCAAGGACGTCGCCCCCGACGCCCTGGCGTTGGAACGCTGCCCCCAGCTTGAAAAGCCCGGCTGGGCCGCCCGCTTCCGCACCGCCATGACCGCCCGCAAGGCGGCGAAGGGGTGATGGTCGCGCGGCCCATTTCCCTCCCCTTCATGGGGAGGGTCGACTCGCCGAAGGGCGAGCGGGGTGGGGCGTGCCGCGCCTGGGCTGCCCCACCCGTCCGCCGCTCCGCGGCGTCCACCCTCCCCATGAAGGGGAGGGAAAACACCTCGTCGGAGCCCCCCCATGGACACTGACGCCCAGAAGCGCGCCGCTGGCGAGGCTGCCGCCGCCCTGGTCGAGCCCGGCATGGTGGTCGGCCTAGGCACCGGCTCGACGGCCGTCTGGTTCGTCAAGGCGCTGGCGGCGCGGAACCTCGATATCCTCGGCGTTCCGACCTCGACCTCGACCGCAGAGCTCGCCGCCAGTCTCGGCATCCGCCTCGGTGAGTTGGGCGAGACCAGGACCATCGACCTCACCGTCGACGGCGCCGACGAGATTGGACCCGGCCTGTCGCTGATCAAGGGCGCCGGCGCGGCCCTGTTGCGTGAGAAGCTGGTCTGGGAGGCGTCCCGCAGCTGCGTCGTCATAGCTGACGCCTCCAAGCACGTGAAGTTCCTCGGGAAATTCTTGCTACCGATAGAGGTCGTGGCCTTCGGGCACAAGACCACCGCCCTGCGCATCTGCGATGCCCTGGCCGAGAATGACATCGGCGTCCCCCCCGCCCTTCGCCGCCGTGACGGCCAGCCGGTGCGAACCGATGGCGGCAACCTTATCTATGATGTCGCCTGCGGCCGGATCGCCGAGCCGGCCGCCCTGGCGGCGTCGCTGAAGGCGGTGACGGGCGTTGTGGAGCACGGCCTCTTTCTCGACCTCGCCGACCGCGCCCTGATCGGCGGACCGGACGGCGTGGTGGAACTGGAACCTTAGAGGAGACCCTGATGGCCGACTACGACTTCGACCTGTTCGTGATCGGCGCGGGCTCCGGCGGCGTGCGGGCGGCGCGGGTGGCGGCGATGAGCGGCGCCAGGGTCGCCGTCGCCGAGGAGTACCGGGTCGGCGGCACCTGCGTGATCCGGGGCTGCGTGCCCAAGAAGTTCATGGTCTATGCCTCGGAATATTCGAAGAGTTTCGAGACCGCCCGCGGCTTCGGCTGGACGATTGGCGAGACCGTTTTCGACTGGGCCCGGTTCCTGGCTGAGAAGGACAAGGAGATCGCCCGCCTGTCCGGGATCTATGTCCGCAACCTGCAGAACGCCGGCGCCGAGCTGCTGCACGGCAAGGCGCGGCTGGTGGATCGCCACACGATCGAGGTCGGCGAGCGCACGGTCACGGCGGCAAAGATCCTGATCGCCACCGGCGGTATGCCCTGGATGCCCACCGACCTGCCGGGTGGCGAGCTGGCGATCAGCTCGAACGAGGCGTTCCACCTGGCCGAGTTACCCAAGCGCATCGTCATTGCCGGCGGCGGCTATATCGCCGTGGAGTTCGCCGGCATCTTCAACGGCCTGGGTGTGGAGACAACGCTCGTCCACCGCGGCCCGAACATCCTGCGCGGCTTCGACGATGATGTCCGCTCTCATGTCGCCGAGGAGCTGGAGGCGCGCGGCGTCAAGGTGCTGCTGGCCTGCCGCCACCTGGGCATCGAAAAGACCGCAAACGGCCTCACCAGCCAGCTCACCGAGGGCCACAGCCTGGAGTCCGATGTGGTGATGTTCGCCACCGGCCGGGTTCCCTACGCCGAGGGCCTCGGCCTGGAGGCGCTGGGTGTCGCCATGACCGAGACTGGCGCCGTCAAGGTCGATGACTATTCCCGCTCCAGCGTGGGTAACATCTGGGCGGTCGGCGATGTCACGGACCGCATCAACCTGACGCCGGTGGCGATCCGCGAGGGCCACGCCTTCGCCGACACCGAGTTCAACGCCAAGCCGACGCGTTTCGATCATGAACTGGTCGCCTCAGCGGTGTTCTCGCAGCCGCCGGTGGGCTCGGTCGGCCTGTCGGAGGCCGACGCCCGCCATGGCCACGGCAAGGTCGATATCTACCTCTCCCGGTTCCGACCGATGAAAGAGACCTTCTATGGCGGCCATCAGCAGGCGCTGATCAAGCTGGTGGTCGAAACCGGTAGCGAGCGTATCCTCGGCTGTCACGTGGTCGGACCCGACGCGCCGGAGATCATCCAGATGGCGGCCATCGCGCTGAAGATGGGGGTGACCAAGCCGCAGTGGGATTCGACCTGCGCCGTCCACCCGACGCTGGCCGAGGAACTGGTCACCATGCGCGACAAGGCCGCCCCGCCGTCACTGGGCCAGGCCGCGTGACGGAGGCGACCGCCCCACAGCCAGACCGGCTGGGCCGGTGGTGCGGCTGGGTCCTGGCGGGCGTGGCGATCCTGACGCCGCCGATGGCCTGGCTGGGACCCTTGGGGTTCGCCGGGCTGATGGGCCTGGCGGGCCTGCTCTGTCTGCCGGCCCTGCGGGTGCGCCAGAACGAGCGACTGATCGCCATTCTGCTGCTGGCGCTGATCGCCTGGGCGGCGATCTCCAGCTTCTGGAGCCCGTTCCGGCCGGCGGCGATCGAGGAGAGCGTCGCTCTCAAGCTCGGCCTGCAACTGCCGCTCTACTGGAGCGTCTGGCAGGCGGCGCGGCGCGTCGACGCCCCTGGACGGCGCCGAGCGCTCAGGCTGTTCGCCTGGGGCCTGGCCGGCCTCGGCGTCCTGCTGCTGGTCGAGGCGTTCACCGCGGGTCTCCTCTACCGTAGCCTGCGCGACCTCATCCACGACCCCATCCGGCCCGACCTGGCCCGCAAGAACATCGCGCAGGCGAGCTTCGTCCTGGCCCTGCTCTGGCCGGTCGCGGCGGCCGGCGGCGTGCGGGCCGGCGCGCCAGGCTGGCTGGCGCTGCCGATGGCGGCGGGCACGGCCTTTCTGGGCCAGCTGTTCTATTCGGACGCGCCGGTGATGGCGGTCGGCTTGGCGATTCTGGCCGGGGCCGCCGTCTGGGTCTGGCCCAGGGTCGCGCCGCTGGGCCTGGCAGGGCTCGCCGCCGGCATGACCCTGCTGATCCCGTGGATTGTCGGCGTTCTGCGCCACGCTGGCCTCGCCGACGGCCTGCCGCTGTCCTGGGCGGAGCGCATGGGCTACTGGGTGTTCGCCTGGGCCAGGGTCGGCGATCATCCCTGGCAAGGCTGGGGCCTCGACGCCAGCCGAACCTTTGCCCCGCAGATCCAACTCCACCCACACAATGGCCCGTTGCAGCTCTGGCTGGAACTCGGCGTGCTGGGGCCTATCCTTGCGGCGATGTTGTGGATCCTGGCCCTTCGCCGGGTCAGCTTCCCGGCGCGCAATCTGGTCGCGGCCGGGACGGGCGCCTCGGCGATGGTCTATCTGATGTTCCACCTGGTCAGTTTCGGCGTCTGGCAGGAGTGGTGGTTGGCCCTGGGCGCCCTGGTCGCGGTGATCGCCGCCCTTGGGCAAGGCCTGCCGCCCCAGGGTCTGGCCGCTGAGACCGAAGAGGCGTAAAATCATCGACCTTCGGCGTTCCCATGCGCTAGAAGGCGCGCTTTCCACGGGGCGGCGCGTCCGCCGGTGGTGCGGAGCGGGAGCGTGATGGAAAACTGGACGCCTGCCAGCTGGAGGGCCAAGCCCGCCAAGCATGTGCCGACGGACTATCCGGACATGGCCGAGCTTGGCCGCGTGGAACAGACCCTGCGCGGCATGCCGCCGCTGGTGTTCGCCGGCGAAGCGCGGCGTCTGAAGTCGCTGCTGGCCGAGGTCGCGGCCGGCCGGGCGCTGCTGCTGCAAGGCGGCGACTGCGCCGAGAGCTTCAAGGAATTCGGCGCCGACAACATCCGCGACACCTTCCGGCTGATCCTGCAGATGGCGGTGGTGCTGACCTTCGCAGGCGGCAAACCGGTGGTGAAGGTCGGGCGCATGGCCGGCCAGTTCGGCAAGCCGCGTTCGTCCCCGGTCGAGGTCATCGATGGCGTCGAACTGCCCTCCTATCGCGGCGACAACATCAACGGCATGGAGTTCACGCCCCAGGCTCGCATCCCTGATCCCCAGCGGCTGATCCAGGCCTATGCCCAGTCGGCCTCGACGCTGAACTTGATCCGGGCGTTCGCCGGCGGCGGCTATGCCGACCTGCACAACATCCACCGCTGGACTCTGGGCTTTGTGGCCGACAGTCCGCAGGGCGCGCGCTACCGCGAATTTGCCGACAAGATCAGCGAGACCCTGCAGTTCATGGAGGCCATCGGCATTACGCCGCAGAGCCAGCCAACCCTGCGCCAGGTCGAGTTCTTCACCTCCCACGAGGGCCTGCTGCTGGGCTATGAAGAGGCGATGACCCGGGTCGATAGCACCTCGGGCGAATGGTATGACACCTCCGCGCACCTCTTATGGATCGGCGAGCGCACCCGCCAGCTGGACGGCGCCCACGTCGAGTACTTCCGCGGCATCCGCAACCCCATCGGCATCAAGTGCGGCCCGACCATGGAGGGCGACGATATCCTGCGCCTGCTCGAGGTTCTGAACCCGGCCGACGAACCCGGCCGGATTACCCTCTACGGCCGCTTCGGCTCCGACAAGATCGCTGGCCGCCTGCCGGGGCTGCTACGCGCCACGCAAAGCTCCGGCCGCAATGTGGTCTGGGCCATCGATCCGATGCACGGCAACACGCTGACCGCCAACAATGGCTACAAGACCCGGCCCTTCGACCGCATCCTCTCGGAGGTCAAAAGCTTCGTCGAGATCTGCAAGGCCGAAGGCGTCCATCCCGGCGGCGTCCACCTGGAGATGACCGGCCAGGACGTCACCGAATGCCTCGGCGGCGCGCGGGCGGTGGCCGAGGGCGACCTGGCCGACCGCTACCACACCCACTGCGACCCGCGCCTCAACGCCGAGCAGGCCCTGGAACTGGCCTTCCTGGTGGCTGAGCGCCTGAAAGACGGGCGAGAGGAACTGGCGGCGGCGGTGGCGGTTTAGCGCTCCGCCATCACCCGCTGACGCGCCGCCTGGCGGCCGCCGACCGCGTCAACAACCTTGCCCACCGCGCCCAGCCCGAACGGCGGCATGTTGTTGTAGATGTTCTCATACTGGCCGGGATGGATCACATAGGTCTCATGCCAGATGCCGACGTCGCCGTTGGATGACACCGCCTTGTTGAACGCCTGCCAGGCCGGCAGGTGGGCGTGCTCGCGGGCCTTGGCGTAGGCCTCCAGCGCGTCGAAATCGCGCCAGTACTGCACGACCATGACGCCGGTGAGCCCGAAATGACTGCGCGCATGCAGCAGCCCCAACTCCGGCTGCTTGGCCAGTTCGATCAGCATCCGCGGCATGGCGCTCGCCACCGGCCACCACTTCCAGACCTTCCACAGCTTGTTGATCCGCATCCCGATCAGGAACACCACGAACCCGCCCTCGACCTCCGCGCAGACCCGCTTTTCGATGATGTTGGACATTTGCGCCTCGCCCTCAAACGCCACGATAGAACCGATCTGGCTCAGGTGGAACCCGGCGCGGCTGAGCCCCCCGCCCTGTGCCCTACGCGTCACGCCCGCGATCTTCTCGCCACACCGGCTTGCCCAACCGCCGCGCCGGCGCCAGTGTCCGGCCCTCTTTGAAAACCTGAGCGATGCCATGGATACCTCCACGGCCCAGGCGCCCACCCCACCCGGCGGGCGCCGCGCCCTTATCCGTTCGGATCTGATCCGCCTGCTGACCCTGTCAGGGCCGGTGGTGATCTCACGCCTGGGCATCATGACCATGGGCCTCAGCGACGCCATCGTGGTCGGCAATTTCTCGGCCCGCCAGCTCGGCTATCACGCCCTGGCCTGGGCCCCGACCAGCGTCATCCTGACCATGGCCATCGGTCTTTTGACGGGTGTCCAGGTGATGACCGCGCGGGCGATCGGCGAGGGCCGCCGCGAGCGGACCGGCGCGGTGCTGCGCCGAGGGCTCAGCTACAGCCTGTGGATCGGCCTGGCCTCGGTGGCGGCCCTGCTGCTGGGCGGTCCGCCCTTCCTGCATCACATCGGCCTCGAGCCTGACCTGGCGGATGGCGCCACCCGCGCGATGCTGATCTTCACCTGGTCGCTGCCGTTCTATGCCCTGTCGATCACCGCCATGTCCTGGCTGGAGGGCCTGTCGCGGCCCGGTCCCGCAGCCTGGGCGATGTGGGCGGCGAATATCGTCAACCTCGGCGTCCTGCTGCTGCTGGTGCCGGGAACCTTTGGCCTGCCGGCCATGGGCGCGGTCGGTGCGGCCTGGGCCACCACCGGCGCGCGTGCCTTCCTGTCCGTTGTGATGCTGATCTACATCGCCCGCATGCCAGAGGCGCGGGCGCTGGGGGTGTTCGACAAGCCGGAGCGTGATCGTCCGGCCGAGATCGAGCAGCGCCGCATCGGCTATGGCGCCGGCGCCTCCAACTTTCTGGAAGTCGCCGCCTTCGCCAGCATGAATGTCGTCGCCGGTTGGCTCGGCGGTTTCGCTGTGGCCGCCTGGGCCATCGTTCTCAACGTCGTCGGCATCGTCTTCATGGTTCCGCTGGGCCTGGCGACCGGCACGGCGGTGCTGGTCGGCGGGGCCTATGGCGCGCGCGACAATGCGGCGGTCAACCGGGCCGGCGGCGTGGCCTTCGCGGTGACGGTGGTGTTCGCGGTGCTGGTCTCGCTGGTGATCTGGCCGACCGCCGAGCTGATCGCGCGGGGCTACACCCGGGACGCCGCGACCCTGGCCATGGCGGTTCCGGCGCTCATCCTCTGCTGCCTGTTCCTGATCCCCGACGCCTTGCAGGTGGTCACCGCCCAGGCGCTGCGCGCGCGCGGCGACGTCTGGTTGCCGACCTACACCCACCTGACCAGCTATGTGCTGGTGATGATGCCGCTGGCCTGGTGGCTGGCGATCCCCATGAAGCTGGGCATCATCGGCATCATCTGGGCCGTCGTCCTCGCCAGCTTCCTCTCCGCCGGCCTGCTGCTGGCGAGATTCTGGATGCTGAGCCGGCGGGAGGGGTAGCGGGAGAGCACGACCGTGCGCCCCGTCGATCACTCAAACCGTCTCGTACGCCCCGATCAACAGATCTGCCGGCACCCCCCACGCTCCCACCAACGCGCGGATCATCGCCAGCGTCAGCGGCCGCTTGCGACCCAGGATCTCGGTCGCGCGGTTCTGTCCGATCACCACCGCAAGGTCGGCGCGGGTGCGACCGTTCATCTCCATCTCTGCACAGATCACCGCCACGGGGTCCAGATTGCGCGCTGGTTTGATCTGGCGGGCCTCATAGAGGTCGATCAGTTCGCCCCAGTCCGCCAGGCGCTGAATGTCAGACTCTTCCTCGGAATTCCAAAGGCGCTCGATCTCGACTATGGCCGCCTTGTGCTCGGCGGCGCTGTGGATGGGCCTGGGTTCCATGCTGCTATTCCTCAAAACTGAGAGACCGTGCGCGCGTCGATCCGATCATACTGAGCGTGGGTTCCGAGGAACTTCACCCAGATGATCCGGGCATTGAACTGCACAGCGACGACCATTCGATAGTCGCCGCCTGCCACTTCGAAACGAACCCGCTCTCCGTTCAGAACCTTTGCCTTCGACCACCGCGCCTGGATGTCGGCCATCGACGTCCACTCCGCGTTGCGCGCCACCGCCAGCCAAAGCCTCAGAGAGGGCTCCGTTTCCGGATGCTTCTCCCAGAACGCTTGGAGCCTGTTCTGGGCGACGATCCGCATAGAACCTGATGTCACTTCCCACCGCGGGAAGCAAGCAAATTCCCACCAGGGGAAATGCACCACCGCCCGCTCCTAGCTCCGTCATGGTCGACCAAAGTGTCGGCCACCCAAGAACTCCGCCTCCAGAACAGGAAACGTCAACCTCGCCGCCTCCCCCGCACCGCCTGCGATCATGGGTGGCCGACACAAGAGGTCGGCCATGACGGATCGGGGGGTGTGGCAATCACATTGCAGCATCACGCGGTTGCAGATGCGACAGCGGTCCGTGCTCAGGGTCCAGTCCCGGAAACAGATCCTCCCAGTTCGGATTGTCGCGCTCGATCAGGTTGATCTTCCACTCCCGTCGGTACTTCTTCAGCGACGTCTCGCGGCGGATGGCGGTGACGATGCTGTCGTGCCGCTCAAACCACACCAGCCGCTTCACGCCATATTGCTCTGTGAACCCCGCAGTCCGCCCCTCGCGATGCTGCGCGACCCGATTCTTAAGGTCGCTCGTCACCCCGATGTAGAGCGTCCCATGCTTGCGGCTGGCCATCATATAGACCGCGCTCAAATCGATCACTCCCCAGGTGCGCGCACAAGCGCATTCGCAAAGCGTGGGATAGGTAATCACGCGCTAAGCCCCCGAATCCATCCCCAATTTTAACTCCGTCATGGCCGACCTCTTGTGTCGGCCACCCATCAACGCCGAGCCTGGATCAGTAAACACCGACCTCGCAACCGCGCTTGCACCGCCTGCGATCATGGGTAGCCGACACAAGAGGTCGGCCATGACGGATCAGGGGGGGAACATCGCTCCGCCCCACGCGACGCACCAACGTCCCCCCATTTTGCTCCTTCATCGCGAGGTAATCACCGCACCACCCCCGGCAGCGCGAACGCCACGATCTGGTCGCCGCGTTTGGTGTCGGACTTAGCGTGGCCCCCGGCTGCGATCACGACGTATTGGCGACCCTGCCAGACATAGGTCATCGGCGTCGCCTGACCCCCGGCTGGCAACCGCCCGCGCCAGAGCTCCTTGCCGCTGACCCCCTCGAAGGCCCGCAGATAGTTGTCCATCGCCGCGCCGATGAACACCAGCCCCGAGGCCGTGGTGATCGGGCCGCCGAAGTTGGGCGTGCCGGTGCCCTTCAGAATCAGCTGTGAGCCGGGCGCCAGGTCGCGCGTGGTGCCTAAAGGAACCTCCCACAGCACCCTGCCAGTGCGCATGTCGATGGCGTGCAACTGGCCCCACGGGGGCTTGTTACACGGCAGCACCGCCCGCAGCAGCGTGCGGTGCATGCCAAAGGCCGCGCCGGTCTGCGGCGAGATCTCCTCGTCAGGCTGGGCGGCCCGCGCGGCCTTGACGTCCTTGGCGGGGATCAACGTCACCATGTGGATGGCGCTGGAAGTGTTCACGAACGCCACCTGTCGGCTGGCGTCAAACGCCAGGCCGCCCCAGTTCACGCCGCCGCCGGTGAACGGATAGAGCACCGTGCCCTGCGTCGATGGCGGGGTGTAGATCCCCTCATTGCGCGCGCCGGCGATCAGCTTGCGGCAGGCCGCCTTGTCCCAGGGTGTCAGGCCATAGGCGTCGTCCGGCGAAATGCGTGTGCCCGATAACGGCTTCGGCGCCAGCGGGAACGGCTGGGTCGGCGATAGAACCTCGCCCGGCGCGCCGCCTTGCGGAACCGCCCGCTCGGCCACTGGGATCACCGGCGCGCCGCCATCCCGCGCCAGGGTGAAGATCAGGCCCTGCTTGGTGGCCTGGATCACCGCCGGGGTCATCCGACCACCATAGCCCACGTCCGCCAGGGTCGGCTGGGCCGGCAAGTCATAGTCCCAGACATCGTGGTGGGTGGTCTGAAAGCTCCAAACCGGCTTTCCCGTCGCCGCATCCAGCGCGACGACGGAATTGGCATAGCCGCCATTTCCAGGCCGCGCGGCGCCATAGAAGTCCGGGCTGGCCGAGGAGGTCGGCAGGAACACCAGTCCCCGGGCCGCATCCACCGACATCGGCGCCCAGACATTGGCGGCGCCGGCCTGGAAGTCCGGCCCGGCGTTGGCCAGCGGATCGAAGGCCCACCTCAGGACGCCGGTCCGAACATCATAGCCGCGCACCGCGCCGCTCAGCTCGTGAACCCGCTGGTTGTCATCCAGGGACGAGCCCACCACCAGCACGTCACGCACCACCACCGGCGGCGAGGTGATCTGCATCTGACCGGCGTGCAGCAGCTTAAGGCCGGCCCCGACATCGACCGTTCCGCCCTGGCCAAACGCCGCGCAGCGCCCGCCCGTCGCCGCATCCAGCGCGATCAACCGCCGATCGACCGTTCCAATATAGACCCGCTCGGCGCAAGGCGCCTTGGCCGGCGCGGCCGGATCCTGCCAATAGGTCACGCCCCGGCAGGTGAAGGCGTTGGGGTACTCGACCTTGGGATCAACGCCCGGATCATAGCGCCAGATCTCGCGCCCCGTGCCTGGGTCCAGCGCCGAAACCTCATCGAACGCCGAGCACAGATAAAGCCGCCCGCCGGCCAGGATCGGCGTCGTTTCCAGCGAGGCCTGCTCCATGTCCCCCTGATGGCGGGTCATGTCGCCGTTGGAGTAGGTCCAGGCCACCTTCAGCCCGCCGACATTGGCAGGCGTGATCTGGGCCGCGCCCGAATAGCGCTGACCGCCGGCATCGCCGCCGTAGTGCGCCCACTCAGTATCCGGTGCGCGTGCCAATGGCGGGGACGAGGGTGGCGAACAGGCGGCGAGGACGAGTATGCTCATCAGGCCGAAGTGTGTGACGGGACGGCGGCGGTTCGCGTGCGTCGTGATCATGTTGAGACCGGTGGCTTGAGGATCGATGTCGGATTTGACGAAGCTTGACGCGGAGACGCCGGACGCGAAAGCGCTTCGTGACCGGCGGCGGCCCGGCGGCGGCCCGGCGGTGACACAAGGCGATTGTCCGGGACAGCCGGCGCGCGAGCTGGGCTGAGCGGCGACGAACGAAGTGGGTTGATCGCATCCTGGGTGATCGCCATGGCGGCCACGACCCTTGTCATCGCCATGAATATCGCCAACCGACGCCAGATGCTGCCCGATGAGCCTCCGGCGGCGGCCTGGGTGGATGAATTCTCAAGCCTCGCCGCCCTGGGTGTAGCCTACCTTTCACCTTTTCTTGCGGCGGTCGTGGTCCGCCGGCGAGGGCGGCCCTTGCTGCCGTCGATGCCCTTGTTGCTGGCGGCGCTGGCGGTCTTCGCGGGCCTGCATATCGGCCTCGCGAGCCTGCTGCGCGTCGGACTCTATCCGCTCCTGGTCGGTCAATCGCACGGCCTCGGCTGGTTGCGCGAGGATGGCGCCGGCGAGGTGGCCAAGGATGTGGCCATCTTCGGCGTGGTGTTCTGGGCGGCCTACCATGTGATGGTCTGGCGGGTGTCGGCGCCAGGCCCGAAACCGTCCGCAGCCTCGCCGGAGGCGTATGACATCCAGGACGGCCCTCGCCTGATCCGCGCGCCGCTTGCCGAAATCCTAGCGGTTCGGTCCGCCGGCAACTACGCCGAGTTCCTGCTCGCCGACGGCCGCCGACCCCTCATGCGCACCTCCCTGGCCGGCCTTGAGGCTGCCCTGGCGCCGCTCGGCTTCGTGCGCACCCACCGCTCCTGGCTGGTCAACACCGCCCGCGTGACCGGCCTGCGGCCCGAAGGTTCCGGCGACTACGCCATCGACCTGGGCGCCGCCGAAGCCCCGCTCTCCCGCCGCTTCCCGAACGCCCTCGCCGTCCTCAAGGCGCCGCCCGTGTGATGAGGTTTGGCGTTCCACAGGGTCGGTGGTATCATGAACGAACACCGAACAAATCTTAGGCCTACCGCAACCTCAAACCCCGCTCATCCCCGCGAAGGCGGGGACCCAGATCGCGAGCAGGGAATTTGCCCCCGAATTCATCATAACGCCTTGAAATCATGACTGAACTGGCCCGATCAAGATATCTTCCGCCACATCTAGACCGACACAACCCATTGAATAAATAGAACGAACGCCGAAACGACGCCTTCTCGCCCGATCCATCCCCCTCGGGAATCTAGACTCCAAAACCGCGTTTCGGTCCATATCTGCCCGATATCGACAGTCTACTTTCCGGTCTAAATCGGCCAGTCGGGCAGGGTGACCTTCACCGGCGTTCCGGCCAGGGTGGTGTCCAAGTGCAACAGGAAGCTGGCGATCCCGGCGGCGCCCTGCATGTAGCCGGTCTGGGCCTCCAGGAACTCCGGCCGGTCGCGGTGTTCGGCCTGAACCCAGCGCCGCAAACCCCCGGTCAGGTCGCTATGGCGCAGCACCTCGTCGGCGCAGCGCCGGGCGAGGTCGAGGTAGCCGGCCTCGCCCGTCCGGCGGGCCATCAGCAGCGCGAACTCGCCGACCCCGGCGTCGCCGCAGCACTGGCCGTGGTTGGCCCAGAAGCCCTTGGACCTTGCCTCCGGCGCGCCCAGGTGGGTCAGGCCGCGAACCATGCGCCGGGCGTCGTCCAGCCACTTGGCCTCACCGGTGATCTCGTGCAGCGCCAGGAACAGCCGCCCCGTCCCCGGCGGACCATGGCAGGCGCCCAGATAGAACATCGGCGTGCGGGCTTCCTCGGTGTGGCAGATCAGGAAGCCGTCGCCCTGCGGCGTCGCCCGCGCCTTGAGGTAACGCGCGCCCTCCAGCGCCGCCGCCAGATAGCGCGCCTCGCCGGTCGCCTTGTGGACCTCGGCCAGGAAATAGCTGACGCCCGCCCCGCCGTGGGCGAAGTTGGGGGCGGTGAAGGCGAACGGCATGTCGGCCATCAGCTTCCAGCGCAGACCGTCGGGATCCGGCTCGGCCACCTCCAGCAACCGCTCGGCGGTCGCCACCGCCCACTCCAGCGCCTTCGGATGCAGCCCCTCGCGATGGGCGTACAGCAGCACCAGCCCGGCGCCGGCCGCGCCGACTGATTGGTCGAAGATCTCGCGGTCCTCGCCAAAGCCGGTGATGTCGGCGAACGGCGCCGGCTCAATCCAGCCGATGCCGGCCCCGATCGATTTGGCCTGACCGACCAGCCGTTCCAGGCACTCAGCGGCAGCGGCTTTGAAGTCGGCCCGCCCCGTCGCCTTGGCCAGTTCCGACAGCACGAAGGCATAGCTGGGCCAGCCGCGCGAGGGGCTGACCGACATCCAGTCGACCCGGCCGACATGGGCCAGGATCTCGTCCCCGGTCGCCGCAGCGCGGTCCAGCCAGGCCGCCTCGCCGCTGGCCCGATGCATCTCAAGCCACAGCAGCACGATACCGCCGGCCCCATGGTAGAGACTGTAATCGCCCGAGGCGCCCTCGACATCGGTGCGGGCCCACTTGGCGCGACCGGGCAGCCGCTGAGCCTCGATGAACTGCGCCGCCTCATTGACGGCCTGCCGATAGGACATCATCCGCCTCCCCGTAGCTTTAGGCGCCGGCCCCCAGGATCCAGCCCTCTTCCCGCTCCGCATCGGCCACCACCTCGGCCGCCAGCCCCTTCGGCGGGGCGAACACGGCGCCAAGTTTACTAGCTTCATCCAGCCGCGCGAAATGCTCGGCGGTGGTCCGCACCTGGGTCAGATCCTTGACCTCGCCCGGCGCGCCCTGCGGCTTCAGCAGCGAGGGATAAACCTCGGCCACCACCACCTCGACGCCGTCCAGGTCAGCTTCGACCAGGGTCTTAAAGCCCGTCTCGAACGGCCAGGCCCGAACGCCGTCGCCGCGCGCCACTTTCAGCTTCTTGACGAACGGAATGCCCAGGATCGCCTGACCCCCGACCGAGCCGTTGTAATAGAGCTTCCAGATCGAGGCCGCGCCCTTGGCCGCCAGGTCAGCATGGCGATACTCGGGCAGGTCGTCCGGGCCATGGTCCCGCGTCTTCTTCGGCTGCAGGGTCGTGAGGGTGTCCTTGGGCGGACAGCCCCAGAACGGGAACGGCCCGCCGGTCATCCGCCGGTTGATCTCCGAGCCGACCCCAAAGCGGTTGTTGGTGTTGTCGGCCTTGTCCTTGACCATCTTGTCCAGCTGGTCCCAGACCGCGCGCCAGGGCGCCTCGCCTGGCAGGTTCATCCGGGCGGCGAAACCACGCGGAAAGCCCAGAGGGAAGTCGAACCCCAGCAGCACCCGCTCGCCGCGTTTCTTCAGATCGTCGAGGATCAGGGTCAGGCGGGTCTGCGCCTCGGCCCGGGTCGCTGGGTTGAAGCTCTCGAAGGCCATCCGAAAGCGGATGTCGCGCTTCAGGACACCGATCCACACGGAATCAGCGCCCGTCGTCGGCTTGGCCGCGGCGCTCCAGTCGACGATCACATAGGCGCTGAACAGTCGCGGCAAGCGAAACTCCGAACTCGGGTGAGACGAGGGCTTTTACGCCCTCGCCGGACCAGGACAATCTATCAGGCGAGCTTGACCAGCATCTTGCCCAGGTTCTCACCCTTGAAGAGGCCAAGGAAGGCTTCCGGGGCGCTGGCGATGCCCTCGTGGACGGTCTCCTTCCAGGTGACCTTGCCCTCGCGCACCCAGCCGGCCAGGTCGCTGTGGAACTGGGCCATCATGTCCCAATGGGTGGTGACGATGAAGCCTTCCATCCGCATCTGCTTGCCGACCATCATCATCAGGTTGCGCGGCCCGGCCGGCAATTCTGTGGCGTTGTACATCGAGATCGCGCCGCAGAGGGCGAAGCGGGCGAACGGGCGGGCCGCTGTCAGCGCCGCTTCCAGATGATCGCCGCCGACGTTGTCGAAATAGACGTCAATGCCGTCGGGCGCCGCTGCCGCCAGGGCGGCGTTGAGGTCCTTCTGGGCCTTGTAGTCGATGACGTGATCGACGCCGAGGCTCTTGAGGAACGCGACCTTCTCAGGCCCGCCTGCCGAACCGATCACCGTGTTGCCCTTGGCCTTGGCGATCTGGGCGACCATCGAGCCCACCGCCCCGGCCGCGCCAGACACGAACACGACGTCGCCCTCCTTCAGCGCCGCGACCCGCAGCAGTCCGGCATAGGCCGTCAGCCCGGGCATGCCGGCCGCGCCCAGGTAGGTCTGCGGCGGCAAGTTTTGGCTGGGCAGTTTCTGGACGGCCGAACCCGGCGCATTGAACGCCTCGCGCCAGCCGAAGTTCGACTGCACCATGTCGCCGACCTTTAGCGACGGGTCGTTCGAGGCGGTCACCTGGCCGACCGCGCCGCCCTCCATGGTTTGGCCAAGCTGGAACGGCGGGGTGTAGCTCTTCACGTCGTTCATGCGGCCGCGCATGTAGGGATCGACGGTCATCCAGTGATTTCGAACCTGCACCTCGCCGGCGCCCGGCGCGGCCAGGTCGACGCTGGCCAATTCGAAGTTGTCGGCTGTGGGCAAGCCGTTCGGACGGGCCTTCAAGCGGATTTCGCGGGACTGGGTCATCGGGATCCTCGTGAGTTTGGCGGTTTGCATCCGTGTAGGGCTCCCAGTCAGTGGCGTCGAGGGCGTTGGCCGTGCTAGCCCGCTTCGCGGACGGAGAGCTCATGGCGCAAGTGCTTCGAGGCGGGGTGATCGGCGCGGGCGTGTTCGGCGGCTATCACGCCCGGCAATATGCACGGCTCGAAGGCGTGCGGCTGACGGCGGTGTTCGACACCCACCCGGAGCGCGCGGCGGCGCTGGCCATGCCACTGGGCGGACGTGCCTTCAGCGATCTCGAGGCGTTCCTGGCCGAGGTGGATGTGGTCACCGTGGCCTCGCCGGCCAGCCATCACGCCGAACAGGCGGTCGCGGCGCTCAAGGCCGGCAAGCCGGTCTATGTGGAAAAGCCCATCGCGATCAGCGTTCGGGACGCGGCGGAGGTCCAGGCGGCGGCGGGCGGGCTGGTGGTGGCCTGCGGGCACCAGGAGCGGGTGGTGTTCCAGGCCATCGGCCTGCTGGACGTGCCTGAGGCGCCGCTGTTCCTGGAAGCCATTCGCCATGGCCCGCCGTCCGACCGCAGCCAGGACGTCTCGGCCGTTCTGGATCTGATGATCCACGACCTGGACCTGGCCCTGGCCATCGCCGCAGCCGAGCCGCTGACGGCCGAGGGGGAGGGCCGGCTGGGCCCCAGCGCGCGCTGGGACGCGGCCCGTTCGGAGGTCAACTTCGAGAATGGGTTCACCGCCATCTTTGACGTCTCGCGTCTGGCGCCCGAACGGCGGCGGACCATGCGGGTGGTCTATCCCTCCGGCGAGGTGGAGATCGACTTTGTCGCCCGCACCTTCCGCAACACCACCCCCTTCGCGCTCAATCCAGATTTTGCCGACACTGCGGCGGCCCGCGATCCCCTGGGCGCCAGCCTAGACGGGTTCCTGAAGGCCGTGCGCGGCGAAGCGCCAAGACCCGTCGTCACCGCCGATGAAGCGATCCGGGCGCTGGATCTGGCGCTGGCGGTCGAACAGGCTCTGGAGGATGCCGGCTGAGCACGCTAGGCTTCGTCCCTCAGGAGAACCCATGATGTCCAACGCCTACGACTACAGCTTCGACGCCATCAATGGCGGCGCTCTGCCGCTGACCACATTCAAGGACAAGGTTGTGCTGGTGGTGAACACGGCCTCCAAATGCGGCCTGACCCCGCAGTATGATGGCCTGGAAAAGCTCTACTCCGACTACAAGGATAAGGGCCTCGTGGTGCTGGGCGTGCCCTGCAACCAGTTCATGGGCCAGGAACCAGGCACCGAGGCAGAAATCCAGACCTTCTGCAGCACCACCTTCGGCATCGACTTCCCGATGACCGCCAAGGTCGACGTCAAGGGCGAGGCCGCGCACCCGTTCTACAAATGGGCCGAGGCCGAGCTGGGCGAGCCCGCCGTGCCGGTGTGGAACTTCCACAAGATCCTGATCGGCAAGGACGGCCAGGCGATCCGCGCCTTCGGACCGCGCACCGAGCCGCTCGACGACGAGGTCACCGGCGCGATTAAGGCGGCGCTGTAGGTCCCGGCCGGGATTGTCGCCGGGGGAAGATGTGAGCACGCCAGCCGCCCAGATCGTCGAAGCCTCGCTGGAGCGGCTGGTGGCGCGCGCCGGCGATCCGCTGGCAGAGGTCTATCGGCGGATGTTTGCCGAGTTCCCTCAGACCGAGGCGCGGTTCGTGCGCGATGTGTCGGGTGAGATCCGCGCCGAGATGCTGACCATGATCTTCCAGTGCCTGATGGACCCGGAGGGACCCTATCAACTCAATCTGGTCCGGGCCGAGCGGGTGAACCACGATGGGTTCAGCACGCCCTCGGATGAATTCGACCGTTTCTTCTGGATCGTCTTTGAAGTCTGCCGCGACCTCTCCGGCCCCGACTGGACCGCCGAGGTCGAGGCAGCGTGGCGCGCGCAGATCGACGTCGTGCTGACCCGGACGGCGTAGGGGGGCGGGCCGGGATCACCGTCCTCGCCCCCGCGCGCGCAGCGCGGCGAGAGGGAGAGGGTAGGGAGAGGGCCGGCTGGGCGACTCAGATTTGGGGTCAAGGGCCTCAAAGCTTCGCTGTCGCAGATCCTCGCGGAACCATCGGCGGATCACGATTTCACGAGCCGGCCCTCTCCCTACCCTCTCCCTCTCGGCTTCGCCGGGGGAGAGGACCACGGCGGGCAGACTGCATCCCCCAAAGAAAAAGGGCGCCCCACCGGAGTGGAGCGCCCTGATTTTTAGCTGAAGTTCAGATCAATAGAACTTGTAGCGCAGCTCGATCCCGTAGGTGCGGGGCGGGGTGGTGTAGAAGGTCTTGCGGATACCCTGCACGCAGGCGGTCGAGTTACCCGAGGCCGCCGGGGCAATCGGACTGCAGGTCAGGCCCGCCACCGGCTGCTTGCCGTAGACGGTTGAATAGACGCCTGACAAGCGTTCAGCGGTCGCGCCCTGATCATAGCCGATCGTGTCGAAGATGTTCTTCACGTAGCCAATGAACTCGTACTTGTTGTCGGCTGACTTCCACAGGAAGCGGGCGTCGACCTGATCCCAGCGCGGCGCCTGATAGTACCAACGCTTGAAGACGGCGCCGTAGGAATGATCGCGCCAAGCGTAGGAGATGCTGCCGGTCAGCGAGCCCGGATCGAAGTTCCAGGTGTAGTTGGCCGACACCGCGAACTTGTTGCGGGGCGCGTTCGGCAGGTCGCCACCAGCAATGCTCTGGTAGCGAACCCGGCCGTTGTTCGGCAGGCCGTTGGTGGCGTTGTCCGTCGCACAGGATGCGGGTGTTGCGAGGCATTGCGCGAAGGTCAAGACCGGCTGAGCGCCGGGCTGGATCGCGGTCGGGTCGGCATCGTCGACCGCAGTGCCTTTCGTGACCTTGGCGTCGATATAGGCGTAGGTCCCGATGATCTGCAGGTTCTCGATCGGTTGCCACAGGATCTCAGCCTCGAACCCGCGCGAGCGTGATTTCGGGACGTTGTAGAACGACGTCGTCGTCGCCCCGAGCGCCGTGGCCGCGATCTGCGTGATCGGAACCTGCAGGTTCTTATAGTCGTAGTTATAGAGGGCGAAGTTGGTCTGCAGCGTTCGGCCAAATGTGCGCTTGAGGCCGAGTTCGAACGAGTCGACCGACTCCTTGTCCGAGTAGGGCAGGAAGCTGATCACCGTGAAGATGCCGATGTTGAAGCCGCCGGAGCGATAGCCGCGCGCATAGCTGCCATAGACAAGCGTGTCGTCATCTGGCTTCCATTCGGCTTTTGCCGTGCCGGTCACCGCCGTCCATTTGGCGTCATATTGACGGCTCGCAAAGCCGGTGGCCGGGTCGTAGGTGGTCCTGCCCAGCACACCCTGAGCGATCTGGTCGATGCCGACGCCGCTGCCGCCGGCCACGACGGACTGGACGCCCGTCAGGTCGAGCGGCACCACGAAGAACTCCGGCGCAACATTGAGGCAGGCGGGCAGGCCGAAGCACAGCAGTCGGACGGACTCGGTCCCGTATTTGCGGTCATGCGAGTAGCGCAGGCCGCCGGTCAGAGTCAGCTTGGGGGAGATCTCGTAGCTCGCCTGGCCGTAGAAGGCGTAGGAGGTGTTGCTGACCGAAGGCTTGTTGTCGAACCGGCGGCCGATGCCCGGCACGCAGCCGACAGGCGTCGCGGGGCCGGTTTGGCCGCCGGACAGGCAGACGCCGAATGGCGGCGTCGCATTCCACTGGACCTGGCGCGGATCTTCCTGCGTCAGGACCGGCTGACGATAGTGCTGGTGATAGTGGTAGGCGCCGGCGATCCACTGGAGTGGACCGTCCGTGGTCGAAACCAGGTTCAGCTCGTTGCTGATGAAGCCGTTCCGCTCCTGGTAGTCAAACCGCTCCTGCGGATAGACCTTCAGCGGACCTGCGTTGTACTGCAGGATATCGGGGTCACGACCGCCGCCGGGAACCGAGCCGTTCAGGTGGTACCAGTAGCGCGTGCCGCCGACGATGTACTTAATGTCGAAATTGTCGGCGTGATAGGTCCAGTGGCTGGCCACCGTGTAGGCGTTCGGCAGCCGCACGGTGTAGGACTGCGGCCGATTGATCAGATACGGGCTGTCGTGTGAGGCATTGTAGCAGCCGCCGCCGCCGCCATAGTTGTCGCCGCCGACCACACCGGTCGCCAGGCCGCTACAGCCAAATCCGGCGTTGAAGTGCGATGAGTTGGCAGAGAACTCTGCGATATCGAAACCGTTGCCGCCATTGCGGTTGGTGGCGCTGATGTTCGGCAGGAGGTTGCCGGAGAGGTCATAGATATTCGGCGACCAGCCGGCCGAGGCCGCACCTGGGCCGCCGCCGCCGTTCCGCCAGTTGGAGAAGCCGACCTTGCTCCACATCTCGACCCGCTCGGAGAACTTCACGTCGAGCTGGACTTCGCCATAGAAGGTGTCGATGCGGTTGCCTTCCGAGGGCATGCCCGGCGAGACGTTCTTGATCCAGCCCTTGCTCTGCCGCTCCCAGTTGGCGGCGACACGGAACTTGACCGCGTCGTTGATCGGGCCCGAGACAGCCGCTTCGAGGATCGAGCGGTTGTAGTTGCCATAGGTGGCGCGAACTTCCGCATACGGCGTATCGGTCGGGCGGCGTGAAATGATGTTGAGCGCGCCGGCGATGGCGTTACGGCCGTAGAGGGTGCCCTGGGGTCCGCGCAGCACCTCGACCCGGTCGAGGAACAGCGTCGATGAGCCGGCGCGGACCGCGAAGGTCTCGTAGACGCCGTCCGCATAGTTGGCGACCGAGGCGTCGGCCGACAGCACATTGGTCAGGCGGCCCAGGCCGCGCAGCGAGATGCGGTCGGTCGCCGTGGAATACTGCAGGCCCGGCGTGAAGTTGGTCATGTCCTGAATGGACTGGATGCCGACGGTGTCGCGCTGCGCGGCGGTGAACGCCGTGATGGCGACCGGAATGTCCTGGAGGCTCTGTTCCCGCTTTTCGGCGGTGACCACCAACTCCTCGATGGTGTTGCCGCCGCCCTGCTGAGCGTAGGCCGATGTGCCGGTGACGGCGGCGGCCAGCAGAGCGCTGGACGCAAGTAGGGCATGTCTGAGCTTCACTTGGTATCCTCCCGATAGGCGATTGGTTTTGTCGTATTAGGCGCCGTTGATCCGAATGGGCCGCTTCGGATGTCCGAAGCGCCCCTTGTAGCTGATATTTCTAGAATCGGTACTGAACTTCGATCCCGTATGTGCGGGGCGGGTTCAGCTCGTAAGTCGTGTTTTGACCAAACACCCCGGTGCGCGTGGCGGTCGGATTGGCGAGCGTCGGATTGGGGAAGGTCGGCGTGGAGCCGGCCCGCCGCGTCGCCAGCGCGCCGTTCGCATAGCCATTATCGTTCAGGATGTTCTTGGCGAAGGCGATGATCGTGTACTTGTCGTCCATGTCGCGCCAGCTGAGGCGGCCGTCCAACTGCCAGAAGTCGGGCGCGCGCCAGAACGTGCGATCAAAGATGCCGCCGTACTGGGCCCCACGCCAGACCACTGTGCCGGAGGCCGTGAGCCGGCCGGGTTCAAACTCCCAGGTGTAGTTGGTGTTGACGGTGAACCGGTGTTTCGCCGAGTTCGGCATCGAGTTGCCGCTGATGTCCTGCAGGTACTGCAGGCCGCAGAACGCGTCATTGACCGTCGTCACCTGGGTGCGCCGGGCGCCCGGCGCCTGGGCGCAGAGGTCGGCCGGGTCGATGGCTCGGCCCTTGCGCACCTGAGCATCCAGATAGGAATAATTGGCCAGGATCTGCAGATTGTCGATCGGCTGCCAGATCGTTTCGACTTCAAGACCCATCGAACGGGCCTTGGGCACGTTGAACAGAATCGAGTTCGCCGCGCCGCCAACCGTCGCCGAAGGCTGGGCCAGCGGCACCTGAGCGTTCTTGTAGTCGTAGTAGAAGATATCGCCGTTGATCTGCAGCGTCCGACCGATGTTGGTCTTCAGGCCGAGCTCGAAGGAGTCGAGCGTTTCCTTCTCGGTGAGCGGGTCAGCGCCGAGCGAGGTGTCGATGCCAATCCGGAAGCCGCCCGCCTTATAGCCGCGGCTATATTTGGCGTAGATCATGGTCTCTTCAGAGGGATCGTACTGCAGGCCAAGGGTTCCGGTCAGGGCCGAGAACTTGGCGTCATAGAGGCGCGTCTTGAAGCCCGTGGCCGGGTCGTAGGTCGTCGACACGACACCCTTGCCTCCGGTGTTCCCCAGGAAGGCCGCCACGTCAAACGGCAGGGTGGAGAGCGTCGTGCCCGGCGCGTTGATGATGCGGTTGCGCTCAAAGCCGTGCTTGTGGTCTTCGCCGTAGCGCACGCCGACGGTGGTTTTCAGCTTCGGTGCGAACTGCCAGTCAATCTGGGTGAAGATCGCCTTCGACTGCAGATTGAAGTGGGGTCGGTCATCATAGATGTGCCGATCAAAGATCGGCGGCCCCGGAACGCCAGCCACCGAATTGATCACCGTTCCGTCGAGCCGCGCTTCATTGGTCAGGCGCGTGAAGACCGGCTGATCGTAGGTCTCATGATAGAGGTAGGCGCCGACCAGATACTGGAAGGGTCCGTCGCCGGTTGAGACCAGGTTGATCTCGTGGCTCCACCACTTCTCGATCTCCTGATAGTCGAAGGAGTATTTGGTCGGGTAGGTGACCGGGTTGGTCGTGCCGGCGAGGCAGCCGGGAATGCCGGCGCCCAGGGTGTAGCAGGTCGAGTAGGAGCCGACCCCGGTCCCGTCCTGGTCGCCGGTCAGGAAGTAGTGATACTTCGTGCCGCCGGTCAGGTACTTCAGGTCGAAATTGTCGGCGTGATAGGTCCAGTGGTTGGCGACGATGATGGTGTTGGTCAGCCGGACCGTGCCGGGCGTGTCGAAGCAGATCTTCCGGGGATTGCCGATCGCAATGTTCTGCGCCGGGCAGCCGCTCTGAACATTGGTGGCCAGACCGCTATAGCCGAAGCCAGCGATCGGCACCTGACCATTGTTCTGGGCGGTGTTGTAGGGATTGGGCGCCCAGCTGGAGCGCGAACCCGGCCCGCCGCCGCCGTTGTCCCAGCCAATCACGCTGACCTTCAGCCAAGTCTCGATCCGGTCGGTGAACTGGATCGCCAGCTGGCCTTCGAAGAACGTCGTGTCGATGACGCCGCCTTCGTCAGGCGCGCCCCCGGTGTCGACGTTCTCAAACCAGCCCTTGGTCTGCTTGTCCCAGTTTCCGGCCAGACGGAACTGCACCTGGTCGCTGATCGGTCCCGAAACCGCAGCTTCAATCAGACGGCGGTTATAGTTGGCGTAGGTGCCGCGAACTTCCGCATAGAACTCTTTGGTGGGCTTGCGCGAGACGATGTTGATCGCGCCACCGATGGAATTGCGGCCGTACAGCGTGCCCTGTGGGCCGCGCAGCACTTCCAGGCGGTCGATGAAGATCGGGGTCTCGCCCGCTTGAACCGTCGAGGTCGAATAGATGCCGTCGGAGTACACCGCCACCGACGAGTCCGCTGCGTGCGAGTTGTTCAGACGCCCAACGCCGCGCAGCGAGATACGGTCGGTCTGGGCGGAATACTGCAGGCCCGGGGTGAAGTTGGTCATGTCCTGGACGGTATTGATCCCGACGAGGTCACGCTTCTCGGACGTGAAGGCTGAGATCGCCACGGGCACGTCTTGCAGGCTCTGCTCGCGCTTTTCAGCGGTCACAACCAGCTCTTCAATGGTGTTTGAACTACCCGCCTGGGCATAGGCCGAGGTGCTCATGATGGCGGCCAGCAGACCGCTGGACGCCAATAGGCCTATCCTGGATATCATCGACTGCCTCCCCGCAGCTTAGATTTGTGCGCTATTGACTGCGCTTCGTTACAACGCTGAAGCACGCCAACCGGCGCGTCAATCCAAATGGCGTCATTATGTCGGGATAGCTAAATATCGATTACCTACCGTGGCGCCGACGCCTCAGACGCTGGGGAACGGATGCGCGCCGTCCGTCGGCCAAAGCGGGCGGAGGCTTGAATTCATGCGCCTTTCGGCTCGGATCGGCGGCATGAGTGCAGGGTGTGCGACGATCTACTGGTAGTTGTTCACCTGGCCGGTTCATGAGCGCCTAGGCAAGCGCGGCGGCGCCGAACAGATAGGGATGTGCGAACGCCAGCGTCGCCCAGACTAAAACGGCGATCAAGGGTCGCCACCAGCCAATCTCGCCAAGCCTAAGGACCTGTCGGCCGCTCGCAATAGCGCCGAACGGGATGCTGGAGGTCTGGCCGGCGAAGGTTTCCCAGGCGGGTCCGAGCGCACGGCGACGCTTGGCGTCAATGCTGGCGGTTCCGAGCAGCGCCAACGCCAGCATCGATCCGAACAGCACCACGCTGGCGAGGTCGCCATTGGCCATCAGGTGGCCGGCCGCCCAGATCGCCACGCCCCATAGGAACGGATGGCGGGTGATGCGCAGCATGCCTTGGACCACATCCGGCCGGTCCAGAGCGCCTTCCTGGCGCACGCTGGTGGGATTGGCAGTCAGCAGGCCCGGCACGATCAGCAGCATGGCCAGGAACTGCAGGGCGATTTGCGCGTGGCGCATGCCGGTTGAGAGGTCCCATAGGACAGGACTCGTTCCCCGCGCTGCGCTGTAGGCGATCCCGACCCAGATGAGTCCGGCCACCGACGCCAGCGAAAACAGCCCCATATAGGCGTTCTGTCCGACCCGCGCCGTCAGGACATCTCTGAGGCGGGTTCCGGAAACCAGCAGATGGATCATCACGAAGAACGTCGCCGCAGCGATCAGGTTGGCCATGGATCGATCCTCCTGGCGCCACCCTGACAGTTTCGTTTACAGCGTCAAGACACCGCTCGCCAGCGCCCGGCGTGCGCAACGCCGCCGTCGTCATTGCCTAAGGCATCCATCGCGGCCAGCGGCGGCGCGACCACCGCCATTGGGGTCGGCGAGAGACGCACGCCGAGACTGCGGCGCATCAGGGTTTCCAGACGCGCGACCCAGCGATTGGCTTCATGCAGCGCCTCATCGGCCCCAATCCGGTCGCGACGCGTCTCGTCCTCAGGCCGCCACAGGTCCATGTCGAAGTCCGGATAGGTCGGGTCATCGAACAGCAAGCGCAGACGCACCCGTTCCTGCGGCGCGGCAAGCTGGTCCAGCGGTCTTCTCACCTCGCTGCGGTGGGCGCGCGCCGCGACCCAGCGATCCACGATCAATTCCGCACCCAGCAGCTCATCTACGCGGTAGGCCAGTCCCCAGGCGCCAGTGTCCCAGACGATGGCGATCATGGTGGCTGATGCATTGAGGCCGATGGCGCGGCCTCGGCCCCGGGCCGCGAGCAGGAGAGACGGATCTTCTCCGAGCACCCTGCGCAAGGTCGCCCGAACGCGCCGCCCCTCGTGGAACGCCCATGCGAAGGCGATCCCGCACATCGTCAGGGCGCCGCCTCCGAGGGCGAGCAACGTCAGCAGGCGTGCAGCTTCGTCCATGCGCGGCTGCTACCGATTTTGCCGGAGTCGGAGAAGCAAGAGCTAGACCTCCAGTTCGATCACCAGCGGGACGTGGTCCGAGGGCTTGTCCCAGGAACGCACGTCGCGGTGAATCGCTACCCCCCGCAACCGGTCAGCCGCCTGTGGCGAAAGTAGGGCGTGGTCGATGCGGATGCCGTTGTTCCGCTGCCAGGCGCCGGCCTGATAGTCCCAGAACGTGTAGGCGCCGGCTGCGCCATCCGCCTGAAGGTAAGCCTCGGTGAGTCCGAGGTTTATCAGCGCCCGGAACGCCTCGCGGGTTTCGGTGCGGAACAGGGCGTCGCCAGCCCAGTTGTCGGGGAATTCGGCGTCACGTCGCTCGGGAATGACATTGTAGTCACCCAGCAGGGCGAAGCGCTCCTCCAGCGCCAGCAAGTCGCGGGCATGGGCGTTGAGCCGGCCCAGCCAAGCCAGTTTGTAGGTGAACTTCTCGGTGTCGACCGGATTGCCGTTGGGCAGGTAGATCGAGGCCACGCGAACCGGCTCCGGCCCCGAGATCACCGCCTCAATGTAGCGCGCCTGCTCATCTTTATCATCGCCCGGCAGGCCACGGCGGATATCCTCCATCGGCGTTTTCGAGAGCAGGGCGACGCCATTGTAGGACTTCTGCCCGTGAACTGCGACATTATACCCCAGCCGTTCAAAGGCCTCTGCCGGGAATTTCTCGTCGACGCACTTGATCTCCTGGAGACAGGCGACGTCCGGCTTGGCCTCGTCAAACCAGCGCAGAACCGTGTCGATCCGCGCATTCACGGAGTTCACATTCCAGGTGGCGATGCGCATCGGAGGCTCCGGCCGGGGAAACGACATGGCGGCCGACGCTTTGTGCGCCAGCGTCACGGAAAAGCTTGGGCGCTGAATCTAAGCCCCAACCAGGGTGTCGGGATTCGCCCTGACCTGCATCCCGAGTTCGCCGACGCAACCGCTAGGAACTGACACAATCTGACAGAGCCGTCTGGCGAGGGGCCTACGGTTCATGCGAAAGTCTCCACACGCAGGAGGCTCGTGCTCGAGTGCCGCATCTTGAAAGTTCCAGTGCGCGCGGACTGTTTGGCGCGCTTGCGGCGTTGGCGATTCTGGTCTCGGCGCCGAACCCCGCTGAAGCCTGCGCGCCAGGTCAGCTGGTGCGCGTCGTCTATCGCAACGTTTCGCCGGGCCTCGCCGCGTCTGATCCGGCGGCTCAGCCGCGAATCCTCTGGCGGATCGCATCGACCTTTCTGCGGAGCGAGGAGCAGCCAGATCCGGCAAGTGGGGTCCAAACCCTGGTCATCGTCTCCGAACCTGATCTGTGGGTGATCAACCTGACGGATCGCACCGGTCGTCACGCTATAGATCCGGACCCGAGTCAGATTGTTCGCGCGCCGATCGTACCAATGCCCGATGCGCCGCCGATCTTCCAATCCCTCGAGTTTGGCTGCGAGGCCGATTTTGTCCGTGCGAATGCGCCAGCACCGCAGAGCCGGACGAAGTGGGGCGATGGGCCGGCCCAACTGCATGTGCTGACCCAGGGCGAGCACAGTCTGGCGATCCTGATGGATTCCCGCCGCAACACGCCGTTGCTGATCAGCTATCTGCGCCAGGGACGGCCGGTGATGGTCGTCCGCTATGACGACCACAGAACGGGTGTGCCGGCCCGCGAAGATCTCTTTCGGCCGCCGGGGTTCGTGAAACTGCAGGAGGCCCCGGCCAGCGCTGTGATCAACCGCTAGAGCCTGTTTGGGTCAGATGGAATCATCTGCCCCGATCAAACAGGCTCTAAATCAAAACTTTAGAGCGCGTTCGGGCGGCGAAACCGCTCACACTTTCGCCTAACGCGCTCAGATCGAGAAGCTGACGCCGCAGCCGCAGCTGGACTTGGCGTTGGGGTTGCGAACCTTGAACTCCGCGCCGGCCAGTTCGTCCACCCAGTCGATCTCGGAGCCTTTAAGCAGAGCAAGCGAAATGACATCCACCAGGGCTTCGGCGCCGTCGCGCTTGATGCTCAGATCATCCGGCTGCGCTTCGCTCACCAGATCGAACTGGTACTGAAACCCGGAGCAGCCGCCGCCATCGACCGCGAGCCGCAGCATCACCGGCCGTCCATCGCGTATGCCGAGGCTGCGGATTCGCTCGGCCGCCGCCGCTGTCAGGGTTAGATCGCTGGTGTTCATGGTCTGTTAGACGATCCTCGTGCCTGGACTATATGTGATCATCTGCGGCTTCGACCAAGGGGCGATGGGATAGAATGGTGTGATGGTTGTCAACGATCCGCTCCGTCTTGCGCCTGTCCGGGCCACCTTCGCCGAGGTCTGTGGGGCTTCCCGAGGTCGCCGCGTTGCTGAGGCGCACAGCCGCACCCGCACCGATTTTGCCCGCGATCGTGACCGTATCATCCACTGTACGGCTTTCCGAAGGCTGAAGGAGAAGACCCAGGTCTTTGTGGCGCATGAGGGCGATCACTTCCGCACACGGCTGACTCATTCCCTGGAGGTGGCGCAGATCGCCCGCTCGCTGGCGACCGCGCTCGGCCTGGACGCCGACCTAGCGGAAACCATCGCCCTGGCGCACGACCTGGGCCATCCGCCGTTCGGTCATGCCGGAGAGGACGAGTTGAAGATCCAGATGCAGGACTTCGGCGGCTTCGACCACAACGTTCAGACCTTCCGGGTGGTGACCAAGCTGGAGCGCCGCTATCCGCGCTTTGACGGCCTGAACCTGACCTGGGAGACGCTAGAAGGCATCATCAAGCACAACGGGCCGGTGACCGACCAACTGGCCAAACCCTCCTGGGCCGCCATCGCCGAGTTTGACGCCGCCTATGGCCTGCGGCTCGACACCTGGGCTTCGGCGGAGGCGCAGGTCGCGGCCCTGTCTGACGATATCGCTTACAACAATCACGACGTGGATGACGGCGTTCTGGCCGGTCTGTTCAATCTGGACGAGCTGGCGCAGGTGCCGCTGATCGGGCCGCAGGTGGCCAGCGCTCGGGCCGACTATCCGGACTGCGATCCCGGCATCCTGCGGCTGGAGGCGGTGCGCCGCATGATCGGATCGATGGTCGATGATGTGCTGGCCGAGACTCGCCGGCGGGCGGCGTCGGACGTCGTCGATACCCCCGAAAAGGTGCGTATGCTGGGCCACGCCCTGGTCGCCTTCTCACGGGAAATGGTCGAGGATCTGGCGCAGCTGCGGCTGTTTCTGATGGAGCGCATGTACCGGCACTGGCGGGTCAACCGCACCCGCAGCCAGGCGCGGCGCATCCTGGCGCAGATGTTCCAGCTGTTCATGGCCGAGCCCGACGTCCTGCCTGCGGAATGGTACGCTCGCGCCGAAGGCCGCGACCAAACCGGCCGTGCCCGTGTGGTGTGCGACTACATCGCCGGCATGACCGATCGCTATGCGATTGAAGAGCACCGCAAGCTGTTCCATCTGGATGTCTGGAATTGAGGCGGAACGTGGCGCGGAGCTTGCACGGAAATTCGGCAACAACCTCGCGACGGCGCGGATCAAGGGCCCAATTCAGATGACCACGGCGACACTGCGCGCACCTACGATCCTCGGCGGCGAGTATTTCCCGGACCACAACGCCAACAAGATGGCCCACGAGGGCGACGTCGAAGGCGCCCGCGCGCGCTTCCTGGCCAACAAGCCCAACAACCTGCGCTTCCTGCTGGAAAAGCGGTTCCGCTGGATGAACGCCTACATTCCCGCCGGAACGAAAGCGTTGGAGCTGGGCTGCGGGGCGGGGTTCCTGCAGCTGTTTGTCGACGCGCCGGTCACGCTGTCGGACGTCGAGGCTCGGCCGTGGACCAACCGGGTCGTCGACGCCATGAAGCTGCGCGAGCTGGGCGAGACGTTTGATGTGGTGGTCTGCAGCCACATGATCCACCACATCGCCAACCCGATCGCGTTCTTCGCCGATCTGGCCACCGTCGTGAAACCCGGCGGGCTGGTGCTGATCAACGAGATCCACACCGGCCTTCTGATGCGCCTGCTGCTCAGGATCATGCGCCACGAGGGCTGGTCCTACGATGTGGACGTCTTTGATCCCAAGGCGGTGGCCAACGACCCGCGCGACCCCTGGTCAGCAAATTGCGCGATCCCGCAGCTATTGTTCGGCGATCTGGCTCGGTTCGAGCGGGAGGCGCCGGCCTTCAAGGTCGAGCGGTTCGAACTCAATGAATGCCTGGTGTTCCCGCTGTCGGGCGGGGTGATCGCCAAGACCGCGACCATCAATCTGCCGACTGCGGTGCTGAAGCTGGTCGACGGCCTGGACCGTCTATTGATCCGCCTGATGCCGGACGTGTTCGCGATGGCCAGCCGGGTGGTGCTGCGGCGGGTTTAGGGTCTCGGCTTCGGTCGGGGCGCCGGCGCGCCGGAATAGGCAGCCGTCAACGTCGCCACGGCGCTCGTCGGCACACGGGTGTCGAGTTCCAGCCGGTAGGGATGGCTCGGCCACTTGTGAAAGCATGACTGCCAGTATTCGAAGGTCTTGTAATCGTTGGGCGTACCCCAACCGAGGTAGTGCTCGATCTCGAACAGCCGGCAGGTCAGGCCCATCTCCACGGCGTCGGCGATCAGGCTGTCGACATAGTATTCGCCGTTCACCCGGCCCTCGCGGGCCACCAGGCGTCGGCAGGCTTCCAGATAGTCGCCGGCCCGCCGAAAGGTGAAGGCGCCGACGATCATCGGGGCTGTGGCGGGATCGTCCGGCGCCTCTTTCACCCGCACGCCGGTGATCTGATTGTCGGCGTCGACATCGACCCAGCCGAAGTTCTGCGGCCGCAAACGCCCATCGGCGTGGCCGCGCACCACCCAGACCAGCACGTCGGTTGCCTCATCCCGCAGCGCCGCCTCGAACCCGGCGGGCTCATAGAGCATGGCGTTGTCACAGGCCCCGATGGTCACCGGCTGATCCGGGTCCATGTCCGCCACGCCCAACGCGCAGGTGATGGCTTGGCCCTCCGTGCCGTGGTCCAGCACCAGGGTTGAGGTTCCCATGAATGAGGTGCGCAGCTTGGCGAGAATCTCGTCCAGCATCGGAATGTCCTGGCGCAGGACAAAACGGATCGCCGGGGCGTCCGGCAGGTCGCGCGCAGCCTGGATCACCATGGGGCGCCCGGAGACCGGGATCAGCGGCTTGGTCAGCGCATATCCGGCATCCGAGAAGCGCTTGCCATAGCCGGCCATCGGCACCAGCACCGATCCCGCCTGCCGCGCCCGGCGGCCGGAGCTGAAGGCCAACCGGCGGAAGGCCTTGGACCAGCTGAGATATTCCTGCAGATCGGCCGGCGTGCCCAACTGCATGAAGTGCTGCAAAGGATAGACCGCCACCGGCAGCCCGCGCTGGGCGACCACCTTGTGAGCCAAGCTGACATAGTACTCGCCATTGACGTTGAGGTCCCGCTCGGCGACCTCGTCGAAGGCCGAAAGGCACAGCTCGCCGGAGGCGAAATAGTAGCCGCCCGAGGAGGCGAACTCTTTCATCCGGTTGTCGGTGTAGGGCTGCTTTTCCTGGATGTCGGCCAGCCAGCCGCCGTCCTCGCGAATGAAGGCATAGTTGTTGTCGTGCAGGCTATGAGGGTGGAAACCTCGGTAGGCCGGCGTCGCCGCCGCGCACTCGGTCTCCGCGACGAAGGCTTTGAAATCGTTCCAGTCCCAGAAGCAGGTGAAGTCGCAGTAGTTCACAAAGACTGGCTGGTCGCGTTTGACCAGCGCTCGGGCCTGAAGGACGGCCGAGATCGGCCCTTTCTTGTGCGGCGGGATGCCGAAAATGCGGCCGCCCGGCGCAATCCGTCGCAGCGTCTCGGCCATACGGTAGGCAGGTTCGTCCAGGTGTTCCTGGCTGCAGATGAACAGGAAATCCGCCTCGCCCGGGAACATCTCGACCACGTGCTGGATGATCGGTTTGCCATCGACCGGGATGAGCGGCTTGGGCACGGTGTAACCGGCCTTGCGGAAGCGCTCGCCAAACCCGGACATGGGGATGATGATCTGCATGGCGCCCTATGCCGTTCGGCCCTGAGCCAGGCTCAGGCGGTAGGTCTCGGCGTCCCAGCCCAGCAGTGCAGCGATGGCGCCGTCGGGAAGACCTCGGACCTGGGCGTCGGCCGGGACACGTCGGGCGACCTCGTAAAGTCCCCACATGACGCTCTCGGCGGCGGTGGATCGGCCAGTGCGTCCGTAGACGCCCATCTCTGGCGCGAGCAGGAACGCCGGCTCAACGCCGGTATCGCGCCGGGTTCGCGCTGCCGCATCTAATAGAGTCTCGCCGGCCAAGACCGTGGGCACGGCGCCGCCAAGGAACACCACCTGGTCTGGCACCAGCGGCGTGCGCGTCACGATGTCCCGGGCGCGTGGGTCCGTCGCGAGCCCTGACAGTTCCGGCAGCCATTGAAAATCGGTCGGTGGCGCGTCGCTGGGACGTGCGCCATCCGCCAGATCGCGCGCCGGCAGCGCAAGGCGGCGCTCCACCTCGATGAGCATGGCTTCGGCTTGATGCGGCGTCGCGCCGCCGACCACCACGCCATGGTTCTGCAGGATCAGGACATCGGCTGGAGTTTCGTTCAGAACCCTCTGAATTGCCTCCGCTAAGGGCGTCCCAGGGCGGCGATAATCAATCCAGACCCAGGAAAGACCTGCGAGCGCGCGGTCGGCCCGCGCCTTGCCATCCTCCAGGACGCTGGTCGTCATGGCGCCGACGGCGTGGGCATGCAGCACCGCAGGGTGGGGCATCAGCACATGGAGCGCTGTTTCAATCGACGGCCGCAGGTCAGAGCTGCCGGACGCGCGGGCCGGCGCAAGGTCGGCGTCAAGATCAGCGGCCAGACGGGCTCGCGCCTCGTCCAGCTCAAGGCCGACAAAGATCGGGCGGTCCGCCGCCTCTGACAGCCAGGTCCCGGAGGCCTTGACCCAGACTTCGCCGCCCGCCTTCAGCGAGGTATTCCCGCCCGGACCTTGCACCAGCAGCGGGTTGGCGCCGATCCGCGCCGACACCTCGATCAGAGAGGACAGGTCGGTGGGCATCAAACGGTCTTGGCGAAGAGCTTGCGCAACTTGCCGAAGTCCGAGAACGCGGCATCGGCCTGCGGCGAGGCGGCGCGATCATTGTCGGTCTTCTGGAGGGTGACGGCGTTTAGCGCGGCCTTAGCGCCCGCCAAGTCGGCATCCGGATCGTCACCGATGAACCAGACCGGCCCCTCAACGCCGCCGAGCTTGGCCAGGGCAATCTCAAACCCGATGGCGGCCGGCTTGTCGGCGCCGGTTTCCTCCGAGGTGACCAACCACTCGACGTACTTGTCGAGACCCAGCAGGATCATCTTGCGCATCTGGATCTGGGCGGTGAGATCGGTGACGATGACCGACGGCACGCCAGCGATGCGCAGGTCGTCAAGGAAGTCCAGCACGCCGGGGTGTAGTCGCGCCGCGCCCAGATAGGCGCGCCAGAAGGCTTGCTCCAATTGCAGCACCACGAACGGCTGGCTGCCGAACCCGGCGCGTTCGACCGTTCGTTGGAAGTAGAGCAGGCGGCTGTGCGAGGCGCCCGTCGGCCCAAGGCGCGCCTTCAACTCGGTGCGCGCACTGGCGAAACAGGTGTCGAAATCGGCCGGCGACAGGTTCAGGGCCTGCTGGGCCAGCGCGCGCGCGGCGCTCATCCCGGCGTCGTTGCAGACCTTGTAGCCGTACAGCGTGTTGTCGAGGTCGAGCAGCACGCAGGCTGGCCGCGCCGCGAAGGCTTTGGGTTGCTTGATGATCATGCGGCGCGTCCCCGTTGGCGGCGCGAGCGGTCAAATTCGCACAGGATGATGATCTGCATGACACCGGTGAGGCCCGAACGCCACTCCGGCTCGGTGGAAAGCATTTCGGCCATGTCGGGACACAGGCGTATAGCTGCGGCGGCAATGTCGGCGGCGGTGGGCTCGCCCTCGATGACCACTTCGTTGCGGCCGTCAGGCAATGGGCGCTCGATCACCTGCATGCCGCACAGCGAGGTCAGAAGCCGGGCCGGGTCGTCGAAATTTCGGCCCGGCGCCATGGTCAGCACCAGTCGCAACAGTGCGGCGTCGACGTCGCGGCTAATGTCCTCGATCGCAGAGGGGTGCCGGGGCTCGAGCCGCAACACAATGTCGGCGCCCCGCGCCTGGGGCGAAATGTACCGCTCGGCGTCCGGCGCGCGCCGGTCCATCGAGGAAACCACGTGTTCCAGAGCGTGACCCCGTTGGCCGACGTCACGGCGGATCTTGAAGAACCGCCTGAGGCTCTCGTCCATGTCCATGAACACCCGCAGGTCGTAGCCACGCCGGAGCGTCGGCGACCACAGGGCGTGCAGGCCAGAGGCGGCGACGATCTGTTGCGGCCGCAAGGGCAGGGGCTCAGACATCCGTCCGACGGCGTGGTCGTAGTGTCGGGCCAACACCGTCCGCCCTTCGGCCAGCTGGGCGATATGGCGACCGAAGGCCTCCAGGTCATTGGCCTTGGGATTGAGGTGGGTCATCGCCTGCCACATCGGCTTGTGGCGATCCCAGACGTGATAGTTGTCGCCAGAAACGCGGGTGATGTTGGCATCACCCACCATGCTGGCGATTGCGTCGACCAAGGTGTCCTTGCCGCTGGAGGAGTCGCCGGCGACCCCGATGACCAGGGGAGCCCGCGTCGCCAGACGGAAGGACGACTGCAGAATCCCGCGACGCACCAGTTGGAACGCCAGCGCGCCGCCACTGGCCAGCGCGATGGTCAAGAGGATCGACGGCAACCGACCACCGGCGAGGACGGCCAGGTTCAGCGTCGCCCCGCCCGCCAAGACGGCGCCCTCCGAGGTCATGAGATGCACAAGCACGAAGGCGATGGCGAATGGCCAGTAGAGGAGGTGGCCTAGCGGCCCTGCGCGCGCGGTATGCAGCGCCAAGAACGGCGTGACCCAGATCACCCATCCTGGCGATGCCGGCGTGAGCAGCAGCACCGCCATGAAGGCGGCGCCCGTGAACGCCCATAGCAGATTGAAATCCAGCCGTCGGACCTGCCAGGCCCAGTAGAGCAGAGCCAGATAGGCCAGGGGCAGGACATAGACCTCCAGCGTATCGCCGAGGGGCAGCGCAAGACTGAACGTCTTGGCGGCCTGGGGGGTCAGCAGCACCATCTGACGGAAACCCGGCGAGAGCAGGAGCGGCGCGAGCAACAACGCTACTGCGGCGGCGGCCGCCAGGACGACGGCAGGGGTAAAGTTGCGCAGACGGGGTCGACCGGTGAGGTAGAGGCCGACGAACGGCAGCGGCAGGACCATGCTGAACTTAGCGGCGAGCGCCGCCCCGAGCAGACCGCCGGATGCAGGGTAGCGCGCGGCGCGCAACGCCAGCAGGCCGCTCAACAACAGCGCCACCGGCAACATGTCGAGCTGGCCGTGCCAGTAGCCGACGAAGATCGCCAGCGGCGACAGCCAATAGGTCAAGGTGACGGCCCCCGCATGATCGCGACCGGCGATGACGCGCAGCACCTTGAGCAGCCCCAGTTCGATCAACAGAACGCTGAAGCCCAACGCCAGGTGACCCCCGACCACGCCGGCCAGCGCATTGCCGATCATGACAGGGGGTGCGAGCAACAGCAGGTAGGGAAGGCCATATGGGAAGGCGGCAGGATCGCCGCCAGCCGCGACAAATGCGCTCCAGGGGTCCAGTCCACCACTGGCTGCGCGCGTTAGGAACGGCACGAACCACCGGGTATGAATGGACGGCGTCGCCAGCACGATGAGGGCCAGTCGGATCGCCAGACCCAGGCCAAACACCGCCGTCTCAGAGAGCCGCCACCGCCTCATGACCAGAGATCCGGGCGTTTGGTGCAAACCGCCTCGGCGCTTATGCCCGTGTTGCTGAGCATCGCGCGGAGGGCGGCGATCTCGGTTTCCGCGTCGCGTCCCTGAAGCTCCGGCGATACAAGGCACAGCTTGAACCCGGCGCCTTGCAGCACTTCGGCGCCTGCGCGATCCAGCGGGAAGCGTGTGAAGCAGTCCACCCAGACCCAGTCAATCTGGCCCGCCAGGGTCAAGGCGGTGGCCACCGTCTCGAACTCCGACACCCGGACGGCGCAACGCCGCTCACCCGTACGGGCGGTTTTCACCAGGAACGGGAAGGACTGATCCAGGAAGAAGTAGCGCGAGACCCCGTGCAACAGCATCAATTCAATCAGCCGCAGCTCAAGGCCCTCTTCCTTCACGTTGAGGATCAGCAGGCCGTGGCGGTAGTCGGCGATCCAGCGATCAAACGACTCGCCGTCGGCGAACGGGTCGTGATGGATGATCAGGTCGGACCCCCGGCTGCGGATATCCACCTCGACGCCATAAGCGTTCGGCGTTGCGGCCAGCTCAGCGCGGGTGTTGCGGCGATGGGCAATGATCTCCATCAGCGGCTCCCGCCGCCAAGGGTGCGCCGAAGCCGGAAGCTGAAGTCCATGGTGCGCTGGATGAACCGCCGCTTGGCCGCCCAGTCCACATTCCAGGACGAAACGCCGTGGACGCGCGGGGCGAACAGCACCGGGAAACGCTTCACCTTGAGGCCCATCGCCTTGGCCGACGCATAGACAAACAGGTCCAACGAGAAATCGGCCGGCGCAGCTCCCCAACGCTCATAGAAGGCGCGCGGAAAGAGGTTTGGCTGGGCGTTGATGTCGCGCAGCGGGCGGCTCAGCAAGAGGGTCTCAAACACGGACATGCCATGCGTGAAGACCACATCGGCGAACCGGCGGCCATAGCGCAGACCCTTGACGAACAGTTGGTCCGGCTGATCCGTCGCTTTGAAGACGTTGAAGGCTGTCAGGGCGTCCATGGGATCAGTCTGCAGGTCGGCATGGGTCCAGCCCAGGATGTCTCCGGTCGCCGCGGCGAGGCCCGCAAGAATGCCGGCGCCATAGCCGGTGTTCACATCGACGCGAACCGAGCGGACATTCGCCTTGCCGGCGAGAACCTGAGTCATGATCTCGCGGGTATCGTCGATCGAGCCATTGTCGACCAGGATCACCTCAATGTCTGGGTCGGCGGCGGTCAACTCCGCGCAGCGCGTCGCCAGCGCCGGCAGCGAGCGCGCTTCGTTGTAACAGGGGATGACCAGGGACAGCCGCATCAGTTCGCCGCGCCGCGCTCGCACGGGCGATAGACCTGCACCGCAGGCAGGCTGCGCCATGGCGCGAAGGCCACCACCGGGGCTTGTCCCGCGAGCGTGTGCGTACGGACCAGATAGTTGAAGGGCAGGTCGCGACAGATCTGGGCGACGCGCGCGGCGTCGGCGGTCTCGATGAAATCGCGGTGGCCGTGGTCCAGGCCGATCACCCAGGTCTTCAGCCAGGCGCGCTGGTCACGGTCGGCGAAGGGAAAGTCCATCGACGCGGCGACGGCGCGACGGCCGATCAGGCGCATGCGCTGCGGCGAGAGCATGAGACCATAGCTCCAATCCGATGGCATCTGCTCGATCAGGAACGTCGAGGCGGGCGTCGTTTGCGCCCTGGCCCAGGCGTAGATCGGATGTTGATTGGCCAAGGTTGGAAGGGCCATCGCCGGCTGCCGATGGCTGGCGGCGATGGCCGCTTGGCCGGCGAGAACCAAGACGACCGCCGTCCACAGAGGCGCGCCTGCCAGGGGCTGCAAGCGTCGCAGCGGAAGTCTCGCGATGGCGGGACCGATCAGGCCGGCGACAAGCAATACGCCGGCTGGAACGAAACTCGGAACATGCGCCGCCTCTCCCAACGGACCCGCTGCGCCGAACGCCAGGAACAGCAGTCCCAGAGTGGCGATGTCTCGGCGGTGGTAGGCCTGGGCGGCGAATGCGCCAATGATCGCCAAGAGGAAGGGTGCGCCGAACACGGCCGTGCGGAACGGTATCAGGTCGGCGACAAGGCGACTGGGCCTCAACTCGACGAACGTCCAACCGACCAGACACAGCGCCGAATAGGCGCCAAGCGCGCCAACAACAAGGGTTCGATGCGGCAACTCACGCCAGACCCGCGCCAGCATGGCCAGAACCCCGGCAGCGGCGATGAAGAAGGCGATGACCTCCGGGAGCTTGAAACGGCTGGGCAGAAAGTCGGTGGGATGTCGCTCCCAGACCAGAATCCGTAGGTATTCCGCGTCGGGAAGTCGCTCGGCAGCGGCGGGCGACAGCAACAGATATTGCGAGAAGAACGCGACAAGGAACACCGCGCCGGCCGCCAGGTTGGTCGGCGATGTGACGGCTTTCCAGCGTTCGCGGGCATCGAAATCCAGGAAGAACACCAGTGCAAAGACGATGCCGCCATGCACCGCCACCAGCGGCTGAAGGATGGCGGCGGCCGCCATCAGCAGCAAACTCTCCCAGATGTGCCGCCGCAGCGCCAACGCCCAGGCGCCGGTGGCCGCCAGAGCGGCGAACATGGCGGGCGAGCCGTCGCCCCATAGCCACTGCCAGCCGAGCGTGTGCGGCAAATCGAAATCAGCCAGAACCGCGAGGCTGATCGCTAAAAGGGCGGCTGATCGACGGCCAAGCAGGCCGGAGAGGAAAGCGTAGATGACGGCGGGAAAAGCCAGCAGCCTCAGCGCTGTAAGCACCGCAATCGTCGAGGCATATGGGATGCCAGTGTGTCGCTGAAGGCCCCCGAACAACACGGCCTGCCAAGTATCGACGCCGTATCGGGTCGTGGTGTTTGTGTAGAAATCCTGGGGGAGAAAGCCCGGGTCCAGCCAACGTTCGATGGCGGGATAGCCGTCCAACGCCGGCCATGCCCAAGCGGAATAGCTCTGGGCGAAGTAGCAGACACCGCTGAGCGCGAGGACGCACCAGACGAGGCCTTGCGAAAGGTCCGCACGCGATCTGTCCGCATGCGCCTGCGCGCCAATCGACTCCGTCACTGCAAGGCTCCGCCCAACCCCTGCCACTATCATCGGACTTGTAGCTGAAGGGAGGCTTAAGCCGAAGGTTCTGCGGCGTCGCCCACAGCTTTCCGTTGTTCCTTGCGTCCCGCGCGGGCTTCGGTTCGCTAAAGTACCTTTGAAAGTGTGCGATTCGCTGGCGTGAGGTTCGTCCTGCCTATCCGTTCGGAGATGTCCGATGTCTGACCATGAACGTGGCGCCTACGCGCCTCCGACCGACCCGCCGCTGAGCTTTGATCCGCGCCAGCCTGTGCGAGGGGCGCGGCCATTGCCGTTCACCTTGATTGTCGGCGTCTTGGTGCTGGCGGCGTTGGTCGCTGTCATCTTCGTCTTCTACCGATCAGGGGTGCGCGAAGCAGGACAGGCTCCGCAGGTGGTCGGAACCCCTATCGGTGGCATGAAATCGGCCGCCCCCGCAGAGGCGCAGCCGCAGGATGCAGCGGCCGGGCTGCAGATCTATCAAGCGGAGGACGAGTCCGGCTTGGGCGGTCCGCCCGCTGATCCAAGTTTCACGCCGCCGCCCGAAGAGCCCCAACCGCGGACAGCGCCCGCTGCAGCCGCAGCAATACCGCCGGCCCAACTGGTTCCTGCTCGGCCGGCTCCGGCCCAGACCGTGACAGCTATTCGGCCCGCGATACCGGCCGCAGCGCCAAAGGTGGTCGCGCCGCCGCCAAAGCCCCAGCCCAAGGACGCCGCTGTCGCCCTGCCGATCCAGAAACCGCCGACCAAGACGGCGCTGGCCCCATCTGCGCCGACGCCGGGCGCTAGTGGCGCGGCCGTACAGATTGGCGCGGTCTCCTCGACGGAACTGGCCGACAAGACGTGGCGGGAGGCTGTTGCGGCCGTGCCCGGCCTGGCAGCCGGCAAGGGCAAGGGTGTTGAGAAGATTGAGAAGAATGGTGGTGTGCTCTACCGCACGGCGGTCACGGGTTTTGCCTCACGGGCCGACGCCCAGGCGTTTTGCGCCAAGCTTCAGGCAGCCGGGAAGAGCTGCTTCGTCCGGTGAACGTCTCGGCGGCCATCTTCGGATGCGCTGGGCCCGCTCTGACCCGTGCGGAGCAGGCGTTCTTCTCGGATGTCCGACCTTGGGGCTTCATCCTGTTTGCGCGCAACATCCAGACGCCGGATCAGCTGCGGAGCCTGACCCGGTCGCTCCGGGAGGCTGTTGGCCGTCCAGATGCGCCGATCTTGGTCGACCAGGAGGGTGGCCGTGTCCAGCGTTTGGGTCCGCCGCATTGGCGGCGCTATCCCTCCGCGAGGTCGTTTGGCGCGCTGGCGACCAACGATCCCCTTCAACGGCGCGAACTCGTGCGGCTGTGCGGGCGCTTGATCGCGCATGACTTGCTGGCAGTGGGCATTACTGTCGATTGCGCGCCGGTTCTGGACACAGACACGCTTGGCGCCCACGACGTAATCTCGGACCGGGCCTTTGGCCGGGCGCCCGAGGATGTGGCGAGCCTGGGACGCGCCATGGCGGAAGGCTTGATCGCGGGCGGGGTGTTGCCGGTGATCAAGCATATCCCTGGACAGGGCCGCGCCGTCGTCGACAGCCATCACGAATGCCCGATCGTGGAAGCTGATTTCAGCGACTTGGACACGCGAGACTTCATCCCGTTCCGCGTGCTGTCCGACATGCCCGTGGCGATGACGGCCCATGTGATCTACGCCACTGTGGATCGTGAGCGCCCGGCCACCACGTCACGGCGGGTCATTCGCAAGGTGATCCGCAGGGCGATCGGCTTTGAGGGCCTGCTGATGAGCGACGACTTGTCGATGAAGGCGCTGGACGGCGACTTGCAGAGCCGCGCCCGTGCGGCCCAGTCCGCCGGTTGCGACGTCGTCCTGCACTGTAATGCCGATATGGCCGAGATGCGCGCGGTCGCTGCGGGCGCGGGTATTCTGAAAGGCCGCGCCAAGGCGCGCGCCATCGCGGCCTTGGCGCGCGTGGCGCGGGCGCCGGAACCGTTCGATGTCGCGTCAGGCCGAGCGCGCTTGGACGCGGCGTTTGAGGGTCGATACGCCGCATGAGCCGACCCTTCCAACCCAGCCTCGACTTTGCCGCCGCCGCCAGTGCGGCCGAAGAGGGCGAGGCGCTGATCATCGACCTGGACGGCTATGAGGGACCCCTGCACGTCTTGCTGGCCCTGGCGCGAAGCCAGAAGGTCGACCTTCTCAAGCTGTCCGTCCTGAAGCTCGCCGAACAGTATCTCGCGTTCGTGCATGAGGCTCGGCGACGGCGGTTCTCGCTGGCGGCCGACTATCTGGTGATGGCCGCCTGGCTGGCGTACCTCAAATCACGCCTGCTGTTGCCGAAAGCCGAACGTCCGCCGGCTGAGGAAACGCCAGCTGAGGAGGTGGCGGCGCGCCTGGCCTTCCGGCTGGCCAAGCTGGCGGCTATGCGCGATGCCGCCGAGACGCTGCGCACGCAGCCGCATCTGGGTCGCGACGTCTTCGGGCGTGGTGATCCGGAGGCGATCCGGATCATTCCGTCCGGCCGGATCGAGGGCGATCTCTATGAGCTGATGAGCGCCTACATCGGCCAGCGTCGTCGGGAGGAGCAACGCAGCTACAAACCTGCGCCGCCGCAGGCCTATCCGCTGGAGGACGCGCGCGAGCGACTGCGCCGGCTGCTGCCAGATCTGGATCGCTGGACACCACTGGCCGGGGTCGCGCCAATGGGCTCGCCCGTGGCGGGACCCAGCCGCGCCTCGTTCCTGGCTTCGACACTTTCGGCCAGCCTGGAGCTGGTGCGCGAAGGCGATCTGGAAGCGCGCCAACTTGAGGCTTTCGCGGACATCTACCTACGCGCCCGGGACCGGGAGGCGCGGGCATGAGTTCGCCGGTTGAGACTGCGCGCGAGGTCGAGGCGTTGTTGTTCGCGGCATCCGGGCCGCTGAGTGAGGCGGACTTGGTCCGACGTTTGCCCGAGGGCTCGGATATCGCCGGCGCCTTGGCCGAGCTCGCAGCGCTCTACGATGACCGAGGCGTCGAGCTGGTCCAGGCGGCCGGAGGTTGGCGGTTTCAAACGGCGGCGGACCTCGCCTGGCTGATGACCGAGGCGCGGGAGGAGCCGCGGCGCCTTTCGAAGGCGGCTCAAGAAACGCTGGCGATCGTCGCCTATCACCAACCGGTGACCCGCGCCGAGATCGACGCTGTCCGCGGCGTGCAGGCCAGCCGGGGCACCCTGGACGTGCTGCTTGAACTGAAGTTGGTGCGCATGCGCGGCCGCCGACGCACGCCGGGACGCCCGGTGACCTATGGCACCACCGATTTCTTCCTCGAACACTATGGCCTGGCGAGCCTGGCGGACCTTCCTGGCCTGTCAGAGATGAAGACTGCCGGCCTTCTGTCGCTGGATCTTCCGGAGGATTTTGCGGTGCCCAACCCGCTGGGCGGCGGTCGGGACGAAGACCCGCTCGACGGCGATGAGACACCAGAATTCCACGTCGACTACCTGGCCGCTGAGGCCCACTCCGAATAGCCAGCTCAGCGCGTTGGCGTCTGGGCGCCGGACAGACTATATAGCGGGACAGACAAGGGGCGGCGTGTCCGGACCGTCCAAGGAGAACCAAGCGCATGGGCGCCTTCAGCATCTGGCACGTCCTGCTGGTCGTGGCCGTTTTCGCCCTCCTGTTCGGCGGGCGCGGCAAGATTTCGGGAATTATGGGCGACACCGCCAAGGGAATTCGTGCTTTCCGCGACGGCCTGAAAGGCGAAGAGCCGACCGAGGAGGCCAAGTCGCTTCCCAAGACCGAGAAAGACAGCGCGCGCACTTAAGAGCCGCAGGTTGCGGATCATCCGCGCCGGCCCGCCTTGATCGCGGCCGGCGCTTCTGTTTTAGGCCATCGGCATGCTTCCCGAAGTCGGCGCGCTCGAATACCTGATCATTGCGATTGTGGCGCTGATCGTCGTGGGTCCCAAGGACCTGCCCGTCCTGTTGCGCAAGCTTGGTCAGTTCGTCGCCAAACTTCGCGGCATGGCCAGCGAGTTTCGCGCCAGCTTTGATGAGATGGCCCGCCAGTCGGAACTGGACGACCTGCGCAAGGAGGTCGACGCGATGCGGCGCGGCCAATTCGCCGACATGGCCGACCATGACCATGAGATGCGCAAGACCGTGAACGAGATCGAGCAGAGCCTCTCGGACGTCGGCGTCCAGTTGCATCCACCCATGAGCTATCAATACGACGCGCCAACGGCCCCGTTGGAGATCAGCGAGGCTCCAAAGCCGAAGAAGCCCCGCGCGCCGCGCCGGGTTGCGGCTACGACCAAGGTCGCCGCCCCGACTGTCAGGCCCAAGCCTCGCAAGCCACGCGCCGCAAAGCCGCTTGAAGGTGGCGCGTGAGCGATCAGAGCCCTGAGGAGGCTGACATTGAGGCCTCGCGCGCACCGCTCCTGGATCACCTCGTCGAGCTGCGGAAGCGGCTGATCATCTGTGTCAGCGCGATCGTCGTCGGGTTCGCGATTTGCTTTGGATTTTCACCGCAAATCTATGAATTCCTTTTGCATCCGTTTGAGCTTGCCGGCCAGATTTTCGCCGCACAGCAGGCGGGTGAGGCCAAGGGGCCGTTTGACCTGCTGTTCGTGGTGCTGGGCGTGAAGACCCTGAAATCCATGGCCGGCGGCGCGCCCAATCTGATCTTCACCGCGCCGCTCGAATTCTTCTTCACGAAACTGAAGCTGGCCGGATTTGGGGCGGTGTTCCTGACGTTTCCCGTACTGGCTTCGCAGATCTATGGCTTCGTGGCGCCCGGTCTCTACAAGCGCGAACGACGGGCGTTCCTGCCGTTTCTGCTGGCCGCGCCTCTGCTGTTCACCGCTGGCGCGGCGCTGGTCTACTACATCATCCTGCCGTTCGTGCTGTGGTTCTCGCTGAGCCAGCAGATCGTCGGCGCGGCCGGCATCCAAGTGCAGCTGCTGCCCAAGGTTTCGGACTATCTGACGCTGGTCACCACGCTGCTGCTGGCGTTCGGGCTCTGCTTCCAGCTGCCGGTCGTGCTGACCCTGCTGGGACTGGCGAGGATCGTCAATTCGGCCATGCTGTGGAAGAGCTGGCGCTATGCCGTGCTGGCCGTGGTGGTGGTCGCCGCCATCGTCACCCCGCCCGACCCGATCAGCCAGCTGCTGCTGTCGGGTCCGATCATCGCGCTCTATTTCATCTCCATCGGCTGCGTGAAGCTGATCGAGATGCGGCGCGGCAAGGACGAGGCCGACGCCGCCTAGGGGTTGGCCGGCCTGCCGACGCGCTCTAGAGAGGCCGCTTCTCCTTCCCCCGCCGGCGCCCATGCACGACATCCGAGCCATTCGCGAAACCCCCGAGCTGTTCGAACGCGCCTGGGCGGCGAAGGGATCGTCGGGTCGAGTCGCCGAGATCCTGGAATTGGACGCCCGGCTGCGCGCCGCCCAGACGGCCGGTCAGACGGCTCAGGCCCAACGCAACGACGCTTCCAAGCGGATCGGCCAGGCCAAGGCCCAGAAGAACGACGCTGAAGCCGCGCGACTTATGGCCGAGGTCGAGGCGCTGAAGGGCGTTCTGGCGGAGCAGGCCGAGATTGAGCGCGTGGCGGGCGCAGCGCTGCATGACATCCTGGCCAGCCTGCCCAACATCCCCGCGCCCGATGTGCCGGCCGGCGCCGACGAGCATGACAACGTCGAAGTGCGGCGCTGGGGCGAGCCGTTCGCGATCTCGAACCCGAAGAACCACGCCGATCTGGGCGAAGCGACCGGCCTGCTGGACTTTGAGGCGGCGGCGCGGATGAGCGGCGCGCGCTTTACGGTGCTGAAAGGCGATCTCGCGCGTCTTGAACGGGCGTTGGGCCAATTCATGCTCGATCTGCAGACCCAGGAGCACGGGTATCTGGAGGTCTCACCGCCGCTGCTGGTGCGCGATCACGCAATGTTTGGCACCGGGCAACTCCCGAAGTTTGGTGAAGACCTGTACTTTGGGACCTCCAAGCGGAAATCCAAACGAAGAGACAGTGATCCCGTACGGCGAAATCTCTTCGCGGATCCGACCTCAGAGGTCGATCTGTTGCTGTCCGCGAAGCAGTTTCGCAACTGGCTGGTGCACGGCAATCGGCTGCGGAAGCGAACAGGCCATGACAGTGCCGATTTGTATGCCCAGCTAGTTCTATCATTGCTCAAGATCGCCGATGTATCGGACGAACGCCTTTGGCTAATTCCAACGGCCGAAGTCTCTCTGACCAATCTCGTCCGCGAACAAATCACTTCCGAGGAGGAACTGCCCCTCCGCCTCACCGCCCTGACCCCCTGCTTCCGCTCTGAGGCCGGCGCCTCGGGCCGCGACACTCGCGGGATGATACGCCAGCATCAGTTCAATAAAGTCGAACTGGTTTCCATCACAGCGCCGGAAGACTCCGACGCCGAGCACGAGCGCATGGTCGAATGCGCCGAAAAGGTGCTGAAGATCCTGCAACTTCCGTTTCGGACGATGCTGCTCTGTTCTGGAGATATGGGATTCTCCGCCCGCAAAACCTATGACCTGGAAGTCTGGCTCCCCTCAGAAGGCCGCTACCGCGAGATCAGCTCCTGCTCCAACTGCGGGGACTTCCAGGCCCGGCGGATGGATGCCCGCACCCGCAAAGCCGGCGAGAAGGGGACGCGGTTCGTCCACACCCTGAACGGCTCCGGCCTGGCGGTCGGCCGCACCCTGGTGGCGATCATGGAGAACTATCAGGACGAGAACGGCCGTATCGCCATTCCCCAGGCGCTGCATCGCTACATGCCGGGGATCACGCACATCGGGGGGGATACGTGAACCAACCCCCTGGTCGTATTTTCCCTCCCCTTCATGGGGCTACCGGATTCACACAGTTCGCGACCATCATCGAAGCCCTCCTCCTCGATGGAGGAGGGTTGGGTGGTGGTGCGGCCAGGGCAGTGCGGCTTGAGACGCTGTTCGGCTCAGAGTCCAACGTCGCTTCACACTTCAACGCCCTGCGCACACCACCATCCCTGACCCTTCCTCCATCGAGGAGGAAGGGACATCAGCCTCGCCTCAGAGGTCGTGATTACGAACCACGTGAGATGTGTGAATGCCGAAGCCTTCATGGGGAGGGTGGATCGCGCCGTGGGCGCGAGACGGGTGGGGTGACTGTTCCCCACCCCGCTCGCCTGACGGCGAGTCGCCCTCCCCATGAAGGGGAGGGAAAGGTCCGATGAGGATCCTCCTCACCAATGATGACGGTATCCATGCCGAGGGGTTGGCGGCGCTGGAGCGGATTGCGGCCAAGCTCAGCGGCGACATCTGGGTCTGCGCGCCGGAGTACGAGCAGTCGGGCGCCAGCCGGGCGCTGACCTTGGCGGACCCGCTGCGGGTGCGGAAACTGGGCGAGCGCAAGTTCGCCACCACCGGCACGCCGACCGACTGTGTGATGCTGGCGGTCAATGACCTGATCGAGGGCGCGCGACCCGACCTGGTGCTGTCCGGCGTCAACCGGGGGGCCAATCTGGCCGAGGACGTCACCATGTCCGGCACCGTGGCGGGCGCCATCGAGGGGATGGCGCTGGGCATCCCTTCAATCGCCCTGTCGCAAATGGGCTTCTATGAGCCGGGCGCGAGCTATGCGGCGGCCGAGGCTTTTGGACCGGGCATCATCCGGCGGCTGGTGGAGATCGGCTGGCCGGATCACGTGGTCCTGAACATCAACTTCCCCAACCGACCGGTCGATGAGATCAGCGAGGTCGAGGTCACCCGCCAGGGCTTCCGCGACTTTCAGATCCGCCATGCCGAGCTGCGCACCGATCTGCGCGGCCGCGACTACTATTGGGTGGGCTTCAATCAGACGCGTTCCAGCCCGCCGGACGGCACCGACCTTCGTGCGCTCTACGACGGCAAGATCTCGGTGACCCCGTTGCACATCGACCTCACCCACGCCGAGACCGTGCATGCCCTCAGGGGTAAGCTCGGCGGCGTTCCGCCCAAGGTTTGAGGCATGTCTGACATCGACGACGACACGCCGGAAACCCAGCTCGCCCGCCTGATCCTGGCGCTGCGCTCGCAAGGCGTGACGGATGCCAAGGTGCTGCATGCGATGGAGAAAACGCCGCGGCCGCTGTTCGCGCAGGAACTGTTTAAGGCGCGCGCCTTTGAGGACTCGGCCCTGCCCATCGCCTGCGGCCAGACCATCAGCCAGCCGTTCATCGTCGGCCTGATGACCCAGGCGCTGAAGCTGGATCGCCGCGACCGGGTGCTCGAGATCGGCACCGGCAGCGGCTATCAGACGACGATTCTCTCCAAGATCGCCCGGCTGGTCTACACGGTGGAGCGGTATCGAACCCTGATGGGCGAGGCGGAGGCGCGGTTCAAGGCGCTCGGTCTCGTCAATGTGATCACCCGGTTTGGGGATGGCGGAGAGGGTTGGCCTGAGCAGGCGCCCTTCGACAAGATCATGGTCACCGCCGCCGCGCCGGATGATCCCAAGGCTCTGCTCGCACAGTTGAAACCAAAGGGGATTTTGGTGGCGCCAATCGGCAAAGGCCCCGTCCAGACTCTCCGGCGCTATATCGGCGACGGCCACGGCGCCTTCCATGCCGAAGACCTGGTGGAGGTGCGTTTCGTGCCCCTGCTGGACGGCGTTGCCAAGGAACTCTGACCCTGACGCGAGCCCACCCTGGATTGCGAGTGGCGGGGCGGCGGCCGCGCCGCCATGATCCGACCACACGCCCCGATGATTCTATCTGAGCTACCCGGAGCGGCGATGACCCAACTGACTATCCGACTGGTTCTGAGTGTTCTGACCGCGAGCGCCCTGACGGCGTGCGTGAGCCCGAGCTATCCGATCAACGCGCCAAGCGCCGCGATGGCCGCGCCCGCCGTCGTGCCGGCTGAGCCTATGGTCGTTGCGGAGGCTGTCGAGCCGCCGCCGCTGGCCTCCCGGTCGGCGGCCAAGGTCGAGGCGCGCGAGCTCGCAGACCTTCCAGCCCCTCAGGCGACTGCGCCGCCCCAGGCGATCGCGCCGCCGGCGGTCCCTGCTGCGGATGTGGAGCGGGCGAGCCCTGACCGTCATGTCATAACGCGCAGCGTGACCGGCAAGGTCGTGTCCGTCGAGGCGCCGGGCCGCAGCTACAAGGTTCGCCGGGGCGACACCCTGGAGAAGATCGCCAGCAAGCTGGATACCGAGATCAAGCAGCTGGCGCGGGACAACCGGCTGAAGACGCCCTACCGCCTGAAGCCCGGCCAAGTGCTGCAGGGCCCGCCAACCACCGCAAAGGCCTACGTCGTGGGCGACGGTGACACCCTCTTTGCAATCGCCAAGCGGTTCAACGTCTCCGTGGATGCGCTGAGGTCTCAGAATGGTCTGGGTCGGAGCGCCTCGTTGTCCGCCGGCCGAAAGCTGCGCCTGCCTGCCGGGTATCGCGACAAGGGTCCGGTCACGACCAGCGGCCGGCCAAGCGGCTCAGACGATGAGGATCGGCCGCCCTCGGCGAGCCTTCGGCCGCATCGCAAGGTCGAGCTGTCGACCCCAGACGAGGTCGAGCCGCGCGCCGATACGGCACGTTCGGTCACGACGCGTTCGATCACCGGCCGCGTGGTCGACATCGAGGGTCCGGCAAAGCGTTACACCGTTCGCAAGGGCGACAATCTGGAGAAGATCGCGCGGAAGCTGGATACCGAAGTCGATGATCTGGCGAAGGACAATCGGCTGAAAAAGCCCTACCGGCTTCAGCCGGGCCAGAGCCTCAAAGGGCCAAGCTCGTCGGCAAAGGCTTACATTGTTGGGCGCGACGATACGCTCGCCGGGATCGCCCGCCGCTTTGGTGTTACCGAAACAGCCTTGCGGCAGGCTAACGGCCTGAAGCGCGGCGCCGGCGTTGGCGCGGGCCATCGGCTGCGGCTGCCGGCAGGCTACCGAGATCGCGGTCCGAACATCACGACGACACGGGTGATAGTGGAGGCGCCCGATCAGAGAGCGCCCGCGCCAACCCAACGACTGCCGGCGCCCACCTTGGAGCCAACACCCCGTCCCGTCGCGGACCCCAGCGCGCAATTGCCATCGGCGCCGCAACCCTATCGAGGGACCGCTCGACCCTCATCGTCGGCGTCGGTCGTCAACGGCGCGCCCGTCGCCTCGCCACCGCCATCTGACGCCCAGATCACCCAGATGGGACGCGGCGTGTTCGCCTGGCCGCTGAGGGGCGAGGTTCTGTCGAGTTATGGCGGACGCGGGAACGGGCCTCGCAATGATGGGCTCAACATCCGCGCCAACGCCGGCGATGCAGTTCGGGCTGCGGCGTCAGGAGACGTGGTCTATGCCGGCGACCAAGTGCCGGGATTCGGCAATCTGGTGCTGATCAAGCACGCCGACGGCTGGATCACCGCCTATGGGCACCTCGGCCATGTGGACGTGCGGATGCAGCAGAAGGTGAGCCAGGGCCAGACCATCGGCCAAGCCGGATCATCGGGTGGGGTCTCAGAGCCGCAGCTGCACTTCGAGGTCCGTTACGCGCCGAACCCGCAGGAGCGCGCGCGGCCTGTCGACCCCGCGCTGGTCCTACCGAGGTAGCCTCGGCTACATCGGCAGGGTCTTGCCGAGCTCACCTGCCAGGTCGCGGATGAATTGCCAGGCGACGCGGCCCGACCGTGCGCCGCGAAGCTGCGACCACTGCAGCGCGCGGCGATCAAGGTCCTTGGTCTTGAGCTTGAAGGCCTTCGCATAAGCGGCCACCGCCGCCAGATAGGTCGGCTGATCCATCGGCGGGAAGCCGATCCAGAGGCCAAAGCGATCGGAGACGCTGACCTCCTCCTCAGCGTCCTCGGCCGCAGCGACAAGGCCACGATCCTCGGCGTGGGCGCGCGGCATCAGGTGGCGGCGATTGGATGTGGCAACGAACAGGACATTGGCGGGGGGCCCGGAAACGCCGCCTTCCAGCGCCGATTTCAAAGCCTTCGCAGCCTGGGCGCCCTCCTCGAAGGACAGGTCGTCGCAGAGCACCACAAACCGCTCGGCCTGACCGCGCAACACATCGAAGAGCGGCGGTAGCGCGGTGACCTGATCGCGATCCACCTCGATGAGTTTGAGGGCCGGCGCTCCGGTGGCCACGGCCATGAAGGCGGCCTTGGCCAGCGAGCTCTTGCCCGTCCCGCGCACGCCCCACAACAAGGTATGGTTGGCTGGCAATCCGCTGGCGAAGCGCTGGAGGTTTTCGCGGAACCGGTCCTTCTGGCGATCGATCCCGATCAGGCTTTCGAGCCCGAGCGGGTAATCAGGGGCCGGATGGAATCGCCCGGACGCGGGATCGTGGCGAAAGAAGCGCGTCTCAGCAAAGTCCGGCGCTGCGGCGGCAGGCGGCGCCAAGCGCTCCAGCGCCTCGGCGATCCGGGTCAGAATGGGCGTCAAGTCGCTTTCCATGGGGATGAGGCCATAGAGCCAAGCCGGTTCCATTGCAAAAGCGGGGCGCTGCGCATAGCTTCCGCCGACTTTCGCCGGAGCCTTGACTGAAGGCGCCGGAAAGCCATTTCGGAGAGGCCATGTTCGCCACCCCTGCCTACGCCCAAGCTGCGGGCGCCGCCGCTGGCGGCGGAACCCAAGCGATGCTGATCCAGTTCCTGCCGCTGGTCGCGCTTGTCGTGCTGTTCTATTTCCTGATGATCCGGCCGCAACAGCAGCGGGCGAAGCAACATCAGGCCACCCTGGCCGCCATCAAACGCGGCGACACGGTCGTGCTGTCGTCCGGCATGATTGGCAAGGTGGTGCGCGTTGAGGATTCTGAGGTTGGCCTGGAGGTCGCCACGGGTGTGACGGTGAAAGTGGTCAAGACCATGATCGCTGACGTCCGCGTGCGCGGCGCGCCCGCCGCCGCCAACGACACCAAGGCATAAAGCCCTCCGCATGATCAGTGTATCCCGCTGGAGGATCATCCTCGTCGTTCTGGCGACGCTCTTCGGCGTGATCTTCACCCTGCCGAATCTGCTCCCCGCAAAGGTGCGTGACAGCCTGCCGGGCTTTCTGCCGAAGCAGGCTCTGAACCTGGGGCTGGATCTCCAAGGCGGGTCCTACCTGCTCTATGAGGTGGATACCCAGGCTCTGCGGGCGGAGCGCCTGACCAATATGGTCGAGGACATCCGCACCCAGATGCGGGAAGAGAATATCGACTTCACCGGCCTGGGCGTGGTGGCGGGCGAGGTCAACCTGCGGATCAACGACGCCACCAAGGTGGAGGCGGCGGCCAAGGCGCTTCGGACCACGATCGGCTCAGCGCTGGCGGGCGCCTCAGGCGGTCGCGACGTGACGATCCAAATCCAGCCGGACCAGCGTCTGCGCGTGGCCTTCGTGCCGGAAGCCTTTGACGCGCAAGCGGCCAAGGCGGTCGAACAGTCCATCGAAGTGATCCGCCGCCGGATTGATGAGCTTGGCACCAAGGAGCCGGACATCCGGCGCCAGGGCAAAGACCGGATCATGATCTCCGCGCCGGGTGAGAGCGATCCGGAGAAGCTCAAGGGCATCATCGGTCAGACGGCCAAGCTGACGTTTCAGATGGTCGATGAGAGCGCCGATCTGGTTCAGGCCCAGGCCGGCCGCGTGCCGCCGGGGTCCATGCTGATCGCGGGCGATCAGTATCAACCCTTCTATGTGGTCAAACGCCGGTCCGTGGTGACCGGCGAGATGCTGACCGACGCGCAAGGCAGCTTTGACCAGCAGACCGCCCAACCTGTGGTCAGCTTCCGCTTCAACGGCCTCGGTGCGCGAAAGTTCGGCGAAGCGACCACCGCCAATGTCGGCAAGCGGTTCGCCATCATCCTCGACAACAAGGTGATCTCCGCCCCGGTGATCAACAGCCCGATCCAGGGCGGCTCCGGCCAGATCACCGGCAATTTCACGGTCGAGAGCGCCAACAATCTTGCGGTGTTGCTCCGCGCCGGCGCCCTGCCAGCCCCGCTGAAGGTCCAGGAACAGCGGACGGTAGGGGCAGAACTGGGGGCGGACGCCATTCGCGCCGGGGCGATCTCGCTGGTCATCGGCGCCGTGGCGATCATTGTCTTCATCGTGCTGGCCTACGGCCTGTTTGGCGTCTTCGCGGCGTTCGCGCTGATCGTGAACGTCCTGATGATCGTCGGCATCATGTCGATGACCCAGGCGACCCTGACCTTTCCGGGTATCGCCGGCCTGATCCTGACCCTGGCCGTGGCGGTCGACGCCAATGTGCTGATCTACGAGCGAATCCGTGACGAGGCCCATGCGGGCCGCACGCCGATCATGGCCTTGGAGCATGGCTTCAGTCGGGCCTTGGTCTCGATCATCGACGCCAACATCACCAGCGCGATCTCGGCGATCATCATGTTCCAGTTCGGCTCCGGTCCGATCCGCGGCTTTGCCTGGACCCTGTTGATCGGCGTCTTCACCTCGGTGTTCACCGCCGTGATCATCACCCAGCTTTTGATCGGCTGGTGGTTCCGCGCCACCAAGCCCAAAACCCTGCCGATCGAGTAGTCACCATGCCCTGGCCTTTCATTCGACTTCTGCCGCGCGCCTTTCACATCGACTTCGTGCGCCTTTCGCCCATCGCCGCGGTGGTCTCAGCGTTGCTGGTCGCCGGCGCTATCGGCTCGTTCGTGGTTCAGGGCTTGAACTTCGGCATCGATTTTCGCGGCGGGACCTTGATCGAGGTTGAGACCAAAGGCCCGGCGCCGCTGGCCGAACTTCGTGCGGCCCTGCCGGCGGCGGGCGCCCGTGATGGTCAGGTGCAGGGCTTTGGCGCACCAAACTCGGCGATGGTTCGATTTCGCACCGAGGGCTCCGACACCATCGCCGCCGCCGAGGTGGTCAAGAAGAACCTCGCCGCCAAGTTCGCGGGCATCGAGTTCAAGCGAGTTGAAGTGGTCGGCCCTAAGGTCTCCGGCGAACTGCTCGGCTCGGGGTTCATGGCGCTGGCCATCGCGTTGACCCTGATGCTGGCCTACATCTGGTTCCGGTTTCAACTGCAGTTCGGATTTGGCGCGGTTGTGGCGGTGCTCCACGATATCCTGCTGACCTTGGGCTTGCTGTCGATCACCCAGATTGAATTCTCGATGACCTCCATCGCCGCGCTGCTGACCGTCATCGGCTATTCGATGAACGAGAAGGTGATCACCTTTGACCGGCTCCGCGAGAACCTGCGCAAGTACAAGACCACGCCACTGCGCGATGTGATCAACCTGTCGGAAAATGAGCGGCTGTCTCGCACCCTGATTACCGGCTCGACCGCGATCCTGGCCCTGGCTGGCGCCTTCTTCCTGGGCGGTCCGGTGTTGTTCCCGCTGGTCTCGACGATGGTGTTCGGCATCGTCATCGGCACCTATTCGTCGGTCTATGTGGCCTTGCCGATCATCCTGCTCTGGGGCGTGAAGCGGGGCGATGAACCGGCCGAGCCGCTGAAACCCCAGGCGCGCGGCGTTCGCGCCTAGCGCTCGATTGCGGTGGCGCGGGACGCTCCCAGCCTGGAGGCCTACGGCGATGGCGGCTTTCGCCTGGCCGGCCAGCGGCATGAGGGCTCACTGCTGATTGTCGGCGACGAGGCGCAGGCTTGGCCTGTCGCCTCGATGGCCGAGCTGTCGGCTGCGGCGTTTGATCCCGTGCTCGCGGTCGGTCGGGCCGGCGTGGAGCTGGTGCTGCTGGGTACTGGCGCGCGCAATGCGCTGCCGAGCCGCGAGGTGCGCGAGCGCCTGCGTCTGGCGGGGCTGGGCCTGGAGTTCATGGACACCCCGGCTGCCGCTAAACTCTACAATCTGCTGACCTCCGAGGGGCGCCGCGTCGCCGCCGCCTTGATCGCCATCTAAGGCCAGCTTCCCGCGCCCCTCGAATGGTCCTATAGCTTGGTCAAGAACTGCTCACGGGAGGCGACGACATGCTGTCTGGACTACTGGCGAATTTCCGCAACACGGTGATCTTCAGCGTCATCCTGGCCCTGGTGATCGTGGCCGGTTACGAGATGCACAATGGCGGCCTGGATCCGACATTCTGGACGGCGCTGTTCCGCCTGATTCACACCTTCTTCGGCATCCTCTGGATCGGCCTCCTCTACTATTTCAACTTCGTCCAGATCCGCAAAATGCCCGAGATCCCGGCGGAGCTGAAGCCCGCCGTGTCCAAGTACATCGCCCCCGAGGCGCTGTTCTGGTTCCGTTGGGCGGCGCTGGCCACCTGGGTGATGGGCATCATCCTGGCCTACAGCCGCAACTATCTGTTCGAGGCGCTGAGCCTGGGCGCGACCGAGAATTTCGCTAACCCGTCGCACACCTTCATCGGTGTCGGCATGTGGCTGGCGACCATCATGTTCCTCAACGTCTGGGTGTTCATCTGGCCGAACCAGAAGATCGCGCTGGGCATTGTCGAGGGCGATGCCGACGCCAAGGCCAAGGCGGGTCGGACCGCGATGCTGTTCTCGCGGACCAACATGCTGCTGTCGATCCCGATGCTGGCGACCATGACCATGAACCAGACGATCTTCGGCTAGCGGCCGACCGCGCTACGGAGGGGCCCGCCTTGGATGGCGGGCCTTTTTCGTTTGGCCATGGCAACTGGCGTCGAGCCCTTGGACGAGTTGGTCCGGACCCACGATCCGGATCGCTGGCTGTCGAGCCGCTTCATCGGCGATCCGGCGGCTCGGGCCGACGTGATTGCGCTCTACGGCTTCGACCATGAACTGAGCCGCGCGCCCAAGGTGACCACCAATGCGTTGATCGGCGAGATCCGTTTGACCTGGTGGCGCGAGGTGCTGGACGAGGTGTTCGAGGGCCGGCCCGTGCGCCGCCATCCCACCGCCCAGGCCCTGGCGGCTGCGATATCCCGTCATAGGCTGGCCCGCGACCGGCTCGAAGCGATGATCGACGCGCGCTATCGCGAGCTCGACCCTGCGCCGCTATCCGAGGCCGACGCTGTTGCGTGGGCCGCAGGAACGGCGGGCCAAGTTGCGGAGCTGGCGGTCGGCATCCTCGACCCCGGCGCGAACACTGACGCCGCCGGCGTGGCGGGCGCGGCCTGGGCGCTGGGCCGACGCGCGGCTGCGGACCCCGCGTTGAAGCCCGCGTTCGAGCGGACACTGCAGGAAGCCCGGTCCGCCCTGCGCGGTCTCAGCGCCGTGGCGTTTCCGGCGGTGGCGCACCTGGTGCTGGTCGCCAGACCGCTGAAGTCGGAGTTCGCGCGGCGTCTGCGTCTGACCGCCGCCGTGGCGCAAGGTCGGTTCTGAGCGACTATCCCGCCGCCACCCACGCCGCCAGGTCAGCCAGAGCGCGGTCACCGACCAGCCGTTTCTTGATCCGCCCGCGTTCCTTCGAGCCCATCCGGCCGCCCGACTCATTGCGCTTCGGCGTCTCGACTGGCGGCAACAGGCCGTAGTTGATGTTCATCGGCTGGAACGAGCCCCCCTTTCCAAACTGGGGGCCGCCGTCCAGGTGGCCGCCGGTGATGTGACCCAGCAGCGCGCCCAGGGCCGTGGTCGGCGGCGGCGCGGCCAGGGGGTGTCCCAGCCGCTCGGCCGCCGCCATCCGGCCCGCCAGCAGGCCAATAGCGGCGCTCTCCACATAGCCCTCGACCCCGGTCACCTGGCCGGCGAAGCGCAGGCGTGGATCGACCTTGAGTCGCAGGCTGGCGTCCAACAGGCGCGGTGCATTGATGAAGGTGTTGCGATGCAGGCCGCCGAGGCGAGGGAAGACCGCCTTCTCGAGCCCCGGGATGGTGCGGAAGATCTCGCTCTGGGCGCCGTGCTTCAGCTTGGTCTGGAAGCCGACCATGTTCCAGAGCGTGCCCAGGGCGTTGTCCTGGCGCAGCTGGACCACCGCCCAGGCCTTGGTCTGGGGATCGTGCGCATTGGTCAGGCCCACGGGCTTCATCGGGCCGTGACGCAAGGTCTCGCGGCCCCGCTCGGCCATCACCTCGATGGGCAGGCAGCCGTCGAAGTATGGCACATGCTCCCAGTCCTTGAACTCGGACTTGGGGCCAGCCAGCAGGGCGTCGATGAAGGCGTCGTACTGGGGCTTGTCCATCGGGCAGTTGATGTAGGCGGCCGCATCGCCGCCGGGGCCCTCCTTGTCGTAGCGCGATTGACGCCAGGCGATGTCCATGTCGATCGACTCCAGGCTGACGATCGGGGCGATGGCGTCGAAGAACGACAGCTGGCCTTCGCCAGTCAGGCCGAGGATCGCCTCTGACAGCGCCGGGGAGGTGAGGGGGCCGGTGGCCAGGATGACACTGTCCCAGTCGGCGGGGGGCAGGCCGGCGACCTCTTCGCGAAGGATGCTGACCAGAGGGTGGGCTTCCAGGCGGGCGGTCACCGCCTCGGCGAACCCGTCGCGGTCGACGGCCAGGGCGCCGCCGGCCGGCACCTGGTGTTTGTCGCCGCACGCCATAATGATCGAGCCCAGCGCCCGCATCTCGGCATGCAGCAGGCCGACGGCGTTGGCGGTCCAGTCGTCGGCCCGGAACGAGTTGGAGCAGACCAGTTCGGCCAGCAGGTGGGTCTGGTGGGCGTCGGTGCCGCGCACCGGCCGCATCTCATGCAGGATGACCGGCACGCCCGCCTCGGCGAGCTGCCAGGCGGCTTCGGATCCGGCGAGACCGCCGCCGACGACGTGTACAGGTTTGAGCGACATGGGTGGCTAACTAGCAACGATCCGCAGCTATCGCGAGCAGGGCCTTGCAGCGGGCGCGTCGCGGCCACAAATTCGGAATTGAAGGGCTGGCCGAGTCGCGTGCGGACCAGGGGCTAGGATGGCTAAGTTCTCTCCAAGTGATGCGGCGCTGGAGGGCTTTCGGCTCACCAAGGAACACCCCGGCGTGATGCTGGCCTGGAGCGCCGTCTATTTCGGCGGCATCCTGCTGATCGCCCTGGCGATGATGGCGACCCTGGGGCCGCAATTCATCGCTCTGGCCAAGAAGGGCCAGCTGACCGGGGCGGATCTGGAGACCGTCGGCGGCCTGTTGGCGCAGTCCTGGCCGGCCTTCGCCTTGGTGCTGGTGATGACCGCTGGCCTGATGTCGATCATCACGGCCGGGGTCCTGCGACTGGTGCTGCAGCCCCAGGCGCATGGGTTTGCGCACCTGAAGATCGGCCGCGAAGAACTGCGGCTGACCCTGGCCAATCTGGCCTGCATCGCCTTCTATGTGGGCTCGCTGATCCTGGCGGTGGTGCTGACGGGCGCAGCCGGGCGGAGCAGTCCGATGGCGGGCGGTGTCGCCGCAGTGGTGGTGATCACCGTGGCGGTCTGGGTCGGGGTCCGACTGGCGCTGCTGTTGCCCAGCGTGTTTGCGACCGGGCGCATCTCCTTCCCCGAGGCCTGGTCCAAGACTCGCGGCCATTTCTGGAAGCTGTTCGGGATGATCATTCTGGCGGTGATCTTCTATGTCATCGTCTGGACCCTGTTCAGCATTATAGGCCTGGCGGTGGTCGAGCTGTCTGGCGGCGAGGCGGCGCTGCAGGACATCACCCGCCTGACGCCGCTGACCGCGATCGCCGCGATGGTCACCCTGGTGATGCAATTGCTGCTGCAGATCCTGCAGATCGTGATGATTTACGCTCCCTTCGCGGTGGCCTATCGCGACCTGGGTCAGGCCGCCGTAACACCTGGAAATCCATAGGGAATTCGGCGGGCAGACGGGGTCGTTTAGACCGGGTTTAGACTGTCTAAAGAAGGCTAATTTAGTCAGAAATCACGAAGTTGAGTCTAAATTCTCGGGCGTCGAGGGTAGCGTCGTTCGCGATATGTTCAGGGTAGCAGATCTGCCGCGAGAAGGCGAATCTGGCGTCGCCCTCTCGCTCCACCTGAGCTTCTAAGCCGCCGCGCTGGGCCGGGCCGTCACCCGGGCGTGCCAGGCCAGCACGTTGGGGATGTCATCGCCCATCGCAAGGCCGATCCAGCTGGCGAAGTCGATGGTGGTGAGGGCGCAGATGTCGGCCATGGTGTAGGTCGGGCCGGCCAGGAACGGGCGGTCCGCCAGTTCGCCGTCCAGCCATTTGAGCACGCTGGCGTAGGCGGCGCGGTTGGATTCGCCGAAGTCCTTGAACTGGGTCAAGAGCGCCGCGGTGCGCGGGTGGGCGTGGCGCCAGAAGTTTCCGACCGGGGCCATCAGGTTAAACTCGACCCGGCGGATCCACATGTCGACATGGGCGCGCTCCACGGCCGTGGTTCCGAACAGCGGCGGTTCTGGGTGCAGCTCCTCGAAATAGCGGCAGATCGAGACGGTTTCGGAGATCGCCGTGCCATCGTCGAGCACCAAGGTCGGCACTTGGCCACGACTGTTGCGGGCGATGTGCTCGGGGCTCTTGTGTTCGCCGGTCATCAGGCTGATCGGCGTCTCGGGCAGGTCGATGCCCTTCTCGGCCAGGAAGATGCGCACGCGGCGGGGATTTGGCGCCGGATTGGGCGCGCCATAGAGGATCATGTCTGTCGGTCCTGGGGTTGGAAGGTTCAGATGTCGAGGTTGTAGACGCGCCTGGCCGTTCCCGCGAACAGGTTGGCCTTCTCGTCCGCCGAAGCGCCGGCGGCGATGTGTTTGAAGGCGTTCCACAGGGTGGCATAGCTGCAACTGCCCATGTCGACCGGGAAGTTGGATTCGAACATGCAGCGCTCGGGACCGAACGCCTCGATGCAGGTCTCGATATAGGGCTTCCACTCGGCGGCGAGCTGCTCCGACGGTGCACGTGGCTCCGCCAAAAACGAGGGGAAGTTGCAGAACGCCATGGCCAGGCCGCCCAGCTTGACCACCACCTTGGGCGACTTGGCCAGCTCGCGGATATTGCCCTGCCAGCCGGCGAACCGCGCCTCACGCGTGCCGGTGTAGCTGCCCCGGCCCAGCGGCGTGCCGACGTGATCCAGGATGATGGTGGTGTCCGGAAAGGCGCGGGCCAGGTCGATGAGGTCGGGCAGCTGCGGCTCCAGCAGCCAGGCGTCGAAGGAAAGGTCCATGGCGCCCAGGTGTTTGAAGCCCTTTCGGAAGGTCGCATCGCGGTAAAGCCCGGCCTCGACCCGGTTCAACGGGCCCAGCACGTCCTTGTCGGCGTCGAACGCGGCGGAGTTGCGGATGCCCCGGAAGCGGCCGCCGCCGGCCCGGACGTGGGCTTCCAGAACCGGCGCAACGGCATCGCCCAGCAACAGGTCCGCCTTGCTGACAATGCCGGCGCAGGCGCGGGTCTCGCCATACATGCCGCTGGCGCTCATCGCCGCGACGCCATTGACGAACTCGGTCTCGCCGACCGGGCGGAGGTCCACGGGGCCGCCGGCCTTGTAGAAGGCGCCGCACTCCACGAACACCGTGCCGACGATATTGTGGCCGCTGCCCGTGTCGGCCAGCAGCTCATCCAGCAGATAGCGCGGGGCGGGCTGGATGGCGGTCATGAACGGGTGGGCGTCGGCCCCCGGGGTCGCATAGGTGCGGTTGTCCCACAGGTGATGGTGCGGATCGATGATCGGCAGGTCAGGCTCGAGGATGGTTTCCGGCACGGTGGGGGTTCCCTGGGTTGGCTGGCGCGCACGCTAAAGCGCGGGGGGCTGGGGTCAACTGGGGAGGGGGAGAGTTGCAGGGCAATCGGGTGAACAGGCGTCCATCGATCAAACGCTGCGGCGTTGGGCAGGAAAGTCGAACCACCAAGCCCACCAGGCCCACCAAGACGATGAACATCGCCACGCTCACAGCGCGACACCCCTCTCAACTTGGCGTCCTTGGTGTTCTTGGTGTCCTTGGTGGTGAATCGGACTTCACTCGATTGCCCTGGTGAGAGTTGGATGTCGCGCCCAAAACGGGCACATGCTAGACTAAGTCATGCGGATCATAGCGCGTCGCGCGCTGCGCGAGTTTGTCGAGGCGCGTTCGGGCCGCAAGGATCAACCCGCATTGAAGGCGGCGCTTGATGCGTGGTTCGCGGAAGTCAGTCGGGCGAATTGGGCGAGCACTGCCGATGTGAAGCGGCTCTATGCCAGCGCCAGCATCATCAGCGCCGACCGGATCGTCTTCAACATCAAGGGTAACGACTATCGGCTCGTGGTCGCCGTGGATTTCGAGAAGGCCATCGTCTGGATCAAATGGCTCGGAACCCACCGGGACTACGACCGCATCGATGTGAAGGAGATCGACTATGGCGACTGACGTGAAACCGATCCGCACGGCGGAGAACTATGAGGCGGCGCTTGAGCAGGTCGCTGAGCTGTGGGGGGCCGCGAGCGGGACGGCGGCGGGCGACCGGCTGGACGTGCTGGCGACCCTGATCGACGCTTATGAGGCGCAAAACTATCCGATGGACCCACCCGATCCGGTGGAAGCGATTCAGTTCCGCATGGAGCAGCAGGGGATGACCCGCAAGGACCTGGAAGGCGTTATCGGCACCCGCACGCGGATCGCCGAGGTGCTGAACCGCCGGCGCAGCCTGTCCATCGGCATGATCCGCAGGTTGCATGAGAAGCTGGGCATATCGGCGGAGGTGTTGATTCAGCCGAGTCGTCGGCCGGCGGTTTGAGGGGCTGTGGCCGTGGACTTTCAATCGTCCCGCGCATGGTCTACGTCCGCCTTGACACCCACCTTGCCAATCGTCGCATCTCAGATTTCGATCAACTTTGGTCGCGACGCTGCATAGTCTCATCGACTACGAACCACTCGGGAAAAGTCTGGAGTCTCGCATGCCGCGTCCGATAGGGGTCGACTTGTTTGCAGGTGCGGGCGGAATGTCACTCGGCTTCGAGCAAGCCGGCTTCGACGTGGTCGCAGCCGTCGAGATCGACCCTATCCACGCAGCGGTTCACGCTTACAATTTCCCGCAATGCGTCGTTTTAGCGAACTCCGTAAAGGACCTCTCGGGCGAAGACATCCGCCTCCGAGCGAAGATCGGGATGCGAAAGGTGGATGTGGTCTTCGGAGGGGCGCCTTGCCAAGGCTTCTCTCTGATCGGCCAAAGGGCACTTGACGACCCGCGCAACGCCCTAGTGCGCGACTATGTGCGGATCGTTCGAGAGTTGGATGCTGACAATTTCGTTTTCGAAAACGTCAAGGGCATCACCTATGGCAAGCATGTTCAGTTTTTGGAGGAGCTGGTTCAGACGTTTGCAGCCAATGGCTATCAGGTTCAGATGCCTTGGAAGGTGCTGAACGCTGTAGCGTATGGAGTTCCGCAGGATCGAGAACGGCTCTTCCTAATGGGAAGCAAGATCGGCCTCGGAGTTCCGAGCTACCCGAAACCCACTCACCGAAAGGCCGGAACACTAGGCGAGCTTCCAGAAGGTCCCTCGTGCAGCGACGCGCTCGCGGACCTACCCGACGCGGAGGCGTTCAAGGAATTGCTTTCGGGCGACTCCGTCTCGGCTGATTGCTATGTTCCAACTCAGTACGCGAGGGAGCTTCGCGGTATTGTGAGAGGCCCAGGCGATTTTTCACACCCCAGAAAGTGGGATCGACAACAGCTAACAGGCAGCGCTCGAACCGATCACAGCGACATTTCGCGCCGGCGCTTCGCTGCAACCGCTCCTGGCGCAGTCGAACCAATTTCTAGATTTTTCAAGCTTGCAGCTTCGGGGGTCAGCAATACTTTGCGCGCGGGTACCGATAGTTCTCGCGGCGCATTTACCTCGCCCCGGCCAATCCACTACCTCTATCCACGCTGTGTCACCGTGCGCGAAATGGCTCGTCTTCACGGCTTTCCCGATTGGTTTCGCTTTCACGTGACGAAATGGCATGGCGCACGTCAGATCGGGAATGCAGTCCCTCCGCCGCTTGCACGTGCTGTGGCCGCAGAGGTCGCGCGGGCGGCTGGCCTAGCTCCCACCCGGCCCAATAGGGCTGTTCACCTGGGCGCACGAACGTTGCTGACCTTGGACATGGGACAGGCGGCCGAACACTTCGCTGTGCCGGTCCCGATCAGTGGCCGTACGACAAAGGCTGCACCAAAGCGACGCCAATGGGACGATGCCCGCAGCATGGCCGCCGAATAATCAGATACCCTTCACCTTTGGGGTGAGCTCGTAGAGCGCCTCAGACTCTAGTTCCAGCACCTCAAAGCCTGGTAAGTCGCTTTGCCGGACCATTTTGAATTCGGCGACGTAGATGCCGTCGCCCGCCGCCATCATAGCGATAGGCACTACAGTTTCGGTCTTGGTTCCGTGAAACGCAGCGCGGACTTGCTGAATCACCTGCTCCTCAAGGATGCGCTGCCGACGCTTCTTAGCCTCGGCAGTGATGATCATCTGCTTGAGGTGACCTCCGTCATCGACATAGGTCGCGGCGTACATAGAATCGACTTCGGTCAGGCGCAACTTGATGCCGATCTGAAGGTGGCTCAACTCAACGACATTGATCGGAGAAACCAATGCAAAATGGGTTTCTATAACGGCGAGCTTTACCGCTACCTGAATGAGGTAGGTTTCATCGTCCCGGCCAAGCGCTTTGGTGGCGAGAGGCATGGATATACTCTGCACTTGATGCCGAGCGACGCCAGGGTGGTATCCAAATCGATTTGGAAATGGATCGGCCTGACCTTCGTCATATGGAACGAACTCGAAGACGTTTCCGTCTCCGGTCACTTGCCGCCCCCCGATCCGGAGCGACTTTAGCCTTTCTGGCCACATGCCGGAGGCACCGTGACCGCGGATCACGTCCTTGATGAAGTTCGAAGGGTTCTTCTTCGAGAGCTTCACACCGGTTGCATCGATCCCCGCCAGAACGTCGTCGCTGGTGACGACGAACCTGGCAAGCTTCCCCGTCGCAGGATCGAGCATGGAATCGTAGATCCACTCGATAACCTCCGGCTTTTGGGATTTGGGCATCGGCGCTCCGGGTTTTCGCGACTCACGATCCGTCGCGGCTACGTTGCGATGTTATCCGTCCGGCGCGCAACCTCCCCCCCTGGCCTTGAAGAGTGTACAGCAGAGAAGCACGTTTCGTGTGCCTAGTACTCGTGGTCTCATGGCTCTCAGCCGGCAGGCACGATGCGCAAATCATGCGGCCTGAGGGTGCCCGGCGCCGCCGCCGGCTCACTCATCATCCGGCTCCAGCTCGGCGATCAGGTTTTTCAGGAGGGAGATTTCTTCCGGTGCGAGGGCGCGCCGGTGAGCTCGCGGCTGGGAGGCTCGGGAGGAAGCCCCCTCAGGCGCTTTGCGCCAGCTCCCCCCGATGGAGGAGCGATGGGTGTTGGCCCTCGAGTCGCGCGCAGCCCTCGACCAAGTTCAGCGATCGATCACTCCCCGGGCGGCTGGCCCCCGGCCTGTCGCTCGGCCAAGCGGGCTCCGCCGAGTATGCCCTCCATCGCATAGTTGCCTTCGTGGCAGGCGTATTCGTAGACGCCGCCCTTGGGGACGGTGAGGGTGTATTCGGCTTTCCAGGGTTGGGTGTAGAGGTTGGGATCCGTTACTTCGAACTGGTAGGAGATCTCGGCCTTGCCGAGCCGGGTGAAGCGCTCGACGATCTTGCCATCCTTGGTCAGCGGAATGGAACTCTCGGACGCCTGAACCGGGTGGACGTTGGCGGTTTCCATCACGAAGGTGTCGCCTTCCCACCAGCCCACGGAGTCGCCCAGCCAGGGCGTGAGTGCAGACGGCCGGTGGGCGGCGCGCGCCGCCGTCGCCGTGTCGAAGATCGGGATGATCCGCACGTCGTGAACCATCTCGATCAACATCACCATGTGATGCTCGGTCTGCACGAACTGGTAGGTGTTGTTGTAGAGCGATCCCAGCATGCCGGGCCCGCCCGTGTTGCCGAAGCCGATGAGGCAGCGCTCTCGCAACGGCAGGTCTTCGGGACCCGTGTAGTCGCCTTTGCCGCTGGCGTATTCCTGCCCGATCCGGCGCTGGTTCGTCGTGGCGGCCGTGCGATCGCGGTAGGGGATCTTGCCATCTGAAGGCTCGACAATGCCGGAGGCTCTGATCTCGCCCTTGACGACGGAGTAGTAGTCGCCCGGGTCCACCCAGAAGGCGTTGTAGCCGCCGGGATCGCCCGACGTCTGAGGGGCGGGGGCGTTGGGATCGGTGCGCTTGCTGTCGGCGGCGAAGAATGCCGCAGTGCGGCCGGCGAGCTTGTCGGCCTCTTCCCGCGAGAGAACCAGTTTGGGTTGGCCGCTTGTCCGTTCGAGCGGGGTCATCGTGCGGCTCGTCCACGTCCCGCCGAGGTCGACCTTGCCGCTTGCCGTTCGCGGGACGTCCTGGGCGCAGGCCCAGCCGGCGCTCGCCACCAGGGCGCAGGAGAGCACGAGAACGCGTGAGAATGCGACAAATCCAGCCATTGATTTCTCTCTTATTCGCGCACGGATGCTCCGGTGGACTGCACGGTACATCGGTTTGCTGTGTTTCGTACATGTGTTGGCGTGGGCGATGCAGGGCAAACGGGTGAACAGGCGTCCATCGATCAAACGCTGCGGCGTTGGGCAGGAAAGTCGAACCACCAAGCCCACCAAGCCCACCAAGACGATGAACATCGCCACGCTCCCAGCGCGACACCCCTCTCAACTTGGCGCCCCTGGTGTTGTTAGTGTTCTTGGTGGTGAATCGGACTTCACCCGATTGCCCTGGGCGGCGATGTTCACAGACCGCTCATCCCCCCACCGACTTGCGCACCCGCACAAAGAGGATGCGGCCGTAGTGGTAGTTGCGGTCGGTGAGGTCGCCTGCGCCTTGGTTGGGGCCGCGCAGGCCGGGGTAGGTCACTGTGGTCCGGCGATAGCCGCGCTCCGTCAGGTTCTCGGCTTCGATGCGGATGCCGAGGCCGGGGCGGGGTTTCCATTCGAGGTAGGTCATGACGAAGGGATCGAGCTTGGTCTGATCGATGGCGTTGAAGCGGTAGAAGTTCTGCTCCCAGCCGCCGTAGAGTTCGGCGCCCCAGGTCAGATGGCGGGCCGGCAGATCCTGCGAGAACTTGACGCTCCAATCGACGGGATGCTGGCCGGAGATGGCGCGCCGAAGGTAGGTCGCCGGGTCCTGCACGGACGACCAGCGGCGGGTCAGCGCAGCTTTCAGCAGCCCGTCACGGACGCCCAGCTTGACCAGCGGCAGGGTCAGGTCGGCGGCGATCACGTCGCTCGTGCCGCTGCCGATGTTGGTGGGCCTGTCGAAGACGCCGGTTGCGCCGACGACGGGACCGCGGTCGACCACATCCTGAAGCTCTGCGTGGGTGGCGGTCAGGGTGAGGGCGCCCCGGTCCCAGAACCGCTGTTCCAGGGCGATCTCGCCGACCCAGGCGCGGGCGGGCGCCAGGGCGGGATTGCCGGCGGTGACGCCCACAGCGCTGCTGAAGTCGCTGCGGGCCACGAAGGCGTCGAAGTCGAGCTGACCGACTTCGCGTTCGGCCCGAAGGCGGACCTGAGTGGCGGCGTTGGGCGACCAGGTGGCCAGGAGGCGGGGCTTTACGAAGCTAAGGGTCTTGGCCAGGGCCACATCGCCGCCTGCCGACAGGGTGGAACGCTCGTAGCGAACCTGGCCGTCCAGGGCCAAGGTTGGCGACACCCGCCAGCTGGCCTTGGCGAGGATGTCGGTCCGGCGTTCGAGGATGGAGACGCTGGCGGCCGGCAGGTCGATATCCAGGCCATCGATCAGGAACGCTGTGCGGCCATGCAGGCGATTTTCAGCGTATTCGGCGGCGACCTCCAGACCGATCCCTTGGCGGGCGTCGCGTTTCAGCGCGATCCGAGCGATGTCTTCCTGGCCTCGGCGCGCCAGGCGAAACGTCTGTGATCCTGACGTGTCGCGCTGTTCGCTTTCCACGTCGGTTTGATCGGAACGGTGCAAGCCCGTGACGTCGATCTGAGCGCCGCCGCCGAGGCCCCGGCTGTAGGCGCCGCCCAGTTCGTCGGTGCCGTTTCGCAGGCGCTGATCGACGCTGGCCAGGGTGTGGGGTCCGACGTCGTCCTGCTCAAGCTTGAAGCCGCCTCGGTAGGAAAGGCCGTTCAGTTTGAGGGTTCCGTGGGCCAAGGCGTGGTCGTAGGCGGCCGTCGCCTGGCGGACATGGCCATCGTCCTCGGAGGTGATCGCGAAATCCTCGACCGAGCCATCGGACCGCTGGGTGCGGCCGACGCCATCGCCGA
>JAYTFM010000054.1:0-17607 GCA_043734425.1 Alphaproteobacteria bacterium
CCCATCCAAGGTCTCCGATGTCCGAATCAGCACATCGAATCAAACTCCCACCGCCTTGGGAAGCCCACCGGAGTCATCTTCAGCAGGGACTGGTATTACATCGACCTTTGGGGTGTGATGCAGGCTGTGCAGATTCATCAGGACGCAATCGCCGAGCTATGGCTTTCCCTTCAAGGCGAGAAGCTACCTCGGCAGGACGGCCCGTGGTCGACGCTCCGCGATCTGCGCAACAAATGCGTAGGGCATCCAGCCCGTCGCTCCCATGGCGTTTCCGGGCTCCAGCGCGTGTTTTTTGGGCGCCGCTTTGGCGGCTATGACGGCATCATGTTTGAGCTCTACGACTCTCAAGGCCCCAGGGTGACGTTCCCGCAAGTCAGGCTCGGCAATCTAATCCGGGAATACGATGCCCAGGCAGCTTCAATTCTGGGCGACTTGCTGATTTTCATGAAGCAGAAGTGGCCGCCAAAGTGAGGCATGCTATCAAGCATCACCCGCGATCAAGTTCATCCTGGAGGGTGACGAAGCTCGCCTCCCCTCAACACACAACCACCCTCAGATACCCCGGCAACTTCCGGCTCAGACTCCGCATCTGGGCATCACGAGTCACCACGGCATGGCCACCGATCCTTGCCGAGGCGATGATGTAGCAGTCGCCGGGGTCGCCGCTGCCGTAGACCTCCGGCACGCGCGCCGCCTCGAGGCTGACCGCAAGGCCGGGCGTGATCAGGCGGGCGCCGATCTGTTTCCGGCCGGTCTTGAACCAGGTCGCCGCGTCCTGGCCCTTGAGGTTGGGTTGCCGCCGGGGTTTGGCCAGCGCCAGCGCCGCTTCCCAGGCAGAGATCGGTGAGACGTAGAGGTTGTTCGCCGCCTGAGCCTCGGCGATGGCATAGAGCGCCGCAGCTTCCATCGGCTCCTCCGCGAGGAACCAGATCATCGCATTGGTGTCGAGCAGCAGCCCCACGTTCGGTCAGGTCTTCGGCGGGTCCTGCATCGCCTGCGCAGCGATAGGCTTGGCAAGGTCCACACCAGGTTTGACGGCGAATTGGCCCTTCAGCGCGCCATAACCCTTCAGCGGAAGCTCGCGGCCGGACCGCTCATCGCGGATGGTCACGGTTTCGTGGACGCTCGTGCGCGGCGGGCGCGACGTCGAGGACTGGGTCACGAACTGACCGCTGCGTGCGTTTCTGCCGATCCTGGCCATGTCGGTTGCCTCAACCTTGCCGTTGCATGGAAGGTAGGGGTTCGGTCGCGCTGCGTCGAGATGTCTCGGACCGCTAATCCGGAACGCGTCCGCATTTGATCCGCGCCCTTGCCGTCCGATCCAGGCGACTCGGGTGAAACTCCCTCCGGCGCTTCGCGCCCTCTCCCCCTGCTTGGCTTTGACCGTAGGGAGGAATTGGGAGCGACATACTGCGCGCCATCCACCCTCCCCATGTTGGGGAGGATGGGCGGCGGTTGCTCAGTAACCCTGGATGCGGGCGTAGCGGTCGCGGTGGAAGGCCTGGTTGCCGAAGGCGGCTTCGCAGGCGCGGGCGCGCTTCAGGTAGAAGCCCGCGTCGTGGGCGTCGGTCATGCCAATGCCGCCGTGCATCTGGACCATTTCGTTGCTGACCAAGTGGAAGGTGTCGCCCATCTTGGCTTTGGCGAGCGAGGCCAGCTCCGGCACGTCGGGGGCGTCGTTGTCGATGGCGGTGAGGGCGGCTTCGACGGCCGAGCGGCTAAGCTCAAGTTCGGTGAACATCTTGGCCGCGCGGTGCTGCAGGGCCTGGAAGCTGCCGATCACCTGGCCGAACTGCACGCGGGTCTTGAGGTAGTCCAGCGTCACGTCAAAGGCTTGGTTGGCGGCGCCCAGCATTTCGGCGGCGACGCCGGCGCGGGCCCGGTCGAGGACCTTTTCCAACAGCGCCGCACCGCCGGAGAGCTTGTCGGCGTCGCTGACCGCGACGTTCTCGAAGCTGATGTTGGCGGCGCCCCGGCTGTCGGCGAGGCTGAGCTTCTGGCGGGTGACGCCGGCGGCGTCGGCCTTGACCAGATAGAGCTCGATGGCGTCGCCGGCCTTGGCCGAGACGACCAGCACATCGGCGGCCATGCCTTCCAGCACGAACACCTTCTTGCCGCTGAGCTTGCCGCCGCTGACGGTTGCGGCGACCTTGTCGGGGGCATGGTGCGGGCCTTCATCGATGGCCAGGGCGGCCACGGCCTTGCCCTCGGCGATCTTCGGCAGCCAGGCCGATTTCTGAGCGTCGGACCCGCCCAGCATCAGCGCTGAGGCGGCGGCCAGCGCGCTGGCGATCAACGGCGAGGCGGTGAGCGTGCGGCCGGTCTCTTCCAGGATCAGGCCCATCGAGAGGTAGCCGAACGACGAGCCGCCGTACTCCTCAGGGATGATCACTCCGGCCCAGCCCATCTCGGCCATCTCGTTCCAGGCGGCGGCGTCATAGCCAATGTCGACGCCGCTATCGCGCATCTTGCGAAAGGCGGTGACGGGCGATTTCTCCTGCACCCAGCTCTTGGCCGCATCGCGCAGCATCGATTGTTCTTCGGTCAGTACGGCCATTTCGGATCAATTCCTCTTTCTATTCTGCTCATCCCCGCGCAGGCGGGGACCCATCTTGGTGTTCGATCTCGGAGCCCGCCGCCTGGGTCCCCGCCTTCGCGGGGATGAGCAGCGGGGGAATATCAATGGGCTTGCGTTAGGTCAGGCAAGCCCAGGATGCGTTTGGAGACGATGTTTGACTGCACCTCCTGGCTGCCGCCAAAGATCGTGAAGGCCTTGCCGAACAGCCAGCCACGCACAGCGCCCAGTTCGTCGTCGGAGAAGTCGCCGCCCTCCCAGCCCAGGCCCTGATGGCCCATGATCTCCAAGGTCATCTCCTGGCGCTCCTGGATCAGATGGGTGCCGGCGTTCTTCATGATCGAGGTGGCGGTCGAGGGGCTGGAGTTTCCCCGCGCCTCCACCATCGCGCGCACGGCCGTCTGCTGGAAGGCGCGCATGCTCATGGCGTTGGTGGCGATCCGCATCCGAAGATCCTGATCGGCGATCCGGCCCTGCTCGTCGACGCCGACATACTGCTTGGCCAGGTCCTCCAGCGCCTTGCCGCCGCTACCCAGGCCGCCGCCGGCCCCGGTGAGGCCGCTGCGCTCGTGTTGCAACAGCCGCTTGGCGATGGTCCAGCCACCGTTCAGCGGCCCGACCAGTTGCTTCTTGTCGGCGATGGCGTCGGTGAAGAACACCTCGCAGAACGGCGAATTGCCGGCGATCAGTGGGATCGGCCGAGTCTCGACGCCGGGCTGATGCATGGTGAACAGCACGAAGCTGATGCCCTCATGCTTCTTCGAGGTATCGGTGCGCACCAGACAGAAACACCAGTCGGCGTATTGCGCGCCGCTGGTCCAGATCTTCTGGCCATTGATCACATAGTGATCGCCCTTGTCCTCGGCCTTGGTTTGCAGGCTGGCGAGGTCGGATCCGGCGCCCGGCTCGGAGAACCCCTGGCACCACTGGACCTCGGCCTTGCAGATCCTGGGGATGTGTTCCAGCTTCTGAGCTTCGGTGCCGTATTCCAGCAGGGTCGGGCCGAACATCATGATGCCCATGCCGCCGATCGGATTGTAGGCGCCGGCCCGGGCGAACTCCCCCTGGACGATCCTCGCTTCAGCCGATGAGAGACCACCGCCGCCGTATTGCTTGGGCCAGGTGGGCGTACCCCAGCCCAGTTCGCCCACCGCCTTGCGCCAGGCTTCCATGGCCGGCGTCGGCTCGGTGCGCTCCTCGCGCATCATCATTGCGCCCGCGCCCTTCAGCTCGGCCGGGAAATTCTCCGCCACCCACGTCCGGACATGGCTGCGAAAGCCCTCCAGATCCACACTGCCGTCCGCCATGTTTGGTCGTCCCTACTGTTGTTCGTTCACGTGGTGGATGAAACCCCCTCCGACCCTTCGGGCCACCTCCCCCTCAGGGGGAGCTCCCGCGAAGCGGGTGAGGGGGTTCAAGCCCACGACCTATGGTCACCCTACCGCGCCTTGGTCGCCTCCGGCAGTCCCAGGATGCGTTTGGCGATGATGTTCAGCTGCACTTCCCAGGAGCCGCCGGCGATGGCGCCGGCTTTGGAGCGCAGCATGGCCTTGGGGATGGCGGTCTCGAAGTCTTCGAATCCCTGGCCCGCCCAGCCCAGGCCCTGATGACCCAGGGCCTCGACCGACAGTTCGGCCCGTTCGATCCGCACCTTGGAGCCGACGTTCTTCAGCACAGACGATGTGGCGCTGGGGCCGGAGTTTGAGCGGGCTTCCAGCGCCGCGCGTCGGCCGGTCAGGGCGAAGGCCTGGGCCTCCATCAGGTGTTCGGTGAGTCGTCGGCGAAGGTCGTGGTCGGCAAGCCGGCCGGTCGCATCCACGCCCGCATAGGTCTTGGCCATGTCCTGCAAACTGGGGCCGGCCATGGCGTAGGGGCCGGAGGCGCTGGCCCCGCCGGCGCCGGAGATGCCCTCGCGCTCATGCTGCAACAGCCGCTTGGCGATGGTCCAGCCGCCATTGAGCGGACCGACCAGATTGTCCTTCTCGGCCCGGGCCTCGGTGAAGAACGTTTCGCAGAACGGTGTGGTGTCGTTGATCAGCCGGATCGGCCGCGCCTCGACCCCCGGCTGGTGCATGTCGATCAGCACGAAACTGATGCCCTCGTGTTTTTTCGAGGTGTCGGTCCGCACGATGCAGAAGCACCAGTCGGCGGTGTGGGCGCCGCTGGTCCAGATCTTCTGGCCGTTGATCCGATAGTGGTCGCCCTGGTCTTCACATTTGGTCTGCAAGGAGGCGAGGTCTGACCCCGCGCCGGGCTCGGAGAAGCCCTGGCACCAGCGCAGTTCGCCGCGCACGATGGGCGGTATATGACGCTGTTTCTGGGCCTCGGTGCCGTATTCCAGCAGCGTCGGGCCGAACATGATCACGCCCATGCCGCCGATGGGGTTGTAAGCGCCGGCCTCTGCCATCTCCTCGGCCAGCACGCGGGCCTCGGGACGCGACAAGCCGCCGCCGCCATACTGTTGCGGCCAGGTGGGAACGCCCCAGCCCTTGTCGGCCATGGCGATGCGCCAGATCTCCCGATCGCCCGCGCGCTCCTCCGGCCCCTCGGCCGGCTGTTTGCCGCGCAACGAGACCGGGAAGTTCGTCGCCAGCCAGGCGCGAGCCTCGCTGCGGAAGTCGTCCAGATCGGTTCCGCCGAAATCCGGCATGGCGGTTAGTTCACCCCCGTGGTGTCCGGCAGACCTAGGATCCGCTTGGAGACGATATTGCTCTGGATCTCCTGGCTGCCGCCGAAGATGGTGGTGGCCTTGCCGGAGAGCCAGGCACGCACGGCGTCCAACTCATCGGCGGCGAAGGTTTCGCCCGACCAGCCCAGACCCTGGCTGCCCATGATCTCCAGCATCAGTTCCGAGCGGGTCTGGCCGATCCAGGTGCCGGAGTTCTTCATCACCGAAGTGGTGGCGCTGGGGTTCACATTGCCTTTCGCCTCTTCAGTGGCGCGCTGGATCGTCAGACCATGCGCGCGGGAGTCCATCAGGTGGCGGGCGACGCGCATGCGCAGGTCCGGGTCGTTGATGCGGCCCTGATCGTCCAGGCCGACGTATCTGATCGCCAGATCGGAGACGCTGACTGGGCCGCCCATCATCCGTGCGCCGCCCTGGCCAGAGCGTTCGTGCTGCAGCAGCCGCTTGCCGATCGTCCAGCCGCCGTTGAGCGGCCCGACCATGTCGTCCTTCTCAGCCCGCGCGTCGGTGAAGAAGGTCTCGCAGAACGGGGAGTTGCCGGCGATCAGCTTGATCGGTCGGGTCTCGACGCCCGGCTGGCGCATGTTAATCAGCACGAAGCTGATGCCCTCGTGCTTTTTCGAGGTGTCGGTACGCACCAGACAGAAACACCAGTCGGCGTACTGCGCGCCGCTGGTCCAGATCTTCGAGCCATTGATCCGCCAGTGATCGCCGGCGTCCTCACACTTGGTGGTCAGGCTGGCGAGGTCCGAGCCCGCGCCGGGCTCAGAATAGCCCTGGCACCAGCGCCGCTCGCCGCGCACGATGGCCGGGATGTGGCGGTCCTTTTGGGCCTCTGTGCCATATTCCAGCAGGGTCGGGCCGAACATCGACAGGCCCATGCCGATCATCGGGTTGTAGGCGCCGATGCGGTCCATCTCCTGGGCCAGCACCCGCGCCTCGGCTGGCGAGAGGCCGCCCGCGCCATATTTCTTCGGCCAGGTCGGCGTGCCCCAGCCTTGTTCGGCCATCCGCAGTTTCCACACCAGGTGATCGCCGGTCGGCTTGACGCCGCCCATGATCATCCGCGTGCCAGCGTCAGGGTCGGCCCGTAGCGTCTGGGGGTAGTTGGCCTCCAGCCAGTCGCGCGCTTCGGTCCGGAATGCGTCGAGATCCGATCCGCCGAAATCCGCCATCGTCCTTCCTCCCAATACCCGTTCTTCGAACTCTACTTCGGATCAGGCAATCCGAGCACCCTTTTTGAGACGACGTTCAGATTGATCTCCGAACTGCCGCCTTCGATGGAATTGGCCTTGGAGCGCAGCCAGCCGCGGACGGCGGCGATCTCGCCCGCCGCGAACCCGTTGCCGTCCCAGCCGAGACCCTGGTTCCCGAGGCTCTCGATCACCAGTTCGTTGCGCTCATGGGCGATCTTGGCGCCGGCGTATTTCATGGCGGCCGCCAGATTCGACGGGCCATTGCCGGCGCTGGCTTCGCCCTGCTGACGGCGTACGGTCAGCTGGAAGGCTCTGGCCTCCATCAGATGGTCGGTGATCCGGCGGCGCAGGTCGGGGTCGGTCAGCCGGCCGTCCGGCTCAACCCCGACCCCGGCCTTGGCCGCCTCGACGATGGTCGGCATGGCCACGCCGCCGCCGATGTTGCCGGCGCCCAGGCTGGCGCCGATGCCCTCCCGTTCGAACTGCAACAGGCGTTTGGCGATGGTCCAGCCGCCGTTCAGCGGTCCGAACAGCTGGTCCTTGGGAACCTTCACGTCGGTGAAGAAGGTCTCGCAGAACGGCGAGGTTCCGTTGATCAGCCGGATCGGCCGGACCTCGACGCCGGGCGCCTTCATGTCGATCAACAGGAAGCTGATGCCCTCATGCTTCTTGGCGGTGTCGGTGCGGACCAGACAGTAGCAGCGGTCGGCATATTGCGCGCCGCTGGTCCAGATTTTCGAGCCGTTGACCAGATAGTGGTCGCCCTTGTCTTCGGCGCGGGTCTGCAGGCTGGCCATATCCGATCCGGCCCCGGGCTCAGAATAGCCCTGACACCACCAGACCTCACCCCGCACGATGCCTGGGAAGTGCTGCTGCTTCAGCGCCTCGCTGCCGTATTCCAGCAGAGTCGGGCCGAACATCGACACGCCCATGCCGCCGATCGGATTGCGAGCGCCGATCCTGGTCATTTCCTCGGCCAGCACGCGGGCTTCCTCGCGACTGAGACCGCCACCGCCGATGGACTTGGGCCAGACCGGCGTGCCCCAACCCTTGGCGCCCATCGCCGTCCGCCAGGCCACAGCCTCGGCGCTTTCCGGCTGAGCCTGCATCTTGGCCAGCTGGGCCACTGGGTCCTTGGCCAGGGCCTTGGGGAAATTGGCCTCCAGCCAGCCCCGCGCCTCGCCCCTGAACCCCTCGATGTCGCCGCCGAAATCCGCCACGCCTTCTGCTCCTATTTCATGTCCGGAAGGCCAAGCACCCGCTTGGCAATGACGTTGAGATTGACCTCCGAGGTGCCGCCCTCGATCGAATTGGCCTTGGTCCGGAGCCAGCCGCGCACCGCCAGGATCTCCGAGGGCTCATAGCCCGCACCGTCCCAGCCCAGCGCCTGATGGCCCATGGCCTCAACCATCAGTTCCGAGCGCTGTTTCGCCGATTCAGCCGCTGCATATTTGATGATCGAGGTGGCGGCTGAGGGTCCGTTGCCGGCCCGCGATTCCGCCGCTGACCTGGCGATGGTCTGGCGCAGAGCCTGGAAGTCCATCTTGTTGCGGGTGATCCGGATGCGCAGGTCCTCGTCGGATAGGATGTCCGCGTCTTCGCTGTAGCGCTTGGCGATGGCGCCCAGATCGCCCGCAGCGCCGCCTGCCGATCCGCCCTCGCCAAAGCCGGCGGAGATGTTCTGGCGCTCATACTGCAAGAGCCGCTTAGCGATCTCCCAGCCGCCATTGACCCGGCCGACCAAGTTGTCCTTGGGGATCTTCAGGTCGGTGAAGAAGGTCTCGCAGAACGGGCTCTCGCCGCTGATCAGCGCGATCGGCCGGGTTTCGACGCCGGGCGAGGCCATGTCGATCAGCACAAAGCTGATGCCCTCATGCTTCTTGGACGTGTCGGTCCGCACCAGGCAGAAACACCAGTCGGCCCTGTCGGCATAGCTGGTCCAGATCTTCGAGCCGTTGATCAGCCAGTGATCGCCTTTGTCCTCGCAGCGGGTGGCGAGGCTGGCCAGATCCGAGCCCGCGCCGGGCTCGGAATAGCCCTGGCACCAGCGGATCTCACCGCGCACGATCTTCGGCAGGTATTCCTTTTTCTGCGCTTCGCTGGCGTACTCCAGCAGCACCGGGCCCAGCATCCACAAACCGAACGAGGCCAGGGGCGAACGGTAGCGGCCGGCCGCCAGTTCTCGCTCCACCACCCGCGCCTGGGCCGGCGTCAGACCGCCGCCGCCGTACTCAGTGGGCCAGGTCGGGGCCGTCCAGCCCTTGGCTGCGACGCGCCGCATCCAGACGATCTGCGGGTCATTGGAGCCGTCGAATGGCCGGCCGCCCCAGCTGGCCTCGGGTTCGGTGCGGGTGTTCGGATCGCGCAGTTCGGCCGGATAGTTGGCCGCCAGCCAGTCTTTGACCTCCGTGGTGAAAGCGTCGAGTTCGGTGGTCCCGAAGTCAGCCATGGTGTCGTCTCCCGAGAGTCCAGCGCTTAAGATTAGCGCCCGGCCGGGTCAGGGCAAGGGTGTTGAAACAGTTGTTTGAGGGGGTTTTTGCGTCTCGGCCTATAGAGGCGGCGTGAGTCTGTTCGATGACCTGAAACCTGCGGCCCGCGCGGCCGCTCCGGCAACCGCCGCGCTGCTGACGCTGGGCGCCGGCGTGATGCTGCTGGCGTCGGGGGCCACGCCGTCAGAGCCCCAGCGGTTCGTGCGGCTGATGGAGATCGAGCCGGTCATCCTGATCGAGCTCAGCCACTTCGTCTCAAGCATCCTCGGCCTGATCCTGGTGATGCTGGCTTTTGGGTTGCGCGCGCGGCTGGATGCGGCGCACGCGGCGAGCCTGATCGTGCTGTTCGTGGCCGCCCCGCTCAGCCTCGTAAAGGGGTTCATCTGGGAAGAGACGACCGTCCTGGTTGGCCTGGCGGTGCTGCTGGCGCCATTGCGGTTCGCCTTTCCGCGCAAGGCGCGCCTGACCAGTATGGAGGTCACGCCCGGCTGGCTGGCCTCGGCGGTCTGCCTCCTTCTTGGGGCGGGACTGCTGGGCCTGTGGTCGTTCCAAAACGCCGACTATGGCGACAAGCCGTGGTGGCGGGTGATGGCCGATGCGGACGCGGAAAGATCGCTGCGGGCCTGGATCGGCGCGGCGGTGGCGCTGCTGGCCTTCGGCGTCTGGCGATTGCTGGCCTCTGCGGCGACGCCGGCGATCGTCGGCGACAGCGATCCGATGTTCCAGAAAGTCCGGGCGATCCTGGCCTCGGCCGTCGACTCCCGGCCGATCGCCAATCTGGCGCTGCTGGGCGACAAGCGGTTTCTGTTCTCGGGCTCGGGCGAGAGCTTCCTGATGTTCGGGGTGCGGGGCCGAAGCTGGATCGCCATCGGGCCACCGGTCGGACAGCCGGATGAGCGTCTGGAGCTGCTTTGGCGGTTTCGCGAACTGGCCGATGCCCATGCCGCCCGGCCGGGCCTCTACAATCTGGAGCCCGAGGACTTGCCGGACGTCGTTGAACTCGGCTTTTCCATCCAGAAGCTGGGCGAGTCCGCCCAGACACCGCTGGAAACCTTCAGCCTGGAGGGCCGAAAACGCGGCAATCTGCGCCGCGCCTGGCGCAAGGCGGCGGAGGAAGGCGCGACCTTCGAGGTGGTGCAACCCCAAGCGGTCACGCTGCTGCTGGATGAGTTGCGTCGGGTCTCCGACGCCTGGTTGGCCGCCCATGCCGGGGGCGAGAAGACCTTTTCCATGGGCGGCTTCTATCCCCGCTATGTCGCCGAATTTCCGGTCGCCGTGGTCCGCTGGCAGGGCCGGATCATCGCCTTCGCCACGCTTTGGACGACGTCGTCGAAGGCGGAATACTCCATCGACCTCATGCGCTACGTCGATGAGGGTCCACAGAACATCATGGACTATCTGTTCGTCGAGCTGATGGCCTGGGGGCGCGCCGAGGGCTATGTGGCGTTCGACTTCGGAATGGCCCCCTTGGCCGGACTTGAGGATCGCCCACTGGCCCCGACCCTGTCCCGGGTTGGACGGTTGATCTTTGATCGCGGCGAGGAAATCTACAACTTCCAGGGCGTGCGCCGCTACAAGGACAAGTACGATCCGCTCTGGCAGCCGTGCTACGTCGCTGCGCCCCAGAAATGGGCCATCCCCATGGTCTTGGCCGACGCCAGCCTGCTGGCCTCAGGGGGCGTTGCGGGTCTGGCCAAGCGGGCCAAACGCGGAGATTGAGTCGGGATTTAGCGCCCCGCGCCCGCCACCAGGATCGCCACGGCCGCTGACAGCACCATGATGAATCGCCAGGGGATCATCCGGGGCCCGCGATGCGGGTTGGGCAGCCTCGCCCCACGCCAGCCTGCAAACACGGCGACAAGCGCCAGGGCTGCCGCGAAAGCCAGATTTGGAGGAACGGTCATTCCACTCGCCTATCGCAGGTCTGAACGGGCTCCGGTAGGGCCGGCCGTCCACAGGAACTCTGGCAACACTACTATATCTTGCGCTCAGGATGCGTTTACACCCCTAGCGAGGGTGGTTAGCTTGAACCTTCACTCGGAGAGGCGATTCGATGAGCGCGGGGGCGCCCTGGAGCGTCAAGGGGATTGATCCCAAGGCCCGTGAGGTCGCCAAGGAGCTTGCCCGTCGTTCGGGCATGACGCTCGGCGAATGGCTGAACCGCGTGATCCTTGAAGACGATGTACCTGAGGAGGTCACCGCTGAGGAGCAGTTTGCAGGCCGGCCCCGGCGGACGTCGCATGATCCGAATGTAGAGGCGTTTCGGCCCGCAGCGCTGGCGCCCCAAAGGCCCGATAGCGAGCGCATCGCGCTGGTGCTGGAACGCCTGACCGACCACATCGCCGCCGCTGAAACCCGGAATGGACTGGCCGTTTCGGGCGTGGAGCATTCCGTCCGGCTGGCGACGGCGCGAATCGACACCACGGAGCGCGAACACGCTCAGCTTTTGAACCACCTCAAACGCCTGGAGGCTGAGCCCGCAGGTCCTCGCTCGGAGGAGGTGCTGCGGACACTTGAAGCGCGCGTAGCGGACGTCGAAAGCCGCACGGGCGCGGCGCTCGATAGCCTGAAGGGCGCGCTCGTGGGCCTGGACGGAAGGCTGGCCTCGGTTGAGCGCACGCCGACCTTGGACGGCGAGCGCCGCCTGGCCGAGATGGGCGAACGGGTTCAGGTCGCCGAGCGTCGCTCGACCCAGGCCGTCGAACAGATCGGCCGCCAGGTTCTCAGCATGGCCGAGGCGGTCAGTCGCAAACTCACCGAGGTCGACGAGCGCAGCGCCGAAGCGATCGACCAGGTCGGATCCGAGGTCGCCCGCATCGCTTCGGCCGTGGAACTTCGGCTGGCGCGGGCCGAACACACTCAGACCGAGGCGTTCGAGCGGCTTGGCCGCGAGCTGGGCCGGGTCCGCGAAAGCCTGGATCTGCAACCTGCCGCAGCGCTCGGCGAGGAACGGCCCGCGCCTGGCGAGATCTCGGCACAGGTCACCATCGGCGAAGCTGCGCCGCAGGATGAATTCGCGGCTATCGATCCGCAGCCGGAAGCCATCGCCGAGATGGCGGAATCGGCCCTGCCGCCACCGCCTTCGCCAGAGCCCGAAGACAGCCTTGCGCCGCTGCGAGCGGCGGCCCGTCTGGCAAGTTCGCACCCCGAATCGACCTCGCCATTGCTGGTCCCAGACGAGCTGCACCATGATGTGCAGGCTGAAGACGAGACCGAAGCGGACTGGCCTACGGTCTCGCTGGCGACGGAGGCGCCGGCAGATCGCGCCAGCGCCTTTTCCGATCCGGAGGAGGATATCTTCGAGGTCGAGTCGCGCATTCTGCCAGAGGGCGCACCGCCGCCACTTTCGACCCGCGAAGTCATCGAACAGGCCCGCGCCACCGCCCGCGCGGCCAAGGTCAACGGACCGCAACTGCGCGCCAAGGTCGGTCGCAACGCCGCCACCGGACGCTTTTTCCGCAGCTTTGGATCGCGCAAGGCCAAGACCAACAGCACCTTGCAGACAGCGCTGATGGTGGCGGGCGGCGCGGCGTTCCTCAGCCTCGGCGCGGCGGGCCTGACGCAGATGGAAGGCGCCAGGCCGAAGATCGAACACGTCGCCGTCGCTGGGCCGACGACGGACGCGCCCCGCGCCGGCATCGCTCTGGGTCCTGCCGGTTTCGCTCCGCCCGGGCGCGCGGCCACGGCGCCGGCCGATCCGGCCACCGAGTTTCCGAGCGTCCAGGCGGACGTCGAAGCCGATCGGCTCGCCGGTGTGGATCGCCTGAAAGCCCTAGCGGCGGCGGCTTATCCTCCCGCCCAGCTCTACCTGGCCCAATTGTTGGAGTCGGGCGCTCATGGCCAGGTGCAGAATCTTGTTGAGGCGCGCCGCCTGACCGCCCTGGCCGCCGAGGCTGGCGAGCCCAAGGCGATGCACAATCTGGCGGTCTATTTCTTTCGGGGCGACGGCGGCGCCCAGGACCTGGCCAGCGCCGCCCAGTGGTTCCGCAAGGCCGCCGCTGCGGGCGTCGTCGAGAGCCAGTTCAACCTGGGCCTGGTTTATCAGTCCGGCAGCGGCGTCACCAAGGACCTGACCCAGGCTCGCCAATGGTTCGAACGCGCCGCAGCGTCCGGTGACGCCGAGGCCCGCGAGGCCGCCCTGGCCCTGGACCCAAAACGGGCCGCGCCGGCGGCGCCCCTCGGGGTGTCCGACGCCCAGCGTATCCTGGCGCGCCTGGGGTACTATCAGGGTGCCGCCGATGGCCGCGTCAACCCGGCTTTCCGCACCGCCCTGGCGGGGTATCAACGCCAGCATGGTCGCCAGCCCACCGGCGCGCTTGACCCGGCCACCGTCTCGGCGCTCTCCGTCTACCGGCGGTGACGACAGACCCGCGCTGAGGGTTGCAGGCGCGACGTGGACATCTATCTGCCCATAGCTGAGGTCTCGGTGAACGCCCCTTTGCTGGTGGCGCTGGGCGCGTTGGTTGGATTTATCTCCGGCATGTTCGGCATCGGCGGCGGCTTCCTGATGACCCCGATGCTGGTGTTTCTCGGCATTCCGCCGGCGGTGGCGGTGGCCAGCATGGCCAACCATGTGGCCGCCTCCTCGATGTCCAGCGTCATCGCCTACAGCCGCCGAAAGGCTGTCGACTTGAGGATGGGGGCCGTCCTGGCGGCGGGCGGCGTCGTCGGCGCGTTCGCGGGAGTCGAGGTGTTCCGCTGGCTGCGGCTGCTGGGTCAGGCCGACCTGGCGGTGGCGCTGTCCTATCTGATCTTTCTGGGCGTCATCGGCGCCCTGATGCTGCGGGAGTCGCTGGGCGCCATTCTGCGCCGCCGACGGGGTCAGGCGCCGCCGCCGCGTGGAGACCGGCGTCCGGTCTGGCTCTATGGCCTGCCTCTCAAGATGCGCTTCCCGCGCTCGCGGCTCTACATCAGCGTCATTCCTCCTCTGTCGCTGGGGGCGTTCGTTGGCGTGCTGTCGGCGATCATGGGGGTCGGTGGCGGGTTCATTCTAGTTCCGGCGATGGTCTATGTGCTGCGGATGCCGGCCAGCATGGTGGTGGGCACCAGCCTGCTACAGATCATCGTCACCACCAGCCTGACCGGCGTCCTGCAGGCCGGGCGCAACCAGACGGTGGACATCGTGCTGGCCAGCCTGCTGCTGCTGGGCGGTGTCCTGGGCGCGCAGCTCGGCGCGCGGGCCTCGGCCAGGTTTCGGGCTGAAGAACTGCGCGCCATCCTGGCGCTGATCGTGCTGGCGGTCGGGCTTCGGATGGGCCTTGGCCTGTTCCTGACCCCGGACGAGCCGTTCGTCCTGATGGCGGGGATGGGCTGATGGACGCCTTGCCTCCGCCGCCGCAGCCTGAGATTTCGGCCGCGCTGACTGACACCGCCGTTCAGGTCAGCTCTGACTTCCGCGGCGCGCGGATCGTGCTCTACGGCGCGGTGTTCGATGCCGCCACCCGGCCCACGGATGTGGTGGTGCTGGTGCGTGGGCCCGAACAGCCGGTTCGGATCGCCCGCAAGCGGCGGATCGCCGGGCTGTGGCTCAACAGCCGTCCGGTGGTGTTCCGGGGCGCGCCGGGCTTCTACCGCGCCGCCTCCAGCCGGCCGCTGGACCAGATCGCCACGTTCGGGATGCTGCGCCGGCTGGGCGCGGGGGTCGATCACCTGCCGATCGCCGCGCCCGGTGAGCAGCATGTCGAAGCCCGCTATGGCGTGCGCGATGTGGTGGTCACCAATCTGGGCGCCGACTACTATATGTGGCGCAGGGCCGTGGTCCGGCTGAAGGAAGGCGCCGGGCTCTATCACGAGGATGACCACGGGGTCCGCTTCGTCGACAAGGGCCTGTTCCGCGCCGAGATCGCGCTGCCGGCCGGTGCGCCGACCGGCGTCTACCGCGCCGATATCCTGCTGTTTCAGGACGGTCGGCCGGTCTCGCGCCGCGCCCGCACGCTCACCGTCGAGAAGGTGGGAATCGAGCGGACCCTTTACCTGATGGCGCATGACAGGCCATGGTCGTACGGCTTGGCTTCGATGGCGTTTGCCCTCCTGGCCGGCTGGGCGGCCTCGGCGGCGTTCCGGAGAGACTGACAGCGCATGGATGATGTCCGGCCGACCCGCCGCGTGGAGTCACCGCCCGCCGTGCTCTGGGCGATGGCGCTGCTGTCGCTCTCGCCATTTCCAATCACCGCGCTGATCTACTGCTACGGCCCGGCCGACCTCTCCAGACCCGCCCTGACCAGCCTGCTGACCTGGTCGTCCGTCGTCTTGTCGTTCCTGGGGGGCGTGCGCTGGGGCCTGGAATCCCGTGAGCCGCACCCCCGCGCCCATCGCCTGTTCTTTGCCGCCCTGTCGTCGGTGGCGGCCTGGGTGGTGGTGCTGGCTCGGGGCCGGTTGGACGAAGGCTGGATCTTGGGTGCGTTCCTGGCGGCGTTCATGATCCAGTGGCTGTTCGACCACCAGACCCCGGACACGCCATCACGCTATCCGATGCTGTCGACGGTGCTGAGCGGCGGCGCCTGCGTCTCGCTGGGTCTGGCGCTGGAACAGGCGATCCACGGGTAGGGATCATCACGCGTCCGCCAAGTTCTCCAGCCGGGTCAGCCAATAGTCGGCGTCATACGCGGGATCACCGGTCAGATAGCGCCACAGCTTCACGCGGTTCACAAACTCCAGCCGCCCGGTGTCCTGCTCGAACCACGGTTCGGGCGTCATCAGGATCTGTTCGACGCTTTCCGGCTGCGGCGACTTCACCAGAAAGATCGGCCGCTGTTCGGTCTGGGGCTTCAGCGTCGAGACGTCGAACTTGCGCACCTGTGGCGCGGTCGGGTTCATGCGGATCTTGAACATGGTGCGGGTGCGGTCCGCCAGGTTCACCCCGCCGCCATGCCAGATGCCGGAATGCAGGAACAGCAGGGTCCCGGCCTCGCAGACCATGTGCTGTTGGCCGCGAATGTTCTGATAGCGCCCCAGCGCCACTTCGCTCACCCGCCGCAGGTGCGTGCCCGGCACGAAGCGCGTCCCGCCCATCGGCCGGGTCACAGCATGGGGATAGTACATGACCTGCAGGTCAAACGCCTGGCGCGGGTCGATGGTGCTATCCTGGTGGGTGTGCTGCGAGACGTTCTCGCCGCCGCTGGCCTGGTGATAGGCGGGCGGAAACGTCACGTGCAGGAAGTGATGGTCAAACGTCGGGTCCTCGCCGACCAGGCTCTGGATCGCGCCCGCCACCGCCGGCAGGTCCAGCATCCGGGCGATGGCCGAGCCTTGGGCATAGGTCCGAGCCAATGGCGTCCCCGCCGCCACCTCGGGCACGCCCGAGCGGGCCAGCATCTCGCCATAGGTGCGCATCATCTTGCGGCCAGGGGCGACATCGGGGGGCGTGCCAGCCTCCTCCAGGAACTGGGCGTTGATCTCGGCGGGGACCACGCCGTCCATCCGCAGGAAGCCGCGCGCCGCGAACCGGGCCATGTCGAGGGCGTCGAGAAGGGGCAGGGGACCACTCAAGCTGAAACCTCCACCAGCTGTTCGAACCAGAACTCGTACTTCAGATAGCTGACGTCAAATTCCGCGCCGCGCTCATGGGGCAGGATCTGCGAGGCCTGGAACAACCGCCAGCCGTCCCTCAGCGCCTCGACGCCGGTTCGATACGGCGCCTCGTCCTGATCGCCCGCCATCGGCCGGGTCTGGTCTGTGCCGTCATAGTTCGCCCAGGCGACGACCGGCGCATCGAGCGCAGAATTGGCCAGATAGAGAACGAGGACGCGTTGTCGCTGCATGGGCGAGGTGTCGCATGCGGGAGACCCAGCGCTCAATCCCCCACGCATCGCCCCCAGCCGACCCCCCGCACTCGCGTGGAGCCTAGGGCGCAGATCAGCGGCGGCCGCACCCACATCCCGGCGAAGGCAGTGTCGCGCACGTTGAGGCCCCCGGCATAGGCGCCGAATGCCGGCAGGATCAGTCGCGTCCCATCGGTGATGAAGCAGCGCCGTCGCACAGTCCCCCTCGGCGCTCGTACGCGCGCCGCCGGGTGCAGGTGGCCCGCGACCTCGCCAGGCTGGGGCCCCGGCTGAGGTTCGTGCCGCAGGATCAGACCCGCCAGGCTCAGCTCATCGACCACATCTCCCGGCAGGTGGCGCGGCCCATCGACGTCGTGATTGCCGACCACCCAGACCAGCCGACGCCCCACCGCCAGCGCCACAAGCTGCCCAGCCTCCTCGCCGGCCAGCCGGTCCTCTGATCGGCGATCATGAAAGGTGTCGCCGAGCAGCACGACGATCTTGGGCGCCAAGTCCGCAACCTCGGTCGCCAGCCGAGCCAGGGTCTCGCGGGTATCGTAGGGGGGCAGCATCTGGCCTCGGGCCGCATAGGAACTGCCCTTTTCGAGGTGCAGGTCGGCGACGATGAGAGTTCGTTCGGATGCGAGCCAGAGGACGCCAGAGCAGCGGAGGACGACTTCGGCTCCGTGGAGGTTGGTCGCAAGCCCACCGCAGGAATTGGCGGCAAACGCCACGCAAACAGGTCCTCCCCCATCGGGGGAGGGGGACCGCGGAACGCGGTGGAGGGGGTCCGCGGCAACCTCTGAGCTCGGCGACAAGCCCCCTCCACCATGCTGCGCATGGTCCCCCTCCCCCGGTGGGGGAGGACCGATGATCCTGAGGTCGTCGCTCATCCCATGGC
>JAYTFM010000055.1:0-22762 GCA_043734425.1 Alphaproteobacteria bacterium
TCGAACTTGCGCAGGCCCGCGAAGGCCACGTGGTCGACGTCCATGTTCAGGCCCATGCCGATGGCGTCGGTGGCCACCAGGAAGTCGACCTCGCCGGACTGGTAGAGCGCCACCTGGGCGTTGCGGGTGCGCGGGCTGAGCGATCCCATCACCACCGCCGCCCCGCCCCGCTGGCGGCGGATCAGCTCGGCGATCGCATAGACCTGCTCGGCGCTGAACGCGACTACGGCCGAGCGGCGCGGCAGGCGGGTCAGCTTCTTGGAGCCCGCATAGGTCAGCGCGCTGAACCGCTCACGGGTGACGATCTCGGCATGTGGCAACAGGCGGCGAACCAGCGGCGCCATGGTCCCCGACCCCAGCAGCATGGTCTCAGCCAGGCCGCGTGCGTGCAGCAGGCGGTGGGTGAAGACGTGCCCCCGCTCCGGGTCGGCGCACAGCTGGATCTCGTCCACCGCCAGGAACGCCACCTCCCGCGACAACGGCATGGCCTCCACCGTGCAGACGAAAAACTGCGCGCGCGGCGGGACGATCTTCTCCTCGCCGGTGATCAGCGCCACCGAGCGCACGCCCCGCGCCCGCACCACCCGGTCATAAATCTCCCGCGCCAGCAGCCGCAGCGGCAGGCCGATCATCCCGGACTCGTGGCCCAGCATCCGCTCCACAGCCAGGTGGGTCTTGCCGGTGTTGGTCGGTCCCAGCACCGCCACCAGCCTGGGCGGGGCCGCGCCGGAGGGGCGATGGCTCATGCAGCTAAGGTGGTACGGCGATCAGAGTCGGGCAAGTCAGGACAAAGCTTCATTTGCGCTGATCTGCGCAGCCCCTAGACTCCGGAGTTTGCGAACATGAAGCAGGACCATGACCGCCAATCGCCGCCAAGTCCTCGCCACCAGCCTTGCCGCCAGCGCCCTCCCAGGCGCCCTGCACGCGGCCGCCGGCCCGGTGGACAGTCCGCGCCTTCGAGCCCTGCTGGACGCCTTCGTCGAGGAGATGCTGGTCGCCGCCCCGCAGGACGCTACTGCGCTCGGCCTCGACAAAGGCCGGCGTGCGGCGCTCAAGAGCCGGCTCGATGACCGCTCAGCCGCGGGCCGGGCCCGCCAGGTCGCCGCCTATGCGGACCGGGCGCGCCGGCTCCGGGCCTTGCCGCACGCCGATCTTTCGCCCCGAGATCTCACCACCCGCGACAGCGTGCTCTACGCCATGGACCTTGGCGCCGAGGGCGGACGGTTCGCTTATGGCGCGGACTACGCCAGCCCCTATGTGGTCAGCCAGCAGGACGGCGCGGCCTCCGAGATCGGCGAATTCCTCAACGCCCAGCACCAGATCGGCGCCCAGCCCGATGTCGAGGCCTATCTATCGCGTCTGCAAGCCTTCGCCGTGGGCCTCGACGCCGAAACCGCGCGGATGGCGGACGCCGCCAGCAAGGGGGTGATCCCGCCGGACTTTCTGCTCACCACTACGCTCGGCCTGCTCACCGCGCTGCGGGCGGAGGCGCCCAGCGCGACCAGCCTGGTGACCTCCCTGGCCGAGCGGGCGGGCGCCAAGCGCCTCGCCGCCCACGCCGATCAGGCCAGCCGCATCGTCGCGAACCAGATTTTCCCGGCGCTGGACCGCCAGATCGCCGGCGTGAAAACCCTGAAGGCGAAAGCCACCCACGATGCCGGCGTCTGGAAGTTCCCGGACGGGGCGGACTACTACCGCTGGGCGCTGAAGTTTGGCACGACCACCGACCGCTCCGCCGCCGATATCCATCAGCTGGGCCTGGACCAGGGCGGCGCCATCGATGCCCAGATGGACACCATCCTCATATCCCAGGGCTACACCCAGGGTACGGTCGGCGAGCGGATGAGCGCCCTCACGCGCGATCCAAAGCAGCTCTATCCCAACACCCCGGCCGGCAGGGCCGACCTGCTGGCCTATCTTCGCGGCCGCATCGCCGCGATCCGACCGCTGCTGCCCCGGCTTTCAAAGCTCGGCCTGAGGGGCCCCGTCGAGGTCAAGGCGGTGCCCAAGGAGATCGAGGCTGGCGCGGGCCTCGGCTACATGAACTATGCCGCGCTGGATGGCTCGCGTCCGGCGATCTACTACATCAACCTGCAGGATATGGCCAACTGGCCCCGCTACAGTCTGGCCAGCATCACCATGCACGAGGCGCTGCCGGGCCACGCTTGGCAAGGCGCCTATCTGGCCGAACGGCACGACCGGATTCACACCATCGCCTCGCTGCTCTCGTTCGGGGCTTTCGCCGAAGGCTGGGCGCTCTATGCCGAACAGATGGCCGACGAAGCCGGCCTCTATGCGAACGATCCCCTCGCGCGACTGGGCTATCTTCAGGGCCTGCGGTTCCGCGCCGCCCGACTGGTGGTCGACACCGGCCTGCACGCCAAGCGCTGGACGCGTGAGCACGCCATCCAATGGATGGTCGCGGCCACCGGGCGGTCCCTGGGCGCGATGACCAGCGAGGTCGACCGCTATTGCGCCAGCCCCGGCCAGGCCTGCGCCTACAAGGCCGGTCACAACGAGATCATCCGCCTACGCGAGAAAGCGCGGGCCGGGCTGGGCCGCCGCTTCGACCTGCGCGACTACAACGACGCCGTCGTCAGCACGGGCGGCGTGCCGCTGGCGGTGCTTGAGAGCGTGGTGGACCGCTACGTGGCCAGGGCGCGGCGGGGGTAGGGATTCTCAGATCCGCACGCGATGCTTTGGATCTACGCCCTTTTCGCTCGTCATCCTCGGCCAAGGAGCGCAGCGACGCCGTGCCGGGGACCCATAAACGCCGGCGCTTCCGAAGGGGGTCACGACGGCAGCGCCTCAGCTCAATCCGGCATGATCGGTGTTCATGGGTCATCCGGACGAGCCGGATGATGACGAGCACAGGGGATCAATAGCGCGTCCCCGCCGCCCGCGCTTACCCCGCCTCGCGACCCCAGGCCCGGACGTCGTCCACATAGAGCCCCGGTTCCTCCATCGCCGCAAAGTGGCCGCCACGGGGCATCTCGGTCCAGCGCGTGATGTTGTAGGCGCGGCTGGCGAACGAACGCGGCGGGGCGCTGTAAAGCGGCTCTCCCGGGAAGTTGGCGAAGGCGGTGGGCGTCTCCACCCGCTCTCCAGGTGCGAACGCCATGCGGCCCTCCTCGACCAGACCGCGATAGTACCAGGCGCCGGTCGTGAAGCTGCCGGTCATCACATAGATCATGATGTTGGTCAGCATCCGGTCCTTGGGGAACACCTCGTCCAGCGACTTCTGGCTCCGGTCCGACCAATCGTAGAACCGCTCAGTGATCCAGGCCGCCTGGCCGACCGGATTGCCTGCGCCCAGCCAGGCCAGCGACTGCGGCTTGGAGACCTGCAGGCGGAAGTAGGCGCCCATCACGTCCATGGCGGCGGCCTGCTGCTGCGCCCAGGCGGTCTCGGCGGCGTCCTGCGGCCCATCGGCGGGCCGAAAGCCCATCATATTGAGGTGGATCGCCCTGGCGTGCGCGCCGTGCTCGCGGCCCAGCCACGAGGTCACCATCGCCCCCCAGTCGCCGCCCTGCGCCAGATAGGTCTGATAGCCCAGCACCTCCGTCATCAGGGCGTTGAACAGCCGCGCCGTGGTCCGTTGGCCGATGGGGCGAGCCGGCTTGGACGAGAACCCGAACCCCGGCAGCGAGGGGATCACCAGGTCGAAGGCGTCGGCCGCATCGCCGCCAAACCGGGACGGAAACGCCAACGGCTCAATCGCCTGCCAGAACTCATAGTGCGAGCCCGGCCAGCCATGGGTGATCAGCAGCGGCCGCTTGCCGCCCGCTTCGCCAACCACGTGCAGGAAGTGCAGATCGAAATCCTCGACCTTGGCGGTGTACTGCGGGAACTTGTTGAGGTCCGCCACGGCGGCGCGCCAATCGAAGTCGCCGGTCCAATGGTCGCACAACGCCTTCAGATAAGCCCCGTCGCAACCGTAGGCCCAGCCGTCGTCAACCTGCGGCGTTGGCGGCCAGGGATAGTCCGCCACCTGGGCCATCACCGTCTTGACGGCGGATTTCTTCCACCTGACCTCGAACGGTTTGATCTTGCTCATCTCGCCTGTCTCCTCATCCCGCTCGAAGCCCCCGCGCCAGCGTCGCACTCAGCCGATCATGCAGTTTCAGCGCCGCGCCAGGTGGCAGCTTGCCGGCCATCTCCAGCACCACCACCCCGTGCGTCGCCGCCCAGAACATGGTTCCGATCTCGTCGGCGTCGCCCGCCATTTCGCCTGAGGCGATCAGATCCTTGACCCAGGCGGTCATCATCTCGTGCGCCCGGCGCCCGGCTTCGACAAGCTCAGGATAGGCGTCATCATTCGGCTGCTGCAGGTCAAACATCAGCTTGTAGGTGTGCGGGTGGTCAAAGGCGAAGGCGACATAGGCGCCGCCCACCGCCGCACCCTTGGATCTCGGCCCCTTGGCGCTCGCCCGCGCCGTCTCCAGCGCCAGCGCGAACTGGTTGAAGCCATTGGTCCTGACGGCCGCCAGGATGTCGTCCTTGTCCTTGAAATACCGATACGGCGTCATCGGCGAGACGCCCAATTCGGAAGCCAGCTGGCGCATGGTCACGCCATTCGGCCCCGCCTCCGCGAACAGCCGCTCGGCCACTGCGCACAGCCGGTCGCGAAAGTCGGTGACGTCGGTTTCGGTCAGAACGCGGGGCATCGGGCTCGATTGCGAGAAAGTGACTTGCCAAGCGCTAGCGGTTGGCGGATAAATTTACAAGGTAAGTTACAGCGCAGCGCGAGAAGGACTCTGGCGATGGACGGAAACACGCACATCAATCCCTATCTGGCGGGCAATTTCGCACCCATCCGGTCCGAGGACGATTTCGATCTGAAGGTCACCGGCGAAATCCCGGCCGGCCTGCGCGGCGCCCTGTTCCGCATCGGCGCCAACCCCCAGTTCGAGCCCCGCGATCCGGCCCAGCACCATTGGTTCGGCGGCGACGGCATGGTGCACGGCTTCTATGTGGCGGACGGCAAGGTCAGCTATCGCAATCGCTATGTGCGCACCCCGACGTGGGAACTTGAGAACCAGCACGGCCGGGCGCTGTTCGGGTCGATGGGCAATCCGATGACCACCGATCCTCTGGCCATGGGCAACGAGGGCGGGGTCGCCAACACCAACATCGTCTTCCACGGCGGCAAGCTGCTAGCCCTGGAGGAAGCGCACCATCCGTTCGCCATGGACCCCAAGACCCTGGACTCCATCGGCTACGACCGGGCCTTCAAGGGCAAGTTCACCGCCCACCCGAAGATCGATCCCAACACCGCCGAGATGATCTGGTTCGCCTATGGGATGGGCGAGATGCCGCTCTCGGCGGGGATGAGCTATGGCCGCACAGCCGCAGACGGCTCGCAGATCAGCCGCCAGGACTTCCAGGCGCCCTTCGCAGCCATGGTCCACGACTTCATGGTCACCCAGAACCACGCCCTGTTCCCGATCCTGCCGCTGACCGCCAGCCTGGAGCGCGCGATGACCGGCCGCCCGCCCTTCGCCTGGGAGCCGGAAAAGGGCGCCTATGTCGGCGTCATGCGCCGCGACGCCGACGTCTCGACCATCCGCTGGTTCAACACCGAGGCCTGCTATGTCTTCCATCCGCTGAACAGCTGGGAAGAGGGCGACAAGATCTATTGCGACGTCATGCGCTATGACGTGGCGCCGCTGTTCCCCAACGCAGACGGCTCGCCGGGCGGTAAGGCCGCCGCGCGGCTGTTCCGCTGGACCTTCGACCTGGCCGGCAATTCCGACGCCATCCAGGAAACCCCGCTGGACGACATCGACGGCGAGTTCCCGCGCGTCGATCCGCGGGTCGAGACCCGCAAGCACCGCCACGCCTGGTACGCCGCCGATCCCACCGCCAGCGGCACGATCCGCCAGGGCGCCATCGCCCACCTCGATCTCACCACCGGCAAGCGCCAACTCTATGAGCTGAACGGCGGCGACCTGACCTCCGAGCCGGTGTTCGTCAAGCGCTCGGCCGATGCCGCTGAGGGCGACGGCTGGCTGACCGCCGTCATCTGGCGGGCCGGTGAGAACCGTTCCGACCTGGCGATCTTTGAGGCCCAGGACATCGCCAAAGGCCCGATCGGGGTGGCTGAGATGCCGCGCCGCGTGCCCTTCGGCTTCCACGGCAACTGGGCGGATATCTGAATGACCGGCTGGGACCTTCTCGTCGAACGCGGCGACCTGACGCGCACCATGCTTGTGTCCGCCGATCCCGAAGTCGCCCTGGCGGACGGGGAGGCCCTGCTGGCCATCGAGCGCTTCGCGCTGACCGCCAACAACATCACCTATGGCGCGGCCGGTGACATGATCGGCTACTGGAAGTTCTTCCCGGCCCCGGACGGCCAGGGGCGGATTCCGGTCTGGGGCTTTGCCCGGGTGGCGCGCTCCAAGGCCGCCGACGCGCCGGTCGGCCTTCGGCTGTTCGGCTATTGGCCGATGTCCAGCCACACGGTCCTGCGGCTCGAAAAGCGCCCCTCAGGTTTTGTCGAGACCTCACCGCACCGCGCCGAACTGCCGGGCGCTTACAACGCCTATCAGGCCGCCGAGCCGGGGCCAGATGACGACTGGCGCGCGCTGCTGCGGCCGCTGTTCATGACCTCGTTCATTCTGGACGACCAGATCGCCGACACCGCACCAGCTTCACTGGTGCTGTCCAGCGCCTCCAGCAAGACCGCCATGGGTCTGGCCTGGTTGGCGCGCCGGCGCGGCATCCCGGTGGCGGGCCTGACCTCTGCGGCTCACCTGGAGCTGCTGCGCAGCACCGGCCTTTATGACGCGCTCCACGCCTATGACGACATCGCCGCGCTCAGCGCCGCCGGCCCCGCCACCTATGTGGATTTCGCCGGCCGCAGCACCGTGACCCATCAGGTCCACGACCGGCTCGGCGCGACCCTGGCTCACAGCATCGGCGTCGGCCTCACCCACTGGGACGCCGAGCGCGGCGCCCCGCCCACTTCGGGGCCCACGCCCTCGTTCTTCTTCGCCCCCGACCGCATTGTTCAAAGGATAAAAGACTGGGGGCCCGCCGAGCTGGACCGCCGCTTCAACGCCGAACTCGTGGACTTCATCGCCGGCAACGCCTGGCTGACCCTGAAACACCACGCCGGCCCCGACGCCCTCCAGGCGATCTACGCCGACGTCGTGACCGGCGCCGTCCGGCCCGACGAGGGTCATATTGTAAGGCCGGGATAGGGAACGCAGAGGTCCACCCAAAGCGATGTCATCCCGGTTTCGCGGCAAGCGCTAAGTCACTCACACATCCCAGGCGTTCGGGGAGTCACAGGGCGAGGGGGCGCATGTCCTTCCTCCTCGATGGAGGAAGGGTAGGGATGGTGGTGAGTGCAGGGCGCTGAACCAGAGGGCTCTATTGGGCGCAGAGCCAAACAGCGTCTCTATCCGCACCGCTCTGGCCGCACCACCACCCAACCCTCCTCCATCGAGGAGGAGGGCTTTATCCGTGCGATGTGTGAATCCGGTAGGCGGCGCGCGAAGACCGGAATGACAAATGTTGGGATGGATCAGCCGGATCGGCGCGGCGGCGGGCGGGCGCGGGCGGGGCCGGTGAGCGGGAGCGGCTTCGGAAGGACTGTGGCGGTGGAGCCGAGCCATCGGCTCCTTGGCGCGGCTTTCGGGGGTCGTAGCAGCAGGCCCACGCCGCCTTTGGGCGCGGCCGGAGAGGCTTGGGCCGGAGAGGGCGGGGCCTGCGCCGGGACCGGCGCCGAATCGGCCTGGGCGCGCGCCAGCAGGCGGTTGAGGGTGGGCAGCGCCTCGTTACGAACGTGGGCCGGGAGGTCGTCCAGGCGGGCCGCCGCAGCGGACACCACGCCGAGGGCTTTCAGGAAATTCGGCAGGCTGACGGGCTCATACTCGCGATCCCGTTCGCGCTCGACGGCGAGCCTTTCGCGGTCGATCCGGTCGATCTGCAAGGTTTCGGGGCGCTCGGCTTCCATGCGTTCGGTTTCGAGCCGCTCGGTGTCGGGCCTCTCAGAGGCGGACGCGCTCGGCGCCGCGCGGACGGGCCTTGGCCCAGCGCGCAAGGTCAGCGCCAGCCGGATGCCCATCCGCACGCTGGAGAAGCCGCGCTGGAAGGCGTCGAACAGCGCAAGCTGACGGACCCGATCCGTCTCCACTTTCGCCGCCTCGCCAATCGCCAGGCTGATCGTCTTGGCGCAATCGACCAGGCTCTCCAGAAACTGGAGCTCATGAACGTTGCGGGCGACGGCGGCGTCGGACATGGGAACAAAGATAGAACTTCGAGATGGGGTCGTCAAGGGTGGTCGCGCCGCGGAGTGCGTCGGAGGTCCGCTGCCAGCGGCGGATGCTAGGCTGGTCCGAACTTCTTGGTGGTCGCGATTGGACGCGACCCGTAGGGACTGCGATACGCCAGGAGCGGGCATTGGCTCCGCGCCGGGGCAGACACGCAACGCACGGCTATAGACTTCCAAGGTCGACAAGCTCCCGGTTCGGGCGCCAGGGTGTTCCACCTAAGCGTGCGCGGTTGCTGCATGGACGTGATCCGGGTACCGTCGCTATGGGGAGTGAAGACGATGGAGAGCTATGTTGGGGACAGCCGCCTTTGAGTGGCGGAATCCTGGAAACCGGCGAAGCGGAAGTCGCGGAAAATCTCGTGACCACGAGAAGCACTGACCCCGGCGACGAGACCGAGCGCAATTTCAGATATCAGCACCAGTACGGCGTTGTGTTGCTCGCCGCCGTGCGGCGAGGCACACTCGCCTATCTCTCAATATTCTGCGAGCACCACGAGGATTTCCTTTGCGAACGGCCTGACGGGCTTTTCGACGGATATCAGATCAAGACCTCGCGCCCTGAAGGCGGCGCATGGACGCTAACGAGTCAAGCCCTGGTCAAATCCATCGGCCGGTTCGTGGAGCTACTGGCGGCTTACCCCGGCCAAGTGAGCTGCCTCTTCTTCGTCTCCAACTCGGAAATTGACAAGGTAACCGCGGCGAGCTCCGACGACTTAAAGCGCAGCCGCTGCCCAGGTCTAATGGTCGAGCACGTGAAGGGTTGCACAGGACCCGATGACATCCAGCCGCCCTATCGGAAGGCGTTTGATACCCTGGCCGCAGCGACTGGGAGCGACGCGGCGCCACTGTTCGACGTGCTAACGCGGCTGGGCTTTGTCAAAGGCCCGTCCCGCGAGGAGTTCGATGCCTCCCTGGCGCAGGAACACATCGGACAGCTTCCAGACTGCGCACAGCTGACGCCTGCGGAACTGCGCGACCTGTGCAACGTTCTGGTTGCGCAATTCCATCGAGCCGCATCGCTGTATGTTGTTGATCCAGATCGCCATATCCACAGCGTTTTTGACGGATCGGCCGTGGACCCAATTCTGGTGGCGAAACGGATCGTCTGCGCCGACGTGAAACTCGTCGGAGCGACGACCGGCCTCAAGCCATTCTCTTATCCCGGTGAGTCCGCGCTGAAGCTCGATGGCTCTAGGCCCAAAGGTGTGCTCGATCAGAAACTCACTCGCGGCGGGTTGGTCGACGTTGTGGCCTACATGAGGGCGCGCGAAGATGCGGCCGAGTACCACTTTCTCGAGGAACAAGCGAAAGACCCCGGTACCGCAAGCCGTCAGCTACGCCAGATCGAGGAGGCGGTGCATGGCGAATGTCTGGAAGCATTTATGTGCGCCAAAACACCCGGACAGCCGTTTGGCGAGGCGATGTTCAACGACGTCTCCGCCCGCCTTCGCAGGCTCGAACAAGACCGCCGGCAGCTGCTGGGCGGCCACCCCTACGAGGTGCTGATGGGTACGGCCGCTCTACTAACCAGCGAGTGCCGGGTCTGGTGGAGTGAGCGGTTCAAACTCGGTGGGGACAGAACGTGAGCCTCAGCGTCCTGAAAGCAGCGGCTGACGCCGAAAATGCGGATGGCCTACACTTGGCGCGCCTGCTGGTCCTCCTGCGCTGCGCCGATCAGCGTGGAAAGACGGGACCGAAGCCAGTCGAGGGCATCACCAAGTTAGCGAAGCTGGATTTCCTGCTTCGCTACCCGGTCTACTTGGAGCGTGCACTTGTGGCGCTAGGGAAGTCGCCATCCGCAGCTGCGGTTCTGCCGAGGGAACGGACGACCGTGGAAACACGGATGATCAGGTTCCGCTACGGCCCCTGGGACGGGCGATACCGACGTTGGCTAAGCCTACTGTCAGCCCGCGGGCTGATCACGCTCTCGATGAGTGGCCGCAAGATTGAAATCGGGCTGACCGACCAGGGGCGTGGGCTCGCAGCTGATCTGGCGGGGCGCCCGACATTCAAGAATCTGGCCGAGCGCGGTGATGTGGTGATGAAGGCGGTTGGTTCGATGCCCGCCACGAAACTCAAGGACTTCGTCTACGAGATCGTTCCCGAGATCACCGGGATGAAGTGGGGTGACGAGATCGGAACGGTTCCAGCTGGGGCTGTTGACGGGTTCCCGGGGGAACGGGATCAATGAAGTTCAATATCGTGTCGCTGGAGCTTGCCCTCCGTAAGGCCGACGAAACGTTACGGTTCTCGAAGATCACCTACTTCTGGGGTCAGATGGGTGCCGGCAAGTCCAGCGTCGCCCGCTTGATCGACTACTGCCTGGGCGGAAACATCCAGCTCTCCCCCGCCCTGCAAGCCGAGTTCTCGACCGCGACACTAACCGTGGAACTTGAGCGCTCCGCGCTGAGCATCGAGCGGCAGCGCGACTCAGCCAACGTCTTTGCGTCCTGGCAAGAAGGCGATGAGAGGTTTTCTGTAGTCATTCCGGCTCGCGTCGCGGCGGGTGAGGTTCTCCCCGACACCGGTGTAGAGACGCTTTCCGACCTGATTTTTTGGCTCTCGGACGTCAATCCCCCGCGGGTGCGTAAAAGCAAGATCAAGGAGGACAGCAAGGCTGTGAGGCTGACGATCCGCGACCTCCTTTGGTACTGCTATTTAGACCAAGATCACATCGACAGTTCGTTCTTCTATCTTGAGGAATCTGCCGAATTTTACATGCGACTGAAGAGCCGGGACGTGATCCGGTACGTCATCGGCTACCATGATGAGAAGGTCGCCGACCTTGAGGCCGAACTAGATCAGTTGCGGGCAAACCGAACGGCGCGCGTCGCCTCCATCGACAGCCTCAGGGGCGCCCTGACCGAGGTGGGTATCGGATCTGAGGAACAAATCGCCGAACGCGAGGAGGCCCTGCGCACCGCGATCAGCGGCCTGAAGGCGGTGATAGAGACGCTACGGAACGCCAAAAGGGAGACCCAGACAACGCACGCGGCGGATGAGCTGACCGCTGAGGCCAGGAAATTCGGCTCCGACATTGCGAAGCTCGACGCCGACGCTGAGGAGCTCCACACAATGCGCGAGCGGCACGTCCGGCATCGAAATGAGATAGAAATGCTAAGCCTGAAGTTCAGGCGGTCCGCCCAGGCTCGCGAGATTCTGGGCGACGTTCGCTTCGCGGCCTGCCCGCGGTGCAGCCAGCTGCTGCCGCATCGCGATGGACAGTGCTGCGAGGTATGCGGCCAAGAGGATGTGATCGATCTCGCCGACCCAGGGGAAGTCGCCGCCCTTGAAGTCGATATCGCTAGCCGTCGCACAGAACTAAGCGAGGCGATCGCAGCCATCGACTCGAACTTCGTCTCGATACGATCGCGCCGAGCGCGAACGCTGCAGGCGAAGGATAAGGTCGAAGCGGATTTGAACCGCGCGATGGCAGATCAAGATTCGGCGTTTCTCTCGATGGCGCTCCTCAAGGAACGGGAGTTGGCCGGGCTCGAAGCAGAGTTGAGCAGCATCAGCTGGCTGCTGCGACTTCCCCAAATGCTGCAACAGCAGCGTGAAGCATTGGCGCAAATCGTGGCCATCGAGCATGCCAAGCGCGAGGCTCTGAAAGAAGCTCGCACCCACGCGGAAGCAGACCGATCAAGCCTAGACCGTTTCGCAGCTTACTTCCTAGACTGCTTGGTGCTTTCGGGCGTCCCGGGTCTCAACCGCGATGACCGGGTGGAGTTGAATCCGCCAACCTTCTACCCTGCGATCTTCAGCGCGGACCCAACCGATCAGACAGCTTCGACGTTCACGTCGTTAAGCAGCGGTGGCAAGAAGACCCTCTTCAAGTGCTGCTTTGCGATTGCGCTCCACCGGATCGCTGCGCAGCTGAAGGCCCCCCTCCCTGAACTCCTGATCATCGACTCGCCGATGAAGAATATCAGTGAGCGGGAGAACAAGGCGCAGTTCGAAGGCTTCTACAGAATGCTGTACAAGCTTAGCGCCGGTGAACTGGCCGGAACTCAGTTCGTGCTGGTCGACAAAGAGTTTCTCGCCCCATCGCAAGAATTGGGCGTGGAGGTACTTAGCCGGCACATGCAGCCCGATAGCGAGGAACACCAGCCGCTCATCCGCTACTACCGTGGGAAGTGACCGGTCCGTGGCCTAGTCCCATGCCCCGACCGCCCAGATCCCGAAACGCAGCGGCGCGCTGGGTACCCTCAGCACCAATCGCGACCGCACCTCCGCCATCCCATCTGGATCCCGGCCTTCGCCGGGATGAGCGGAGATGATGGAGTCAATTCAGGCCCTTAACCCCCCGCCACCGACAACGACCCCCGCGCGTTCAGCGCCTCGCGGTCAAACCCGGCCGCGCGTTTGTAGCCGTCGGCCACCGCCTCCAGCTCCGCGCGGGACAGGATCTCGCCGACGTCGGCGAACCCCTCCGGCGCGCGGTCTTCGGCCATCTGCATGACGCGCTCGGGGCCCTCGCCGCGGTTGAGTTCGATCAGGCGGGCGGTGGCCGGCCGTCGCTCGGCCTCATAGGCCGCCAGCGCGGCCTCGACGGTGGGGCGGGTGGCAAGGTGATAGGCCAGGGTGCGGGCGTCGAGGATCGCCTGGGAGGCGCCGTTGGAGCCGATGGGGTACATGGCGTGGGCCGCGTCGCCCAGCAGGGTCACGCGGCCGAAGGTCCACCGGGCGACGGGGTCGCGGTCGACCATCGGATACTCAAACACCTGGTCGGCCCCGGCGATCAGCCCCGGCGCGTCCAGCCAGCCGAAATCCCAGGCCGCGAAGGGCGGGCCGATCTGGGCGCGGTCGCCGGCCCGGTTCCAGTCCTCGCGCCGCCAGTCCGGCCCGTCCGGAAACTTGAGCTCGGCGATCCAGTTGATCCGCGAGCGGCCGGGCTCTGCGGCCGGATCGATGGGATAGGCCACGAACTTCTGCGCGCCATGCCCGGCCATCACCATGGTCCGGCCGCCCAGGAACGCCGGCCCCTCGGTGACCCCGCGCCACAGCACCCGGCGGTTCCAGATCGGCGGGCCTTCGTGCGGATAGGCCTGGGCGCGCAGGGCCGAATGGATGCCGTCCGCCGCCACCACCAGATCGCCGCGCGCCGTCTCGCCGGAGGCAAAGCGCACCACCGCGCCGTCGCCCTCCGAGTGCGCCGCCACGGCCGCGTGGCCCGGCCGAACCGCGTCCGGCCCCAACCGCGCCCGCACCGCCGCCAGCAGCCGCATCTGCAGTGCGCCCCGATGCAGCGAATACTGCGGCCAGCGATAGCCGGCCCCAAGGCCGCGCGGCTCGCGCCAGATCTCCTGGCCATGGCGATTGGCATAGACCAGCGCCTCGGTCGCCACCCCGATCTGCGCCAGATCGTCCGCCAGCCCCAGCTCGCTCAACTCCCGCACCGCATGGGGCAACAGATTGATCCCGACCCCCAACGGCCGCACCGCCGCCGCCGCCTCATAGACCTCCGCCGCGATCCCCGCCGCGTGCAGGCTGAGCGCCGTGGTCAGGCCGCCAATCCCGGCGCCGATGATGAGGGCTTTCATGGCGTGATGGGTGGGTGGCCGGCGAAGGGGAGTCAAGCTGCGGGGCTTGCCTTTTGCCCTGCCCGCGAAGCGGCGGGAGGCTGTGACCCAGATGCTCCCCGCAGGGGGAGCTGTCCCGAAGGGACTGAGGGGGTTAAAGCCCCCGGCCCCTCAGCCGCGCCCGAGGTCCGCAAGCCCAACCACCGTGGATGCAACCCCCTCCGTCAGCTTCGCTGACACCTCCCCCTGTCGCGCTTCGCGCTGGGGGAGGACCAGGGTTGGCGATCCTCGGCGTTCCTTCGCGGTTCACTTTCGTGACTTTCGTGTTTCCTCCCTACGACCGCGCAAGCTCTACAGCGACAGTTCCAGATCCGGTTACGCCGATTGCCAATCGCCTCACGCTCCGGCAAGTCCGCAGTGGGAGAACACACTCATGCACAGGTTCCTGATCGCGCTCGGCGTCGCCGTGGCGCTGGCAGCGCCCGTCCGCGCCGCCGGTCCTGATTTCGCCAATCGCCAGGATTTCGAGTTTGCCGACCGGGGCTTCGTCGCCACGCGCGCCGATCCGAAGATCCTGGCGGCCGACGGGCATGTGGTCTGGGACCTCGCCGCCTATGATTTCCTGAAAGCCCCCGCCCCGACCAGCGTCAACCCCAGCCTCTGGCGACAGGCGCAACTGCTCTCGCGGCACGGCCTCTTCAAGGTGATGGACGGCGTCTGGCAGGTGCGCGGCTTTGACGTCTCCAACGTCACCTTCATCGCCGGCGCCCACGGCTGGATCCTCATCGACCCGCTGACCTCGATGGAGGTCGCCAAGGCGGCGTTGGAGCTGGCCAACGCCCAGCTGGGCGCGCGACCGGTGGTCGCGGTGATCTATACCCATAGCCACGCCGATCACTTCGGCGGCGTGCGCGGCGTGGTCGCCCAGGCCGATGTCGACGCCGGGCGCGTGCAGATCATCGCGCCGGCCGGGTTTCTGGAGCATGCGGTCAGCGAGAACATCATCGCCGGGCCGGCCATGTCGCGGCGGGCCGCCTATCAGTTCGGGACCCTGCTGCCCAAAGGTCCGACCGGTCAGGTCAGCTCCGGCATCGGCCAGGGGATCAGCGCCGGAACCCAGACCCTGATTGCGCCCACGGTTGACATCACCAGGACTGGCCAGGAGCTGACCCTCGACGGCGTGCGCCTGCAATTCCAACTGACGCCGGGGACCGAGGCGCCCGCCGAGATGAACATCTATCTGCCGGACCTGAAGGCGCTGTGTCTGGCCGAAAACGCCAACGCCTCGATGCACAATGTATTGACGCCAAGGGGCGCCCTGGTCCGCGACGCCAAGGAATGGGCGGCCTATCTGACCCAGTCGCTGAAACTTTATGGCGACAAGAGTGACGTCTTGTTCACCAGCCACGCCTGGCCCCGCTTCGGCCAGGCGGTAATCGTGGACTACCTGGCCAAGCACCGCGACGCGTACAAATTCCTGCACGATCAGAGCGTGCGGCTGATGAACGAGGGCCTGACGGGCGCCGAGATCGCCAATCGCCTGACTCTGCCGGATGTGTTGGCCGCCGAGTGGTATAACCGTGGCTATTACGGCACGATGAGCTTCAATTCCCGCGCGGTTTATCAGCGCTACATGGGCTGGTACGACGCCAATCCGGTGCACCTGGCGCCCCTCGAACCGGCCGATGAGGCGGTGCGCTACGTCGCGATGATGGGCGGGCCACGCAAGGTGCTGGCGGCGGCTGAGGGGGCCTATGCGGCTGGCGATGACCGCTGGGCCGGCGAGCTGGCCAACCGGCTGGTGTTCGCCAACCCCGAAAACAAACCGGCCCGCGAGCTGCTGGCTCGCACCTATGAGCGTCAGGCGGCGGCGGCTGAGAGCGCGCTCTGGCGCAACATCTATCTGACCGGCGCCCAGGAACTGCGCGGCGGCGTGCGGCCGGGCTCGAGCAATGGCGGCGCGCTCGACCTGGTGCGCGGCACGCCGACGCCGATGCTGCTGGATCTGCTGGCCGTGCGTCTGGACCCGGCCAAGGCCAAGGACGGCGCGGTCCGTGTCGATCTGGTCTTCCCGGATCGGAACGAGCGCTTCAGCGTGACGGTCAAGAACGACGTCCTCACCTATGAGGCCGACCCGACCGGTCCCGCCAACGCCACCGTCACCCTGCCGCGCACAAGCTTCCTCGCCGCCGCCCTGGCCGGCGGGCCGCTCAGCACTGCGAAAACCGACGGCGACCCCCAGGCCCTGCCCCGCCTGCTCAGCTGGCTGACCGCGCCGACGCCGGGATTCGCCATCGTGACGCCCTAGCTTGGCTTTCGAACCCACCCGGTTCGGCTATATGCTGGCGGCGCGTCGCCGATGTTGGGGACGTTTTCTGGGGGGTGCATTGTGAGTTCGACGCCCGCCGCACCGCCGAAGCCGGCCTTGATATTCTGCGCCGGGATCACCGGCCATCGCGCCCTGCCGCGTGCGGCCCGGGACAAGTTGGCGGTGACGCTCAGGGACCTGTTGGGGCGGCTGGAGGCCCGGGTCACCCGTGTGCAGGCCGACAACGCGGACCTGTTCCAGCCCGAGCCGGCGCAGCTGTTCTTGCTGTCCCAGCTCGCCAAGGGCGCCGATCAGGTCGCCGCCGACGCCGCGCTCAGTCGCGGCTACCGGCTGCGCGCGGTGCTGCCCTTCGAGCCCGACGTCTATCGCCGCGATTTTCGAGGCGCTGACCGCACGGCGTTTGACCGACTGCTGGCCCAGGCGCCGCACTGGTGGCTGCCGGCCGGCCAGGAATCGCACGACCGGGGCTATGCGCTGGCTGGCCAGGCGACAGTGGCCCAGTGCGACATCCTGATCGCGGTCTGGGATGGTCAGGCGGCGCGCGGCCCCGGCGGCACCGGCGAGGTCGTCGACTATGGCATACGCAGAGCCATTCCGATCATCCATGTGCCGGCCGACGGGGTCGGTGAGATCATGGTGCTATGGGCGGGTTTCGAGGGCCTCAGCGCCGGCCGCCTCGACCGGGACAGCGTCCCACGCAAGCCCCTGACCGAAGCTCTGTTGGCTGAAATCGTCCAGGTCGTGCTCGGCCCGCCGGTCGAGCCGCAGGAGCGCGAGGCGGCGCGGCACTTCTTCCGGGAACCCAAGCGACGCACCCGGCTGCGGCCGGAGTACCCGCTGCTGTTGGCCCTGACAGCGGTGCGAGGCTTGCGCCTGCGCAGCTTTCTCTCCGAAGACCCCGAGGTTGCGACGGCGCGCGACTGGGCGAGCTTTCGGGAAGGCGCCGTCGCCGATGAGCCGAGCTTTGCGCCCGCGCTGGACGTTCTGCAGCCCGCCTTCGCCTGGGCGGACGGTCTGGCCGATCACGTCGCCCAGACCTACCGCGGCGGCCTGATCTTCAACTATGTCGCCGCGGCGCTATCGGTGATCTGCGCGCTCGCTGGCCTCGTGCTGCCGGAACACTTCAAGACCTGGCTGCTCGCCGCCGAACTGTTGCTGATTGGCCTGCTGATCTTCAACACCGCCGTGGGCAGTGGCCAACAGTGGCATCGACGCTGGCTCGACTACCGCTATCTGGCCGAACACCTGAGGCCCTTCCGCAGCCTCAAGATACTGGGCGCCGCGACCCCGCCGCGCCACCTGCTGGCTGGGCCCGGCCGCTGGACAGATTGGTACGCCCGCGCGATCTGGCGTGAGATGGGGCCGCCTCCGACAATCCCCGACCTGCCGACCTTGGCCCACCTCGTCCGCCACATCGCAGATCAGGAGGTAGAGAGCCAGATCAGCTACAACATCCTGAACAGCGAGCGCATGCACAGCCTCGACCATCGCCTGCATCAGGTGGGAACCACGCTCTTTTACGCGACGGTGGGCTTGGGGGTTCTGACGCTGATCGGCATCGCCGTGGCGCCCGACATCGTCCACCAGCACGCCAAGCTGCTCACCGCCCTCTCCGCCGGACTGCCCACCGCCGGCGCAGCGCTGTTCGGCATTCGCGGCCAGGGCGACTTTGTCGGCGCCTCAGGCCGTTCGGCGGAGACCGCGGCAAACCTGCGGATCGTCGCCTATCAGCTTGAGGACGGCGCCGCCGACCTGCCCCGCGCGTGTCGGCTGGTGGAGAACGCGGCCGCAACCATGCTGGCCGACCTCGGTGAATGGCGCTCGGCCTATCGGCACCGCAAGCTGGCGATCCCGGCCTAACCGCGACCTTGGGTGATCAGATTGACCCGGGTTCCGCACAGCGTCACCGCGCCGCTGGCGTCGACCAAGCCCCGCGCCTGAGCGACCGCACCCACCCCGACCGGATCGCGCACCGCCACGTCAAAGGCGCCCAGGCCCTCGCCCCGACCATCGGCGACCGCAACGAACCGCAGCTCCGCGCCTTCCAGACCTACCCGCCAGACGCCGCCCGCCAACTTGGCTTCCGCGCCAAGCACCTCGGCCCAGCGCGCGGCCATGGCCGGCGGATCCTCGGCCTGAAGCTCGGCCCCGACGATGCCCAGCGAGGTCTCGGTCCGCACCTGGGCGCGCCAGTCCGGGCCGCCCCATTCCCAGCGCTCCCAAGGCTCCATGGCGTCGATCGACAGGATCGCTGCGCCGACATCGCGCGGATGCAGATGGGTCATGGCCACGCCGTCGCGGTCCGCCTGATCGACCACCCGCACACCCAGCGCCGCCACCCGCGCCCGCGCCTCGGCAATGTCGCGGGTCTGCAGGATCACCATATAGCCGCCGTCCCCGCCGCGCTTGTCCAGCAGCCGCCCGCCCGTCGTGCCATCCATCGTCGGAGACACAACTTCCAGGAAGGTGTCGCCCACCGGCCAGACCGCATTCGCCAGGCCATACTTGCCAACCCCGGGATCGGCATAGTCACCGCCAAGACCCAGCACCGCCACGATGTCCGCCTTGGCGGCGGCGAGGTCCTTGCCCACCAGGGCGATCTGACGAAGGCGCATGCGATATCTCCGGGAAGCAGGCCGGGACTACAAGGCCCCGGCCGCCCTCGGTCAAGCCCGCCCTTCCCTGACCCCGTGCTTCCGGCCTATCGTCCGGCAACCCCAAGAAGCCCGAGGAACGCCCCATGACCGCCCAGACCATCGACACTGGAACCCAGGACCTCAAGTCCAGCCTGGAGGGCGGCGTGCTGACCCTGACCATGAACCGGCCCGAGGCGCGCAACGCCCTGAGCGGCGAGATGATTTCCGCGCTCGCCAGTCAGCTGGCCTGGGCCGAACTGGACAGCTCGGTGAAGTGCATCCTGCTGACCGGGGCCGGCAAGGGCTTCTGCGCCGGCGGCGACGTCAAGGGCATGGCCAGTCGCAACGCCGACGGCGGCGGTGAGCCTCAGACCACCATCGACGCCGGCATCCACCGCCAGCGGGTTCAACAGCGCGCGGTCTCCGGCAAGCTGTTCAAAATGGCCAAGCCGACGATCGCCGCCCTGCCCGGCCCCGCCGCCGGCGCCGGCCTCGGCATCGCGCTGGCCTGTGACCTCAGGATCATGGCCAGCACCGCCCTGATGACCACCGCCTTCGCCAAGGTCGGCTTTTCCGGCGACTATGGCGCCAGCTACTTCCTGACCCAGATGGTCGGCTCGGGCAAAGCGCGTGAACTGTTCTACCTCTCCGAGCGCGTGAGCGCCGAGGAGGCCCTGCGCCTCGGCCTGACCAACTGGGTCGTGGAACCGGACGAACTGATGCCCAAGGCCTGCGAGCTCGCCGCGCGCCTCGCCGCCGGCGCGACCGTGGCCTTCGGCTATATGAAGGAAAACCTCAACCGCGCCATGCTGGCCGAGGTCGACGAATGCCTCGATATGGAAGCCACCCATCAGATCCACACCGGCCAGACCGCCGACCACAAGGAAGCCGCCAAGGCGTTTGTGGAGAAGCGGGAGCCGGTGTTCAGGGGGCGGTAGGGAAAGAGCGAGGTATCCCTCGACGTTGTCATCCCGGTTTCGCCACAGGCGCTACGGCATTCACACATCTCAACGGGGTCGGCTTTCTGCCGCGAAGAGACGTTTGCAGAGTCTGGTGGGACGCCTCAAAAGCCCTCTCCCCCCTGCGGGGAGAGAGTTGGGTGTGGGGGTGTCGGCTGTGAGTCTGGCGGCATTCCGCTTGAGGCGGGTTGGCCAAACCCTCGCGCCGAGTTGCACCCCCACCCCAACCCCTCCCCGCAAGGGGGAGGGGCTTCGCGCGACGGGTCCACGAGGGGAGAAGGACTTCTACGCCCACTTGAGATGGGTGAATGCTGTAGGCCACAGGCGAAAACCGGGACCCGGATGGCCAGGCGCCGTACGATGGAGACGTTCACTCCCCCCACCCTGCGCCTGAAGTCCTGAACCCGGCTGGACATGAGTTCACAAATATGAGAACCTAAAGTCGTGTGGACGATCCTCTACTACAACGACCGCGTCCGGCGGGAGGTCGAGGATTGGCCTGTCGGCGTCTATGCGGACTTCCTCCACCTGACGAACTGGCTGGAGGCGGATGGCCTAACGCTCAGGATGCCGCATTCCCGCGCGTTGAGCGCAGGATTGTTCGAACTGCGGTGCAAGGGACCGGAAGGGATCGGCCGCGCGTTCTACTGCGCGCGCGTCGGCCGGGAGCTGATCATCCTGCACAGCATCATCAAGAAGAGCCAGGCGACGCCTGATAGAGACCTGAAGCTGGCTCGCAAGCGTTTGAAGGAGGTTCTGTCATGAGCGACCAAGGCTTCAAGCCTGTCCGGCACGACGGGAAGGCGGCGCTGGAGGCGGCTATGCAGCGCCCCGGTTTCCGGGAGGCATGGGAAGCCGGCGCTGAGGACTACGCGACCTTGAGGTCGCTGCTGGAGGCCCGGAAACAATCGGGCCTGACCCAGGAGGAGATCGCCATCCGGATGGGCACATCCAAGAGCGCGGTCTCGCGCCTGGAAAGCTCCCTGCGCGATCCCCGGCATTCACCGACCTTCGAAACGATCCGCCGCTATGCCAAGGCCTGTGGCAAGCGGGTGGCGTTGCAGTTGGTGTAGGCCCGGCCCACTTTCAACGCCTGATTGTGCCAGACGGCTGCAGTGTGCGGCGGCGGAAAGACGCAATCATCCTCCACAGCAGCCCAAGCAGCACCGCACCAGCGACGGCTGCGATGGCGTAGCCGTATTTCAGCAGGACACGCACCGCCCAATAGAGTCGGTCGATCGCCGCCAGCCCAGATTCACCCGGGATAGCGCCCGCCTTGATCTCATCGCCGATCAGCAAAGCCCTGTGCGCCGACCGCTTGAAGACAGGCCAATCGGGCAATCCGGGTCCGTTCGGGTTCCCGGTTCGGGCGAAATTGGTCCAATACGACCCCATCGTTTCTGCGACGCGGCGGTCACGTTCGGGCGGAGACGCCCGCGCCAATTCGAGGTGATCGAACACGTATGGCATCTCCGCGCCATGGGTCGCGCCATCTGGAATGCCATCCGGACCGGCGAAGCGATAGAAGTAGGTCTTCCGCTTTTCGTCGGCGGCATGAAGGCGTGCCCAAGCCCACATGTTCCAGCCGAAGCGCATGTCGCCTTCGAACCTGACAAATTCTGAGCGCGCCGCCGCGTCGCTGACAGCGGGCTTTGGTCCCAACAACGACACGAGGAACTTTGGGAAGTCCTGCTCCAACACTGCAGTGAGGTTGGCGGCGCCGATCCTGCGACGGTTGATGAAGTACGACCCCTCCTCCTGGTTGTAGCCCACCAGGATGTCGACGTCATTCACCCGCCCATGCGCATGGGCCTGATAGGGAGACTCGCGCAGGACATAGCCGTCTACTACAGGCTGAGGATTGAACGGCTGCGCGACAATCACGGATGCCGGCAGCGCCCGCAGGGTCTGCAACGACGGAGCGCCCTGTTTCCGGGCAAAGGCAATCCCAACCTGCTCCGCGCCAGCGGGGCTAAACTCAGGCGCGACCTCCAAGGGTTCGAACAGGCCCCCGCTTTGGCCGATCGCCCGCTGGAACAGCCCGTTCGCGAGCGGCGAAGCGACGAGCGCACTGATGGAAATCGAACCTGACGACTGTCCGAACACCGTCACGTTTGCTGGATCGCCGCCGAAGGCGGCGATGTTTTTCTGCACCCAGCGCAAGCTTGCAAGCTGATCGAGCAGCCCGTAGTTGCCCGAAACCCCTTGCGGGGACTCCAGCGTGAGGTCCGGGTGCGCCAGAAAGCCCAGTGCGCCCAGCCGGTAGTTGGCTGTGACCACGATGACGTCGCGCCTCGCGAGGGCGTCGCCGGCGTAGAGCGGCGTGGACGCAGAGCCATTGAGCAGGCCGCCGCCATAGATCCAGACCATGACCGGCAGCGGCTTGGCGTGCACGACGGCGGGAACCCAGACGTTCAGATAGAGGCAATCCTCGCTCATGGGTTCGGGCGGCGAGTCCTCTGGATAGGCGCCGCGCTGCGTGCAGATCGGTGAGAACTTGTCGGCGTGCCGGGTCCCGGACCATGGCGCTGGCGGCGCGGGGGCTCGCCAGCGAAGCGGGCCAACCGGCGGAGCCGCGAACGGAATGCCCCGGAAGACACGCACGTCGTCCTGCTCAACGCCCTCAACCCAGCCGCTCGCTGTTCGCACCGGCGCAGCCAGTGCCGCCAAGGAGAACAGCAAGCCCGCGCTAACGGCAGCTGCCACTGCAAGAATTTCGACCCATCGAGCTGAACGAACACGGTAAACCATAGGCATCGCTCCGCATCACGTCGGCGCCGCCTGATTACATCCCGCTCGCCATAGGCGGCCAATGCAGACTTGGTATCGATATAAGGTCAGGCTGCCCAGGCGATCTGGCGTCGCTGCCGGCACCGAGCCTACCCTCCCCCTACCGCGGCAGCTTCGACGACCCCATCAGGAACTCATCCACCGCACGGGCGCACTGGCGGCCTTCGCGGATCGCCCAGACCACTAGCGACTGGCCGCGCCGCATGTCGCCGCAGGTGAAGATGTTGCGCACCGAGGTCTGGTAG
>JAYTFM010000056.1:0-82852 GCA_043734425.1 Alphaproteobacteria bacterium
TAGGTGGTGCGGACCAGGAGTGCGTCGTCGATGCGCGCGGCGCGCCGGAAATCGACGGTGATCCGGGTGATCGTAAAGGCCGCCGGGTCCGGGCGCGCCAGCAGGGCCGAGTGGCTGACACCCACCAGCCGGAAGAAATCACTCCGCCCACGTTCGAAATAGCGCAGGTAGTTGGCGTGATAGACGACGCCGGTAAAGTCGGTGTCCTCGTAATAGATGCGCACCGGAAGTTGGTGCTCTCGCCCGACAATACGGCCGGCGCAGGGGGCGTCGTCGTTGCGGGGATGAGCCGGCGTCTCACTCATCTTCGAACAGGTCCGGTGGGGGCTGGCCAATGCCCTTAGGCTCGGCGAGGCCCAGGTGGGCGTAGGCGCGGGCGCAGGCCATGCGGCCGCGCGGCGTGCGCTGGATGAAGCCCTGCTGCAGCAGGAACGGCTCGATGACGTCTTCGACCGCGTCGCGAGCCTCGGCGATGGCGTAGGCCAGGGTCTCGACGCCGGCCGGGCCGCCGGCATAGTTCTCGATCAGGGCGCGCAGATAGCGGCGGTCGAGCGCGTCGAGGCCCATTTCATCGACGTCGAGGCGGGCCAGGGCCGAGGCGGCGGCGGCGCGGTCGATCAGCTCGATCCCGTCGGACGCGGCGAAGTCGCGCACCCGGCGCAACAGGCGGCCGGCGACCCGCGGCGTGCCCCGGGCGCGGGCGGCGATCTCCTCGGCGCCGTCCGGTTGCAGCGAGAGCCTCATCTTGCCGGCGACCTGGGTGAGAACCTGCCGAAGCTCGCCGGGGGTATAGAACTCCAACCGGATCGGGATGCCGAACCGGTCGCGCAGCGGCGTCGCCAAAAGGCCCGCCCGGGTGGTGGCGGCGACCAGGGTGAAGGGCGCCAGGTCGATGCGGATCGAGCGCGCCGAGGGGCCTTCGCCGATGATCAGGTCGAGGACGTGATCTTCCATGGCCGGATAGAGGATCTCCTCCACATTGGCCGGCAGCCGGTGGATCTCGTCGATAAACAGGACGTCGCGCGGTTCGAGGTTGGTGAGGATGGCCGCCAGGTCGCCGGCCTTGGCCAATACCGGGCCTGAGGTCGCGCGAAACCCGACCCCCAGTTCGCGCGCGACGATCTGCGCCAGGGTGGTCTTGCCGAGGCCCGGCGGGCCGAACAACAACACGTGATCCAGGGCCTCGCCCCGCGAGCGCGCCGCTTCGATGAAGATCCGCAGGTTGGCCTTGGTCTGCTCCTGGCCGACGAACTCTTCCAGGGTCTGGGGCCTGAGCGCCCGGTCGGCCGCCTCGAACGGCGCGGGCTCGCCCGACACCAGCCGGGTCATCGTCCCAACTCCTGCAGCGCCGCCTTGATCAGCACGGCCGGCGTCGCGTCCTCACCCCGTCGCAGCACCGCCTGATCGACCACCCGCCGCGCGGCGGTCTCGGCGATCCCCAGGCCCAGCAGAGCTGCGACCGCCTCGCCCGCCGCTGATGGCGGGGCTGGCGCCAAAGCGCTCGCCGAGGCGTGAAACGCCGCGACCACCCCGGCGCCGCCGATCGGTTTGTCCTTCAGCTCGGTGACGATGCGCTGGGCCAGTTTCGGCCCGACGCCCTGGGCGCGGGCGACCATGGCCTTGTCGTCCCGCGCGACGGCGGCGGCCAGCTCCGCAGGCGGCAGCACATCCAGCACCGCCAGCGCCGCCTTGGGCCCGACGCCCTGAATCGCCCTAAGTTGCACGAACGCCGCGCGATCCTCGCGGCTGAGAAACCCATAGAGGGTGACGCCGGTCTGCTCGCCAAAGTGGCTTTCGACGTGGATCAGCGCCTCATCGCCCAGCGGCGGCAACCGGCCGAGCGTTCGCGCGCCGCACCGCACCACATAGCCGACGCCCATGACGTCGATCAGCGCGTCTTCCTCGCCGATTTCGGCCACAGCCCCGCGCAACCGCCCGATCATTTCGGGGGCTCCTCAGACGTGGGGATGCGAATCACGTTCGGCATGTGTTCCGCAGAAGTAACGCAGCGGAAGCGGCGGGGGAACATGAGGAAGAACTTCGGCGCCGGGTAAGGGCCGAAGATGCCTAGTTGGTGGAGCCCGCTGGCGCCGCGCCCGACTTCACCGCCGCCGCCTTGTCCGCCTCTTCCGACCGCGCCCCCGCCAGGATGCCGGGCAGGGCGTAGTTGCCTTCATGGCAGGCGTATTCGTAGATCCGGCCGCTCAGCGGTGCGAATTCGTATTCGCCGCCCCAGGGCTTGTCCCAGATGCTCGAGTCTTCGGCCTGGAACTGATAGCGCACGCGGTCCTTGGCGACGCGGGTGAACCGTTCGGTGACCTTCAGGTTCTCCCAGGAACCGAAGTAGGCCATGGCCTCAGGCAGGTTGGTGGTCTCGACAACGAGAGTGTCGCCCTCCCAGCGCCCGATGGAATCGCCCATCCAGGGCCGCACGCCATCGGTGCGGTGGGTTGAGTTCAGGCGGATGACCCGCAGGTCGTGGATCATCTCGATCTCGATGATCACGTTCTCGGGCGACTGTATGATCTGATAATTGTTGTTGTAGAAGCCGTTGGGGAACATCGGCGGACCGGCATTGCGGCCAAAGCCCATGATGCAGCGCTCGCCGAGCGAACGGGTCTCATAGCTGTCGAACGATCCCAGCCCGCCACCAAATTTGGGCGCTGGCGGCGCGCCGGCCTTGCGGACCGGCATCATGCCGTTGGGCGTGGTCAGGAGCGAGGTGCGCGGCTCGCCGCCGACCCGCATCACCTGCGAGCCCGGGTCCAGCCACCCGCGATTGTAGCCGCCCACATCGCCGCCGGCAGCCGTGAACTCGGGCCGCTGGACCGTCGACTTCTGCTTGAAGTCGGCCGGCGCATTGGGATCGGTGGGCGCATTGCCCTCCTCGACCTCGACGGCGACGGCGCTCTCCATCTTCTTGACTTCGTCCGGCGTGTGCACGGCCCGGGTTCCAAAGCTGGCCGGACGCATCAGCGGGGTGAGCGTGGAGTTGCTCCAATAGCCGCCGATATCGGGCTGGCCGAAGCTGGTGCGCGGCGCCTTATAAGCGGCTGCCGTCGGCTGGGCCAGGGCGGCTGTGATCGCCAGGGGCGAAGCGCAGAATACCGTTCCGAGCGCGAGGATCAGGGCGCGACGCATGGGTGGCTCCGGGTTCAGGTTGGACAGCTGTCATACCGACTCTACGATTTTCGAATATGTGGGGCAATGGGTGGTCACCTGTTCGACGCCCGGACCCTTCTCCACGGACGCGCTGTTCCGATCCCTTCCCTTGACGTCATTCTCGGCCCAGGAGCGGAGCGACGCCGTGCCGGGAACCCATGATCTCCGTCTCCTGCAAAGCTGGACCTGCCGCGCCGCGTCCACCCATGAACCTCGGAGTTCATGGGTTCCCGACACAAGGTCGGGAATGACGGCTGGAGAGGAGAAGTCGGGAATGGGTGGTTGGGGTGGAGAACAGCGCCCCAAGTGCGCCGACCCTTCTGCGGAAGGCGCTAGACCTCCGCCCCCAACGCCCCGGCCATATCCCCGCGCGCTTCGATCCGCACGCTCTCCAGTCCCAACCAGCCCGCCATGCGGCGAAGCTCGCCCGCCAGCCGGACCGGTGTCGCCGCTGTCGCCCAGGGTTCGGCGTGGCTGGCCTGGACGATCAGCACGCCGGCCTTGCGGTCGGCCTTCAGATCGACCCGCGCGGTCAGGGCGTCGCCCTCCAGGAACGGCAGCACATAGTAGCCGTGGGTGCGTTTGTGGGCCGGGGTGTAGATCTCCAGCCTGAGGCGCACGCCGAACATCCGCTCAGTCCGCTCGCGGAACCAGACCAGATTGTCGAACGGCGACAGCAGGGCGGCGGCGTCGATCCGCCGGGGTCGCCGCGCGGCCGGGTCCAGGAAGGCGGCCTCTCGCCAGCCCTGGACCGCCACGGGGATCAGGCCTCCCGCCTCCACCAGCTCGCCGACCCGTAGGCGAGTCTCCTCGACGCCCATGCGGAAATAGTCCCGTAGGTCGCGCATCGTGGCCACGCCCATGGCCTGGGCGGCGATCTTCAGCAGTTGACGTTGCGCCTCATCGCGCGGCGGCGTCGGCGCCTCGGCGATGGCCTTGGGCAGGACCTTGTGCGGCAGGCCATAGACCCGTTCGAACGTGCCCCGCCGCGTGGCGGTGGTCAGCTCGCCGGCCCAGAAAAGGCACTCCAGGGCGCGCTTGGATTCGCTCCAGCCCCACCAGCCGCCGGCGCCCTTGTGGCCCATCTCCAGGTCGGAGGCCGACATCGGGCCCCGCGTCGCGATCTCGTCCAGCGCGCGGTCGACGAAATCGCGGCGTTCGCGCAGGAATGTGGCGATGCCCTTCCACGTGCCGCGCCCAGCCTGAGCATCTTCCATTCGCCAGCGGAACAGCGGCTGACTGCTCAACGGCAGCAGCGAGGCTTCATGCGCCCAATACTCGAACAGCGGCCGTTTCTTGCCCCAGGCGATGTCTTCCAGCAGCTCACGCGGATAGGCGCCCAGCCGCGAGAAGGCCGGCAGATAGTGGGTGCGGGAGACCACATTGACCGAGTCGATCTGCACCACGCCCAGCCGCTCGATCAGGCGGGTCAGCTGGGGGCGACCGACCGGGCCTTCGCGGGCGCCGCCGAAACCCTGGGCCGCAAGCGCAATCCGCCGGGCTTCGACGGCGGAAAGTGTGGGAATCATTCCGGCAGGCTAGCGTCGGAACGAAGAAAGAACAACGCCGTCGTCACACTTCCAGGCGCCCGTCGGTCAGGGCCGCGCCGTCAAACGAATACAGCACGTCCGGGCTCGGGTCCGGCACATCAGCGGCGATCTCCGGCGGCGCCAGGGTTTTCAGGATGTGGCGGAGAATGGCCTTTCGAGCTCTTGATTTCTTGTCGGTGTGAACAACCACCCACGGCGTGTCCGGTGCATGGGTGCGCATCAACATTTCGTTGCGCATCTCCGAATAGGCGTCCCAGCGCTCCTGGGCCACCGCGTCCAGCGGGCTGAGTTTCAGCGCCTTCAGGGGATTGTCGCGCCGCGCTGTCAGCCGATTGGCCTGTTCGGCTCTGGAAATGTCGAGCCAGAACTTGATGATCGTCACGCCGTTGCCGGCCAGCATGCGCTCAAACACCGGCGCGTCGGCCAGAAACGCCTGGTGCTGCTCGGGCGTGCAGAAGCTCATCACTGGCTCCACGCCGGCGCGATTGTACCAGGAGCGGTTGAAGATCACGAGCTCGCCGGCGGCCGGCAGATGCGCAGCATAGCGCTGGAAGTACCACTGGCTCTGCTCGCGTTCCGTGGGCTTTGGCAGCGCGATCACCCGGGTGTTTCGGACCGACAGATGCTGGATGACCCGCCGGATCGCGCCGTCCTTGCCGGCCGCATCGCGCCCCTCGAAAAGGATCAGGTCGCGCCGGCCGGTCTCAATGGCATGCTGCTGGAAGCGAACCAGCGCCAGTTGCAGGGCTTCAAGCTCTTGGGCTTCGGCTTTGGACTTGTTCATGCCGCATCTAACGCTGGAAGGCCCCATCCGGTCATCCCCCATTTTCCGGCGGGTGACGGATGGCCTTGGGCGGACTAGGGGAAGGCCATGATCCGCCTCTATGTCTCGCATGATCTGTCAGTTGGCGCCCGTCTCACCCTCGATGACGGCCAAAGCCGCTATCTGTCGAGTGTCATGCGCCAGGCTGTTGGGGGCGAGCTGGCGGTGTTCAACGGTCGCGACGGCGAGTGGCGCGTGCAGATCGCCGAGATCGGCAAGCGCGCGGTGACGCTGACGGCGGTGGAGCAGGTCCGCCCCCAGGCGTTCGGCCCCGACCTTGATCTGGTGATCGCCCTGGTCAAGCGCTCCCGGCTGGAGACCATCGTCGAGAAGGCCGCCGAGCTGGGCGTACGCCGTATCCGACCCGTGACCACCGAACGCACCAACGCCGACCTTGTGCGCGCAGAGCGCCTGCACGCTATCGCCGTCGAAGCTTCCGAACAGACCGGGCGGCTGGATGTGCCCGAGGTCGCCGAGCCGGTTCGGCTGGAGCGAATGCTCTCCGAGTTGGACCCGAGCCGGCGCCTGATGTTCTGTGACGAGGCCGGCGATGCGCCGCCGGCCTCGAGGGCGCTGTCGGGTGATGGTGGTCCCTGGGCGATCCTGATCGGACCTGAGGGCGGCTTCTCGCCCGACGAGCGCGAGCGCCTTCGCGCGCTTCCGTTCGCCACGCGCGTTTCCCTGGGTCCGCGAATCCTGCGGGCGGACACGGCGGCGATCAGCGCCCTGACGCTGTGGCAGTCGGTGCTTGGCGATTGGCGCTCTTGAGCTTGGCGCGATTGCACCCAACTATCCTGACAGCGTAAAGACGCTCGCCGCGCAGGATCATGGCCTGCTGGGCGACGTTGGGGTCGGGAGGATACTGCATGGCCGAAACCGACTGTGATGATCGCCCCCTGGTGTTCGAGGACTTGGTCGGCTGGATGGCCGAGGGCGCCAAGCCCAAGAGCGATTGGCGGGTTGGCGCCGAGCACGAGAAGTTCGTCTTCAAGCTGGGCTCGCATGAGCCGGTTCCCTATGAGCCCGGCGGCATCAAGGCGCTGCTGGACGGTCTTACCCGCTTTGGCTGGGCGCCGGTCATGGAGGCTGGGCACGTCATCGCCCTGGAGCGCGGCAAAGCCAATGTCAGCCTGGAGCCGGGCGGGCAGTTCGAACTGTCCGGGGCCCCGCTCGAGACCGTCCACGACATCTGCGAAGAGACCGGCGCGCACCTGACCGAGGTCAAGGAAGTCGCCGATGAGTTGGGCCTGGGGTTCCTGGGCCTTGGCTTCACCCCGATCTGGCGACGCGACCAGGTGCCGGTGATGCCCAAGGGCCGCTACAAGATCATGCGCGAATACATGCCCAAGGTCGGCGGGCTGGGCCTCGACATGATGTTCCGCACCTGCACCGTGCAGGCCAACCTCGACTTCGGCTCCGAAGCCGACATGATCCTGAAGTTCCGGGTGAGCTTGGCGTTGCAGCCGATCGTCACCGCGCTGTTCGCCAATTCGCCGTTCATTGAAGGCAAGCCGTCGGGCTTTGTCTCGGCCCGCGCCAATGTCTGGACCGACACCGACGCGGACCGCACGGGCATGCTGGCCTTCGTGTTCGAAGACGGCTTCAACTTCGAGACCTACGCGCGCTATGCCCTTCAGGTGCCGATGTATTTCGCCAAGCGCGGCGATCGCTACATCGACCTGGCCGGCCGCTCGTTCGTGGACTTCATGGACGGCAAGCTGGCCGAAATGCCAGGCCAGAGGCCGACGATCAAGGACTGGGCCGACCACACCACGACCCTGTTCCCGGAAGTGCGCCTGAAGAAGTATCTGGAGATGCGCGGCGCCGACGCCGGGCCTTGGAGCCGGCTCTGCGCCCTGCCGGCCCTGTGGATCGGCGTCCTCTATGACAGCGCCGCCCTGGCCGCCGCCTGGGATCTCTGCAAGCATTGGAACATCGCTGACCACGAGCGCCTGCGCGCCGACGTCGCCCGCCGGGGCCTGAAGGCCGAGATCGCCGGCCGCACGGTCCAGGACATCGCTAAGGACATGCTGGCCATCGCCCGCCAGGGCCTGAAGAACCGCAATCGCTTGTCGGGCGGCATGGACGACGAGACCGGATACCTCTCCGAGCTGGACCACATCGCCGAGACCGGGATCACCCCGGCCGAGCGTCTGCTGGAGCTCTACAATACCCGCTGGGCCGGCGACGCCAGCCGCGCATTCGAGGACTTTGCGTACTGACGATGGGCGCGTGGAACGGGTCCTGCCACTGCGGCGTCGTCCGCTTCCACATAGAGGCGGAAATTGACGAGCTTAACCGCTGCGATTGCTCTCTCTGCCGTCGTAAGGGCGCGTTGACGGCCAAGGTTCCGGAAGGCGGCCTGACGATCCTGGCGGGTGAGGCGGCGTTGACGCTCTACCGGTGGAACACGGGCGTGGCCCAACACTGGTTCTGCAAGGTGTGCGGCATCTACACCTTCCATCGCAAGCGCTCGGCGCCAGACAGCTACGGCGTCAACGTCGGCTGCTTGGAGGGCTTCGACCCTTCCGCCATTCCAACGCGTCTTGCCGATGGACTGACGATGAGCGTCATTGGCCACGGTGCGCGCGAGGAATGGCGTGGCCCCCGCGAGGGTTGAGCCCGGCGCACAGGCGGGTCTGACGTTGGACTGATCACGCGATCCGATCAAAGGGGATCACGGTTCGGAACGTCTCCGGGGCGGAAGCTCCAGGTCCGGCGCGCTGGCGCCCAGCCGCGCCAATCGCCGTGCACTCTCCTGCTGCACGAGGGCCTTTAGGGCTTCACGAACCAGTGCCGATTTCTCCCGCAACCTCGTCAGGTCCTGAGCCTTCGCCAACAGGGCGTCGTCGAGGGTGAGCGTCGTGCGCATGAGAACAAGTTTGCATCGAATGATGCAAATATCCATGCTTGGTGCGACGTCGGCAGGGCAACGAGTTCCGGTTTATGGAAGAACCTCCTGCGCCGTCATCCCGGAAGCCGTGCAACGGCTGTCCGGGACCCAGAATCCCAGCCCGGTCGCCTGGGTCCCGGCTCTCCAGCCCACTGGCGCGGGCTTGCGGCCGGGATGACGGCGATGTTAGCCAAGACTCGTCGCCCTTGCGACATCAGAGACCCGGCGCAACTTCAATACGATCCGCATAGAACGCCAGGAACCCCGTGATCTCGGCCATCGCTGGAAACGGTGTCTCGTAGGTCCAGACCGCATTGGCGCCCGCAGGGCTGCCGCCCACCGAGTAGTAGCTGGCGCCGCCCTTGTAGGGGCAGTGGGTCGAGCGGTCGGTGCGTGACAGCTGGGCCATCGCGACGTCCTGGCGCGGGAAATAGATCACCGGCGGATAGCTCGCCTCCTTCAGCACCAGGGCATGAGCGCTGTCGGCGATCACCTGGCCGTCAAAGTGCGCCTGCCAGCGGGTGTCTGCGGGCGCGATGGTGATCGGATGATCGGGTCCCGGGATCTTCATGGCGACCTCCTGGCGGCTCGCTTGTGAAGTTGGGAGGCGCATGATCTTGTCGCCCATATTCTGCGATCAGGGCAAGGTCCGCCTGGCGCGACCCTAGGGAACCGAACCTGCATGAACGCCCTGGTCCTGATCGGCATTGTCGTCACCCTTGCGACCGGCATTCCGGTGTTGCTGCAACTGCTGCGCAACCACCCGCGCGGCCTGATCATCCTGTTCTTCGCCGAGATGTGGGAGCGGTTCTCGTACTATGGGATGCGCGGCATCCTGGTCTTCTACCTGACCCAGCACCTGTTGTTCGACGACAAGGCGGCGGGCGCGCAGTACGGGTCCTACACCTCGCTGGTCTATCTGCTGCCGCTGATCGGCGGACTGATCGCCGACCGCTGGCTGGGCACCCGCAAGGCCATCGCGTTCGGCGCGGTGCTGCTGGTCGCCGGGCATGGACTGATGGCCGTCGAGGGCCGGCCGGCCGAACAGACCCTGGTCTACGCGGGCCAGAGTTACCCCGTCGCCATCGAAGGCCGGATGGAGTCTCGCCATGTCCACCTGATAGTCGCCGGCCAACCGCATGCGTTCAGCGCGACGGCGCAGGGCGGGCTGAAGGTCGAGGGCCTGCCGACTGCCAGTCCGATCCCGGCGGTGATCCCCAAGGGCGCGTATGCGCTCCAGACCAAGACCGATCCGTTCGGCCGCACCGCCTTCTTCGTGGCTGTCTCGCTGATCATCCTGGGCGTCGGGTTCCTGAAACCCAACATTTCGACCATCGTCGGACAGCTTTACGCCGAGGGCGATCCGCGGCGGGATTCCGGCTTCACGCTCTACTACTACGGCATCAATCTGGGCGCCTTCTGGGCCTCGATCCTCTGCGGCCTGCTGGGCGAGCGGGTCGGCTGGTGGGCCGGGTTCGGGCTGGCGGGCGTCGGCATGGCGGCGGGCTTTGTGGTGTTCACGCTGGGCAAGGGCCTGCTGGAGGGCAAGGGCGAGCCGCCCAATCCTGCGGCGCTGACTCAGAAGCTGGTGGGGCCGATCAATCGCGAGTGGATGATTTATCTTGGGGCTGTGCTGGGGGTGATCCCGCTGTGGTTCCTGGTTCAGCACAACGCGCTGGTCGGCAAGGTTCTGATCGGCGCCATCGTGCTGTCGCTGGGTTACATCGCCTGGTTCCTGTCGACCATCAGCAAGGTCGAGCGCGAGCGCATGATGCTGGCTGTGGTGCTGATCGCCGGCTATGCGGTGTTCGCGCTGCTGTTCGAACAGGGCGGCACCTCGCTCAACCTGTTCGCGGCGCGCAATGTCGACCTCATGGGCACGACCGCAGCCCAGACGCAGTCGTTCAATGCGGGCTTCATCCTGATCTTCGCACCGGTGTTCGCGGCCCTCTGGGCCTGGCTGGGCGCGCGGAAGATGGACCTCAATCCGGCGATGAAATTCGGACTGGCGCTGATCCAGGTCGGGTTGGGCTTCCTGGTGATCGTCTGGGCTCAAGGGATGGCGGACGATCAATACCGAATGCCGCTGGCCATGCTGGGCCTGCTCTATCTGCTGCACACGACGGGCGAGTTGTGCCTCTCGCCGGTCGGCCTGTCGCAGATCACCAAGCTGTCGGTGGCCCGGGTTGCATCGTTCATGATGGCGGTATGGTTCCTGGCGGTCTCGATTGGCCAGTACGTGGGCGGCATCATCGCCGGGGCCATGGGAGCCGAGACGGTCGGCGGCCAGGTGCTGGATCCGGCCGGCGCGCTGGCGACGTCGCTGGATGGGTTCAACAAACTGGGCTGGGCGGGTGTGGCGGGGGGCGGGCTGTTCATCGCGCTGAGCTATGTGATCCGTCACTGGGCGCATGGCTCGGATGAAACCAACGCGCCGGCGTAACGTAGGTCAGCCGCCGAAGGTTTTGCGCAAGCGGATGTGGAACATGGTTCCGGACTCATAGTTGCGATCATCAACCGCCGCGAGGCCGCCCGCGCTGCGTGGACCTGGATAGGAATAGACGGTCTTGCGCAGACCGCGCTGAGTGATGTTGGGCAATTCCAGCCGAAGGTTCAGATCAGGCTGCGGGCGCCACTCGACGAACGGCAGCACCCAGGTCTTGAGCTTGGTCGTCTCGATCAGGTTGAAGCGATAGTAGGTCTCGCGCCAAGCCCCGAAGGCGTCAAAGCCGTAGGAAGCTTTCCAATCGGGGATGTCGTGGCTGAAGTGGACGCTCCAGCTGAGCGGATGCAGTCCGGAGATCTCCCGCGCGGTGTGCGTGGTCGGATCGGTGACGCGCGTCCAGCGCTTCGTAAGATCACCTTTGAGGGTCGCGCCCTTCAGACCGAGGCGCTCAAGTGGCAGGCTATATTCCAGGGCGACCGCGTTCTTGGTTCCGCTGCCGATATTGGCCGGGTGATCGAAGACACCGGTGCTGGTGAACACCGGTCCTCGATCCACCACGTCGGACAGCTCGAAATGCCGATAGGTCAGCGTCAGCGATCCTGATCCCCAGAAGCGCTGCTCGAATGCGGCTTCACCCACCCAGGCCTTCTCGGGATTGAGGTCGGGGTTGCCGGTCACCACGCCAGAGGCGCTGCCGATATTGGCGGACGCGACGAAATCGTTGAAGTTGAGCTGACCCACCTCGCGCTCGACCCGCAGGCGCAGCTGCCGCGAAGCTGTCGGCGCCCAGGTCAGGGCCAGACGCGGTTTGATGAACTGCAGGGTTTTGCCCAGCACGACATCGCCGGCCGAGACCACCTTCGAATGTTCGTAGCGAAGGCTGGCGTCGAGACTGAGGGTGTCTGAAGGTCGCCAGGCGGACTTGGCGAACACCTCGCCGCGATCCTCCTGAACCTGGACGTTTGCCGCAGGCAGGACGATCACGGCGCCGTTGGCGGTGAGGCGCGTGGCGCTGTCCAGATTGTTGACAGCGAATTCGCCCCCGGCCTCCAGCGAGAGCCGGTCCGTCGCGCGGTATTTGAGCACCGACCTGGCGATGACCTCACGCGTGTTGCGATTGAGTCGAAAGGCGCTGGCCTGACCGTCGTTGAAATCAGAGGCGAAATCCTTGCGGGCCGTCTGTCGAAGGCCGATCAGATTCAGCGAGGCCCGGGCTCCCAGGCTGCGGGTGAAATCGGCGCCGACCTCGCTCTCGCGTGTATGGTCGACCTCCTGGGTGTGCTCGATGGAGGGCGGCCGGCCAAGCAGCCGCTCCAACTCGTCTTCCTTGTATTTGTCGCGGGAGAGCCGGCCGTTTAGGCGCAACTTGCCGCCGAATGTCGGACCCTCGACGGCGCCGGTGAGTTGGCCGTTCATGCCGGCGCCCTGGTCCTCGATGCGGACCGGCGTACGCAGGCCATTGGCGTCGATCCGCAGGCCAGAGCCATCCCCCGGGCCATCAGCGAGAAATCGCCCGCCCAAGACGCCCAGTTCCCAGGCCGCCGGCCCCAGGTTTCCAGACATCTCGGTGCGCGTGGTGATGGCGCGGCGGCCATCCGGCAGGCCATCCAGCGCGACGGCCGCCAGTCCCCGAAAGCCGCCGCCGGCCTTGCGGACGATGTTGGCGATGACGGTCTTGCCCTGCATGTCGATGCCCGGCGCGCCGCCCCGGATCACGTCGATGCGTTCGACCCGCGAGGCGGGCAGGCGGCGCAGGATGGCGTCGAGGTCATCGGTCTTGCTGGCCGGCCGCTGGCCGTCGATCAGCACATTGCCCGCCGCGCCTTCAAAGCCGCGCACCGAAGCCCCGCTGTCGAGCGTAAAGCCCGGTAGTCGGCTCACCATCTCGGCGGCGTTGGCTGGCTGCTGCGCGGCGAAGAACGACGCCGGATAGCTGATGACCCCCGAGGTCGGGGCGGCGATCGCCGCAGCCTGCGCCAGAATCGAAACCAGCATCACGCACCTTCCCCTGAAGCGCGGCAACTGGCCTGCATCGCCCCGGGCGGGCGAGTTACAATGCCGTAACCTGGATTAAAACGCAGTCATCTTGGCGGTGATCAGACTGCCGTCCCGCCCACCGTCAGGCCGGTGATCTTTAGCGACGGCTGGCCGACGCCGACCGGCAGGCTCTGGCCGGACTTGCCGCAGACGCCGACGCCGGGGTCGAAGTCGAAGTCGTCGCCGATCATCGTCACCCGAGTCAGGGCCGAGGGACCATCGCCGATCAGGGTCGCGCCCTTGACCGGGCTGGTGACCTTACCGTCCTCGATCAGATAGGCCTCGGTGCACTGGAAGACGAACTTGCCGTTGGTGATGTCCACCTGGCCGCCGCCGAAGTTGGCGCAATAGAGCCCCCTCTTCGTCGAGGCGATCATCTCGTCCCGCGTGGCCGTGCCGTTCATCATGGCGGTGTTGGTCATCCGCGGCATCGGCATATGCGCATAGGACTGGCGGCGCGCATTGCCGGTGGGCGCCAGGCCCATCAGTCGTGCGCTCATCCGGTCGTGCATATAGCCCACCAGGATCCCGTCCTCGATCAGCACCGTCCGCTCGGTGGGCGTGCCCTCGTCATCCACGGTCAGCGACCCGCGTCGGCCGGGGATCGAGCCATCGTCGAACACGGTGACGCCCGGCGCGGCGACCCGCTGGCCGATCTTGCCGGAAAACGCCGAGGTGCCCTTGCGGTTGAAGTCGCCCTCCAGGCCGTGGCCGACCGCCTCGTGCAGAAGCACCCCGTTCCAGCCCGGACCCAGCACCACGTCCATCTCGCCAGCCGGGCAGGGCACGGCGTCCAGGTTGGTGAGTGCCTGGGCGAGCGCCGCGTCGACCTGGGCCTGCCACTTGTCGGCGCTGATCCAGGCTTCGAATCCGGCCCGCCCGCCGGCCCCGACATAGCCGTTCTCGCGCCGACCTTCACGCTCGACGGTGAGCTGCACATTGATCCGCGACAGCGGCCGCACATCGCGCACCAGTCGGCCATCAGCCCTGAGGATTTCCACCGTCCGCCGCTCGCCGGCGATCGACGCCATCACCTGGACCACCCGAGGGTCGCGGGCCCGCGCCCAGGCGTCGATCTCCTGCAGCAACGCCACCTTGTCGGAGAACTCCGGCGAGGCCAGCGGGTTCTCCTCGCCATAGAGCTTGGCGTTGGTGGCCCGCGGTCCCTCGGCGGCGACGCCGGAATAGCCGCGCTTGGCCAGGGAGGCGGCATCGCCCGCGCGCCGGATGGCCGCCTCGCTGATCTCGCTGGAATGCGCATAGCCGGCTGTCTCGCCCGCGACCACCCGCAGGCCGAAGCCCTCAGTGGCGTCATAGGCCGCCGACTTCAGCCGTCCGTCGTCGAACAGAAAGGACTCGCTCTCGGAGCGTTCGACGAAGAGCTCGCCATCGTCGGCGCCGCTGAGCGCCTGGCCGAGGATCTCCCGCGCGCGGGCAGGATCGACGCCAACGGAGTCGAGGATGGAGGGCTGCGGGACAGGTGCGTTCATCCCGCGAAGATAGGGACGGTGGCGGGTCAAGTCACCTGCCGTCGCGGGCCTAAGGCGCGCGGCGAGGTTCATGGCCGATGCCTGTAGGCGTTTGACCGGCTCTACGCCGCCTGGGCCGCGCGATCTGACGCCGGTAGAAAGGCGAGCAGCGGCTTGGCCCAGGCCTCGGCCTCGGCCTTGTTGATGGCGCCGCCACGTTGCACGGCGAGCGTCAGGTGACGATAGAATTCAGACGCCGCCAGCGTCATGTTGAACTCGGTGGAGATGGCCTGCAGGCCCGTGGCCTGGGTCAGCATCGCCCGCATAGCCTGATCGCGATCAGTCTCGACCGACGAGACGGCGCTCTTGATGATCTTGAGCGCCTGATTGATTCTGGCCTGGTGGGGCGTTTCATCCCCGTCGGACCGGCGCTTGAGTGGTCCGTCATACTCGCCCGTGTTGAAGCGGCGGCGATCCGGGCCGATGTAGTTGACCGCTTCGATCCAGTCGCGCTCCTTGAGCGTCACGACCTCAAGGCGTCGGACCAGATCTTTCAGGCTGTAGGGCTTGCGGAGCACCTCGTGCACGCCAGCGTCCCGCGCCCCGAGGATTCCGGCTGCGGTGGCGGCTCCGGTGGTCATGATAACGGGCGTCTGACGCGCCGCCAGCTCGCTCCGGCGCAGGCGCCGGGTAAAATCCAGTCCGTCGAAACCACCATCCGCCAGTTCGGTGAAGACAATCTGCGGATCGCAGGTCTGGGCCAGCTTCAGCGCCTTGTCGATGGTGGTCGCCACCCAGACGTGCGAGCGGGCGATGTCGCGCAGGATATCCGTCAGCATCCGAGAGCTGTTCGGATTGGGATCGGCGATCACGATCCGCTGCAGCTTCGGGGCCATACGCTTGTAGGCCTTGTTTTCACCGTCGAACACGAAACCGCTCCACCCGTCTCGTGCCGTGCATAACGCCTGCGCGTAAATAACCGCTTGATGGCGCAAATATACTTCGCGTCCTCAGTCCTGGAACGGATCGCGCATCAGGATGGTGTCGTCACGCTGGGGGCTGGTGGAGACCAGCGCGGCGGGTGCGCCGATCAACTCCTCGATCCGGCGGACGTATTTGGCGGCGTTGGCGGGCAGGTCCTTCCAGGACCGCGCACCTTGCGTGGTCTCCGTCCAGCCCTCCATTTCCTCATAGACCGGCTCCAGTTGGCTCTGCGCCTTCAGGCCGGCCGGCAGGTAGCCGATGTCCTGCCCGCCCAGCCGATAGCCGGTGCAAATCTTCAAGACTGGCAGCCCGTCAAGCACATCCAGCTTGGTCAGGGCGATGCCATTGATACCGTTCAGCGCCACCGATTGGCGCACCAGCGCTGCGTCGAACCAGCCACATCGACGGCTGCGCCCGGTCACCGTGCCGACCTCGCGCCCGACGCTTCCCAGATGGCGTCCGACCTCATCGTCCAGCTCGGTCGGGAAGGGCCCCTCGCCGACCCGCGTCGTGTAGGCCTTGACGATGCCCAGCACGAAGCCCGGACCCTTCGGCCCCAGGCCAGAGCCGGCCGCCGCCTGTCCGGCCACGGTGTTCGACGAGGTCACATAGGGATAGGTGCCGTGGTCGACGTCCAGCAGCGCGCCCTGGGCGCCCTCGAACAGCACGCGGCGACCGGACTTTACGAGTTCGTCCAGCAGCAGCCACGCGGGACGGGCGAAGGGCAGGACCTTGGGCGCGATGGCCTCCAGTTCAGCCAGGATCGCAGCGCCGTCCACATCCGCCAAGCCCAGGCCCCGGCGCAGCGGTTCGTGATGGGCCAGCAGGCGCTCGATCTTGGCCTCCAGCGCCTCACGGTCCGCAAGGTCGGCGACCCGGATGGCCCGGCGACCGACTTTATCCTCATAGGCCGGCCCGATGCCGCGCCCGGTGGTGCCGATCTTCTTCAGCGCCGCCGCTTCGCGCGCCTGGTCCAGATCGCGGTGGATCGGCAGGATGAGGCAGGCGTTGTCGGCCAGCACCAGCAGGTCCGGGGTGATCGTTATGCCCTGCGCACCCAGCGTGGCGATCTCCTGGATCAGGTGCCAGGGATCGACCACCACGCCATTGCCGATGATCGACAGTTTGCCCTGCACCACGCCGGAGGGCAGCAGGCTGAGCTTATAGGTCTGATTGCCCACCACCAGGGTGTGGCCGGCGTTGTGGCCGCCCTGGAAGCGGACCACCACATCCGCACGGTTGGACAGCCAGTCGACCAGCTTGCCCTTGCCCTCATCGCCCCACTGGGCGCCGATCACGGTGACATTGGCCATGGGTACGATCTCCCGACCTGCCCGGAAGACGCGCGCCAGCCCTTCGACAGGTGCTCGGCAGGAACGCGGGGATCGGTTTTGACGGCCCAGCGGAGCCAGGCGCGGCGGCGGTTTAGACGAGACGGCCCCCCGCCTCAAGCGCTATCAGGCGGCGGATGACGATGCCGCGATTTCATCTGGCCTTCCCGGTGCGCGACCTGGCCGAGGCGCGCGCCTTTTACGGCGACCTGCTCGGCTGTCCGGAAGGACGCTCGAGCCCGGACTGGGTCGACTTCGACTTTCATGGACACCAGATCGTCGCCCATCTGGCGCCCGGCGAGGTCGCGGGCGCCGGGACCAATCCCGTGGACGGTGAGAATGTGCCGATCCGCCACTTCGGCGTGATCCTGGACAGGCCGACGTGGCAGGCGCTCGCCGACCGACTGACCTCGGCCGGGGTTGTGTTCGTCATCCCGCCCCAGGTCCGTTTCCAGAATCAGGCCGGCGAGCAGGCGACGATGTTTTTCTGCGACCCTTCAGGGAATGCGTTGGAATTCAAATCCTTCGCCGATGACGCGATGGTGTTCGCCCGATGAGCGTGACCCTTGGTGACATCGAAGCGGCTGCTGAACGACTGAAGGGTCATGCGGTCGAAACCCCGCTGATCGAGAACGCCGCGCTCAACGCCCGTGTCGGCCTCAGGGTGTTGATCAAGCCCGAGTCGCTGCAACGGGTCGGCGCGTTCAAGTTTCGCGGCGCCTACAACCGGCTGGTCCAACTCAGCGCTGAGGAGAGGGTTCGCGGCGTCGTGGCCTTTTCGTCCGGCAACCACGCCCAGGGCGTGGCGCTGGCTGCGCAGATGCTTGGAATGCCCGCCTTGATCGTCATGCCGGCCGATGCGCCGAAGGTGAAGGTCGAGGCGACGCGCGGCTATGGCGCGGAGATCCGCTTCTATGATCGCATGACCGAGAGTCGCGAGGCGATTTCAGCGGCCATCGCGGCCGAGCGGGGCGCCATCCTGGTCCCAGCCTTCGACGATGTGCACGTCATCGCCGGCCAAGGCACCGTCGGCCTGGAAATGGTGCGTCAGGCTCAGGCGTTGGGCGTGACTCTCGGCGCGGTCGCTGCGCCCTGCAGTGGCGGGGGATTGTTGTCCGGCCTCGCCACGGCCGTGAAGGCTCTATCGCCGAACACCGCGATCAGCGGAGCCGAGCCTGAGGGGTATGACGACACGCTCAGATCGCTTCAGGCAGGCGAACGGCGAGCGATCACGCCAACCCGGCGCACGCTCTGTGATGCCCTGGAAACGCCATGCCCCGGCGAACTCACCTTTCCGGTCCTGCTGCGCACCGTGGCTGATGTCGCCGTGGTGACCGATGCTGAGGTGGCTGAGGCGATGCGCTACGCCTTTGCAACCCTCAAGCTGGTGGTGGAGCCCGGTGGGGCGGCGGCCCTGGCCGCTCTGCTGGCCGGCAAGCTCAAGACCTTCGGCGGGTCCAGCCTCGGGCTGGTGCTGTCCGGCGGCAATGTCGATCCAGACCTGTTTGCCCGGGTGATCCGAGGTGAGATCTGAGAAGCTACCGTCGCTCAGAGCGCGCTGGCTTGGCCTCGCGCGGGGTCACCAGACGCGCCAGCCGGGGCTTCAGCCAGTCCTCGAAGTCGCCGACGAACTCATAGACCACCGGCACCAGCACCAGCGACAGCACCGTCGAAGTGATCAGGCCGCCGATCACCGCCACGGCCATGGGCTGGCGGAACTCCGAGCCCTTCTCCAGTGCAAAGGCTGTGGGAAGCATGCCGGCCGCCATAGCGAAGGTGGTCATCACGATGGGTCGGGCGCGCTCGCGGCAGGCTTCGATCAGAGCATCGTGCTGGCTCATGCCCTCACGCTCGCGCTCAATGGCGTACTCGACCAGCAGGATGGAATTCTTGGCGGCCAGTCCCAGCAGCATCAGGAACCCGATCAGCGAGGGGATCGACAGCGACAGATTGAAGGCCAGCAGCCCCAGGAACGCGCCGCCGATCGCCAGTGGAAGGGCTGACAGAATGACGATCGGCTTGAAGAAGCTGCGGAACAGCAGCACCAGCACGCCAAAGATCATCGAAACGCCGGCGAAGATCGCGACGCCGAAGCCCCCGAACAGCTGGGCCATGGCCTCGGCCCTGCCGATGGCCGCAGGCCGCACGCCGGGTGGCAGGTGCTTCATGATCGGCAGGTTGTTGACCGCCTTTTGAGCCTGTCCCATTTGCACGCCGTTGAGCTCGGCTTCTACGGTCAGGCGGCGCTCGCGGTTGAGGCGGTCGATCCGCGCAGCGCCGGCCTGGAACGAGATATCAGCGACGCTGTCGAGGGTGGTCGTGCCGCCGGTCGCGGTGGGAATTCGCAGGGAACGGAGCCGCTCGATGTCGGCGCGCGCGCTCAGCGGCAGCCTCACGCGGATTGGAATGCGTCGCTCGCCTTCGTTAAATTTAGCGACGTTGGCGTCGATGTCGCCGACGGTCGCGGTCCGGACCATGGCGGCTAGGGTATCGGAGGAAACACCCAGTCGGGCCGCCTCGGCCTGCTTGGGTCGGATCACCACCTCCGGCCCGACCGGCGGACTAGAGGTCTTCGGATCGGCCAACTCGGGGAGGCTCAGCATCTGACGCTGCAGCTCAGACGCGGCTCGGACCAGATTGTCCGGATTGTTGCCGGTCAGGATCTGCTGGTAGCCCGCGCCGCCTTCGAAATCGAGGAAGCCCAGCCGCACGTCTGGAATCTTGCGCAGCTCCACGCGCAGCCGGTCGCGGATGTCATCGCCGCTGACCGCGCGGTCTGAGCGCAGCAGGATGGTTGCCGTACCGCGGCGTAGATCGCCGCCGCCAGACGTCCCGCTGCCGGGGCCGAAACTGGAAACCGTCGAACCGATCTGTATGAAGACGCCGGTCACTTCCGACTGGGCGCGAAACAGCGAGGTCAGACGCTGGGCTGTGTCCTCCATGTCCGACGCTGTCGCGCCTGGAGGCCCCTGAATGTCGACATACATATAGTCAGGATCGCCCGGCGGCTGGAATCCTGTCGGCAGCAACGGCGCCAGCAAGACAGAGCCTATGAACACCAGGAAGCCAACAATGGCCGACACGATCCGGTGCGCCAGCGCCCACTCCAGGGTGTTCCGATAGAACCCCTCGAACGGCTTGCGCTCCTTAGGATGCGCGCCCGGCTTCAAGAGATAGGCGGCCATCAGCGGGGTCACGAGGCGCGCGACCACCAACGAAAACAGCACCGCCACAGAGACGGTGATGCCGAATTCCTTGAAGAACTGACCCGGTATGCCCGGCATGAAGCTGACCGGCGTGAACACCACCACAATCGCCATGGTGGTGGCGACAACCGCCAGGCCGATGGCGTCTGCGCCCTCAATCGCAGCCTGATAGGGACGCTGGCCGCGCGCCACCCGCTTTTCGATATTTTCGATCTCGACGATGGCGTCGTCGACGAGAATGCCGATGACCAAGGTCAGTGCCAGCATACTCACTATATTGAGCGAGAAGCCCGCCAACTTCATCACGAAGAAGGTCGGGATCAATGAGATCGGCATGGCAAACGCGGTGATCGCCGTGGCCCGCCAGTCCCGCAGGAAAAACAGCACGACCAGAGCGGCCAGAACCATGCCTTCGGCCAGGACATGCTGGGTGGCCACGAAGGTGGCGCGCGTTTCGCTCACCGACGAAAATATCTGCGAGAACTTGACGCCGGGATGGGCCTTTTCCAGCTCGGCGAGCTTGGCGACTGCGGCGTCCTCCGCGGACACCTCGCTGGCTTCCTTGGTTTTGGCGACCTGGAAGCCCACCACGGGGCGACCGTTCAGGCGCGCGAAGCCGCGCACTTCGGCCGCGCCGTCGCCAACGTCGGCCACATCCGCCAACCGGACAAAGCGGCCCGCGCCGGTCGGGATCGTCAGCTCGCGAAGCTGCGCCACCGAGCGCACGCTGCCCAGGATGCGCAGCGTCTGCTCCCGACCGCCGACGCTCAAGCGGCCTCCAGGGACATCGGTCTGGAACCCGCGAAGCGCGTTGTTCACCTGACTGGCCGTGAGACCGCGCGCCGCCAGCCGATCTGGATCGATGATGACATTGATCTCGCGTGAGACCCCACCCACCCGACTGACTTGCGCCACGCCCTTGGCCGTCTGCAGCGTCCGGCTGACCGTGTCATCCACGAACCAGGAGAGCTCGTCGGCCGACATGGCGGGCGCCGACACCGCATAGGTGAGGATCGGGGCGACCGAGTCGATATCCAGTTGCGCGACCGATGGCTCATCGATGTCGCGTGGCAGAACCGCGCGCGCCTGGTCGATCTTCGAGCGGATCTCGTCGGTCTTCTTCTGGAGGTTGGAACCGATTTCGAACTGAACCGAGGTCGTGGAAACGCCTTGTGTAATGACCGACTGGATCGCGGTGATGCCGGTCACGCCGGCGACGGCGTCCTCGACCGGTCGCGTGATCTGGGTTTCCATCTCGCCCGGCGCAGCGCCATTCTGCGTGACCGTGACGCCGATCACCGGGAATTGGACGTTGGGGTAGTTCTTGATGGCCAATCCGGAGTAGGCGATCAGCCCCGCCAGGATCAGGCCGATGAACAGCACTGTAACCGGGATCGGATTGCGGATCGCCCAGGCGGAGATCGCGAAACGATTGTCTTCGCTCATTTGGGACCAACCGTCGCTCGGAACTGTGGCGGCGCACCGGCTTCCATCGGCCGAACGAGGTCGCCGTCCAACAACAGGGCGGCAGAGTTGGCGACGATGCGAGACCCGACGGGCGGGCCTTTGATCAGTTGCACCAGGCCCGCGCCCCGTGCACCCGCCTGGATCGGCGCGCGGCGGACTCTGTTGTCAGCCCCAAGCACCATCACGCTGGCGCCGTCGGCATCGTAGCGGATTGCGGTTTCCGGCACGGTCAGAGCCATTGCCGACGCATCGGTGAATACCGCGCGGGCGAAACCGCCGACGCGCACATCCGAACGAACGGGCAGCAGGATACGAACTTCGCCAAGCTTGGTCTGCGCATTGATCTGCGGACTCACCAGCCGGACGCGGCCAGGGACCACAGCGCCGTTCGGCAGGGTGACCGTGGCGATCTGACCAGGCTGGATGCGAACCAGATCGCCCTCCTCCATGTCGGCCGAAAGCTCGACCTCGCCGTTCCGAGCGAGGCGGAACCAGGGCGCTCCGGCCGCGGCCGCGAGATCACCCGGGCGGACGTTCTTCTCCAGGATCAGACCTGAAACCGGCGAAGAGACTGAGAGTTTGCCTGCACGGGTCTTGAGGTCCCGGAGGTTGGCGGCCTGAGCGCGGGCCGTGGCGCGCGCGGCTCTGGCCTGAAAGCGGCGCTGGTCGATCTGCTCCTGCGACAGCACGCCGGCGCCGTCCAGACCCTTGACCCGCGCGGCCTGGTCCTCCGCCTGCTCGGCCTGGACCTCGGCCTGGGCGGCGACCGCATCGGCCTGGGCGACCTGCGACTGGATCAGGCTGGGATCGAGTTGCACCAGGGTCTGGCCTGCGGCCACCGACTGCCCGACGTCGGCCAGCACCCGGGTCACGCGATAGCCGTTGACCTCCGGCAGCACCGCAGCCTCCTCGCGGGCCACAAGGTTGCCTGAAGCGGCCAGGGCTCCGACGATCACCCGCGCCTCAACACGCGCCACCCGCACCGCGCGGGCGCGCTCGGCCTCGGTGGGCGCGGGCTCCGGCTTCTTGCAGCCGCTGAGTGCGAGCAACACACAAAAGGCGAGGGCGATGGTCTTCGAGGTCATGAGCGGTATCTCATTTGGCCGCATAGGCCTGGGCCGGCCAACCACCGCCCAGGGACTTATACGCCTGGACGGTGCGGCGAAGCGCCTGAACCTGGGCGGCCGTCAGTTGGGCGCGAACGCCGCGCCAGGATTGCTCGGCGGAAAGGGCGGTCGATAGATCGGTGAGACCGCGTCCATACCCGATCTGCGCGGCGTCATGGGCGCGGTGCGACCGGATCTCGCCATCGGCTAGCAGATCTACGCGCCGACGGTCAGCATCCAGGTTCACCAGCGCCGCCTCGGCTTCCTGGAACGCGGTCTGCACGGTCTTCTCATAGGCAGTGACGGCCTGTTCGGTGCGGGCGTTTTGAACCTTGAGATCGGCGATCAGGCGTGGAATCGATAGCACCGGCTGGGTGATACTGCCGCCGATTGACCAATTCTGAGTCTCGGAGCTGAACCCCGGTTGGTCAATCTTCTGCCAACCGATCCCGGGCGTCAGCATGAAGGTCGGAAAGAACGCCGCCACCGCCAGGCGATGTTGACGAACGGCGGAGCGCAGGGCGGCCTGGGCCTGGCGGACATCGGGGCGGCGCGTCATCAGCTCGCTCGGAAGCGCGCCGGGCACGCTTGGGATCTCACCAACCAAGGGGGGCGCGTCAAGATTGGCGGTGGGTTCGACCATACGTCCCGCAAGCACCAGGATCGCCCGCTTCTGGACCTGCAACAAGGCTTCCAAGGCCGTGACCTGAGCCTTGGCCTGCGCCAGATCCCCCGCCACACGATCCGGCTCTGAGGTCGAGGCCAGACCGATCTGCGCGCGCTTTGAGGCCACATCATAGAGCGACTGGACAATCCTGGCGGTCTCGCGCGCGTCCGCCATCTGGATCGCCAAGCCCTTGGCCTGAAACCAGCTGTCAGCGGTCTGGGCCGCGATTCCGGCGCGCGTGGCCTCATACCCGAAGCGTGCGCGGTCCGCCTCAGCCGACGCCGCACCATAGGCCAGCACGCCGCGCACCACCGAGTCGACCTCCCAGCTGACATTGAAGTTCGCCGCAGCCTGCTCGGAGACCCCGCTGGTCGAAAAGCCTGGGATATTGACCCGCGTTCCCGAGAGCTGGTCGGTTTCGGTGCGCTTCTTGGAAACCGTGGCGTCGCCCTGGGGCAAGTAGCGCAACAGCGAACTGGCGCTCTGGGCCCGCACCTCGGTGAGCCGCGAGCGGGCGGTGCGGACATCCGGATTGTGGGCCAACGCCTGCTCGACCAGCGCCGTCAGTTCGGGGTCCTTGAACCCGGTCCACCAGGTGTCCAGCGCCAGGGCTCCGGCCGGCGGCGGCGTGGGCGCCTCGAAGGCGGCAGGCAGGCGCAGGTCCGCCTTGCGCGGCGTGGCGCATCCGGCCAGGGCCAGGCCGGCCAGCACAATAGCGGTCACAGGGCGCATGCCGGGCCTTGGGGAGGAGGAGACGCTAACGCCATAAAGCTTGGCGCGGGCTTTACACCGTCAATCTCGATGGGGGAATTGCATCAGGGACACAATCTGCGCGCGCCAGGGCATGGCGATGCGGCCGGCCCTCACCTAAAGTCCCAGACGCCCGAATTGCATCAGGGGGTCCGCATGAAGCGCCTGTTGATCTGCCTCTCTAGCGCGATTGCCTTGTCGGGCGCCGCCGTCGCTAGCCCGCCCAGGATCGCCGCCGACCGCATCCTGAACGACATCAAGATCCTGTCGTCCAACGCGTTTGAAGGGCGCGGCCCGGCCACGGCTGGGGAAGCCAAGACCGTTGCCTACCTGATTCAACAGATGAAGGCGGCCGGCCTTCAGCCCGCCGGCGACGCGCAAGCAGGCGGCCGCGCCTGGACCCAGGACGTACCGCTGGTGCGGTTCACGACAGCTGGCGTGGTCAGCATCAGCGTCTCTGCGGCCGGCGCCACCCGCGCTTGGACCCAGGGCCACGAGATTGCGATCCGCGCGGCCCAGACCGGGATCGACCGGCTGACTGTCAACGCCGCGCCGGTGGTGTTCGTCGGCTATGGGGTCACCGCCCCTGAGCGCAATTGGGACGATTTCAAGGGCGTCGATCTTGCAGGCAAGGTCGCCCTGGTGCTGGTCAATGATCCTGACTTCGAAGCCGAGCCGAATACCAGAGATGGGGGCGACTTCGGCGGCAAGGCCATGACCTACTACGGCCGCTGGACCTATAAGTTCGAGGAAGCCGCCCGGCGCGGCGCCATCGGCTTCCTGGTGATCCACGAGACGGCGCCAGCCTCCTACGGCTGGGCGACGGTCAAGAACTCCAACACCAATGAGATCTTCGACGTGATCCGCAAGGACCCAAAAGCTGCGCATGCGCCGCTGGAGGGTTGGATCCAGCGCGACGCAGCGGCGAGCCTGATAAAGGCGGCCGGCCTTGATTTCGAGGCGCTGAAAAAACAGGCTCAGACCCGGGCGTTCCGTCCGGTCGAACTCGCCGGCGTGAGCTTTTCTGCCGACTACGCCATCGACGCCCAGAAGGTGATTTCCCACAACGTCGTCGGCGCCGTCGTAGGCGCGAAACACCCGGACGAACGGGTGATCTATTCGGCCCACTGGGACCACCTGGGCGTGGGTCTTGCCGACGCCAGGGGCGACCGTATCTACAACGGCGCCGTCGACAATGCCTCCGGTACGGCGACGCTCCTGGAACTGGCCCGCGCCTACAGCAAGGCGCCGCGGCCCCAGCGCACGGTGATGTTCCTGGCGGTAACGGCCGAAGAGAAGGGCTTGCTGGGCTCGGAGTACTACGCCTCCACGCCGCTCTATCCGCTGGCCACGACGGTCGGTGTGATCAACATGGACGGGGTCGGAACAAACGGTCTGGCGCGTGATTTCACGACCTCTGGCAATGCCCCGCTGACCCTGCAGGACGACCTGATCGACGTCGGCGCCCGTCACGGCCGCGTCTACAGCCCTGACCCACGTCCGGAGGCCGGCACGTTCTTCCGCTCAGACCACTTCTCCTTCGCCAAGGTCGGCGTGCCCGCCCTCTCGTTCGGCGGCGGCCAGGACCTGGTGGATGGCGGCAAGGCGGCGGGCAAGGCCAAGCTTGAAGCCTATACCCGAGATCGCTACCACCAGCCCGCCGACGAATTCGACCCGACCTGGGACCCCAAGGGCTTCGAGGCGGACGGAACTCTGTTGTTCGAACTGGGCCGCAAGCTGGCGAACAGCCGAGCCTGGCCAGAGTGGAAGGCCGGCTCTGAGTTCAAGGCGCGGCGGGATGAGACAGCGGCGGCGCGGCGGTAGGCGCGCGCCACCCCCAACACCCCCTTGATCGTCATCCCCGACCTTGTGTCGGGGATCCATCCGTCGGCGGGACGGCCACAGAGACAGGCCGCGCCGCGCGGCCTGTTGCACAACGTCGCAGCGGCGGGACTATGGATCCCCGGCACAAGGCCAGGGATGACGAGCGGAAAAAAAGGGGAACCGTTCCTGGGGGAACGTCTTGAGAACAACCCTCGAAACAGATAGCTTTGGACCCTCAACGGCGGAGCCCGCGCATATGACTAACCCCAGCCAAATCCGCTGCGGTATCGGTGGCTGGACGTTCGAGCCGTGGCGCGGGGTGTTCTACCCCAAGGGGCTCAAACACGCCGCCGAACTGGAATATGCCAGCCGCCACCTGACCGCGATCGAGATCAACGGCACCTACTATTCCAGCTTCAAGCCTGACAGCTGGGCCAAGTGGCGGGCCTCAACGCCCGAGGGCTTCAAGTTCGCGGTCAAGGCCTCGCGCTTCTGCGTCAATCGCAAGAAGCTCACCGACGCCAAGCCCTCAATGGAGATCTTTTTCGGCCAGGGCATTTCCGAGCTGGGCGACCGGCTGGGTCCGATCCTGTGGCAGTTCATGGCCACCAAGAAATTCGACTACGACGACTTCGCCGGCTTCTTCGACCTGTTGCCGGACAAGCTTGACGGCTTGCCGCTCAAGCATGTGATCGAGGTGCGCAACGCCACCTTCGCCGACCCGAAATTCATCGGCCTCTGCCGCAACAGGGGTGTGGCGATCTGCAATTCCGAGAGCGAGAAATATCCACTGATCCCCGATGTCACCGCCGACTTGGTCTATCTGCGGCTGATATCCGCCAGCGATGAGATCGACACCGGCTACACACCTGCCGATCTCGACCTCTGGGCTGGCCGGCTCAAAGATTATGCGTTGGGTGGTATCCCAGGCGACTTCACGCCAGTTGACCGCACAGGACCGGCCGAGACACCGCGCGACGTCTATGCCTTCGTCATCCATGAGGGCAAAGTCCGCGCGCCCGCAGCGGCCGTAGAACTGATCCGGCGGGTCGATCCGCAGTTCGTTCCTGGCTGAACCGATAGTTGACCGCCCCTGCGTCAGGGCGTCCGAATGGCCCCCAGCAAACCTCAAGGAGCCTGACGATGGCCGAACTCACCATGGACGACATGATGTTCAAACCCGGCCTGATGAAGGGTCAGCGGATTCTCATCACCGGCGGCGGTACGGGGCTGGGCAAGGTGATGGCCGAGGCCTGCGTGATGATGGGCGCCGACGTCTATATCTGGGGCCGGCGCGGCAATGTGATCGAAGGCACGGCCAAGGAGCTGATGGACGCGCACCCCACCGGCGGCAAGTGCATCGGCATGGCCTGCGATATCCGCGTGCCCGAGGCGATCCACGAAGCCATGGACACCATCTGGGCCGGCGGGGCGCTGACCGGCCTGGTCAACAACGCGGCTGGAAATTTCATCAGCCGGACCGAGGACCTCTCACCCAAGGCCTTCGACGCCATCGCCAACATCGTCTTTCGCGGCTCGTTCTTCGTTACCCTGGACGCCGGCAAACGTTGGCTGGCCGAAGGCAAGCACGGCTCGGTGATTTCCATCCTGACCACCTGGGTCTGGCATGGCGGTCCGTTCACGGTGCCATCGGCGATGTCCAAGGCCGGTCTGAATGTGATGACCCAGTCGCTGGCTGTGGAGTGGGGCGGGCGCGGCATCCGCTTGAACGCCATCGCTCCCGGCCCGTTCCCGACCGAGGGCGCCTGGGCGCGCCTCAATCCCGGCAGCACCGAGGCGACGGCTGGCGCTCCGGCCAAAAAGGCCGACCCGACCATCCCGTTGGGCCGCAACGGCGAGATGCGCGAGTTGGCCAATATGGCGGTCTATCTGCTGGACCCCGGCTCGGCCTACATCAACGGCCAGACCATCGCCATCGACGGTGGCGGCCACCTGCAGGGTAGCGGCGGCTTCAACCGGCTCGCAGCGTGGGGCGACGCCGAATGGGAAGCGGCGCGCAACGCCATCAAGGGCGCCAACGAGAAGGATCGCGCCCAGCGGACGGTCTGAGAGGTTCCGGCTGCGCTTGCGGCGCGGTCGGAATACCGCGAGAGTGACGCGCGTCACTTTCCCACCGACTCATAAGCCCGAATGTCCCAGGTCGCCTATCTCTCCGCCGGCAAGCGCGAACAGACCAAGGTCCAGAACCGCCAAGCGATCCTCGACGCCGCGCGCGAGGTGTTCGGCGAGCTGGGCTATGAGGCCTCGACCGTTCGCGACATCATCCGGCGCACGGGTTTGGCGGCCGGCACCTTCTATAACTACTACCGCTCCAAGGAGGAGGTGCACGCGGCGCTGGCCGACGATGGCGCACGCCGGTTTGCGCCGATCCTAAAGGCCATTCGCGCCCGCAAGGTCGGCTTCGAGGGCTTCGTGCGCGAGGCGATCGAGGCCTATTTCGCGTTCATGGCCGATGAGCACAACAGCTGGATAGCCCGCCGTCCGGCGGGCGAGGCGCATCCGCCGATCCAAGGCGAAACCCCTGAAATCGCGGCGGTGTTTGTGGAGGTGCGCAGTGCTATCGAGGAGGCCATCGCCACTGGTCAAGGCCCCGCCGCTGATCCCGACTATATCGCCGCCGCCTGCATCGCTATCGCGCGGGAGGTCGGCGACAAGATGTTGACCCGCCGACCCATCGATACAGGCGCCGCCGCCGACTTTGCGGTCGCGATGATCCTTCGTGGCCTCCACGGATTGCCAGGAGCGCGCGCCTGATGGCCTCGGCCACTGTTCAACGCCTCATTGTCCGCCTGCTGCTTTCACTGCCATCGCCGATCCTGCGGCTGATGGCGGGCGGCGGCGTGGTCTATCGCGGTGGCCGCACCCTCGATCCGCGCCTCCAGTTCCTGGCCGCCCAGGCGCGCGGCGCCCCACCGATCTCGACCCTGACTCCGGACGAGGCGCGGCGCGGCGAGACAGATGGCTTGGCGCCTCTACAGGGCGATCTGGAGCCGCATGTCCGCTGGGAAGTCCTCAGCGTGCCGGGCGCGGAGGGCGACATCGCCGCGCGGCTTTATCGGCCGGACCCGCAGGATCCGAACGCGCCGCTGATCGTCTGGTCGCACATGGGCGGCGGGGTCATTGGCTCACTGGATACCAGTCACGCCTTCGCCAGCATCCTGGCCCGCATCGCCTGCACGGCGGTCTTGTCGGTCGACTATCGGTTGGCGCCGGAACACCGGTTCCCCGCCGGTCTTGATGACGTGCTGGCCGCCTACCGCTGGGGCCGCGCCAACGCTGAGCGCTTCGGGGCGCAGGGCGCGGCGATTGGCGGCGACTCCATGGGCGGAAACTTCGCCGCCATCATCTGCCAGGATCTCAAGGCGGCCGGTGAGCCGCAGCCGGCGTTCCAGCTCTTGATCTATCCCTGCACCGACGTGGCCTCCGAGACACAGTCGATGACCACCTTTGCTGACGCCTTTCCGCTGGATCGGTCGATGATGGACTGGTTCATGGGCCAGTACCTGGCGCCGGAGTCCGATCCGACCAACCGTCGCCTCTCGCCGCTGCGTGCGCCGGACCTGTCGGGGCTCGCGTCCGCCATCATCGCCACCGCCGGCTTCGATCCCCTGTGCGACCAGGGCGAGGCCTACGCCAAGGCCCTGCGCGCGGCCGGCGTTCCCACCGCCTATCGCTGCTACGAGAGCCTGTCGCACGCCTTCACGGCCTTCACCGGCGTCGTTCCCGCCGCCGACGCCGCCTGCCGCGAGATCGCGGGTCTGGTGCGTGACCAAATCGAAGGAGAGACCCCCTGATGCGAGCCCTGGTCGTCGAGGGACTTGCCCCGGACTATGCCGGTTGCGTGGTCAAGGACGTGCCGACCCCGGAGCCCGGTCCCGGCGAGGTTCGGATTCGCGTCCGCGCGGCGGCGGTGAATTTCCCCGACCTGATGCAGACCCGTGGCGAACACCAGCACAAGCCGACCGTCCCGTTTGTCGGCGGCATGGAGCTATCCGGCGAGGTCGACGCCTTGGGTACTGGGGTCACGGGCTTCGTGCTCGGCGATGCGGTGGTCAGCGGCGGCCGGGGCGGCTTTGCCGAGTACGCCATCCTGCCGGCCTCGACCCTGCGTCACAAGCCGACCAAGCTCAGCTTCAGCCAGGCGGCCGGCTATCCGGTGGCCTATCTGACCGCCTATGTGGCCTTCAGCCGTTGCGGTCTGGTGCAGCCGGGCGAGTGGGTGCTGGTGCATGGCGCGGCCGGCGGCGTGGGCCTCGCCGCTGTCGACTATGCCCGCCTGCTGGGCGCCAAGGTCATCGCCGCCTCGGCCTCCGACGCCAAGCTGAAGATCATCGAGGCCGAGTACGCCCCCGACGCCGTGGTCAATGTCACCAGCGGCTTTCGTGAGCAGGTCAAGGCGATCACCGGCGGGCGTGGCGCGGACGTGATCTACGATCCGGTCGGCGGCGATGTGTTTGACGAGTCGATCCGCTGCATCGCGTTTGGCGGGCGGATTCTGTCAATCGGTTTCACGTCCGGCCGCCTGCCGGTGCTGCCGGTCAATATCGCCCTGATCAAGGGCTTCTCGGTAATGGGCGTCCGCGCCGGCGAATACGGCCGCCAGAACCCCCAGAAGGGCCTGGAGAACAACGCCGCCATCTGGGACCTGGCCGAGCGGGGCCTCGTCAAACCGCGCGTCGATGGTGAGTATCCCTTAAGCGAATGGCGGGCCGCCTTCGAGACCCTGGCCCAGCGCACCGTGGTGGGAAAGACCATCATCCGGCCGGACTTGTAGGCGACCGCGTGAACAACCTCATCGAGGAACGGGTGCGACAGGCCCAGGAGGGGGTAAACCAATATGTGATCGCACGTCTCGAGACAGGGTGGGCAGTGATAGGCGATGTGCAGCCTTTGCAGGGCTATTGCCTTTTGTTGGCGGATCCAGTGGTCGCATCGGTCAATGATCTCTCGGAGGACGAACGGGCGCGACACGCCCTCGACGTCTTCCGCATCGGCGATGCCCTTCTTGAGGCGACGGACGCCTATCGGATCAACTACGAGACGCTCGGCAACTCAGAACCCGCGCTGCACACGCACATCATACCAAGGTATCGGTGGGAGCCGGATGACCTGCGTCGCAAGCCGGCGATGCAGAGTTACGACTGGTCGGGTGCGAGGCTGTACGATCCGCTCATGGACGGTGAACTCATCGATCGGCTGCGAGCGATCCTAACGCGCGGCCGATAGGTTGGATTGGGTTTCGGAGTGGCGCGCCGCCCTCTCATCCGTCATTCCCGACCTTGTGTCGGGAACCCATGAACTCGGTGGTTCAAGGTGGCTGCGGCGCAGCGGTCACCAATTCTGTCGAGGCCTGCGATCATAGGTTCCCGACACAAGGTCGGGAATGACGAGCGAGGGGAGTGAACAAGCCGCCAGTCCACTAATCTGGCGACGGAGGTGACGCACCCTCAGAACACCCCCGGCAGCAGCCGCCAACGAACCCGCGCGCAGTAGTCAACATACCCCGGCAGTTCGGCGCGCAATTGACGCTCCTCGTCCAGCAGCCGCCAGACAATGGCGGCGGTCATCGGCAGCGCCCAAAGCATGCTCAAGACGGATCCCAGCGCCAACGGAATGGCGGCGATCATCGGCAGGGCGAAGGCGTACATCGGGTGGCGCACCACGGCGTAGGGTCCGAAGTCGATGACCCGCTGGTCAGCTGACACCTCGATGACGCCCCCGGCGAAGCTGTTCTCCGCAAAGACCCGCCAGATGCCGGCATAGGCGGCGAGGATCACGCCGTCGGCCATCAGCACCGCCGGCCAAGGCGCGTTAGCGCCGCCCCACCGCCGTTCGAGTCCCGGCATGATGAGCAGGAGCAGGAAGAGGCCGCCGGTGAGGGTCTGGATCACCCGTTGCCGTGGATCGGTCTCAGCTGCGGGTCCTCCGCGCGTACGACGCTCGAGCAGAGCCGGATCGCGGCGGATCAGGTCGCCGGTGATGACGAGGCTGGCGAGACCGAACGTCGCCAGCATCAGCCAGCCCTGTCGCCAGGCCAGTGTGCCGGCGCTCAGGAACAGGACGGCCGCCATGAGCCCCAGCAAGACTCCGATCCCGAGGGCGGCGCGGCGGATGAGGGCGGTATCAGCGGCCATGGGTGCAGATTAAACCCAACACGCGTCGTCGGGACAGCGGTTGTTGACAGTCCGCGCCTCGTCCACTATCCACCGCCGCTCGATTTTCGACCCGGAGCCTTCTTGTGAAGCGCACATTCCAGCCCTCCCGCCTCGTGCGCGCGCGCCGTCACGGCTTTCGGCTGCGCATGTCGACCAAGAACGGCCAGAAGATCCTGGCCCGCCGCCGCGCCAAGGGCCGCAAGCGCCTGAGCGCTTAGGGCCTGATTGAGCCGGGGTGTCCATGTCGGACGCCGCCTTTCCCATTGCACGCCTGACCAAACGCAGCGAGTTCCTCGCCTGCGCGCAGGCGCCGTCGTGCGCCCGAGGCGCGCTGGTAGTCCAGGCCCGCCCGCGTGGCGATGACCTTGCCCTGGTCCGGATCGGCTTTACGGCCACCAAGCGCATCGGCGGCGCTGTCCAGCGCAACCGCGCGAAGCGGCGCATGCGCGAGGCCGCACGCCAGATCGTGCCCCTGATCGCGGCCCCGGGGTGCGACTATGTGTTCATCGCCCGGGCCGGGGTGATCGCCCGTCCTTGGGCGCGTTTGCTTGACGATATGAAAAGCGCGCTGATAAGGCTCGCGACCGACCGTGCGGCTCCCCAAGTGTAGCGGGCTCGCGCCCTTCCCCCATTCCCATGGAACCCTAGCGTCCCGCACATGAGAGACGACAACACTCGCAACACGATCATCTTTTTCGTGAGTGCGGCCCTGATCCTGCTGGTCTACCAGTTCCTGGTCGTCGAGCCCCAAGCCAAGCAGCGTGCGGCGGAGCTCGCTCGCCAGGCGCCGGTCGCCGCCACCCTGGGGGCGCCAGCCGCGCCGCAGGTGCCCCAGGCCCTGACCCGCCAGGCGGCGGTCTCCGCCTCGCCCCGCGTGCCCATCGCCACGCCGGCGCTCTCGGGGTCCCTGTCGCTCAAGGGCGCCCGGATCGACGACCTCTATCTGACCCAGTATCGCGAGACGCTCGACAAGGCCTCGCCGCCGGTCGAGCTGCTGCGGCCCGAGGGCGCCACCAACGCCTGGCTGACTGAAATCGGCTGGGTAGGCGCCAACGTCCCCGGCCTGCCGACCACCCAGACCCTTTGGACCCTGGCCCAGGGATCGACCCTGGCGCCCGGCCAGCCGGTGACGTTGGCCTATGACAACACTCAGGGCCTGAGGTTCACGCGTGTGATCGCGGTGGACGATAAATACATGTTCACGGTGACCGATACGGTGGCCAACGCCACCAGCCTGCCGATCACGCTGGCGCCCTATGGCTCGGTGCAGCGACAGGGCGTGCCGCCCGACCTCGGCAAGAACTCCGTCGTCCACGAGGGTGGCGTCGGTTGGCTGGGCGAGCTTCGCATGCTGAAGTACGCCAAGTGGCTCAAGGATGGCGGCGGTCCAGCCTACGACGCCGTGGGTGGCTGGATTGGCATCACGGATAAATACTGGCTGGCGGCGCTGATTCCGGGTCCCGCCGAGAAGATCCAGGGCCGCTACCGCTCGACTGACGCGGCCGGCGTTCGCGTCCTCGACGCCAACTTTGTCGGACAGCCGCGGGCCATTCCGGCCGGCCAGCAGGTCACCGTGACCACGCGCCTGTTCGCCGGCGCCAAACAGGCTCCGGTCCTCAAGGCCTATGGCGAGGCGCTGGCCATTCCCCACCTCGACGACGCCGTCGACTGGGGTCGCCTGTGGTTCCTGACGCGGCCGCTGTTTCAGTTCCTCAGCTTCATCCACGCCCATGTCGGCAACATGGGGGTGGCGATCCTGATGCTGACGGTGGTGGTGCGGGTGGTGTTCTTCCCGCTGGCCAACAAGCAGTACGAATCCATGACCAAGATGAAAAAGGTCCAGCCGCAGATGGAGGAACTGCGGAAGAAATTCAAAGATGACCCCGCCAAGCAACAGCAGGAGCTGATGGCCCTCTATCAGCGCGAGAAGGTCAATCCGCTGGCCGGCTGCGTGCCGATCCTGTTCCAGATCCCGGTCTTCTTCGCCCTGTTCAAGGTGCTGCAGGTGTCCATCGAGATGCGCCATGCGCCGTTCGTGGGCTGGATCCAGGACCTCTCGGCGCGTGATCCGACCACGATCCTGAACCTGTTCGGGCTGATCCCCTGGGATCCGGCGTCCGCGCCGCTGATCGGTACATTCCTGAGTACCAGCCTGCACATCGGCGTGCTGCCCATCCTCTACGGGATCACCACCTGGCTCACCACCTCGATGAGCCCGCCGGCGCCCGACCCGATGCAGCAGCGGATCTTCCAGCTGATGCCGCTCCTGTTCACCTTCATCATGGCCCAGTTCGCCATCGGCCTTCTGGTCTACTACACGTGGTCGAACATGCTCACGGCGCTGCAGCAGTATGTGATCATGCGCAGGTTCAAAGTGGACAACCCCATCGACCGGCTTATCGCAAGGTTCCGATGCAAGGCCGCCGCATGAGTGAGGCGGCGGAGCTCTTCGACGCCGAGACTCTGGAGGCGGCGCGGGTGTTCTTTGCGCATCCGGTCAAGTTCATGATGGGCGCGGTGGCCATCGAGGGTCTGCCGCCGCCCGACCTGCCGGAAGTGGCCTTCGCCGGGCGCTCCAATGTTGGCAAGTCCTCGCTGATCAACGCGGTGACCGGCCGCCACGGCCTGGCGCGCGCCTCTACCGCGCCCGGTCGAACGCGCGAGATCAATTTCTTCGTGGCGGATGAGGTTCTGCGGCTGGTCGACCTGCCGGGCTATGGATTCGCCAAGGTCAGCCGCGGCGTCGCCAACAAGTTCCAGAACCTGGGGCGGTCCTATCTGCGCGGCCGGCCGAATCTCAAGCGCGCGTACCTTTTGATCGACGCCCGCCATGGCCTCAAGGATGTCGACCTGGAAGCCATGGAAGCCTTCGACCTGGCCGCCGTTTCCTATCAGATCGTCCTGACCAAGGCCGACAAGCTGAAGAGCCACGATGTCGAGCAGACCGTGGCCGAGACCCTGCGCAAGATCGCCAAACGCCCAGCGGCCTTTCCGCGGGTGCTGGCTACCTCGGCCGAAAAAGGTGGGGGCATCCCTGAACTGCGCGCCGAGATCCTCGCCGCCTGCGCCGTCTAACGGCTTCCACGCCGCCACGTCACCGCGCTATCTGAGATCGGAACGCTGAGGATCCCTCCTATGCTGCAAACCGACGCCCGCACGATCTTTGACGAGGACCTGAACCTGTTCCGCGATCAGGTGCGCAAGTTCTTCGACCGCGCCCTGGCGCCTAACTTGGATCGCTGGGAGGAGGAGAAGATCATCGACCGCAGCTTTTGGCTGGCCTGCGGCGAGGCGGGGCTGCTGTGTCCCACGGTTTCGGCCGAGTACGGCGGCCTCGGCCTGGACTTTCGCTTCAATGCTGTGATTTCCGAGGAGCTGTTCTACGCCGGCTCCACCTCGGGCATCACGCTGCAATCCGACATCATCGCCGACTACATCGGCAACTACGGATCCGAAGCTCAAAAGCAGCACTGGCTGCCAAAGATGGTCTCTGGTGCGGCGATTACCGCCATCGCCATGACCGAGCCCGGCACCGGCTCGGACCTGCAGAACATCCGCACGACGGCGATCCGCGATGGGGATCACTATGTGGTCAACGGTTCGAAGACCTACATCACCAACGGCCAGAGCGCTGACCTGATCATCGTGGTCGCCAAGACCGATCCCACGGCCGGCGGCAAGGGCATCTCGCTGATCCTGGTGGAGGCGACCCGTGAGGGCTTCAAGCGCGGCCGCAACCTCGACAAGATCGGCCAGAATTCATCCGACACCTCGGAGCTGTTCTTCGAGGACGTGCGGGTGCCGCTGGCCAACTGCCTCGGGGGCGAGGGCAAGGGCTTTGGCTATCTGATGAACCAGCTGCCGCAGGAGCGTCTGGGCATCTCGGTCCAGGCCCAGGCCGGCGCCCAGCGGGCGTTCGACGAGGCGGTGAAGTTCACCAAGGAGCGCAAGGCGTTCGGCCAGACGGTGTTTGACTTCCAGAACACGCGCTTCACCCTGGCGGGCCTCAAGGCCAAACTGCAGGCCGGCTGGGCGCACCTGGACTGGTGCATCGCCCGCCACCTGGAAGGCCGGCTGACGGCGGCGGAAGGCTCAGCCGCCAAGCTGTTCCACACCGAACTGCAGTGGGAGGTCTGTGACGCGGCCCTGCAACTGCATGGCGGCGCCGGCTATATGAACGAATATCCTATCGCCCGGCTCTGGCGCGATGCCCGTGTCCAGCGGATCTATGGGGGCACGAGCGAGATCATGAAAGAAGTGGTCGCCCGCTCAATCTGAGCTCAGGCTGTTGCCGCGAATCCCGCCAGAGTCGGAGCCAACGCCAGCAGCACGATCAGCCAGGCGGTGGACGCCTGGCCCTTGCGGTACAGCACCAATCCGGCGCCGATCGCCCACAGGATCAGCGCCGCCTGTAGGGCGTGGGTCGCGACCGCCGCATTCGGCAGGTGAAAGCTGCGGTCCAGCTTGAAGGTCGCCTGGACCCACCCGACCACCTGGGTCGCGTGGACGTAGAGCGGCCATAAGCAGACGGCGACCGCCAGGTAGAAAATCACCAACAGGAAGGGGCTTGTCTTCATTGGGTCTCACCTGCTCACAGAGTCGCCGCAGGCCAAGCTACCACGAGAGCCGCCGGGTGACAGGGGCGCCTGCGTCGGCTATCCGAACGCCGCAAGCGAAGGACGGGGCATTTGAGCGACGAGACCGAGGCGCGCGACGGGGAAAGCCAGGGTTGGGCGACGGCGAGGACCCTGGCCGAGGCTCTGCCGTTCATCCAGCGCTATGACCGCGAGACGGTGGTCATCAAGTACGGCGGCCACGCCATGGGCGAAGAGCAGGTCGCCAAGCTGTTCGCCGCCGACGTGGTGCTGCTGAAGATGCTGGGCCTGCACCCCGTCGTTGTGCACGGCGGCGGACCGCAGATTTCGGCCATGCTGGAGCGGGCGGGCGTCAAGTCCACCTTTGTCGACGGACTGCGGGTCACGGACGCGGCGACCATGGAGGTGGCCGAAATGGTCCTTTCCGGCGCCATCAACAAGGAAATCGCCAGCTGGATTACCCAAGCAGGCGCCGAGGCCGAGGTGCGTGGCGTGGGCCTCTCCGGCAAGGACGCCCGGCTGATCACCGTCGAAAAAGTCACCCGCACCAAGCGCGATCCGGACTCTGAGATCGAAAAGGTCGTCGACCTGGGCTTCGTGGGCGAGCCCAAGACCATCGACACCACCCTGATCAAGGCGCTGATCGGGGCCGAGGATGACTACATCCCAGTGATCGCGCCCATCGGCGTCTCCGAAACCGGTCAGACCTACAATATCAATGCCGACACCGTGGCCGGCGCCCTGGCCGGCGCGCTGGGCGCCAAGCGCATGCTGCTGCTGACCGACGTGTCGGGGGTGCTGGACAAGAACGGCAAGCTGATCCGCGAGCTATCGGTGGCTGAGGCCCGCGCGGCCATGGCTGACGGCGTCGCAACTGGCGGCATGATCCCCAAGCTGGAAACCGCCATCGCGGCCGTGGAATCCGGCGTCGAGGCCGTCGTCATCCTGGACGGCCGGCGACCCCACGCCATGCTGGTCGAGCTGTTCAGCGAGCATGGATCTGGAACGCTGGTCAGCCGGTGAGCGCCGACCTTCGCCATATCGACACCTGGCTGTTCGACCTGGACAACACCCTCTATCCGGCCGAGTCCGGGTTCATGGCCGAGGTCGTGGATCGCATGACCGACTTCGTGGAACGCGTCACCGGCCTGCCGCGCGACGAAGCGTTTGCCTTGCAGAAGCGCTATCTGGCCGAACATGGCCTGACCCTGAAGGGCATGATGCTGGACCACGGCGTTGACCCCTTGGCGTTTCACGCGATGTTCCATGATCTGTCGCTGGACGCCCTGGCGCATGACGCTGACCTGCTGGCGGCCCTGGCGCGGCTGCCGGGCCGGCGGCTGATTTTCACCAATGCGGATGACATCCACGCCACGCGGGTGCTGGCGCACCTGGGCCTCGATCACCTGTTCGAGGCGGTCTTCCACATCGGCTCGGCGGACTATGAGCCCAAGCCCAGCCCGCAGGCGTTTGTTCGGCTGAGCGCGGCGCACGCGATCCATCCGACCACCACCTGCTTCTTCGAGGACAGTGAGCGCAACCTCGCGCCAGCTGCCGCCTTGGGGATGACCACCGTCCTGGTCGGCGCCCACGCAAACGCCTCCCACGCCGCCTTCGTCCGCCATCGCACCGACAAGCTCGCCCCCTTCCTGGCCCACGCCCAACTCAAAGAAGCCGCCTGATGTCTCAAGATCTGAAAGCCGTCATCGAAGCTGCCTGGGAGGCGCGCGATACGATCAACACCGCCACCACCGGCCCGGTCCGCGACGCCGTGCTGGAAACCATCGAGCGCCTGGACGCCGGAACGCTGCGCGTCGCCAGCCGGGAGGCCGACGGAACCTGGACCACGCACCAGTGGGCCAAGCAGGCCATTCTGCTGTTCTTCCGGCTGACAGCCAACCGGCTGATCGAGGCCGATGCGCCGGGACCCTTCTGGGACAAGGTGCCGCTGAAGTTCACCGGCTGGGACGCCGCGCGATTTGAGGCCAGCGGGTTTCGGGCGGTGCCGGGCGCCATCGTGCGCAAAGGCGCCCATATCGGCCGCAATGTGGTGATGACGCCGTCGTTCGTGAACATCGGGGCCTATGTGGATGACGGGACCATGGTCGACACCTGGGCCACGGTGGGCTCCTGCGCCCAGATCGGCAAGAACTGTCACATCTCCGGCGGCGCCGGCATCGGCGGCGTGCTGGAGCCGCTTCAGGCGAACCCCACCATCATCGAAGACAACTGCTTCATCGGCGCCCGCGCCGAGGTCGCCGAAGGCGTGATCGTGCGCGAGGGCAGCGTGCTCTCGATGGGCACTTTCATCACCTCGACCACCCCGATCATCGACCGACGGACCGGCGAGACCTTCCTGGGCGAGGTGCCGGCCTATTCGGTGGTGGTGTCCGGCTCCAAGCCCAACCCGCACGACCCGACCCTGCCCTCCACCTATTGCGCGGTGATCATGAAGCGGGTGGATGAGCGGACGCGGAGCAAGACCAGTATCAATGAGCTGCTGCGGGAGTAGGGCTCAGCCCAGGTCGGCCAGACGGATGACCAATGCGGGATCGAAGGGCAGGGTGACCTCGCCATCGGCCTCGACGATCTTGACCGATCCATAGCCCGTGTCCCCGGGCTCGGTGAGCAGGTGGGCGCGACGGCCTTCCGCATCGAGCACCCAGTAGTGGCGAACACCGTACTTGGCATAAAGGCGCGCCTTGGCCTTCAAATCGCGGCCGATGGAGCTGTCCGCGATCTCGATCACCAGGAGGCAGTCGCCGCCCCTCACATCTTCAGGGAGCAGTCGCTCGGCATAGAGCAGGATGTCCGGCTCAAGGAACGTGGTGTCACTCAGATAGAGGGAGGGTTCCACAGACACGGCGGTCTCATCAGGGAGTTTGCGCGCCAAAATCCGAATGAGGCGGCGTTTCCAAATCTCATGACGATTGTGTTTCGCGTTCATGGGAACGAACTCACCCTCCCAGAGCTCGACGGGCTCGTCCTCGTCCATGATCCCGGCGCGCACCATGGCCTTCACCTCCGCGACAGTGAATACGCGGCGGTCATAGCCCTCGGCGGCGCGTGTGGTCAGTGGCGCGTTCATGCGCGCAGTCTAACACAACGCGGAGACCATTGCATGTGACGGCCCCCTCATTCCGCTGCGTACGGCCGCCCGTCCTTGTGAGTGTAGCCCGGTCCGCCGGGCGCGTGCATGTCCACATCCGGGTAGGAACAGGCGTCCGTCGCCGGGCGGCGAGAGCCCATTTCCAGATAGATCGCATCGCGGCCGCTGCGGTTTTGCAGGTGATGGCCGTTGGCCACCCCGGCCTTCCAGCCTGCGCAGTCGCCGGCCCGCAAAACCGTCTCGCCCTCGTCCTCGACCAGCACGACTTCGCCTTCCAGGATCATGACGAACTCGTCTTCCTCAGTGTGCCAGTGGCGCTGGCTGGCCCAGACGCCATGCGGCAGCCGGACCCGGTTGACCCCGAAATCGGTCAGCCCGACGGCATCACCGAGCGGGCGCCAGCTGCTGCCCAGGCAGGGCTGGTCCAGCGGTGGTGGATAGTTGCAGCCCGAGGTCTCGTGAACGCTGTCGATATCAATCTTGGGCATGTCGCTCTCGCCTCTCTGACAATTGCTAGGTAAAGCGCCGCCATGCCCACTGCAATCGACGCCCTGGACCTCGCCCGCGACCTGATCCGCCGCCCGTCGGTGACGCCGGCCGATGCAGGCGCCATGGACGTGCTCGAACAGGCGCTCGCCGCGCTCGGGTTCGTTTGCCGGCGGATGAAGTTCGGCGAGATCGAGAACCTCTATGCCCGTTATGGCGCGGCCCGACCCAACCTCTGTTTCGCCGGACACACCGATGTGGTGCCGGTGGGCGACGCGGCCGCCTGGTCCAAGGACGCCTTCGCCGCTGATCTGACCGATGGCGTGCTGATCGGGCGGGGCGCGGTCGATATGAAGAGCGCCATCGCCGCCTTCGCCGCTGCCGCCGCCGAGGCTATCGCGCAGGGGAAGGTCACCGGCTCGATCTCATTCCTGATCACCGGCGACGAAGAGGGCGTGGCGACCCACGGCACCAAGCTGGTGGTCGAGGCCCTGGCCGCCGAGGGCGAGGGGATCGATCACTGCGTGGTGGGCGAGCCCACCTCGTCCGAGGCCTTCGGCGATATGATCAAGGTCGGCCGGCGCGGCTCGATCAATGCCGATATCCGGGTCGAGGGCGTCCAGGGCCACGTGGCCTATCCGCATCGCGCCGCCAATCCTGTGCCGGTGATGATCCGCCTGCTGTCTGCGCTCCAGGCGCGCCAGTTGGACGAAGGCTATCCAGAGTTCCAGCCGTCCAACCTGGAAGTCACCATGATCGAGGCGCCCAACACCGCCACCAATGTGATCCCCGGCGTGGCGCGGGCGCGGCTCAACATCCGCTTCAACCCCAACCACACCGGCCAGGCGCTGGCCGACTGGTTCGACATCGAGGCCTGGCGCGCGCAGGGCGACTTCCCGGGCAAGATCACCATCACCCCGCAGATCAGCGGCGAGGCGTTCCTGACCGAACGGGGGCCGTTTACCCAGTTGGTCGCCGACGCGGTCGCCGATGTGACCGGCGCAGCCCCGGAACTGTCCACCAGCGGCGGCACCTCCGACGCCCGCTTCATCCGCGCCCTCTGCCCGGTGGTCGAGGTCGGGCTGGTCGGCAAGACCATGCATCAGGTGGATGAGCGCGCACCGGTGGACGAAATCCGCAGGCTTCAGCAGGTCTACGGCCGGATCATCGCGCGCTACTTCGCCGCCTGAGACTCAGTAGCTGACGCCCGTGAGGTAGAGGCCCTCGGCCGGAGCCACCGGGCCACAGGCCTTGCGGTCCTTGGCCGCCAGCGCCGCCGCTACGTCGGCTGTGGTCCAGCGTCCGACCCCGACCTCCGCCAGTGTGCCGGTCATCGAGCGCACCTGGCGATGCAGAAACGAGCGCGAGGCGAACGCCAGATGCACCTCCTCGCCGACCCGGCTGACGCGCGCCAGGTCCAGCGTCTTCATCGGGGAGTTCGCCTGGCAGGCCAGATCTCGAAACGTGGTGAAGTCGTGGTGACCCACCAGCACTTGGGCGGCGGCGTGCATGGCTTCGGCGTCCAGCGGCTTCTTCACATGCCAGACCCGGCCCTGGTCCAGAGCCGGCGGGCTGGGCCGGTTGAGGATGCGGTAAAGATAGCGCCGTTCGGTCGCTGAAAATCGCGAATGCCAACGCTCCGGGGCGAGGCTTGCCGCCAGCACGCACACGGGCTGGGGGACCAGATAGGCGTTCAGCGCATTGCGGACAGTCTCAGCGGGCCAGTCCTTGGTGAGGTCAACATGAGCGACCTGGCCCAGGGCGTGGACGCCGGCGTCGGTGCGTCCGGCGGCGTTGACACGCACCGCCTCGCCGCAGAACGCCGTCACGGCGGCCTCCAGCGCGCCCTGCACGGTCGCCAGCCCCGCTTGGCCCTGGAAGCCGTGGAAGGGCCGGCCGTCATATTCGATGAGCAGGCGGTAGCGGGGCATCAGCCGAGCTTCAGACCGGCCGGGACCGGCGCGCCATGCAGGAAAACCTCAGCGTCCTGCGGGCCTCGACCCTCGCGCTGCAGACGCAGCAGCCGCACCGCCCCCTCGCCCGTCGCCACCAGCAGCTGATCGTCCAGAGTCAAGCCGGGCTCGCCAGACCGATCTTCATAGGCCGACAAGAGCGCCTTAACCCGCACCGGTCCTTTGTCGGTCGGCAGTTCGAACCAGGCGCCCGGGAAGGGCGACAGACCCCGGATCTTCCAGTCCAACCTGCGGCCGCCCATCCTCCAATCGATCCGGGCAGTCTTGGCGCGAATCTTCTTGGCGTAGGTGACGCCGTCGTCGGCCTGGGAAGTCTCCACCGCCCGGCCAGCGGCCAGGTCCGCCAGGGTTTCAACGATCAGCGCCGCCCCCGCTTCGGCGAGGCGGGTTTGCAGGGTTCCCGCTGTGTCCAGGGCGTCGATGCGCACGGTCGTGGTCGCCAGCACTGGGCCCTCGTCGAGGCCCTCGGTCATCCGCATCACCTGCACCCCGGTGATGCGATCCCCCGCCATGATGGCCCGCTGGATCGGCGCCGCGCCGCGCCAGCGAGGCAACAATGACGCATGGACGTTGAACGATCCCAGGCGCGGCGCATCCAGCACGGCGGCGGGCAGGAGTTGTCCGAACGCCACGACCACGGCGGCATCCAGTTCCAGTGCTGCGAACGCGACGACCTCGGCCGGCTCGCGCATTGAGGCCGGCGTGCGCACCGGGATGCCCCGCTCGGCGGCGAAGGCGTGGACCGGTGAGGACTTCAGCTCATGGCCGCGCCCGCGCGGCGCCGGCGGCTGGGAATAGACGCAGGCCACCTCGTGCCCTGCGCTCAAGATCGCGCTCAGGGCCGAGACGGCAAAATCTGGCGTGCCGAGAAAGGCCAGGCGCATGGGCTGGCGACCTACCAGACCACCAGGCCCTGGCTGGTGGGCAGCTCCAGCACCGAACGCCCGCGATCCCCGAACCACTTGGTCTCGGCGATATGCTGGGCGCGATAGGGGATGGCGCCGAAGTCGTCCAGCACGATCACGGCGCCCGGAACCAGCCGATGTTCGATAGCGTCGAGCGCAGCGATCTCGGCCGGCGCATTGTTCATGTCGATATGAGCGAAGGCGATCTTCTCGGGAACACCCTGATCGAAACACTCGGGAACGAAGCCCTTGATCACGTGGATATTCGGCCGGTCCGCGAACCGGGTCTTCACATATTCAAACAGGTCCGGACCGTGCTCGGGCATGGCGTGGTGCGCCATCGAGGGATCATGCTCGAACAGGTCATAGAGGAAATAGCGTCGCGCACCCAAGTCGACGGCATCGATCAGAATATGGGCTGTCGTGCCCTTGTAGCAGCCGCATTCGATGAACTCGCCGTCCAGCCGCATCGCCTGGCGCGCGGCCCAGACCACGGCGTGGGTCCGCCAGATGATGCCACGTTCCGACAGGGTCTTGGCGTGCATGTCCCACGCCTTGCGGAACGGCGGGTCGTCAAGGAAGCCGAGGTTGCGCCCGAAGGCGATCAGATTGTCGCCAGCAAACCAGCCGGCCTTGACGCGGGCGGCGGCGATCAGCCGATCAACGCCAGCGTTGAAGCCGGCGGCGTCATCGACGCCCCAGAAGAATTTGCTGCGGAAATGGGGCGGCTTCAATGGATCATATCCCTCTGGACGGCGCGCTTCAGGCGGCCTTGCCCATCTTCTTCACCTTCTTGATCGCCTGCTCACGCTTGAGCCGCGACAGGTGATCAATGAACAGCACGCCCTCCAGGTGGTCCATCTCGTGCTGGATGCAGACCGCGAACAGGCCTTCTGCGTCCTCTTCGATCGCCTCGCCGTGATAGTTCAAGTAGCGCAGCTTGACCTGGGCCGGGCGCTCGACCTCGTCGAAGATTTCGGGAACCGAGAGGCAGCCCTCTTCGTAGGGCTCTGTCTCTTCCGAGGCCCAGAGGATCTGCGGATTCACGAAGAACTGTGGCTGCTTCTCCTCCTCCGGGCGGTGCAGATCCATGACGATCACCCGCTTGGGGACGCCGACTTGAATCGCCGCCAGCCCGATGCCGGGCGCCGCGTACATGGTCTCCAGCATGTCATCCATCAGCGCGCGAAGGTCATCGTCGACCACGGCGACGGGCTTGGAAACCTGTTTCAGCAGGGGATGCGGGACGATGAGGATGTCTCGGAGGGCCATGTCGCGGACGTAGGGGGCCGGGTTCGCAGCGTCAAGCTCGGGTGGCCTCAGACGTCGCCGCCCGCCGCCAGCCGCACCGCCGGGGTCTCGGAGGCGCTAAGCTTTGCCAATGGGCGCACTGCGACGTCGACCGGCTCCAGCGAGGGGACGTCCCGGCCCTGATGGTCAACCTTCAGCTCCTCGAACCGCCGCGCCTGAGTCAGCACCTGGGTCTCCAATGAGCCCACGAACTGGTTGTAGCGCCCGACCGCCTGTTCCAGCGCCTTGCCGACCCCGGCGGCATGCTGGCCCATCACCGAGATACGCTTGTAGAGTTCGCGGCCCAGCTCGGCGATTTTGCGGGCGTTGGCCGCCTGATCCTCGACCCGCCAGCCATAGGCCACCGCCTTGCAGAGCGCGAACAGGGTCGAGGGCGTGACGATCACCACCCGCCGGTCCATTGCCTCGTTCATCAGGTCCGGCGCGCGGTCCAGCGCGGCGGCCAGGGCCGAGTCCAGCGGCACGAACATGGCCACAAAATCCGGCGAGGCCTCGAACTGGTCCCAATAGGCCTTGGCCGACAGGCCCTGGACGTGGGTGCGGACGCTCTGCACATGTCGCAGGCCACACGCCTCGCGGGCCGCGTCGTCGGCGGCGTCCTGCAGCTCCAGGAAGGCGTTCAGCGAGCACTTGGCGTCGATGACGAACAGCGCGCCGCCGGGCAACCGCACGGTGACGTCCGGCCGGCGGCGACCGATGTCCGTCTCGGTGGAGGTCTGTTCCTCGAAGTCGAAGTGCTGTGACAGGCCGGCGGCTTCCAGCACATTGCGCAGGGTCTGCTCGCCCCAACGCCCCTGCACGCCGGCCCCGCGCCGTAGCGCGGTCGACAGCTTCCGCGCCTCATCCTGGGTGGCGGTGGAGGCCTGGAGCAGCTGGGCGATCTGTTCCTTGAGGCCGCCAGTCTCCTCGGCGCGGGCCTTCTCGACGGCGGTGACCTGTTCCTGGAACTTCAGCAGGGTCTCGGCGACAGGCTTCAGCTGCGCCTCAAGCCGCGCCTGCGACAGCTGCTCGCGGCTGTGCACCGTCTCTTCGTTTCGCCGCAGGATCTCTTCGGCGACACTGGCGGCCGACTGCGTCAGTTGGACCCGCACCGCGTCGGTCTGAGCCTCCAGCATGCCGATCCGCGCCTCGGCGGTGGCGGCGCGGAGACGCTCGCGCAAGGCCCAGCCGATGGCGGCTGCGGCAAGCATGGCGCAGGCGAGCGCGATCAGCAGAATGGCGTTCATGCTGCGTTCTTAGCGCGGAACACTGAGTCGGAGCTACAGCCGTTTCGGGCAGGTCCGGCCTTTAGTAGAGGCCCGGCGCCAGCCGGTACGGCACGGCGGCGGCGTAGCTGCGATAGGCCTCGTCCTGGCCCAATACGCGTTCTTCGGCCTGGATGCGCAGCAGCTGGGCGGTCCAGGCGGCGAGGTAGACCACAAGGTTCCAGGCCGTCGGATTGGCCAGCAGGAAGGCGAATTGGGTGACAATGTAGCCCGCGTACATCGGATGGCGCATCAGCCGATACGGGCCCTTGCGCTTGACGCCCCGGTTGGCGGCCGCCAGGCCGAAGCTGCGGTTCAGCGAGACTTTGGCCGAAATGTTGAATAACCCGCCGCAGATCATCACCACGCCGACGATCCACTCGGGGATCAGCGCCTCGCCGCCCGGATGTACCATCAGCCCGCCTGTGGTGCCGACCAGGGCTACCAGAATGGCGTAGGGCGAGAGATCGGTCATCTTCGCCCGCTTGCGGAAGATGATCATCACCACGGCAGCCACTTCGGAGACCAGCAGGATGGCGTCCACCGGATGGCGGCCGATCGACGGCAGGAAGCGGATGATGATCGAGAAACCCAGGATCGTCAGGAAGATCCGCTCGGCATAGTCATAGACCAGCTCGCCGAGCTCGCGCTTCGAAAGGGACATGACCGACGCTCCCACAGGTTCGCTGCGGACCATCTCGCGAGCGGGTGAAGGATTGGGGAAGCGGTTTGGTTAAGGGGAGCTGGCTGGCGCCTCGATCTGGTTTTCCCACTTGGCGACCACGGCGGCGGCGACCGAATTGCCGACCACATTGGTGGCTGAGCGACCCATATCCAGCAGGTGATCGACCGCCAGGATCAGCAGCAGGCCGGCCTCGGGCAGGTTGAAATAGGTCAGGGTCGCAGCGATCACCACCAGCGAGGCGCGCGGCACGCCGGCCATGCCCTTGGACGTCACCATCAGCAGCAGCAGCATGGTGATCTGCTGGCCCAGCGTCAGTTCGACTCCATAGACCTGGGCCACGAACAGGGTGGCGAAGGTGCAGTACATCATCGAGCCGTCGAGATTGAAGGAATAGCCCAGCGGCAGCACGAAACTGGCCACCTTGCGCGAGATCCCCCAGGTCTGCAGCGCCTCGAGGGTGCGCGGATAAGCGGCTTCGGACGAGGCGGTGGAAAAAGCCAGCAGGATCGGTCCACGGATCAGCCCGAACAGCGCCAGCGCGCGCGGTCCGACGATCAGCACCGCTACGCCGATCAGCAGCGCCCACAGCACGCCCAGCGAGGCGTAGAAGCCCAATACGAACTTGGCGTAGGTCGCCAGCACGTCCAGGCCCTGGGTGGCGATGCTGGCGGCCAGGGCCGCGAAGATCGCCAGCGGTGCGGTCCGCATCACATAGCCAGTGATCTTCAGCATGATGGCGGCGATCTGCTCGACCAGCGCCAGCACCGCCGGGGCCTTGTCATCCAGGGCCGCAACGGCCGTGCCGGCCAGCACCGAGAACACCACGATCTGCAGGATCTCGTTCTTGGCCATGGCGTCGATGATCGAGGCGGGGACCAGGTGGGTGACGAACTCCTTGAGGGTAAACTTGGCGGCGTCGACGCCGCTGGCTGCGCTAGCGTCCGGCGCGACCAGATGCAGGGCCGATCCCGGCTGGATCAGGTGCACCATGATCAGGCCGACGGTCAGCGAGACCAGCGAGGCCATGATGAACCAGCCGATGGTCTTCACCCCGACCCGGCCGACCTCCGAGGCGTCCCCCATGTGCGCGATCCCCGCCACCAGGGTCGAGAACACCAGCGGCGCGATGATCATCTTGATCAGCCGCAGGAAGATGTCGGTGACGATGGAGAGATTGCCCGCCACCTCTTTGGCGGCGTCCGCGGGCAGGTTGATGTTGACCAGCCAGCCGACCAGCACGCCCAGGACCATGGCGCCGACAACGAAATAGGTGAAAAGGCGATTCATCCGGGCCTCGTGGGGTGCGCGAGCGCCTTTGTCGCCGGGATGGCGGGGCGCGTCCAGCGGGGCCGAGCTCGGTCGATGTGTCTTCCCCCGGGCGGAACGTCTGGGGCTGCTTCTAAGCGGCCTCAGTCGCCTTGATCTCGACAGTGAGCCCAGCTTGGGCCGCGAGATTCACCAGAGCGTCCAAAGAAAACTTGCCGATCTTTCCCGCCAGCAGATCGCTGGTTCGAGGGCGCGTGATGCCCAGGCGACGGGCGGCGGCGTCATGGGTCAAGCCCCAGCCATTGATCGTGTTCTGCAACGCCATCAGCAGATCAGACCGCGCCGTCATATTCGCCGACTGCGCCGGCGTATCGGTCAGAGCGTCCCAGATGTTGTCGAAGGATTGCACGTCCATGGATCCTACCTCTTAAGCGCTGCGAAACGTCGGGCGGCGACCTCAATGTCTCGTTGAGCCGTCTGCTGCGTCTTCTTCTGAAACGCGTGCAGCACGACGATCCGGTCCGCTTCGGTCGCCAGATATATGACGCGAAAGGCGCCAGACGCCTCCCGAATCCGAATTTCGCGCACGCCCTGTCCAACCGCCTTTAGAGGCTTCCAATCGGAGGGTTCCTCGCCGGCTTGCAGTCGACGGATCTGAAAGCCCGCGTCAGATCGCGCTTCGTCCGGAAAGTCCCGCAAACGCGACAGGCTGTCTCCCAGGAAGTCGACGGGCTTCATCTGGAGAATTTGTATCGAATTCGATACAGTCATGCAAGCCTTCTCGAAACCTCCACGAACCGGCGCCATAATGCCCCATGACTGATGCAACAGACGCCGCCGGCATCGTGGATCGGCTGGAGACAGACTATCGGAGCGCGGTCGGGGCGCTCCGGGCCGCTCTGAAGACCTTCCTGGCTGGAGGTTCACCGCCGGACATCACAACCCGCCGCAACGGCGCCTTCGTCTATCCTGAACTGCGGCTCAACTGGCCCTCAGGCCGGCCCTATCCCCGGATCAGCCGCGCCTTCGCACGGATCGGCCAGCCGGGTCGCTATGCGGTGACGGTGACCCGGCCTGAGCTCTATCGCGACTATCTGATCGAGCAGCTGACCCTGCTGCAACAGGACTTCGACGCCGAGCTGTCGGTGGGACCCTCGGCCCAGGAGATCCCGTTCCCCTATGTGCTGGACTCGGCCGACGTGGCGATGGCCGACGTCAGCGCCGCCCAGATCGCCCGGCACTTTCCCACCACCGAACTGGCCCAGATCGGCGACGAAGTGGCAGACGGCTCCTGGAGCGGGGGGCTGGATCAGCCGCGTCCACTGGCGCTGTTCGATGGCCTGCGCACCGACTTCTCGCTGGCCCGGCTGGCGCACTATACGGGCACGCCCGCTGAGCACACCCAGCAGTTCATCCTGTTCACCAACTACCACCGCTATGTGGATGAGTTCGTCGCCTGGGCGGCGGCCCAGCTGAAGGCCGGCGGGCCCTACACGGCGCTGAGTGCGGCCGGGCACGTGATTATCGACGCCAACACCTCCAACCCTGAGGCTACCGTCGCCGCCGGAACCTGGCGCAAGCACCAGATGCCGGCCTATCACCTGATGGCCCCCGGCCGCGCCGGCGTCACTCTGGTCAACATCGGCGTCGGGCCGTCCAACGCCAAGACCATCTGCGACCATCTGGCGGTGCTCAGGCCCCAGGCCTGGCTGATGATCGGCCACTGCGGGGGCCTGCGCGGCTCGCAGACCATCGGCGACTATGTGCTGGGCCACGCCTATCTGCGCGACGATCACGTGCTGGACCGCGTGCTGCCGCCCGAGATCCCGATCCCGCCCATCGCCGAGGTGCAGGTCGCGCTCAACAGCGCCGCCGAGCGGATCACTGGCGAGACCGGTGAGGTGCTGAAACGCCGTCTGCGCACCGGCACCATCGTCACCACCGACGACCGGAACTGGGAACTGAAATATTCCTCCAGCGCGCTGCGCTTCAACCAGAGCCGGGCGGTGGCCATCGACATGGAGAGCGCCACCATCGCCGCCCAGGGCTATCGCTTCCGCGTGCCTTACGGGACCCTGCTGTGCGTGTCGGACAAGCCGCTGCACGGCGAGATCAAACTGCCCGGCCAGGCCAACGCCTTCTACGACCGCGCCATCGCCCAGCACCTGCAGATCGGCCTGGCCGCCGTGGACCTGCTGCGCCAGGAAGGCCCCCGCCTGCACAGCCGCAAACTCCGCAGCTTCGACGAGCCTCCGTTCCGGTAGGTCCCGCCCCCTCGACCCCGCAGCCCCGCTCGTGTAGCCGTTGCGGCCTCAGTAATCCGGACCCATCCGTGCCCGACGTCTTCCTCTCCTACAGCCATGCCGACCGCGCCGTTGTGCAGCGGTTTGCGGCGGCGTTCGAGGCTGAGGACCTGGAGGTCTGGTGGGACAATAGCCTGCGCTCCGGCGAGTCCTTCGATGAGAAGATCGAGCAGGCGTTGCGCCAGGCCAAGGCGGTGGTGGTGCTGTGGTCCAGGGCCTCCGTGGCCTCCCGCTGGGTGCGCGCCGAGGCCACGTTAGCGGATCGAAGTAAGACCCTTGTGCCGGTGATGATCGAGGCCTGTGACCGGCCGATCATGTTCGAATTGACCCATACCGTGGATCTCGCTCACTGGCAGGGCGCACAGGACGACCGGGCGTGGCAAGCTCTATTGGCCGATGTACGGCGGCTAGTCGGGCGTGAGCCGCTGCAGGACGCCTCCCCAACCCCCAGCCTGGAAATCACACCGCAACCGCTCGCCGCCAAGCCGTCAGTCGTGGTCCGCCCATTCGCCACCATGGCGGGGGCTGGGGAAGCCGACTACTTCGCCGATGGGATGGTCGTGGAGATCGTGTCGGCGCTCTCGCGCTTCCCCTCGCTGTTCGTGATCGCCAGCGGCACCAGCTTCAACCTGCGCGGCGATACCCGCAGCAGCGGCGCGATCGCCCAGGAACTTGGCGTGCGCTATGTTCTCCAGGGGAGTGTGCGAAAGAGCGGCGCGGCTATCCGCATTGCGGTCGAACTGCTGGATGGCGATGGGCACACGCCCATCTGGACTCAACGCTTCGATGGTGTGCTGGATGATGTGTTCGCCCTGCAGGACGAGGTCGCCGGCGCGGTCGCCGCGCGCATCGACTCGTCCATTCAGGCCCATGAGATGCGGCAAGCCAGTACGCGGCTGACCGACGATGCAGGCGCCTATGACCTGTTCCTGCGCGGGTCCCACAATATGTGGGCGAAGTATGACGAGGTCGAGCTTCGAGAGGCGATCAGCCTGTTTGATCGGGCCATCGCGCTTGACCCCCGCTTTGCGTTGGCAATGGTGCTCAGCAGCAATGCCTGCTACAATCTTCAGTTGTGGAACGCCTGCGCGGACCAACAGGACCTCATGGCGAAATGCCTTATGTTGGCGCAACGGGCCCTGCAGATCGACCGGGACGACTATCGGGTACTCGCTTGGGCGTCCTTCAGCCTGCTGCAATGCGGTCAGCTGATCGCCACTGTGAACGGCTTAATCGAGCGGGCGCTGGAGATGAATCCCGGTGACTCTGTCACCCACTGGCGGTCAGGCTGGGTCAACGTCTTCGCGCCAAACCCCACCAAGGCCTTGGCGGCCTTTGAGACCGGGCTCAGACTCGACCCACGCTCGCCTTGGCGTGCGACCTTCTTTGCGGGTCAAGGGACGGCTTTGTTTCACTTGGGCCGGTTTGAGGAAGCGATCCCGCTGTTGCGGCAAGCCGCCGAGCAACTTCCCGTTGCCCGGACCGCACTCTGCACTATGGAGGCCGCCGCCTTGGGCTTTCTGGGCAGGGCCAATGAGGCCGAGGCCCTGGACGATGTCCGCTATCCGTTGACAGCACAGGCTGAGGCCTACTTCGACAATGTACGAGATGGCTCCTTGAAGCCAAAGGTCCTCGAGGGGCTACGCCTGGCCGGGATTGGTGTCGCATAGCCGCGCCTGAGGCGGCGCGCGGTGCGTTTGCGCCGCCTCAATGCGACTTGCTCGGGAAAACAATCTCCTGATCGCAGATGTCATCCCGGCCGCAAGCCCGCGTCAGCAGGCTGGAGAGCCGGGATCCAGAAGGCGAGTGACAGCATCCGCCAAATCCGCCGGCTGTCACCCGACACACCGCTGGACTTGCTTTTGGACAACGTGGTTTCGTTTGCCACCTCCCACGGCGCACCCCTTCGCGCGGCCTTCATCAGGGTCTGGGATGAGACGCCGGTGGAGGGCGAGCGGTAGATCCCCGTTGCAGCGCGCAGTATTCGTATGCTATTGTCATACTTCAATTCGATAGGTTCGCCCCTATGCCGCCCACCGCCGTCCCCGCCATCCTGAGTGTCCGCGTCAGTCCCGCTGAACGGTCGATGCTGGAGTCTGCCGCCGCCCAGGCCCGCACCACGCTGAGCGACTTCATTCGGCGCAAGGCCGTCGAGGCCGCCGAGGCCGAGATGCTGGATCGCCGCCGGGTGACCATACTGGCGAGCGACTGGGCGCGGTTCGAGGCGTGGGTCGATGCGCCTGCCAAGGACGTTTCCGCGCTCCGTGACCTCGCCGCGCGCAAGCCCGTATGGCAGGACTGACGCCGCCGCGCCCGCTCACCGCCGCAGATGACCGGCAGAGCTTCGATTGCGGGCGGGAGTCACTCAACGGCTGGTTCCGGCGCAATGCATGGCGCAACCAGCAGAGCGACGTGTCGCGCGTCACCGTGATCTGTGACTCCCAGAGCGGCGCGATCGCTGGCTATGTCAGCCTCTCCGCCGCCAGCATCGAACGCGCGCACCTGCCCAAGAGCGGCCAGCGCAACCGGCCTGATCCCGTGCCTGCGCTGCTGCTCGGTCAACTCGCGGTCGATCTGCATTTTCAGGGACGCGGCGTTGCCGCCTCGCTGATGCTGTTTGCGCTGACGACGGCCGTGCGCGTGGCGCGGGAGATCGGCTGTTTCTGCGTCCTCACCCACCCGCTCGACGACAACGTCCGCGCGCTCTACGCCAAGTTCGGCTTTGAGGACCTGCCCTTCGACCCGGAACGCAGCATGGCAGTGAGGATCATCGATCTTCAGAACAACGGGTTCTGATCGGGTTTGCGTTCCTTGCCGTCCATCGCCACACATAGAAGTACATGACCACCCCCGACGTCTTCCTCTCCTATAGCCATGACGACCGCGCCACAGCGCAACGGTTCGCGCTGGCGTTGGAGGCGGACGGCCTGGAGGTCTGGTGGGACAACGCCATACGGTCCGGCGATGCGTTCGACGAGAAGATCGAGCAGGCGCTGCGCCAGGCCAAGGCGGTGGTGGTGTTGTGGTCCAAGTCCTCCGTCGCCTCCCGCTGGGTCCGGGCTGAAGCCACGCTCGCCGACCGCAACGGCGCCCTTGTGCCGGTGATGATCGAGGCCTGCGAGCGGCCGATCATGTTCGAACTGGCCCACACCGTCGATCTGTCCCACTGGACCGGCGATGCGCAGGACCAAGCTTGGCAGGATGTTCTGGCCGATGTGGAACGGCTCGCCGCCGTCCTCGCCAAGCCTGTGGCGCCCATCGTTAAAGCCGCCCCCAAGCCCTTGGAGCCCATCCTCGCGGTGCTGGCTTTTGAGAACCTCAGCGCCGATACCGAACTGGCGTTCTTCTCCGACGGCATTGCCGAGGAGATCCTCTCCGTCGTCGCCCGTGCGCCGGGCATCAAGGTGATCGGCTCCACGTCCAGCTTCTCGTTCCGGGGCGAGCGCAAAAAGGACGCGGCCCACGCGCTGGGGGCCAGTCATGTGCTGGACGGCTCCGTGCGGCGCGGCGGCGCGCAGGTGCGGATCTCAGCGACCCTGACCGAAGCGCAATCCGGGCTTGTCCTGTGGACGGATCGCTTCGATCGCGACCTCGCTGACGCCTTTGCCGTGCAGGACGAGATCGCCGGCCTGACCGCCGCCGCGCTCAAATCCAAACTCACCCCGGCCGCCCCCAAGGCCCAGGTCGACCCTCAGGCCTATGACCTCTATCTGCGCGCCCTGTCGGTCCGCAGGTCGCCGGATGCGGCCGCCCAGCTCAAGGCGATAACCTATCTTCAAGCCGCCATCGCCATCGAGCCGACGTTCGCGCGGGCTGTGGCGACACTCTCCTTTGCGCTGTGCTTCAAGATCACCCAGGCGACCTTACCCGCAGCGGCGCCTGATGATTTCAGCAACGCGGTGGCCAATGTCCGCCAGATGGCGACCCGCGCGCTGGCGCTCGAGCCGGATGACATTGAGGCGCAGCTGGCGCTGATGTCGCTTGAGCCGGTCATCTCCAACTGGCTGGAACAGGACGCGCGCCTCGCGGCGGCGCGCATCAGTGCGCCCAACGATACGCACCTGCTGTATCGGCGCGGCGTTTGGCTCGGCGGCACCGGACGGCTCTCAGAGTGTTTTCAGCTGTTGGCGCAGGGCTACGACTCCGACCCCCTGTCCCCGGCCTGGATGCTGCGCAAGGCCACTGAGCGCCTCATGGTCCAGGGCGATGTGCCGACGGCGCGCGCGCTCTTGGACAAGGTCGACATGGCGGCCTCGCCTGGGCGTCTCGCACGCGGGCTGCGGATCTTGTTTGACTACGGCGCGGCGGCGCTTCGGACTAACAGCCGGCCAACACCGACTCAACCTGAGTCCGGCGCCGCGACCCAGCCTGCGCCCAAAGGCTTTGCGGCCGTGTTCGCGGCCGTCGCAAGCGACCCAACGCCCGAAAAACTCAGCACATTTGTCTCTATGGTGAGGGGTGAACTTGAGACGTCGGTGTTCGTGACGGCCAACAATGTCGTCGGTCTCGTATTGGTCGGTCAGGTTGACGCGGCTTTGGACTATCTGGAGGAGGCCATGGCGTTGCATCCGGCGGAAAAGCTCTGGAGCGTGTGGAACGCCAACAACTACAGCGGCAGCGGCGTGGATACGCTGTTCTGGCCCCAAACCGCCGCCATCCGACAAAGCCCGCGCTTCCTGCCGCTCTGCGCACGCCTGGGCCTCTGCGCCTATTGGACCGCCAGCGGCAACTGGCCCGACTTCATCGTCGACGCCGACAACCGGGCAGAGCTTGAAACCCAGGTGCGGGCGCTGGCGACCGTATAGATGACATATGTCTCTTGACGACATAACGCCAGGCGCCGAGCCTCGGCCGACTCGTGACCGATTGCATGGCGGATGTGGCCAGGCTGAGAGGCGAGGACCCATGCCAGGTGACGTGAAGATCACGGTTGGCGGCGACTTGGCCCACGACATGGCCGGCTTTTCGGCGGCGTGGGCGCGCGCCGAGGCGGGCGACCTGACCGAGGTGCGCGTGCTGTCGTTTGAGTCCTGGGAGGCGCTTTCTTCGGTCCTGACCGCCGACCGGGTTCGACTGCTGCGGCACCTGCATGGCCATCCGGCCGCCTCGATCAACGCCCTGGCCCTCAGTCTGAAGCGGCAGTACCGGCGGGCGCATGACGATGTCCGGATCCTGGAGCGCGCGGGTCTGCTGGATCGCTCGCGCGGCGGTGTGCGCGCAACGGCGGATGTTCTGACGGCCGAGGTGGTGCTGGCGGGCTGACGCCTCCGGGCCGCTCCCGGCTCGATTTGCCGCGCGACATCCGCTACAGCCCCGCCATGACCCGCCATATCCCCTTCGAGGCCATCGAGAACTTCCGCGACTTTGGCGACTACGCCGCTGGCCAGCGGTGGTTGAAACGGGGGCTGCTCTACCGCTCCGCCAGCCAAAGCCGGGCGACCGACGAGGATCTGGAGAAGCTGGGCGCCCTCGGTCTCAGCGTGATCGTTGACCTGCGCCGCTCCAATGAACGCGAGCGCGAACCGTCCCGCCGCTGGGAGGGGTTCGGCGCTCAGGTGATCGAAAACGACATCGGCCAGGACAGTGCCGATGAGTGGCATGTGTTTCTGGCCGGCTCCGACCTCAGCCCGGCCTCGTTTCATAACTACATGCTGGACTACTACCGCCACCTGCCGTTCCAGCGTCGCCACATCGACCTCTACGCCCGCTACTTCCAGGCTCTGGCCCAGACCACCGGCCCGGTTCTGGTGCATTGCGCGGCGGGCAAGGACCGGACCGGAATCCTCTGCGCCCTGACCCACCACGTGGCCGGGGTGCATGACGATGACATCGTCGCCGACTACCTGCTGACCAACAACACCGAGCGCCAGCTGGCACGCCTGCCGATGATGCGCGACGCCGTGCGCGAGGCCACCGGCCGGGTCGCCTCCGATGAGGCGATGATGACGGCCATGCGGGTCGAGCCCGAGTACCTGGACATGGCCTTCGCCGTCGTGCGCGAGGCGCATGGTTCGCTGGACGGCTACCTCGATCAGGTGCTGGGCCTCAACGCCGACCTGCGCGCCCGCATCCACGACCGCCTGCTGGCCTGACCGGAGACCCCATGCAATCCTTCCAGCCGCCCCGCCGCATCCTGATGGGGCCGGGTCCCTCCGACGTGAGTCCACGGGTCCTTGCCGCCCTGTCGCGGCCGACCATCGGCCACCTCGACCCGGCGTTCCAGGGCCTGATGGAGGAGATCAAGGCCGCGTTGTCCCGCCTGTTTAACGCCCCGGGCTATGCCTGCGTGCCGCTGCCGGCGCCGGGAACCGCCGGCATGGAAGCGGCGATCATGAACCTGCTCGAACCGGGCGACCGCGCGGTGATCGCCGTCAATGGCGCGTTCGGCGGGCGGATGGCCGACATGGCTGGGCGAGCTGGCGCGACCGTGGTCACGGTCGATCACGATTGGGGTAAGCCGGTGGAAGTGGCCCGCATCGAGGCGGCGTTGGCGCAGGCGCCTACCAAGGTCCTAGCCTTCGTCCACGCCGAAACCTCCACGGGCGTGCAGAGCGACGCGGCCAGCCTGTGCGCGGCGGCCCGGCGGCACGGCGCCCTCAGTATCGTTGACTGCGTGACGTCGCTCGGCGGGATCCCCGTCGATGCGGTGGGCTGGGACGCCGACGTGCTCTATTCCGGAACCCAGAAGTGCCTCTCAGCCCCGCCCGGCCTGTCGCCGATCGCGCTCAGCCCCCGCGCCCAGGCGGCCATCGCCGGCCGCACGACGAAGGTGCGCAACTGGCTGTTCGATTTCAATCTGCTGATGAGCTACTGGGGCGGCGAGGGGGGACGGACCTATCACCACACGGCCCCTATAAACGCGCTTTATGGGCTCCATGAATCGCTGGTCGCCCTGTTCGAAGAGGGCGTGCAGGCGGCCGGCGTGCGGCATGCGCGCATGCATGAGGCGCTGACGGCGGGGCTGGAGGCCGGCGGGCTGAAGTTCCTGGTCGCGCCACGCTGGCGGCTGCCGCAGCTCAATGCAGTGCTCGTTCCCGACGGCGTCGATGAGGCGGCTGTCCGCACCCATGTGCTCGACGCCTGGAGCCTGGAGATCGGCGCGGGCCTCGGGCCACTCAAGGGCAAGGTCTGGCGGATCGGCCTGATGGGCGCCTCGGCCAGCCCCTGGCACGTGCGGCTCTGCCTCAACGCCCTGGCCGACGCGCTGGCCGTCCAGGGCTATACCGCCGACAAAGCCGCCATGCTGGCCGCGGCGAATGCGCATCTGGCCGACTGAGCATCGACAAGCCCGCCCGGCGCGCTACGGTTGGCGCCAGGTCGCCCGGATCAACGAGAGCGACTCAAGTTTCGCCGAACGGCGAAGGGGAGACGCCTTGAAGGACGTTGCAACGACCGCGGATGCACCGCTCAATCGCGGAGGCCTGTCGTGGGCGATCTTCGAGGGCGGCCGCGACCCCTATGTGATCCTCGTCACCATCTACATCTTCATGCCCTATGTGGCCGCGACCCTGGTCGGCGACCCGGTCCAGGGCCAGGAACTGATCTCCCGCTGGAACCAGTTCGCCGGCTGGGCGGTGATGGCCACGGCGCCATTCCTCGGCGCCTCGGTGGATCAACTGGGCCGGCGCAAGGGCTGGCTGGCGATTGTCGTTGGATTGATGCTGCCGGCGATCCTGTCGCTGTGGTGGGCCAAGCCGGATCACTCAGGCCTCAGCGTCAATGTCACCATGCTGATGGCCATGACCGCCACTGTGCTGTTCAGCTACAGCGAGGTGTTGCACAATTCGCTGCTGATCAACGCAGCGGGCGTCCGGGGCGCGCACAAAGCCTCCGGTCTGGGTCTGTCGCTGGGCAACCTGTTCTCGGTTCTGGCGCTGGCCTTCACCGCCTGGGCGTTCGCGCTGCCGGGCAAGGTGGACTGGGCCTGGGTGCCGGCCGCACCGCTGTTTGGCCTGAACACCCTGACCCATGAACATGAGCGCGTGGTCGCTCTGTTGGCGGCGGGCCTGCTGTTTTTCGGCTCGATCCCGCTGTTCCTGTTCACGCCCGACACGCCTCGAACCGGCGTCCGCACCCTGAGCGCGTTCCGGCAAGGCGCTGTGGCGCTTTGGCAGATGCTCATGACGGTGCGCCACTACAAGGACGCGGCCATCTTCATGGCGGCGCGCATGTTCTTCGTCGACGGTATGAACGGGGTCCTGATTTACGCTGGCGTCTATGCCGTGGGGGTCATGAAGTGGGCCACGCTGGAGATGCTGTTCTACGGCATCCTGCTGTCGATCTTCGCGGTGTTCGGCGGCTTCGTGGCGCGCTGGCTGGACGCGGGCGTCGGCCCAAAGGTTGCGCTGCGCATCGAGATCTTCATGTCGATGGTCGGCCTGACCGCCTTCCTGGGCATGAGGCCTGACCTGATCCTGTTCTTCTGGCCCTATGACGCGGCCGCGCATGGGCCCTGGTGGAATGGTCCGGTGTTCCAGACCCTGCCGGACCTGGTGTTCGTGGCGGTTGGCTTTTCCAACGCCATCTTCATCACCGCTCAATACGCCTCCAGCCGCACTCTGCTGACCCGCCTGACGCCGCCGGACAAGACCGGCGCCTTCTTCGGCGTCTATGCGGTGTCTGGCGTGGCGACGGCCTGGCTTGCGCCGACCATGGTCAATCTGGGCACCCGGATCACCCATACCCAGCAGTGGGGGTTCGCCATGCTGCTGGTGCTGCTGGGTATCGGTCTTGTGGCGCTGTCCTTCGTCAAAGGCGGGGGCCGCGACGCCCATTTTGCCGCGCCCACCCCCGGCTGAGTCAGGGTCGACCACAGGTTTTACCCACGATGGCGAGCCGTCTATGGCTAACCGAAAGAAACCCTTTGGATTCATGGCGACTTAAACGCGGTGCGCGACATTGGCCCAGTACTCGGGGCGAGCAGGCGGAAGCTTGAAGGCCTCAGCGAACGGCTCGCCACAACGGAGAAACGCCAATGTTGAAGTTCTTCAATCGCTTTCGGAAAGATGAGTCCGGCGCCACGGCCATTGAATATGGTCTGATCGCCGCCCTGGTCGCGGTGGTGCTCGTGGGCGCCCTGACGGCCGTCGGCACCGCCCTGGACACCAAGTTCCAGAGCATCGCCAGCACCGTCGGCTCGGCCGGTGGTTCGGGCGGGGGCGGCGGCTCCGGCTCCTAAGCCCAACTCACAGGTCTGACGAAGATGGGCCCTCGGCGGAAACGCCGGGGGCCTTCTCTTTTTCAGCTTTGCTGCAACAGTCCATTCATCCGCCGGCGCGATAAACCTGGGCTCGAAAGGGTTCCGATGCCTTCGCCTCCGGCCGCCATCCTGGGTCTTGTTCTGCCGGTCCTGATGCTGGCCGCTGCGGCGCGCGACGTCACCAGTTTCACCATCCCCAATTGGATTCCGCTGGGCCTCGGCTTGGCGTTTCCTTTGGCTGCCCTGGTGTTCGGGTTTGATGCCAGGACCCTGGTGGTTCACCTGGCCATCGGTGGCCTCGGCCTGATCATCGGCATGGGTCTGTTCGCCCTGCGCGGCATTGGCGGCGGCGATGCAAAACTGCTGGCCGCCGCCATGCTCTGGCTGGGCTGGCCGGCCACCGCCGCCTTTTTGCTCATCACCGCCGTGGCCGGCGGCCTCCTGGCAGCGGTCCTGATCGCCGTGCGGTCCGCTGGCCTGCGGCCGCTTATCAGCGCTGGACCCGCCTGGGTCGCCCGGCTGGCCCGTCCGGGCGAGGGCGTGCCCTATGGCCTGGCGATCGCGGCCGGCGCGCTCATCGTGTTCCCCCAGACGCCGTTCGCAACGCCGTTCGCGGCCGGCCTGGGACTGTAACTTGCCGCGCGCTCGCACATCAGCGACAGGTAATATGGCCGCACGCGCCGCAGGGGGCTTCATGTCCGACGTCATCCTCAACACCTGGGACGGACCGACAATCCCGGTTCACGCTGTGACTGAGGTGGGCGTCGCCGAGGCCCTGGCGTCCGATGCCTTCACGGCGGGTCTTGCCAAGACGGCCGACTTCAAGGGCAAGGCTGGCCAGGCCCTGCTGGTTCCAGCAGCCGACGGCGAACTGGGCCGCGTGCTGTTCGGCCTGGGCGACGGCGGCGATCCGATGGTGTTCCGCGCCTTGCCGGCCAAGCTGCCGGCGGCCGGGGTCTATCAGCTGACCGCGACGCCGGCTGGCCACACGCCCGAACGCATCGCCTTGGCGTTCGCCCTCGGCAGCTACCGGTTCGACCGCTACAAGGCCGCCGCCACGGAGCGACCGCGCCTGGTCCTGCCCACCGCCGACCTCACCGAAGCCATTGCGATCAGCCACGCCTGCGCGCTCTGCCGAGACATGATCAACACGCCGGCCAATGACATGGGCCCGCTGCAGCTCGAGACCATCGCCCGCGAAGTCGCCGAGCAGTACGCGGCCGTGATGAGCGTGGTGACAGGCGATGATCTATTGGCGGCGAACTATCCCGCCATCCACGCGGTCGGCCGCGCCGCCCATCCGGATCGCGCCTCCCGCATGATCGAGATCAGCTGGGGCGCGCCGGGCAACCCCCTCATCGCTCTCGTCGGAAAAGGCGTCGTCTTCGACACCGGCGGCCTCGACATCAAGCCGTCGGCCGGCATGCGCCAGATGAAGAAAGACATGGGCGGCGCGGCCCATGCGCTGGCGCTCGGCCGAATGATCATGGCTGCGAACCTGCCGGTTCGTTTGGTCATCCTGCTGCCAGTGGTCGAGAACGCCATCTCCGGTGACGCCATGCGGCCCGGCGATATCCTGGCCTCGCGCAAGGGCCTCAGCATCGAGGTCGGCAATACGGACGCTGAGGGCCGGTTGATCCTGGCCGACGCCCTGACCCGCGCCGCCGAGCTTGAGCCGGCGCTGACCATCGACCTGGCCACCCTGACCGGCGCGGCGCGTGCGGCGCTGGGGCCGCAGCTGCCGCCCTACTACACAGACGATGACGGACTGGCCGCGCAGATTGACGCCGCCGCCCTGGCTGAAGCCGACCCGCTCTGGCGCATGCCGCTGTGGAAACCCTATGCCGAGGCCCTGGATAGCGACATCGCCGACCTCAAGAACGACCCGGACGGCTGGGCCCAGGCGGGCTCGGTGACCGCCGCCCTGTTCCTGCAGCGTTTTGCCCCGACCGGACCCTGGGTTCACCTGGACATCTTCGCCTGGAACCCCAAAGCCCGCGCCGGCTGGCCGGCTGGCGGCGAGGCGCAGACCATCCGGGGTCTCTACCGAATGATCCGAGAGCGCTTCGCATGAAGCACGACCCACGCATCACGCCCTGGCGTGACGGCATCGCCGCCAGCAGCCTGGAAGGGGTTCTGGAAGCGGAAGTCTATCTGGACACCCGCCGGCTGGCCTGCGTGATCCCCGCCGCCGCCGCGCTGCGTCTCGCGCCCAGCGCCGAGGCCGAACAGGCCGATCAGCTGCTGTTCGGCGAGCGCTTCGAGGTGCTGGAGGAGGAAGGCGCCTGGTTGTTCGGCCAAGCCTGCCGCACCGGCTATGTGGGCTTTGTCGAGGCGGCCGCCCTCGGCGCCGATCCCCCCCGGCCGACCCATCGCGTGTCTGCGCTAAGGACCTATGCGTTCGCCGAACCCAGCATCAAGTCGCCGGCCAACGGCCCCTATTCCATAAACGCGCTCGTCAGTGTCGACGCCGAGCAGGGCCGTCTGGTCCATGTCGCCGGCGCCGGCTGGATAGCCGCCCCTCACCTGACGCCGGTTGGCGTCTTCGAGGATGACTGGGCTTCGGTCGCCGAACGCTTCGTCGGCGCGCCCTACCTCTGGGGCGGCCGGGACAGCCTGGGCCTGGACTGCTCGGGCCTGGTCCAGCAGGCGCTGTTCGCCTGCGGCCTGGCCTGCCCACGCGACACCGACCAGCAGCAGGCCCTGGGCGCTGAGATCGCGGCGGCAGACTTCGACCGGGGCGATCTGGTGTTCTGGAAAGGCCACGTCGCCCTGGGTCTCGGCGAAGGCCGCATCGTCCACGCCAATGGCCATCACATGGCCACGGTGGTCGAGCCGCTGGCCGAGGCGATCACGCGGATAGCGGGGTCGGGATCCGGCGAGCCGACGGGGTATCGCCGGCTTTAGAGCTTGCGACATTTAGCTGCCCAGCCACTCAGCCCATTCCCTTGGGTCGTCATGGCCGGGCTTGTCCCGGCCACCCATAAACGCTGGCGCTTGGAGGGTGCGCACGGCCGGCGCTCGTGTGAGCTTGGCAGGATCGGTGTCTATGGGTGGCCGGGACAAGCCCGGCCATGACGTTCAAAAAGTAGTGATTTTCGCCATCCCATTGCGACACTGAACGTCGACTTGCACGAGGTCGCCTACTTCTTCACAGGCTCCGCCACCGCCGCAGCACCCTCCGCCGGTGCGGCCGGAGCCACCACCGCCGGGTTCGGCGCCGGGATCGGCAGCGTGCCGCCCTGACCGCGCAGATAGGCGATCACATTGATCCGGTCCTCGGCCTTCTTCAGGCCGATGAACGTCATCTTGGTGCCGGAAATGTACTTCTGAGGCGCCTGGATGAAGGCGTTGATGTGCTCATAGTCCCAGACAGCCTGCTTGCCGGAGAACTCGGTCATGCCGGACGAATAGGCGAAACCCGCGTGGCTGCCCGGCTTGCGGCCGACAACGCCATTCAGATTGGGGCCGGTGCCGTTGGGACCACCGGCCTCGACCGTGTGGCAGGACTTGCATTTGGCGAATACCGCTTCACCGGCCGCGACATCGGCGGTCGGCAGGGCTGTGCCCCAATCGATCGGCGCTTCGACAGCCGCAGCGCCGTCACCGCCCGGCTCTGCGACCTCGACCAGATAGCCGGGTTTGGCCGGCGCCTCGGTCGCAAATACGCCTGCGGAAAGCTGGTCGAGACCCAGGATGGCCAGGCCCGTCGCCAGCACTGCGCCGGCGACCTTGTTGAAGGTCAGGTCGCTCATAAGTCCCCTGGTCGTGCCTCTTATCGACCGGCCTTGAGTGGGCCGGCGAAGCGCGGGAATCCCGCCCCTTGTTGCGTGCGGCTCTCTTACACGCTACCGGCGCTGGCGCAACCGCCCAAGCATCCGGCCAAGCCCTCCCGATGAACCCTATCGTTCTGATCCCCGCGCGCATGGCCGCAACCCGCTTGCCGGGTAAGCCGCTGGCCGATATCGGCGGGGTACCGATGATCGTGCGCGTGCTGCGCCAGGCGCTGGCGGCGGGTGTCGGGCCGGTGGCGGTGGCGGCGGGCGACGCCGAGATCGTCGCGGTGGTCGAAGCGGCCGGCGGGCGGGCGATCCTCACCGATCGGGGCCTGCCGTCCGGCTCAGACCGGGTGTTGGCCGCCCTGCACACGTTGGATCCCGAGGGCCACCACGATGTGGTCGTCAACCTGCAGGGCGACATCCCGTTCGTGACCCCCCTGGCCCTGCGCGCGATCACCGGCCTGCTGGCGGCGCGACCCGCCTGCGACATCGCCACGCTGATGGGCGTGGAGACCTCGCCCGCAGACCGCACGAACCCGGATCTGCCCAAGGTGATCGCTGCGCTCGAGCCAGACGGTGAAACGGCCCGCTGCCTCTACTTCACCCGATCGACGCTATATGGCGAAGGTCCGGTCTGGCTGCATCACGGCGTCTACGGCTATCGGCGTGCGGCGCTGGAGGGGTTTACGGCCGCGCCGCCGTCGCCGCTGGAGCAACGCGAGCGACTTGAGCAGCTTCGGGCGCTGGAGCTGGGCCTCAGCATCTGGGCCGCGGTGATTGACGGGGCGCCGCTTTCCGTCGACAGCCCGGCCGACCTGGCGCGCGCCAGGTCCTATGCAGGGGACCTCAGATGACGGAACGCATCGCCTTCCAGGGCGAACTGGGCGCCAACAGCCACGAGGCCTGCCGCACCGCCTTCCCAGACTTTGAGCCCGTCCCGCACGCGACCTTCGAGGAGGCGTTCGAGGCGGTGAAATCTGGCGACTGCGGCCTGGCCATGATCCCGGTGGAGAACTCCATCGCCGGCCGCGTGGCCGACGTGCATCACCTGCTCCCCTCGTCGGGCCTGAAGATCGTCGGCGAGCGGTTCAAGCCGATCCACTTCCAGCTGATGGCCAATCCCGGCGTCAAGCTGGAGGACCTCAAGAGCGTCCAGAGCATGGCCATCGCGCTCGGCCAATGCCGCAAGACCATCCGCCGGCTGAAGCTCAGGACCGAATCGGTCGGCGACACCGCCGGTGCGGCCAAGCTGCTGGCCGAGCGCCCGGATCCGACCCGCGCCGCCATCGCCCCAGCGCTCGCCGCCGAGATCTACGGCCTGGAGATCCTGGCCCGTGACATCGAGGACGAGCACCACAACACCACCCGCTTCCTGGTGATGACCGCCGACAAGACGCCCGAGCCGCCGCCGTTCACCACGCCGTGCGTCACGAGCTTCGTGTTCCGGGTCCGCAACCTGCCGGCCGCGCTCTACAAGGCCATGGGCGGCTTCGCCACCAACGGCGTCAACATGACCAAGCTGGAGAGCTATATGGAGAACGGCGCCTTCACCGCGACGTTCTTCTATTCCGAGGTCGATGGCCGGCCCGAGGATCGCGGCCTGGCCCTGGCCTTCGATGAGCTGAAGTTTTTCTGTGAGAAGTTCGAAATCCTCGGCGTCTATCCCGCCGACCCGTTCCGCAGCCGCTAGAGCAAAGGACACCCCATGAGCGAAAACGTCGTCCAGCTTGAACGCCGGGGCAAGGTCGCCCTGATCACCCTCAACCGGCCGCAGGCCCGCAACGCCATCAACGCCGCCCTGTCCCAGGGCCTGTGCGACGCGGTCGCCGCCAGCCAGGACGCCGGCTGCATCGTCATCACCGGCGCCGATCCGGCCTTCTGCGCGGGCCTGGACCTGCGCAACCTGGGCGTCGAGACCCTGGCCCTGCTGCCCTCCTACACCCAGGCGCTCAGCGCCTCGGCGATCCCGATGATCGCCGCGGTCAATGGCGCGGCGGTGACCGGCGGCTTCGAAGTGGCGCTGCTCTGCGACTTCATCATCGCGTCTGAACGCGCGACCTTCGCCGACACCCACCTTAGGGTCGGGGTCTATCCCGGCCCGGTGGTGGTCGACCTGCCCCGGCGGGTCGGCATGGCCTGGGCGCGGCAGATCTCGCTCAGCGGCGACTTCGTGGACGCGGCGACCGCCCTGCGCATCGGTCTCGCCAACCACCTGGTTCCGCACGACGAGCTGCTGGCCTTCACGCTTCGCATCGCCGAAGCCATCGCCGAACAGCCCCGCGACATGGTCACCACCCTGCGCGCCGACTGGGACGAGAGCATGGGCGTTCCAGTCAACGAGGGCCGCCGCGTCCACCATCGTCACGCCATCGAAGGCGGCTTCGGCCGCAACACCGGCGCAGAGATCGCCGGCCGCCGCGAGGCGGTGCTGGCGCGGTCAAGGGACCAGCGGGGCGGTTAGCGGGCAGGCAAGAGGCTCTCAGCGGGCACACCCCACTGATCGTGCAGCTTGGTCATCATGGCCGGGGTCAGCCCGCGTTGGCCGTTCAGGACCTCCGAGGCGCGTGACCGCGATCCCAACAGCTTGGCTAAGTCCGTCTGGGTCAGGCCCTTCAGGTCCATCACATAGCGAATGGCGTCCAAGGGTTCGGCCTGTTTGATCGGCCAATGGCGGCGCTCATAGGCTTCGATCAGGTCAGCCAATACGTCAAACCTGTCGGCCGCAGCGCTGCCGCGCGCTGGCGGCGCCTCGAAGTAAGGCGCGATCTCGGCCAGGGCCCAGTCGTAGTCGACTTCGTCATGCAGCGCGCGAACGTCCATCACACCGTCTCCACATCGATGCGGTCGTACGCCGCATGGGTTCCCACGAACTTGATCAGCACCCGCCGGTAGGCGTAGGCCACGTGAACGACCAACCGGTATTTGTTGCCCGCGATATCGAAGACGATCCGGTTGTCGGCCACGAAGTCGACGCTCGCGCCGAACGCTGCCTTAACATCCGTCGGCCCGCTCCAGTTCGCCCTGCTGACCACGCCATACCAAGCCCTCAGCGACCGCTCAGCCTGCGGATGCCGTTCCCAGAACTGGATCAGCGTCCGCTTGGCGATGACCTGCATAGGCAATATCTAGCATGTTCCACAATTGGGAACAAGCCCTCTAACTCTCCTCCGCCCACGCCCGGATCAACTGGTGGGCGATGGCCATCGGTTGGGGACAGAAGGTGCCTTCGATCTCGCCGGCCAAAAGCCGCTTGGCCTCCTCCCGCGTGAACCAGCGGACTTCCGACAGTTCGGTCTGGTCGGGCGTACCCTCATCATCCTCGACCTCGGCGATCAGGCCGATCATCAGCGATGATGGATAGGGCCAGGGCTGGGTGGAGTGATAGCGGACCTGGCGGGTGCGCAGACCGGCCTCCTCGTTCAGCTCCCGCGCGCAGGCCTCCTCGATGCTTTCGCCCGGTTCCAGGAACCCGGCCAGGGCCGAGAACATGCCCTTCGGCCAGATTTCCTGGCGGCCCAGCATGCAGCGCTCCCCGTGATAGGCCAGCATGATCACCACAGGATCTGTGCGCGGGAAGTGTTCGACCTCGCAGGACGGGCAGACCCGCTTCCAGCCGCCCTCCCGCGCCTCGCTGGGCTGGCCGCAGTTGGCGCAGTGGCGATGGCGCCGCCGCCACTCAAACATCTGCTTGGCGGTGGCCAGGATTGCCGCGTCGGTGTCCGGCAGTTGCATGGAAATCACCCGCAGGTCCATGAACTCGCCCAGGCCCTCCAGCGGCCCGGCCACCGGATCGTTGGACCCGTCCAGGTCGACCGCGAACACCGCCGTGTCCTGCCACAGGCCCATGAACAGCAGATGCTCTGTCCCGCCGGCCAGTTCGCCGACCAGCTTGGCCGGCAGATAGGCGATTTGCCGGCCGCCGGTCTTGGATTTCTCGACCAGCGGGCGGCCATTCCAGATGGCGATGCCCAGGCTCTCGGAGGAGTCCAATTGCTCAGCCAGCCATTCGGCGTCGCCACGTCGGTCGCTGGCCCGGTTGAGCGGGTTGCCGGCGAAGGTGTTCTGGAAGAAGGAAAGAGCCATGCCGACGTTCATAGTGCGGCTTTGCGCCAAGCCCAAACGCGAGATGCCCATCCTCGTGCGCAGGACTCGCCAAATCCCGCCGCATCGTCCAAATCGTTGGCGACCACTAGATCCAGGAGCTCGCCATGGCCGACGACGCGAAACCCGCGCCCCCCAATCACCCGGCCGACTACACGCCGCCCAAGGTCTGGACCTGGGACAAGGAGAGCGGCGGCCGCTTCGCCGCCATCAACCGCCCGATCGCCGGCCCGACCAGCGACAAGGAGCTGCCGATCGGCAAGCACCCCTTCCAGCTCTATTCGCTGGGCACGCCCAACGGCGTCAAAGTCACGGTGATGTTCGAGGAGCTGCTGGCCCTGGGCCATACGGGCGCGGAGTATGACGCCTGGCTGATCAACATCGGGGCCGGCGATCAGTTCGGGTCGGGCTTCGTGGCTATCAACCCCAACTCCAAGATCCCGGCCCTGATGGACCGCTCCGGGCCAACGCCGATCCGCATTTTCGAGAGCGCCGCGATCCTGATCCATCTGGCCGAAAAGTTCGGAGAATTGCTGCCCACCGAGCCGGCGGCGCGGGCCGAGTGCCTGTCCTGGCTGATGTGGCAGATGGGCTCAGCCCCCTACCTCGGCGGCGGCTTCGGCCACTTCTACGCCTATGCGCCGTTCAAGATCGAATACGCCATCGACCGCTTCGCCATGGAGGTGAAGCGCCAGCTGGATGTGCTGGACCGCCGGCTGGCTGAGAGCGAGTACCTGGGCGGCGGCGACTACACCATCGCCGACATCGCCGTCTGGCCCTGGTATGGCCTGGTGGCCAAGGGCATGGCCTACGAGTCCGGCGAGTTCCTGGACGTTCAGAGCTACAAAAACGTCCAACGCTGGACCGCCCAGATCGGCGCCCGCACGGCCGTCAAACGCGGCCAGCTCGTCAACCGGGCCGGCGACAAGTCCCTGGCCGAACGCCACGCCGCCAGCGAGATCGACGCGATGCTGGCGGCCAATGCGAAGGCCGATGGGTAGGCGCCGATCCTACCTCACCCGCGAAGCGGCGGGAGGGGGACCGCCCGCCGAGGACCGTCAGGTCGCCCCGGGCTCGACCGAAGGTCGACCCGAGGGCAGGCTCCGAGCGGGGGGTGGAGGGGGCGAGCGGCCGCACAGCGGACTGGATGGCGTTGGCGCTCCGGAATTGCGCCGTCACGCCAGCGCCCCCGCGCGCCGTGCGCCAGATTGCAGCACCGTCGGAAAGCCGCTGACCACCAGGCCGACCAGCCAGCCGGCCAGCGCCAGCAGCGTCGTCTTGGCGGCGTCCAGCTCATCGGGTCCAAACAGCGGCGTATGCCCCAGTCCCAGCAACGCGATGAACGTCTCGAAGGCCAGGACCAGAGCGATCAGCACGCCACCGATCAGCGCCACCGTCGCCATGGGGGTCAGCCGCCGGCGCAGAGCGATGTCGATGACCGCGCCGCCGGCGAATGCCACGGTCCCAAAGGCGAGCACGCTGAACACCACCTGCACCGGCGCGGTGACGGCCAGCAGGCCCTTCGCCAGGTCGGGCTGGCCCCCGTTCATCCAGGGCACCGGGACGGCCAGCAGGGTCACGGCGTCAGCGACATGCACCAGGGCGTTGGGAATCCCGAACGTCAGCAGGCCGGCCAGGGCGGCGGCGAATCCGGCGCGCCGGGCGACCGACGCCACCCCGTGCTGCAAGGCCGCGCACCAATAGTAGGTGATGATCGCCGGGCCGACGCTGGCCTCCAGCATGGTGGTGATGTCCTCGCCCTGGCTGTTGTGGACCCGCGCCTCGATGGCCCCGTGCATCACTGTCAGCATCAGCATGAACACCAGCACCAGGGCAAAGCGCCCCAGCGCGCGGGGCGACATCAGGCCCAGCAGTTGCTCAAAGCGGCTGCCCGCCTCGCCATGGGCAGGCGCCGACGCATCTGGCGCGACCTTCTGAACGGCGACCCGCGAGCCGAAAATGAACTCCTCGACCGGGCCGATCAGGGTGATCGAGACGATGGTGGCGAGCAGCGTGAAGACGATCCGGCTGGGACCAAACGCCGAGGTCAGCTCCTCGACAAACGCCTCGTGGCCCAGCATGGCGAACACCACCCCGCCGGTGGCGGCCGCGACGGTGACGAACCATCGCTTGGTGAAGTCGGCCGTCGTCGTCCCTCCCATCGCCGAAGAGGGAGTTGAGGGGGGCCAGTTCGCCGAGACCAGCGTGGTCCGCATCCGGTCGGCCAGCCCCACGCCCCTCAGGCGCACCAGGTTCAGAACCGGCCAGAGCCCGCTGGCCAGGGCCGCGAACACCACCGCGGCTGCGGCCCACAGACCTATATCCCACAGCGGTCTGGCGGTCAGAGTTCCCGCGCCGGGGGCGGCTCGATAGATCAGCACGCCGGCCACGGCCAGCACGGCGGCCAGCGCGGCGCGAACCCACAGCCGCCGCACCGCCAGGGTCAGCATCAGGATCGCGCCGGCCACATCGACGAACGCGGCGGCCGCCAGCGCGATGGCCGATCGCGCCTGGCCAGAGGTGACAACGTGGTCGAAATCCACCCCGTTCGCCTTGCCGAATTGCGCCAGCAGGTCGTGACGAAGCGCGCGCGCCTCGTCCAGCGCCGCCGCGCCCCCCGCCGCATCGCCAGATTCCACCATCCGGACGGCGGTGATCTCCAGGGGGGTATTCTTGACGATGGTGATCGCCGTCGCCTCGATCCGCGTGTCGCCGAACGCGCCATCGGCCGGACTGAGGATCCGGTGATAGTAAAGGGCCGCGCCATCGCGCCGGTCCAGCGCCACCACGCTCAGCGCCGTCGCCAGCGGCGGGAACACGTGAAGCAGCCACTCCGAGCGCCAGTTGTCGGAGGCCGGAAATTCCGGATTCTGCTGCATCGCCCGGATAAAGCCGGCCCGCTCCGGCCGCTGCGGCCGGACCCGGCCGGCCTCGCACAGCGCAAAGATAGCCCGGGTCGACGGCCCAGCGCCGAAGTCATCCCATAGGTCTTGATAGCGCGCGTCGGCGCGGTCCAGCAGGCAATAGCCGGCGGGGGGCGTAAGGGCGATCACCGCGCCATTCACCCCGGCAAAGCTGGCGGCCTGCGCGCCGGTCGCCAACGCCAGCCCCAACCCGATCAGCAGTGAAATAAGTCGTAGAGCCACATCGCCCTCCGCAGCTGGCAGTAAGACCGGGCGGCGGACGGGGGTCAAGGTGCGGTGGAGGGCTGGCATCAGGGTAGTTCTGGAGAATTTCGAACCTCAACCCAATCGACATTACCCAACAGCATTCCGACGAATTCCGGGAGCCAGATCGAGCAACCCGGGAAAGCCTCCTTCGGGCTGAAAGCGACGACAGATGGGCCGCGCCGAGGGTTGAACAGCCTGACGGCTCAGCCCGTCGTCAGAAGGTTTGGCCTGTCACCGGCCGTCCTCGCAGCATCACGACACCGCGTAAATCAAGGTAACACGGTATGAAATTAGCCTGACACCCAGATCGAAATAGAATTCAACGCCACTCCACTTCATACAGTGTCACGGCAACCGTAGAGGACGGGTCGCTTATCTTGGCCGGGGCGCCGATTTCAAGTGCTTGGGAGCGCTCTGATGAGGGCGAGGGGAATGTTGAGTTCGTATTCGACCCCTGCCGGCGCATATCTCAGTCGAACCTCACCATGAAGTTGGGTAGCCAAGGCCCCGAGCAGGCGCGTGCCAAAACTGTGCTGAGTGGGCTCCTGGACTGCCGGGCCGCCCGTTTCGGTCCACCTCAGTGTGAATAGCTGCGTCTCTTCATCGACCTTCGAGGCGATTTCGATACCGCCTGTCTCGTTGGACAACGCACCGTATTTGACCGCGTTCGTGCATAGCTCGTTGAGCGACAATGTGAGGGGAAGGACCGCCTCCGGGCCGATCTCGATCAGCGTGTCCTGAATGACAATCCGCCGAACGTCAGGGGTGTCGAAGGGTTTGATTGCGCCGCTGATGACGTCGATCAATTGCGCGCCGCCCTCGTTTGCGCGGAGCAGCAGATCTTGCGCCCTGCTCATCGCAGTCAGGCGGCTTTCGATGGCCGATCTGCCTTGTTCCACGCTTCCCGCAGTCCGCAAGCTCTGCGACGTGATCGCCATGACGGTCGCCAGCATGTTCTTCACGCGATGATGCAACTCCTCCAATAAAAGCCGCTGCAACCGAGTGGCGGTCTCGTGTTCTGTGGCATCAAGCCCCACCTTCGCCAGGAGGCGCGCAACGTCGATTCTGGCCTGTCCCAGCAAGTCCCTTAAGTCAGAATTTTCAGATTGCAGGACCTCCTTCTTGAGGTCCTTGGTCGTGATGTCGCGTAGCGCGGCGATCACAATTATTCCGCCCGGCGCCGGATACGGGCTTAGGCTGATCTCGACCCGGAATTCGCTGCCGTCCTTCCGAAGGGCGGCCAATTCCAGTGCTTCACCCATCATGCGTGAACTGGGGTTGCTCATGAACCCGGCCATATAACCCGCATGAGGGCCTCTGAAGCGTTCCGGAATAAGAACGCTATGGGGTTTGCCAAGTAGTTCCTCGGGCAGGTAACCCAACACAGCCTCGACGCGACTATTGGCGAAGTTGATGTGGCCGGCTTGGTCAACCACGACGACAGCATCTGGATTCGCCTCGTAGAATTCACGAAACGGGGTCGTGCTCACTGGCATTATTGATCTCCACGCACACAGGCGGGAGCCTTGGCCGAAGTCCAAGCTCTCGGCCGCAGGGCGCCCCTCGGTGTCGCCGACGATGCTTAGCCATAACACGCAGCACCCCAGTGGCGAGTCGCCAAGTGCACGGATGGTTAGTTACGGTGACAACATTACGGTGACATCGGGTAATTGAGGTAGGCCCATCCTCCTTGGAAACGAAGTCGGTGCGACGTGATCGATCCTTGGCGGGGGCTGTAAGGCGCTGAGCACGGCTACGGGAACGCCGTAGACATTGCTACGGAAGACGCCCTTGGCATTACAGCGAAGTAAGCGGGCTGAACGGATTGCGCGGCCACCGCCGACGTAGGTGGGCCTGACCGCGACCCGTCGAAAAGGGTGCGGGGATGCCGGCAGAGCGGCCCAACCCATCGCCTGAGAGTACCCCGTCTTGAACCGTCACCCCCACATCCTCAACGCCTCCACAAACCTTCTGGGCATCTGCCTTGGATTGATCACCGCCCTGCGGCTGACGAACTTTGGCGCGAGATCGCTCGGCGACGAGGTGGCCTGGGTGGCTGCGCTGATGTTCCTGATCAGCACGTTCAACTCCTTTGTGGTGATCCGCAACGATGCGGCCCACGACTGGCAGGGGGTATGGGCCGATCGCATCTTCCTGGCTGGCGTCGCGCTGCTCATCCTCGCCACCGTGCTGGTGGGGTTCGCCGTGCGGTGAGCGCAGGCATGTGTTTTATGGTGATGGTGCACTGAAGCCGCGCGATGCCGAGCGGTTGCCAAGGCCTCTGATCGAATAAAGCGCGCCGTCACCTTGATACCAAACTCGAGGTCGAACACTGCGTGATGCCTTCGCGGCGCGGACGCGTCGAGGATGTGGAATCTGCTGTCGAGATATCGGTGTCGGATTGGCGTGCAGGAAAGCGTCGACACGATACCGACTGACGACGCCGAGGGTTGAACAACCTGACGGCGCAGCCCGTCGTAAGAAAGCTTGGTCTGTCGCCGCAGCCCTCGCGGCGCCACATCACTCTGTGCATCCAACGAAATCATTGACATCAATGATCTCACCGACGCAAACTCCAGCCTCACAACGGACGCCGCACCATGGCCAGCCTCACGATCCGCGACCTCGAGGACAGCGTCAAAGAGCGGCTGCGGGTGCGCGCCGCACAGAATGGCCATTCCATGGAGGAAGAGGCGCGCGGCATCCTGCGTCGGGCGGTCGGCAGCCTCACCGGCGCCGGGCTGTGGGATCTGTCGCGGCAATTGTTCCAGGGCGACGACGGCGTCCTGCTGGAGATCCCGCGCCGCGACGGTGATCGCGCAGCCCCGGAGTTCGAGGACAACGGGTGATCGTCCTCGACACCAATGTGGTCTCCGAGCTGATGAAGCCCTCTCCCGATCCGCAAGTCTATCGATGGCTGGGCGGGCTTGGCGATCAGTCGCTGACCACCACAGCCGTCACCGTCGCTGAGATCGAGTTCGGGCTGCAGCGCCTCCCGGTGGGCCAGCGCCGAAGCGCTCTGTTTGCGAGCTTTGAAACCCTCGTCGCTGCCCTGACCGTGCTGCCGCTTGATGACGCCGCCGCACGCGCGGCCGGTCGGCTGCGGGCGATGCGCGAGGCGGCGGGACTGTCCAGCCCACCCTCAGACATGATGATCGCCGGCATCGCCGCCGTCGCTGGCGCCGCCCTCGCTACCCGCAACACCCGGGATTTCGGGGGCTTGCCGCTCGAGGTGATCGAGCCCTGGCGGGCGCAGTAGGTATAGCGTTCAGATACGGGAACGCCGTAGACATTACTGCGGGAATGCCGTATAGGACCTCGTGAACAGACATGCCGACTTCGAGTGGGACGAGGCCAAGGCGAGGCAGAATCTCGCCAAGCACAGCGTCCCGTTCAGCTATGCGGCACGGGTGTTTCTCGACGACACAGCGGTCGATTTCGATGTCAGCCGGACGGTGGATGGCGAGAGCCGCCGCAAGATTGTGGGCGCCATTGAAGGGCGGCTCTACGCGGTGGTCTATGTCCGCCGGATGGGACGCATTCGGCTGATCTCAGCGCGACGCTGCAACGCCAAGGAGGCGCAACGCTATGGTTCGCCACACGCTCGACCCGAATAGTCTCCCGCAATTGAGTCCGGCCGACGCGGCGCGGCTTGACGCCATGTCTGACGCCGAACTGACGGCGGCGGCGGCCGATGATGCGGACAACCCCCCGCTGACGCCGGTCGAACTGGAGCGTCTGGAGGTCGCTCAGCGCGTGCGTTCGGTGCGCGGACATACCGGCCTCAGTCAGGCGTCGTTCGCCAAGACCTTCCACATCAACCTGGGCCGCCTGCGCGACCTGGAGCAAGGCCGCCGGCGCGCCGACAGCGCCATGCTGGCCTATCTGGCGGTGATCGCCGAGCAACCGGAGCTGGTGCGTCGGACGCTTGGCGAGGGCGGGCCGGCGCTCCCGGCGAAGCAATGAGAAAGTTCCTCGCCCAGCGCGCATTGCGCGCGTTGAGGGGGAGGTGGCGCCCCCGGGACCGGCCATAGGCCGGCCAGAGGATAAACTCCGCGCCGGCTTGCCCGGCGTAGCCTTGGCGAAGGCGGGAAGGGGTTTCCGCCCCGGCGGTCGGGTTGGCGACCCAACTGCCGCGAGGCAGACACCAAGCTCGCCAAGACGACAAAGGCCCTGGGCGACGACGGCCGGTGGCAAGAGGGCAGCGGGTATCGCGTCGCCGGATTCGATTCATTGACAGTAATGCGAATGCTTATATATTTTTTCGGTGTCCAAACCACCCAAGCCCCTGCGTTTCCTTGGCGATTCTCACGACGTTCTGACGACCTTCCCGGAGGATGCGAGGCGTAGTGCGGGGTTCGCCCTGTACATGGTGCAAATCGGACGGGACCCTGACGACTGGAAACCGATGCCGACGATTGGCCCGGGCGTTCGGGAAATTCGCGTGAGGGACGAAGCCGGCGCGTTTCGACTGATCTAAATCGCCAAGTTTCTGGAGGCGGTTTACGTCCTTCATTGCTTTAACAAAAGGTCACAGCAGACGGCGGTGAGAGATATTGAACTAAGCCGGAAACGGCTCAAGGAACTCTTAGAGGAAAGACGTCAATGACTGTTACCGGAAAGACGTTCGCCACGGCTTGGGATGCGATCACTGACACGCCTGAAGAAGTTGCCGTCCTGAAGGCGAGGGCCGATCTCATGATCGCTCTAGCCGATCACATCAAGGCACAAGGCTGGACCCAGGCCGAGGCGGCGAAGCGCCTGGGCGTAACGCAGCCGCGCATTTCCGATCTCGTGCGCGGTAAGTTCAACCTGTTCGGATTGGATCACCTGGCGATGATGCTGGCCAGGGCAGGGCGGCAGGTCGAGATTCGTGTGAAGAAGGCCGCCCCGCGCAAGCAAGCGGCTTGACCGTTCTTCCGGGTCGGCCGCAGCCCTCAGCCTGCCCGGCGCGCCAACGTCGCCCGCCGCGTCTTGTCGCTAGCCCCACAGGCGCGGGCGACCACGCCCAGCGGCGCGTCGCCGGCGGATCGTCTGGCGATCCAACCGCCGCAAGGGAAACACCAAGGACGCCCCGGCGACGAAAGCGCTGGGCGACGACGGCCGGTGGTGCGCGGGTCAATGGGTATCGTGTCGACGGAGTCCCCGTCGACGGATTCCCCAAACCACGACGCCAACGACCAGACCCGCCAGCAACAGCCACCCGCGCCGGCGACGGCCGCGTTTCGACTGCACAACCCTATCTGCTGATGTCGGCATCTGGCGGCGAGATCCTCCGTGCGGGGATTATAGAAGCAGAAAAGCCGGAAAATACGACTTCCGCCACGGGCTTGGACGAAACACTGGCGGGACCTCAGGTTCAGCCAGGGTTCATAGGGCGGCGTTCAGCTTGCGCTTACAACAAACCAAACAGGCAGGGAGACGGGCCATGCGCAAATTCATTGGGCTTACTCTGATGGCGGCGATCCTCGCTGTGGCCTCTGTTTCTGCCGCCGACACAAAACAAAAGGTCAAAACCAAGTCGAACATCAAGAATGATCGGGCGCTTGGCGTGACTTCACAGGGCGACGTCGCCGACAACGGCTTGGTGTTTTCCTGGGGAGACAATAGTCCTCGGATCAAAATGCCCGCTTCAAGCCAAGGACCCTATCAACTGTCCCGCGCCGATTGGACGCCCAAGGCCGGCCCAACCTTCGCTGAGTGCAGTGACGTGTGCGCCGACAGCGCCCAACGCCCCGCCAATCCTGCCGGGCTCGACCTCAGCGATCGGGTCGCCAATTCCGCCGGCCCCGGCAGCGTGACGCTCGCTCTACGAATCCGGTCGTCAGGAAGCCCCGGTCCCGGCGGCGTCTGCCCAGTTGATGGGTCTCCGATCAAAGGCGTGGTCATCAGCGGCGGCCGCAATCCAGGCGCCGACTATGCGCTACAGGACGCTGTCATCACCCACTGCGACGCCACCGGCCTAACCATCAGCTACAAGGGCATGGCGATAAACGAGAAGGGCACGGGGTCGTCCAAGCACTGACCCCCCGACTGCCTCATTGTTTCGCTGACACCACACCGAACGCCCGCGGCCGCAATCCGTGTGCCTCCGTGTCCATCCGTGGACAATCTCTAGGACCCATCCCGCCCGCGTGTCCGGCGCGGAAGTATCAGGATCGTTTCCGCAGGCGGTCTGGCGCAGCAGCGCGTCAGATTCGCCTTTTCACCACATCTGTGGGAAACTGAACGAACCAGGAACGATCTACGCTTCAGTCTTTGACATGTGAGAGCCAGACAGTCGGGAACGCTCGACCCCCGCCCGTGCCGCACCCTCGCCGGTTTAGACTCAACATCGCGAAATCTGACTAAATCTGCGACATTTAGACAGTCCATATCCGGGTCTAAATTCGGCGCCCCGAGCCTTGCCCCGCATCGGAAGTGGCGCCGGCCGGGCGGCTATGTCATCACCCGACAAAGCCATCAGGGAGCCTCGCCGCCATGGACCTCAAAGACCGCATCATCGTCGTCACCGGCGCAGCCAGCGGCATCGGGCGGGCTCTGGCCCAGCGCTTCCATGCTGAGGGCGCCAGGCTGGTGGTCTGCGCCGACCGGGACGAACCCGGCGCCAAGGCGACGGCGGCCGGCATCGGTGGCGTGGCCTTCAAGGTCGACGTGTCCCACGAGGCCGAGATCGCTGCGCTCATCGAGACCGTTGAGGCGGACCACGGCCCCATCGACCTCTTCTGCTCCAACGCCGGCATCGGGGTCGGCGGCGGGGCCGAGACGCCGGACAAGGACTGGCAGCGGATCTGGGACATCAACGTCATGGCCCACGTCTGGGCGGCGCGGCATCTGGTGCCGCGGATGGTGGCGCGGGGCGGCGGGTATCTGCTCAACACCGCCTCGGCGGCGGGCCTGCTCTCGCAGATCGGCTCAGCGCCCTATGCGGTGACCAAGCACGCGGCGGTCGGCCTGGCCGAATGGCTGGCCATCACCCACGGCGATCAGGGCATCAAGGTCTCGGTGCTGTGCCCCCAGGCGGTGCGCACCGCCATGACCGCTGGCAACCCGGACGGGGTGGCCTCGATCGACGGGCTGATGGAGCCTGAGGTGCTGGCCGAGTCGGTGGTCCGCGCCATCGAGGCCGAACAGTTCCTGATCCTGCCGCACCCTGAGGTGCTGGACTATATGCGCAACAAAACCAACGACTACGGCCGCTGGATCGGCGGCATGCGCAAGCTGAACCGGCGGTTCGGTGCGTAGGGGCTATCGGCCGTCCAGGCTGAACGCCAGCAGCACATTGTAGCCGACCCCGGTCGAGCCGTAGCTGGAGCCGCCGTCCCAGCCGGAGGTGGCGAAGACCATACCGCCGGCCAGGGTCGGGCCGTTGCCGTCCATCCCGCCGCCGGGCTGGGCCGCAACGCCGTTGACGGTGGCATAGGTCTGGGCGGCAGTGTCGAACTTCCACAGCACCTTGCCGGTCGCGGAGTCATAGGCCCGGAACCAGCCGTCGATGGCCCCGGCGAACACCACGCCGGGCATCACCGCTGGCGCGCCGGAATTGGTGGCGATGCAGGCCGGAAGCTCGCTGTGGGCCGCGTAGCCGCAGGGGTCCGTGGGCGTGGCGACATGCCAGAGGATCCGGCCGGTGGCGGGGTCCAGCGCGGTCAACCCCGGCTTGGCGGGCCCGATCTTGTAGCTGGGGAAGAACGGGCCGAGCTTGCGCGCTGCGGTGGCCAGCAGCGGCATGGAGTCTGAGTTGGTCGCATAAAGCCGCCGGGTGTCGGCGCCCATGCCCCACTCAATCCCCCCAAGCGGGCTGCCGTCCCCGACGGTGGTCTTCCAGATCAGCTTGCCGGTGCCCGGATCCATGCCATAGGCGATGCCGGACTTCTGGCCGGACAGCAGAACCTGTTTGCCGCCGGCCAGGGTGAACAGGATCGGTGAGGCGCCGAAGTCATAGTCCGGCCCCTCGGTCTCGGGACAGTTGGCGGCGGCGGCGCCCGGCGAATAACAGCTGACCACGAAGTTGTCGTCGGCGGTGACCTGATGGTTCCAGCGCAGCTTGCCGGTCTTCATCTCATAGGCCTGGATCGCGTCGGCGCCCGTCGTCTTGGCGTCGGTGTAGGAATCGCCGGTGGCCACATAGACAAGGCCGCGCTTCAGATCGACGGTGGGCTGGGACCAGACCGCCGCGCCGGCCGGGCCGCTCATCTGGACGCCGACGGAATTGACCCGGATCGGCGCCATCGGCTCGGTGATGGTGCGCGACTTCCACTGAGTCTTGCCGGTCGCCAGGTCCAGTGCGACCAGGGCGCCGCGGAACGAACAGCAGGGATAGCTGGCGGCGCTGGAGGCGCCTTCCTCCAGCGAGGTGATCGGCACGAACACCTGGCCGGCCGCTACGATCGGCGAGCCGGTGATGCCGGAAGCGCGGTGATCGTCGAGCACGGCGCTGGCCCAGAGGAGCTTGCCGCTGGCCGCGTCAAACGCCTTCACCACCCGATCCCGCTGGCCGATGATCACCGCCCAGCCGCTGGGCGAGATCGCCGTCTTGATCGGGCTGGGTGTCGGGCGGGACGGAACGCCATCGACCCGCCAGTGAACGCAGCCGGTGTGGGTATCCAGGGCGTAGAGATGGCCCGAGCCGGCGATCCACAGCCAGTCGCCGACCACCACCGGCTGGCTGTTGGCATGGCTGAGGGAGAACGCCCACTTGACCTTCAACCGGGGCACGTCGGCGGCCTGGAAGCCCGGATTGGCCTGATAGCGTGGGTTGGTCAGTTGCCCGCCCGCGCCCAGCCAGTCGGAACGGGTTGGGCGGATCGGCGGGTGCGCGGTGCAAGGCGTGTCGACCGGGGCAATCGTCGCCGCGTGGCTAGGCCCCCCGTCCTTGGCGGTCAGGAACCCGGCGATGGCCGCCCGCTCAGCGGCGCTGAGACCCAAGGCCATGGAATACATCGCCCCGTCGGTCATGGCCGCGACGATCTCGGCCGGGGCTCGGAAGGCCAGTTGCTCACGGCTGGGCGCGCGGCCCTGCGGCGGCTCGTGACAGCCCTTGCAGCGGGTGTTGTAGAGCGTCTCGCCGCTGGCTGCAGCCAGGGCGGCGGGCGCAAAGCCGAGCAACAGGGTGAAGGCGGCCATGACGGCGCCGAAGCGCCGGGCTGACTTTGACGTGTGCATCTGTGCATTTCCCCAACTCTTGGCGTGACGTTGTGACACGCGGGCGGCGGCGTCAAACATTCCCCATTCGGAGCGCCCTTGCGGCAGGCTGGTGGACAGGCCGCACGGAGCCGTCATGATGCGGGCCAATGGCGCCGGTGAGCGCTTGAGGGGAAACGACCATGCGGGACGGAGACAACGCCGCCGGAACACCGGCAGCGGCAACAGCGGCGCTGCCCATCGGGCTGTTGACGCTGCTGACCTGCACCAATGCCCTGAACTTCGTGGACCGCAATCTGCTGGCCAGTTTCGCCAATTTCCTGAAGCCCGAGCTGCAGCTGACCGACACCCAATTCGGACTGCTGACCGGGTTGGTGTTCCTGATCTTCTACGCGGTGGCGGGCCTGTTTATGGGGATGCTGGCCGACCTGACCCACCGACCGCGGCTGATCGCCGGGGCCATTGCGCTGTGGAGCCTGCTGACGGCGGCGTCCGGCGCGGCGCGCGGGTTCATCTCGCTGGCCATTCCCCGGGCGCTGATCGGGGTTGGCGAGTCGGCATTGACGCCCTCAGCCATGTCACTGCTGGCCGACCGGGTGCCCAGCGCGCGGATGGGGCTGGCCAGCGGCATCTACTATATGGGCGTGCCCATCGGCGCCGGGCTGGGCCTGTTGATCGCCGGCTACCTGGGTCCGGCGATCGGCTGGCGCAACTGCTTCTATGCGATTGGCGCGACTGGCCTTCTGCTTTCACTGGCCTTCCTGTTCGTGCGTGAGCCCCGCCCGATGCGTGAGGCGCATCATCCCAAGGGCCTCGGGTTCGCCGCGCAGATCGGCCTTCTGAGCACAGCGATGATGCGCTCGCCAGCCCTGGCGGCGACCATGGCCGGTGGGGTCGCCTTGCACTTTGCCGTCGGCGCGGCGCAGTTTGATCAGCTCTGGTTCGTCGCCGAGCGGGGCTATGAGCGGGCCGAGATCGCCCGCCTCGCGGGCTATATCACCGTGGTCGCCGGGGTGGCCGGCAACCTGTTCGGCGGATTCATCGGCGACTGGTGGCAACACCACACCAAGACCGGCCGGCCGATGATGCTGTTCTGGTTGATGATCCTGCTGGTCCCATTGGCCTTCGTCTATCGCCTGGCGCCGGCCGGATCTCCGTTGTTCCTGATCGGCATGGGCCTTGGCGTGTTCCAGCTGGCCGCTTTCTATGGCCCGACATTCTCGACCGTGCAGGAACTCTCGCCACCCGGCGCCCGGGCGACGGTGACGGCCTTCTACATCCTGTGCCTGAACGTCCTGGGCCTTGGCGTCGGCATCACCGGCGCGGGCTGGTTGATCGACCACTTCCGCAATTCAGGCGACGCCCAACCCTATACGACTGCGAACTTGGTGTTCGTCGCCATCTCCGCGCTGGCCATCCCGGCCTTCTTCCTGGCCGGACGCTGGAGCAAGCGCGACCGGGCGCGGATTGAGGCGGCGGGGTAGGGGCCTCTTGCCCCCGCGCCCCTGATCCGCCATATGCCCGCGCGGAGATCGGCGACGGGCGGAGTGCTCGCCAACCTGGTCAGAGCCGGAAGGCAGCAGCCACAACGAGATTTGCTCCGGGTCGTTGTCCGGTCTCCACCCTCCTGCGCCCTGGCGGGCTTCGGAGGGCAAGCCCTCCCCCTTTTCTGACTTCTGCGCTTTGCTGAGAGGCGTTGGTCCCGTTAGATGGCGGCATGGGCGACGACGACCTCATCGGCGATGATTCAGAGCCATCTGAGCCGGACGCCAACGCCATCGACATGTTTGGCGCAGCGCCCGCCCCGGCGCTGCGCGCGGTCGATCCGTCAGCCGCCTACACCGTCATCGCCCGTAAGTACCGGCCGCGCACCTTCGAGGACCTCTATGGCCAGGAGGCGATGGTCAAGACGCTGCGCAACGCCTTCACCTCTGGGCGGATCGCGCACGCGTTTATGCTGACCGGCGTGCGGGGGGTCGGCAAGACCACCACCGCACGGCTGCTGGCGCGGGCGTTCAACTATGAGACCGAGACGGTCCACGCCCCGACGGTGGACTTCCGCGACGAAGGCCGGCACTGCCGCTCGATCATCGAGGGCCGTCACATCGATGTGCTGGAGCTGGACGCCGCGACCCAGACCGGTGTCGACAACATGCGCAGCCTGTTGGAAAGCGTGCGCTACGGACCCATCGAGGGGCGCTACAAAGTCTACATCATCGACGAAGTGCACATGCTGTCCGGCTCGGCGTTCGCCTCACTTCTGAAGACGCTGGAAGAGCCGCCGCCGCACGCCAAGTTCATTTTCGCCACCACCGAGATCCGCAAGGTGCCGGTGACCATCCTGTCGCGTTGTCAGCGTTTCGACCTACGCCGCGTCGAGCCGGACGTGCTGGTCGGAAACCTGGAGATGATCTGCGAGGCCGAAGGTGCGCGGGTCGAAGCCGAAGGGCTGATGCTGATCGCCCGGGCCGCCGAGGGCAGCGTCCGCGACGGCCAGTCGATGCTGGACCAAGCCATCGTCCAGGCCGATCCGGGCGTCACAGTGAGCGCCGCCTCGATCCGCGACATGCTGGGCCTGGCCGACCGGGCTCAGACCATCGGCCTGTTCGAACAGGTGATGCGCGGGGAGGCAGGCGCGGCCATTGAGACCTTCCGGGCGCTCTACGGCTATGGCGCCAGCCCCGATCAGGTGGTGATGGACCTGCTGGATCACACCCACGGCGCCTCGGTGGCCAAGGCCATCGGGCCGCAGGCCCTGGTGCTGCCCAAGGACCAGGCGCAGCGGCTGGCGGCGGTGGGCGCGGCGGTGTCGGCCGGCACCCTGTCGCGCATCTGGCAGCTGACGCTGAAAGCCCACGAGGAGGTGCGCCGGGCGCCCGACGCGGCGGCCGCCGTCGACATGGCGCTGATCCGACTGGCCTATGCGGCTGACCTGCCGGGACCTGAGGAAGCGTTGAGGCGGCTGCAGAGCGGCGACCCTGCTTCGCCGGCGGCTTCGCAGGGCGGGCCCGGTGGGGGCGGATCTTCCGGCGGCAGTGCGAGCGCAAGCGGTGGCGGCTACACGGCGGCAGTGGCGCGGCAGGCGGCTCCCGCCACCCAGGCGGCAGAGCCGGCGCCGGTCCTCCAGAGCTTTGCGGACCTGCTGGCGTTGATCGAGGCCAAGCGCGACATCACCCTCAAGCTGGACGTGGAACGGTTCATGCGGCCGATCAGCTTCCGGCCAGGCGCCATCGAATATGAGCCCGCGCCGGGCGCGCCAGCCAATCTGGCCCAGCGACTGGTCGGACGGCTTAAGGATTGGACCGGCGAGCGCTGGTTCCTCACCGCCCAGGGTGGCGGCGGAGCCGAGAGCCTCTGGGAAAAGCAGAAACGCGAGCAGCGTGAGGTTCGCGCCGAAGTCGAGCAGGATCCGTTTGTACGCGAAGTGATGGCGGCCTTTCCGGGCGCTGAGATTGTCGGAGTGCGCCAGATTGCCGGCCCCGAACCTGGCTTCGCGCCGGACGATGAGCAATCTGATGACGAGGAATAGGCGCGCCGTTTCCCTCCCCTTCATGGGGAGGGTGGATCGCGCCGAAGGCGCGAGACGGGTGGGGAAGGCCGCCGCGCCGCTCGCCCCACCCCGCTCGCCTTTCAGCGAGTCGGCCCTCCCCATGAAGGGGAGGGAAACGGCGCGCCTATTCCTCGTCATCAG